>NZ_JAFUSK010000020.1 GCF_017471675.1 Pseudobutyrivibrio sp.
AAATTTTGTCATTTTTAAAATATTGGATACTATAGGCTGCTTTTCTTGTACTCAAGATGTCCCTCTCGAACCCATTCGTGGATGAGGCTGGTGTCGATGCCAAACTCCTCAGCAACCATTACTTCGTTAACGTCATAGTTATTTAGAATGAACTCTTTCACTTTTGGAAAGAGTTCATTTTTCATGCATTCCTTGCACTGGTCGTAGGCGGAGCTGATAGGGATTCGACAGCCGCACTTAGAGCAGTGGCGGGTGATTGGACCTTCTGGATTTAGGTTTAGTCTTGGCATAGTTTAATCCTCCGGGGATACCCCTCATCAGTCAGCTACGCTGACAGCTTCTCCCCTATTAGGGGAGAAGCCTATAATCCTACATGTTCCTTGAAGAAGTCGCCGCGTTGTTCGAAGTTTTTGAAATGGCCGTAGCTGGCTGCGGCAGGTGACAATATAACGGCGGTTCCTTTAGTTGCATTTTCTACTGCAAATGTGCAGGCATCAGCAAGCTCTTCAATATAAGTAACTCTACTCATGAAATCCTCGTTTGCAGTAGCCTTAAGTTTATCTAAAATAACCTTACCACTGTCGTACATTAGGATAATGTGCTCTAATCTGGTGGTAGGCAAGAATTCTACTAATGGGTCGTAATCGATTCCTCTGTCCATGCCCCCAAGTAGCAGGGTGCCAGCATTAGGGATGGCACGAACTGCGCTGATGGCAGATTCTACTGTGGTAGAGATGGAATCGTCGTAGTAATCAACATCGTCCTTCTTACCGATGAACTGAAGGCGATGAGCAAGTGTTTTGAAACTTGCAAGAGCTTCTATAAATTCTTCATCGGTGATATCGTATCTTCTGCACACATCATATACAAAAGCTGTGTTGAAAAGGTTGTGTGTACCGCGAAGAGTAACACCATCTATATCTTCAAATGATTTGAATGGAAGGTCTGCAGCTTTAACCTTGATAACAGCAGCCTTGCACTCGCCTGGTGTAGGTAAGAAATCAGGATTGCAGAATAGAAAATCGCAGTAGCCCTGGTTTCTGTATATGTTCTTCTTAGCGTTCCAGTATTTTTCAACAGTGCCATAATGGTCAAGGTGATCCTCGTAAAGGTTTAGAAGGATGGCCTTGGATGGCGAATAGTGAGCATATTCAAGCTGATGGCAGGAAAGCTCAAACACGATAATAGTGCGTGGGTGAATCTGATCTGTAATATCAAAAATAGGAAGACCAATGTTACCACCGAATAGCACATCCTTGCCGCATGTTTTAAGTATATGATATAAAAGTGAAGAAGTTGTGGACTTGCCCTTAGTACCGGTGATACCGATTGTCTGGGCCCCATATACCATAAGGAACAAATCAGCCTGGCAGGTAATGTGGCACTTGTATTCCTTAATATCCTTAGGAAGCACGATGCCAGGGCTTTTTAATACTACATCATAATCATCCAGGCAATCTAAATAGTTGGCGCCAGTGATTACATTGTGCATAGCTGTAAGGTCAGAGCTTACGGCGTTAGCATCAGCTATGTCCAGACAGCTGTAACCTCCTACAGATGATATAAGGCGAAAGCTTGATTGTCCTTCGCGACCAAATCCTAAAATTAATACCTTTTTATCTTTTACTAGATTTCTAATTGTTTCTTTCATTTTATTTCAAAGCGTCCTTAATAATATTTTCAAAGTATTCATTTAAACCATGTTCATGTGAATACGCATTTACGATAGCTGTAAAATCCTCACCTGCCACTGGCTTAACTTCCTTGTAATGGCTAAGAAGTACTGGAAGTTCGATTCCCTTATTATCGTATATACGAATTGATTCAACGATAGAAGCGTTAACCTCATCACGGCTGCCTACACATTCAAATGGCTTTTCAGGAAGGATTCCACAAAGCTTGTCGAAATCTTCCATCAGTGTCTCATCCTCGAACAATCTCTTTCCAAAGATGTTATCTAGCTCCTCTAGTGTAAGGAATGGAGAAAGGATGATATAAACAAACAGGCACTTAGGGCAATGTCCGCACCAAATATCCTGCTTGCTGCCTACATTACAGCTTTTGAACACGCCATGATATTTCTTAAACTGTGAGAAAAGCATGGCAATCTGAAGCTCTGCAAGTGGGCGAAGGAAGCTGAAATAGTAAACACCGCTTCCGATAAAAGTGCGCTCGTAATATCTGAAATCTTCTTCAAATTCGTAAGACTTAGAATACTGATGGTTTACATAGCTGTCTGCAACAGTAGATTCGTTGGCGCTGGATTCGTTTGAAAGCGCCACGAAGCTAAGGCCGTTAATATATCCTGCAATAATGCTTGAGAATGCAACCAAAGCAGAAAATGGTGTGTGACCATTAAGAAATCCCTTGGCGTTTAAATCAAGCATGTTCTTATCAAGGGTACGCTTAGCATAAATGGTCTTATCAGTAAGCTCTCCAACCTCCACAGTGGCATCAGTTGCACCACGGGAATTGATTACGTAGCAGTTAACATCTGCCTTATCCTTAAGAAGCTCGATGGAAACCACGGAATCCTTGCCGCCCCCAACAGGCACCATTACCTTAGGAAGCTGACCTGCTTTAATGGCATTATCAGTTACAAACTTAGGTGGATTGCTAGGATTATCTGATTCACACTTGATTATCATGAAGTTATCTAGGGTTTCTTCAATGCCATTGGTGTAATAGAATTCTCCAAGACCGCCCCAGTAAAGCTTCTTCCACCAGCTAATCTGTTCATCAGAAAGAGCTCTATCCTTGATGATAACTGTAGGTGGGCATGCAATCTTCCAATAGCTGATAAGCTCCACCATACCAAGGGAAAATACCATTTCATCAATAAGGTTTTCATCCAAATCAGCTATCTTATGGATGCGTGGAATAAACCATGTAGGGTGAAATTCAGCCAGACCATCGATGGCAAAATCAAAAGTCATGCTGATTCCCTTATTATCTAAATCGTAAGAATATCCCTGATATGTAAATGTGGGATAATCTACTCTACATTTTTTATAAAAATCTTGTCTACTCATATAATTCCTTTAAATCATTAAAAAATTAACTTATAATCAAATAAGAATTATATCACAAAAAACCTTAAGTAAAAATAGTAGAGAGGTAAAACCATGCCACACGTTGGGGGACAAAAGCTTAAGATATTAAATGAATATCAGATTCTCATGAGTGAAAGCGATGAGAAGCATCAAATAAATGCCATCGAAATGACCAAACGCCTGAAGGCAAGGGACATTCCAGCGGAAAGAAAGACTGTCTACAAGGATATGGATACCCTTATGGATGCAGGCATTGATGTGGTCAAAGGAGAAAAGGGCTATTATATCGCCAGCCGTGTGTTTGAGCTGGCAGAGCTAAAGCTTCTTGTGGATGCAGTTGGTGCATCTAAGTTTATATCCAGCAAGAAAACCAAGGAGCTTGTGGATAAGATAACAAGTCTTGCTAGCATAGATGATGCCACTCAGCTAAGCCGTCAGGTGGTAGTTCCAGAGAAAGCCCCAGCAGGTAATGAAAAAATCTTTTACACCATCGATGTTATCTATCAGTGCCTGGATAATGATAGGAAGATGTCTTTCAAATACCAGGAGTGGACCCTTACCAAGGAAATGAAGCCAAGGCATGGCGGCAAGACATACATTGTAAGCCCGGCATTTTTGCTACGAAACGATGAAAACTATTACCTGGTAGCCTTTGATGATGACAGTAAACAAATCAGACATTACCGCGTGGATAAAATGATATCAGCTGCAATGACACCTGATGAGCGCGCTGGTGCCAAAGAACGCGATGCTCTCAACCCACATGAATATGCCAAACAGCACATTAGCATGTTCTCTGGTGACGAGAGGGTGGTTACCATTAGGTTTGATAAGAAGTTAATTGGAGTTGTGCTGGACAAATTCGGTAAGGAAATCGATGCTAGACCAGATGGCGAGACTTATGTAAAGGCTAGAATATCTGTTGCTGTATCACCTCAGCTATATGGCTGGCTCACTGGTATTGGTGCTACTATATGCTTCCCAGAGGATGAGGAGCAAAAATTCAAATTATACTTACAGAAAATACTTGAGTTGTAAGGAACGAAGGGGATTTTGTGTTGTTAAAAAAATGATTGAATTTCCTTAATTATGGTAGTAGAATACACGTGTTTTTAAAGTGGAGTTAAGTATGAATATTAATAAGATAGAACTCTCCAAAGTGGATGGCATATCCCTTATGGATGGGTTACAGTATTGCGGAAGTCTTAAAGACTTCGACAAATTCCTAGAATCCTTCTACCATGATATCGAGGAAAATGCCGCGCTTATTGAAGAGGCTTATAATCAGGGAAATATCGAGCTATTTACAATCAAGGTACACGCACTTAAAACATCAGCCAGAATGATTGGGGCTACAGAACTTGCAAGTGACGCTTTGGACCTTGAAATGGCTGGCAAGTCAGGAAATACAGCATTTATAGCTGCTAATATAGAAGATTTTCTTTCGTTATTCAGAAGCTATTGCCAAAAGTTAGAAGGCTATATGACAGAAAAACAGCGCCTCGCAGCTGTCAAAAAGCCCATCACTCGTGATGAGCTTATCGATGCTTACGCTGCTCTAAAGGAAGTATGCCCTACCATGGACTACAGCGCCGTGGAAATGATTCTCGAAGAGCTTAACACCTATCAGCTCCCTGAAGAAGATCAAAAGCAAATCACAATTTTTAAAAACCATTTTCATAAATTAGAGTGGGAGGAAATGCAAAAAATCCTTATGGGGAGCTAAGCTACTATTCAATCCGTCCATATTTATAGTAGGAACATGACCCGCCCATAGGCCCCACACCCTCACACAGGGGAATATCATTTGAGCAGATTTGTAGATTATCTTAATGTGAGTAATCTTGCATCTGTAGGTGTACTTACTAAGCTTTTACAATTCGAAGGTAATGTGTGTAGAGAGCGGACATATTTGTAGGTCTACAAGCATGTGTCTTAGCGGGATTACCCCCTATTACTTTTTGCTTTGGAGTGAGCTTAGAAAAATAAAAAGCAGGTTTTGTATATATAGGCATGCGCCGCTAGGACGGCGGCGCAAGTGGACACTTGAGACACGATGTCGAATGTGCCACGGTGGCTATATATTCAAAACCTGCTTTTTTAATTTTTATTAGCGAATGTAATAGCAAAAAGTAATAGGGGGTAATCCTGCTAATACACATGCTCTTTAAGTTTAGTATATGTCCGCTCTCAGCATATTTTGCCGATAGAATTGTAAAACTTTGTAAGAACACCTACTAATAAAGATGCAAGATTTCACATTAAGATAATCTAAAATCTGTGATTGTGTTCCCATGTGTGAGGGTGTGGGGCCTATGGGCGGGCCATGACAAACAAAGTTGAGGGCGAATTGGATAGTAGCGTGGCTTAGATGTAGCCGCCGTCCACTCCGATTATTTGCCCTGTCATGTAGGATGGGGCTTTTATTATGGAAAGGGCTGTCTCAGCGATTTCGGCTGGGGTGCAGAAGCGGCCAGCCGGGATTTCGTCGGAGAGCTCTTGCTTTTCTTCTGTTGATAGCATTCCGTTCATGTCGGTGTCAACTACGCCGCAGGCAATGGCGTTTACGGCTATGCCACTTAGGGCAAGCTCCTTGCCTAATGCCTTAGTGAAGGAGTTGACGCCACCCTTTGCAGCAGAATAGGCTACTTCACAGCTGGCACCTACGGTGCCCCACATGGAGCTGATGTTGATAATGTTGCCTGATTTGGCGTGTACCATGGCAGGTACTACCGCCTTTGCAGTGTAAAAAAGTGGGGATAGGTTAGTGCCTATCATCTCATCCCACTCATCTAAGGACATATCTGTAAGTAGGCCGATGTGAGCGATGCCTGCATTGTTAATAAGGACATCTACCTGACCTAGCTTTTCTATGGCATCCTCGCAGGCGGGAATAGTGAATCCACTGTCAGCAATGTCACCGGCATAGGTGTAAACTTCTATTTTGTAATCCTTGCGCAGTGTTGCTGCGAAGTCGTTAAGCATATCTATATTGTTGTGACAAAACAGAGCAAGGTGGTAGCCCTCCTTAGCAAGCGCCTCGGCACAAGCTCTGCCAATTCCTCTACTTGCTCCAGTTATAATTGCAGTCTTTTTCATTGTATGTACCTTCCTTTGATAGCTATTATAACATAGTTGCAGGAAGCCTGTTGTATACACAATTAATAATTATTTAAGAAAGATTTCAGATAAAAGCCTTGTGAAAAGAACAGAGTATTGGTATAATTTTTACATGAAAAACTTCCTGGCAAATATAAAATTAGCAAAAGTAGCTAATCTGCTCTATAGTTTTTCAAATACGTCGCAAAGGTGGTAGACATCATGAAAACAACAATCACAGGAAAGAACATTGAATTAACAGCAGGATTAAAGGACGCTGTGGAGGAGCGTTTCAAGAAGTTAGACAAATACTTCAATAAGGACACAGAGGCTATAATCACACTGGACGTTGAGAAAGGACGTCAAAAAATCGAGGTTACAATTCCTATGAAGGGCTCTTATCTTAGAGCTGAGGAAACCACATCAGACATGTACGCTTCAATCGAAGCAGTTACTAATACACTAGAGGCACAGCTTAAAAAGCACAGAAACAAAATCATCGATAGAAAGCAGTCAGATTCACGCACTATCTTCGCACAGGATTTCATTGAAGAAAAGGATGCAGATGAGGAGAAAATCCAGATTATCCGTAAGAAGACATTTGATATGAAGCCTATGTATGCTGAGGATGCCTGCCTTGAAATGGAAATGCTAGGACATGATTTCTTCATGTTCCGCAATGCAGATACCGATGAGATTAACGTAGTTTACAAGAGAAAAAATGGAGCTTATGGATTGATTGAACCAGAGTTCTAAGTTTAAAATTTAAAAACAGAATAGACAAAGAATATTAACCTCCTACTTGTATAATCAAGGAAATAACGATTACACGAGTAGGAGGTATTTTTATGGATTTGAAAAGCTTTGGAAGTTACATGAAGTGGTTAAGGAAACAGAAAAATCTTACTCAGTTAGATGTTTCTTTAATGGCTAATTGTGCATTGCCTACAATTTCGCGAATCGAAAATGGGGATGAGCTTGTTGGGAAAAAACTGTTTGATAAGCTAAATGAAATCTTTGAAGGATTTGGCATGGCTTACGATGAAATTACCATGGAAAAAATATTTCGTTTTAAACAAGCAAGGCAAGAGCTTCTAAAAGCTATAAAAAATGGTCGTTGTGAAGATATAGAAAATAAGCTTAATACATTACTGGCTTATATGGAATCAAAAGATGATCTGTCTGATAGGATTAAAGGGAAAAAGAAACAACGAAAAGCTAAGGATGAAGTGAAGGAATGGGAGATGATTAATTATGATTCCTGTGATGAAATAGATAAGCAGTATTTTGTATTGGCACATTTGGTACATTCTAGAAGAAATGGTTTGCCATTAGAACAATTTTTAGATGAAGCTATAGGCATATTTGAACTAAGAAGAAAAATACCCAGATATGAGGATATCCCAAATGTTAAGATTACAGATATAGAATATGAATTGTTTTTTATAATAGCCAAAACGCATATGGCATTGGGGGATGATAAAAATGCTGAGATTATATTTAAAGGCTTGCTCAACAATAAAGGATATGTAGATAGTCCTAAAATAAAGGAAAGATTTATTGAAATCTCCGAAGTAATGGCCAGGCTTTTTATGGCAAGAAAGGATTACGGTAGGGTAAATGAATGTCTTACTTTTATTTTTGGAGAATATATTTCCATGGCAGATACAAGAATAATTTATCGGTCACTTTGTCTCCAGGCGGAAATATGTCAGGTAAACGGAGATAATAATGGTGTGGAAATGATTGATAAATTTTTAATTGCTACCGAAAATTTAATGGCTCACATGCTTAAGGAATACAGATTGAAACAAATGGGGTAGATGAACTATTGTAATTTTTCAAGAAAAATACTATATTAACCAATGAATGTTTTTTAAATTTATAAAAGAGGTTTTATTATGGATATAGTAGTTTTGGCCGGAGGTCTTAGCTCAGAGCGTGATGTTTCCTTTAAATCTGGCGCTATGGTGGCAGAGGCACTTCGTGCAAGAGGACACAGAGCATTAGTGCTTGATGTGTTCATGGGATACTCCGATAAGGAATGTGATATAACAGATATTTTTGAGGACAGCGTTAAGAATTCTGTCAAGGTAGAATCAATACCTACAGAAGCTCCTGATATTCCAGCGATTATTGCAAGCCGTCCTGACAAGAGTCCTAGCTTCTTTGGCCCTAATGTAATAAAGATTTGCCAGAAGGCCGACATAGTATTTATGGCTCTTCACGGTGGCGATGGAGAAAGCGGCAAGGTTCAGGCAGCATTTGATTTATATGGAATCAAATACACAGGTAACGATTATGTTTCCAGCGCCGTTGCCATGTCTAAGCAGATGACAAAGGATGTCCTTGATAGAGCAGGGGTTCCAACACCAGCAGGAATATCACTTACAAAGGGGGCGCGTGCAGGCTTTACATTTGACAAATATCCTTGCATCGTTAAGCCAAATTGCGGTGGTTCATCTATCGGCGTAACAATAGTTAATTGTGCAAGCGAGCTTGAAGCTGCCCTTGATGCGGCATTTGAGTGGGAAGATGAGGTTGTTATCGAGCAGTTTATTAGTGGACGAGAATTCTCTGATGGAGTAATCGAGGGCAAGGCTCTTCCTGTTATCGAAATTGCACCAAAGCAGGGATTTTATGATTACAAGAACAAATATGCAGCAGGCTCAGCAGTAGAAACCTGCCCAGCCGAAATCAGCGCTAAGGCAACTGCGGATATGCAAAAGTATGCCGAGATGGCGTTTAAGGCACTTGGTCTTACCACTTATGCCAGAATGGATTTTATGATGGATGCTGATGAAAATGTATATTGTCTAGAGGCAAACACACTTCCAGGAATGACTCCTACCAGCTTACTTCCACAGGAGGCAGCTGTAACAGGAATGAATTTCGAGGATTTGTGTGAGCATTTAATAAATGTTTCTTTGAAGAAGTACAATTAGCAATTAGTTAGAAGTAAGAGAGATATATATGAAGAACATGACACTTGAAAAAATCGCAAAGGTAACAGATGGAAAGTTGTTTGTACCTGAGGGATTTGAGGGGGCTGAAAAAAAGGAAATACAGGGTGCTGTAAATGACAATCGTAAGGTTGAAAAGGACTATCTGTTTATACCTATGGTAGGTGCCAGAGTAGACGGTCACGATTTCATCGAAGGAGCATTTAAGGATGGAGCACTTGCCACTTTATCAGAGCGAGAGCTTGTAAATCCAGTGGGTCCTTATATCCTGGTTAAGGACTCCAAGCTTGCACTTAAGCAGATTGCAACAGCATATCGAATGGAGCTTACCATACCTGTGGTTGGTGTAATCGGTTCAGTTGGAAAAACCAGCACTAAGGAAATGATTACATCAGTGCTTTCTACTAAGTTCAATGTCCTTAAGACAGAGGGTAACTTCAATAACGAAATAGGCTTGCCCCTTACCATCTGTAGAATCAAGGATGAGCATCAGGTAGCTGTTGTTGAAATGGGAATCTCTGATTTTGGAGAGATGCACCGCCTTGGTGATATTGCAAAGCCTGATATTGTTGTAATGACCAACATCGGTCAGTGTCATTTGGAATTCTTAAAATCTCGTGATGGAATCTTAAAAGCAAAGACAGAAGTGTTTGAACACATGCCATCAGATGGTCTTGTCATTCTTAATGGCGACGATGATAAGCTGATAGATGCCGATACTCTTGGCTTGAAAAAGATATTCTACGGAATGAATAATCAGCAGGTTAATGCAAGGGATGTGCAGCCAATTGGCTTGTCTGAAACATCTGCTACAATCACAGCATTTGGCGAAAGTTTTGATGTTACCATCCCACTTCCTGGGGCTCACAATGTAATGAATGCCCTTGCGGCAACAGCTGTTGGACATACACTTGGTCTTACTAACAAGGAAATCGCCGATGGTCTTAATAGAGCTGAGACAATCTCTGGAAGAAATAATCTAATTAAGATTCGTGATATTACAATTATAGACGATTGCTATAATGCAAACCCAGTATCAATGAAGGCTTCAATCGAAGTCCTTGGCAAGGCAGCAGGACGTTCTATCGCTGTCCTTGGAGATATGGGAGAGCTTGGTGAGGATGAGCGCAAGCTTCACTATGAAATTGGTACCGCTCTTGAGGATAATCATATAGGCTACGTATTTACGGTAGGTGAGCTTTCAGAAGAAATCAATAAATCGCTGTCAAACACCAACAGCTCATGTATGGCACATCACTATAAGACAGTGGACGAAATGCTTGTAGATTTATTACCAATAATCAGAGGCGGAGATACTATATTAGTAAAAGCCTCACACTTCATGAACTTTAGCCATGTAGTGGAGGCTCTTAAGACTAGATTAGCTTAGAATCTGCTTCAAGCTGATTTGCTATAATACCTCGGACATAAACTCCGAGGTGTTTTTTATTATCCCCCTCAAGTGATGTAGGATCAACTGGTGGACAGAAGGTTACGATTACTCGTGTCTTCTTAAGCTTAGGGAAATGTGTTTCGAAAACCTCACGGGTGTTTGTAAACGCCACTGGTACGATAGGGCAGCCAGTCTTGGTTGCAATTTTAAATGAAGCTTCATGGAAATCTGCCATTTCCCCAGTCTTAGAACGGGTTCCCTCAGGGAAGATAAACATTGAAATACCAGCCTTGATGAAATCCTGTGCTTTAATAATAAGCTTTAAATCCTGTCTTGGATCAGTACGTGTAAGGAACAGGCAGTAATTCATTTTCATCCAAACGTTTAACAAAGGGACCTTTTCGAAGGTCTTTTTTGACATAAAGCCTGTAACTGCAGGGCAAAGATGATAACCAAGGACTACATCGAAAAAGCTCTGGTGATTACCGATGAAAAGTACGGCCTTATCCTTTGGAACATTCTCATATCCATGTACTTCATATCTGGCGCCACCAAGGAATGCCACAACACCAAATGCCCAGGCTACAATATTGTACGCCATAACATCCTTTAATCTTTTATTAAACAGTCCAATTATCAGTAGTATAAGCCAGATAGGTATACTAATAATCAGAAAAATAACAACAAATGTTACAGTAATGATAGTTCTTAACATATTATCCTCCAAATATAACGTTAATTCAGTAAATTCTGAACAGTTTTATTATAAGGTAGTGCAAAGGTTTTAGCAAT
>NZ_JAFUSK010000021.1 GCF_017471675.1 Pseudobutyrivibrio sp.
CGTAGCTCAGAGGCTTTTTGACATGCAGGAGTACTACGATAACCTCAATAAAATACAAAAGGAGCTCATAAAAATGAGAGTGGCCTGAGGAATACAATATTAACTGAAAGATGAATTTACACACAAATATGGACTTGACTGTTCATCTTTATATTGTGCTCCTTTATTTTATTCAATAATGGTTACCATACATAAGTATGGTAACCAAATCTCTTAAAATGGAGTCTTTCCCCAAGAATTCATACATCCTTCCACTTTAATGATTTTAAAATCTGGTTTCATGTTCTTTCACCTTCTTCCCGTTCTTATAATATTATCTTACTAACGTAATAAACAGCCGACAAAGTTGTGAAATATTTTTTCACAACTTTGTCGGCTGTTGTAATAAAACGCTCTATTATATGATTCTCGATGCAAATAAAAATATTTTTTAAGGAGCTATTTAAAACATGAAACAACTAAAAAAACTTATCATCATCACAACACTTATACTTACAGTAACAACTACTACAACTTCACTGAGACAATTTTTGCCTTGCAATAATGGTGATATAGATGTCGAAGATTTATTTTAATTCAGACATATAAAAACTTAGTTTTTTATTATTACAGAAGTCACAAATTTTTGCGCAACCTAACACATCTTTGTTGAACTCAATTTTTGTGGCTTCCGTTTTTTCTGCTTCGTAGTTATTCCAACAAACATTGTATGAGGCCATATATAATCCATGAAATCTGTTTAATCTAAAAGTAGTTTTTATTATCACTTCTGAAATCTTATTGGATTCAATATATTTTCCACTATTGCCCAACATACTGGCTTCCCAATCTTTAATAAGTTCATAGCTAGGAAAATGTGAAATACGCATAGGTCCTGTAAATTCACTACAAAAATCCAATACCTTCTTCTGCCAGTTGTCTCCATCTAGCTGTGTTGCAATATTATATAATAATACAATTTC
Source organism: Pseudobutyrivibrio sp. (assembly GCF_017471675.1). Classification (GTDB taxonomy): domain Bacteria; phylum Bacillota; class Clostridia; order Lachnospirales; family Lachnospiraceae; genus Pseudobutyrivibrio. The sequence goes on from NZ_JAFUSK010000021.1 coordinate 963, forward strand.
ACCTGCAGTGAGATAATAATAATCTCGATTGATAATATTGCTTTTAATAGAGAAGGATAATGCAGTCTGTAAATTCTTAATATAAGATTCTTTATCTAGCCCTATCTCCATCTTCTGCCTTATGTTAAGCATTCGTATTATTGCCTGCTTATTCGGTATATATCTCCTATCCAACCACTCTAATAAACAATCCATCTTAGCATAAGCTGTAGCAAAGTCCCTTTGATTGATTGCTACTCTATAATCATTAAAAATATTGATTACATTTATATCATCTGTAACTATTTGAGCTCTTCTATATTCTGCCAACAATCCCATTTTTTCAAATAGGCTCTTCATTACAAACTGTTGTGGCTTACTTTTTTTAGCTTCTATCCTTTCTATTGTTCTCTTAGAGCATATTCCCTCTGCAAGTTTTTCTCTTGTAATACCAAGCATTCTCCGTCTATCATGAATAACAGTAGCAATGCAGTTTACAATTGAATCTCTATAGATATATCCACTTTGCGCCATAGGTATTGTAATATCATATCTAGAAGCAAGATTATCCAAAATATCCACAACATCTTTTTCTAATAAAAGTTCATCAATATGGAATTCCAAATGACTCGCTAATTCACTTCTAGCCTTAACTATTTCTTTTAGATAATAAAAACGCTCTGTCTTTTTTAATAATTCTATAGCTTTATTTGAATGTCTCCACGCTTTATGATAATCAGCCTCTAAACCATACTTTTTTAATGTATTAAAATACGCCCACACAGCAAAAGGAAGTATCTTTGCCTTTGCTATATCCTCCAAGAAAGAATTTTCAATATATTTAATCAAATTCTCAAAAAGTTCAGCTATCTTATCAGGAGTTTTCTCATTTGCTGGCATATATAGTAACCAATTAATTACATAGTAAATCTCCACAGGTGATAACACTATTCTATCATCAATTGTGAAAGAAACATTCTTACTCATTGTTTGATATACAGTTTTTTCGTAAAGCCTATACACTGTCTCGTCACTAGCCCCTTCATAAGCAAGTATTCTAGCTTCCACATCTAATAGGAATTGTTTTTCAACCTTATTTACCCTTTTCCAAGATTTTGAAATAGAATTGTATAGGTCCCTTGCTTCTTCCCATTTTGAATCCTCAATTAAGAGTAATAGCTTTTCTCTATTCTCCCATCTTTCATATTCGTCAAACTGGACATAGTCTTCATACCCCTCTGACGAAACGCCAAGACGCCCCATTATTCTATTTCTCATCAGATAATCTGGCAATCTATCACCAGTCTGGATATAATGCATATTCCCCAGAGAATATAGGCCTTTTGCCAACACTTCAATATTTACATTCCTATATTCTCTTACTGATTCCATCAATGTATGGAAATGTATTAAATCTTTTTCGTACATCTATCTACCTTACTTTCAAACAAGCAGCCACTATGGCTGCTTGTATCATTATAGTCTACTATCATGACAGGTGAAGTACACTGTCTGACGTTCGTCGGCTATGGTATGAAGGAGTTTTAAGGACTCCTTTATTTTTTTGTCGTCAAGATTGGTAAATGGATCATCCAAAATGAGGATTGGCTTTTCCTCTGGGTAGAGCACATCCACTAGGGCTAGGCGAGAGCAGAGAGCTACTAAATCCTGGTATCCCTGGGATAGGTACTCGGCGCCCTTGGTGCTGCCTGAATAAGTAAGCTTGATGTTAAGGTCCATATCAAGCTCGAAGTCATCGATGGCGTAGCCGGATTTGGTGCCATCTGGGCCGTCGATTAGGCTTAAGTATTTGTGCAAGCCATTTTGAAGTGGCTGCATGTATTTGGCCTGGAAGCTTTCTCTGGCACGATTAAGGAAATCCTCTGTCTTGCCCAGGATGTCGGCTTCCTTTCTGTATTCCTTTTCCTTTACTTCAAGACGCTCTATCTGGTCTGAAATATCGCTTAATCGCTCTACTTCTTCTAGAGCCTGGGATAGGTTTTCCTTCTCCTGAATCAGCTGCTTGTTAAGCTCCATAATCTGCTCATCAAGCTCTGACTGCCTCTGCTGCAAATCATCTACAGATTGAACATCCTCATTTACATCAAAGGCTGCCTCAAACTTGGCTATTTCTTCCTTTAGCTCATCAATACGTTCCTTGATTGCCTCGTACGCATGCTTCTTAAGACCTATGCTTTGTATTGCCTCAGCTCGTCTTAAAGATTCATCTACAGGGAAGCGTCTAAGTATATTTTCAATATCAGATGTCATTGTCTTGATGGAATTCTCATGGGCTGCAAGCTCTTCCTGTGACTCCAGATACTTGGCGTATCTATCTGCATCCTTCTTAAGCTGCGCCAAGAATTCGTATTCCCCGCCCATATCGTACAGATTGATTCCATAGCAGCTGGCAAAAGGCTGTATCTTAGTGTAAAGCTCCAACTGCAAATCAGCCAGCTCATCAAGTGTACCCTCAGCCTCCTGATGACGAGCATTTTCCTCTTCAAGCAAATGTCTGTATTGATCCAGCTTACGTCTGATTTCGTAAACATTCTCCTGCATGGTGGATGCTCTGGTAAGAAGGAAATGAGATAAGAAATCCTCACACTCTTCCTCTAGCTCCCTAAGCTCTAGCTTGCTCATTTCAAGCTCGTCTTCTTCCTGCTCTATTCTGTCCTCATAGTCAGAAGATTCCCTAAGCTTGCGCTTATGAGTACGCCTACCACTGATAATGAGGGCAAGCACATCCAAAACTATAGCTACGATGCTTACGATTTCCACTATACGGCCAATTTCGTTTGCCATATAGCCTGTAAACACTGCACCTGTAAGAATAAAAATAATCAAAAGAATAGTGCCAAGTATATGCCAAACAGTCACGGTATTTCTCTTATTAATCTTTTCATTGGCCTCCTGCTCAGCCTTAAGAGTAATTAATCTCTCATTGCTTTGGCTGATACGTGCCTGCAAGCCAGTAATCTGAGTAGTCTGGCGCTCCACATGGGCAAGCTGTTCGTCAGTAGGCACCAGCTTATCAAAGAAAAACTTAAGCTCTGTCAGCTGCTTAGCTGATTCCTCGGAAAGCTTGGAATGCTCAGCCTTTGCTCTAAGCTCAGACAGATTAGCTGCCATCTTATTCCACATAGCAAATTCGCTATCATCAGGAATCTTATCTAAGAATGGCTTTTCAAAGGCTGGCTCTTCCTTTTCAACATCCTCAAGCAATGCATTATATGCTCTCTCATGAACAGCCAAGTCACGCTCAGTCTGCTCTAGCATTACAAGCTCATCATCAGATGGCACACCTACTGCAAAGAAATTATCAAGGTCTGAAATCTTTTGCTCCTCAGACAAAAGATTTTCCTTATGGATTCGATATGCACCAAGCTCCTGCTCCTTCTTACTCTGAAGCTGAATCTGCTCTGCAAGCTTCGCCTTCTCATCGTTAAGCTTATCAAGATTGTCCTGCTTCTCCTCAATAAGGCAGCTCATAGCCTCAACGCTCTCTTCTATGGCTGGGAGCTTTTCGTATTCCTCGCGGCATTTATTAATCTCCAGCTTAGTTCCAAAGAGCTTACCAGGATTAATCTTACTATTGCGGGTATATTCCACCCTGGCTTCCTTCACACTCTTAAGAGCCATATCGAAGTTACTGATATCATCCCTGGCAGATGTAAGATTTCCCATCTTGGCATTCAGTGAATCAGTCATGGCTGTACCAAGAGAAAGCTGAGGAATATACACACTCTTCTCAAAGGAATCCCTATCTACCTTAAAAAGCTCCTCACCGATATCCTCGGTGAAATCAGTACTCTCCAGTCCTGTCACATTATCATATAGTGCAAAGGTATCATCCCTATCAGTCTTGCCAAATGTACGCTCAATACGGTACTGTCTATCCTTAACGCTAAAGACGATATTACCGCCACACAGGCTTCCATCCCAAGGCAGATAATGGTTACGCTCTAACAGCTTTTTCTTAGTATTAGGCGAATACTCAAGCCCGTAAAACATAGCCTTGATAAACACGGAAAAGGTGGTCTTGCCCCATCCATTCTCCTGCAGGATTGAGTTAAAGCCCTGATTAAAATCATATTTAAATTCTGTAATCTTGCCAAAATGGGCAATATAACAAGAGATAAGTTTCATTTATATTTCCTCCCCCATTATGGCTCTAATGCCAATTTCGATAATCTTAGCCTTTTCATCCTCATCCATATCCTGAGACTGCACCAGCCTGACGAACTCGCCCTTAAGGCTCTTATCATATTTGAAGCTATCGTAATCTACTAGAGTCTTAGTTCTGTCATAACATTTTACAAAGAAATATTTATTCTCAAACAAGCGGACAAAGCGGATAATATCAAGCTCATCATCCAGCTCTCTCTCTCCTGTCAGCACGAACTTAACCAAATCCTGGTCATCCACATCAAGCAACTGCTCCCTGGCCTTAGCTGCTACCGCCTGTAAATCCATATCCGCAGTAACCTCTACATTAATCTCATGCAAGCGCCTAAGGGCAAATGGAATAAACTCCGATGTTATCACACCATTCTCTACCTCCATCAGCACAAAGCCCTTATCACCTGTCTCGTCGAAGCCGCGGCCCTCTAAGCATCCCGGATAGCAATACACACCTCTATCATCCAGTGGCTCAAACATAAACTTGTGGACATGTCCCAGTGCCAGATAATCAATAAACTTGCCCTTCAATGCCTGTGTATTGATAATCTCCGCACCATCCTTACCATCATAATCAGCCTGCTGTCCATGCAACATAACGATATTAGTAGCCGCCGAATCAAGCACCAGACGCTGAGCCATAGTAGACACATTGCTGTCATTTAGCTCCATGCCTGTAATCACTACATCCTCGCAACTATAGCTGGTCCAACCATCTGCATTAAACATATGAAAATTAGAAGGTATCTCATCTATACCCTCTTCCATAAAATCGCATCTATCATGATTGCCCTTAAGATAATAGAAATCAATCTCAGGCGCATCTACAATCTGCTCCACAACACGCTTCTTAACATCCTTGCGGATATGCGTCTTGTCGAACAAATCGCCAGCAATCAAAATAGCCCTAACGCCGTTTTGCTTAGCAAACTCTACCATACGCTCGTAGGTTTCCACCAGCTCAATACGACGAAGTGCCGCTTGCTCTTTATCTAAATTACTTTCCATCTTGGAATCTAAGTGCAGGTCCGCACAGTGAATAATCTTCATGCCATTACCCCCGAAAAAACTACGTATATTCTACCATATTTGTTACACCTTGTAACTATCTACTGCCCCATCTTGCCCCCAATCTTAGCCTACCTCCTGCCTTCCCTTAACCCTCCGTTGCCCCTGCCCCGCCTACCCCACCGCTTAATAAATTTCGGATGCCATGCCACGGGCGCTTATTTCTATAGCTTCCCGCCATCATTTGAGCAGAATCGTACATTTTCTTAATGCTGCAAATGCCCCTTCAAGTTAGTGTCTTTTTACTGATTTTGCACTTTCAGCCTACTGTATCCCTGACACAGACACTCTTGATGTTCTAAAAAGCTTCCACATTAAAATATATAAATAATTGCATTCATATTACATTCGCTAAGTAGAATCTAAAAGCTGTTTTTGTATGTTTTCGTACCGGCTTCAAGCTCAGTCCATTTCGCTATCAGCCTTGGGCTGCCGTCCGTGGCAGCCCATACGCAAACATTCAAAAACTGCTTTAAGATTCTACTAAGCTCATTTCAAAATCATGCAATTATTTATATATTTTAATATGGAAGCTAGTTAGGGTATATGAGTGTCTGTGTCAGGGAGACAGTAGGCTGAAAGTGCAAAGAATTAAAAAGACTCTAACAATCAAAGAAGGGGCATTTGTAGTATTTAGAAAATGTAGATTCTGGGATTGTGGCGGGAAGCTATAGAAATAAGCGCCCGTGGCATGGCAAAAGAAGTCCTAAATTGGCGGTGGGGCAGGCGGGTGGACGTAAAAATGAGGCCACCTATGGCATACATAAGTGACCCCACCTTTTGGAAATTTATTATTCAGACTTTAGTCTAAATTGGCTAACTACCTTTGTAAGGCTTTCGGAGATATCGTTTTGCTTGTCGGACATTCCGTTGATTTCGATGACTGTTTCGGATAGGTTCTCAACGGAATCCATTACGTTGCCGCTGTTGGCTGCTGTGTTTTGGGTAGCCTCGGCGATGTTCTGGATGGCATCACGTACCTCGCTCATAATTTCCTGAATTGAATCAGTCATCTGAGAAAGTTTTTCGGATGTTGCCTTGATTGATTCAGCATCCTGTCCGTATCTTTCAGCTACGTCTACGAAGTTCTTGTAGTCAGGTGTAACTGTGTCTGATACGTAATCGAGAAGGGATTTTGCATTGGTAGCAAGTCCTTCGAAGGCTTCCTGGATACCGGAGATTGTTTCCTGAATCTTGCCTACAGAATCTGATGTCTGGCCTGCCAGCTTACCGATTTCTGTAGCAACTACTGCGAAGCCCTTGCCCTGCTCACCAGCTCTGGCTGCCTCAATGGAAGCATTCAGAGAAAGTAATGTGATTTGGTCTGCAATGTCTGCAATTACGCTTGCCATTTCTCCGATGCTCTCAACAACCTTTGATTGAGCTATGCTGTCTTCAAGCTTTGTCTGGAAGCTTGTCTGTAATGTTTGAGATTTATCAAAGGCTTCCTGGCTGCTCTTTCCAATTTCAGCTGCACGCTTTTGGATATCGATAGCAAGCTCTAAGCTGCCTTTTGTTTCATCGTTAAGATTGTCTGTAGACTGAGCAACCTGGTCAACTGATGCTGATAACTCCTCTGTGGCTGCTGATGAATTCATCATGTCTGAGTTTACGTCACCCATTACATCTACAATCTTATCAAACTCTATCTTGAGCTGTTCAGCAGAAGTCTTTAGTGTACTGCTGGCTTCATTGATTTCTACAGAGTAATCCGCAATGCTTTGGATAACCCCCTTGTTGTTTCCGTACATATCGTTAAGAGAAGAAGACATAACTGCAAGCTCATCTCTGCCCTTGATTGATAATGAATCAATGGTGAAATCACCCTCTGCAAGGCGTGTTGCAAAGCCTTGAACCTTGCGGATTGTTTTGACTACACCACCGATACCAATTACAATTATTATGATTGCAACGATGATTGCAACAATACATACTGCAATAAGTCTGTTAATCAGCTGGTAGATAGGCTGCATAAGCTCGTATGCCTGGATGGCTACCATTAGCTTCCAGCCTGTTAAACCGATTGTATCAAAATATACTTTATAATCGTTCTCGCCATCTGAATAGCCGGTTACACCATTGGTATCAGCAATAACTGTGTTCATCATCTTTACCACTGAAGCATTGTCATCAGCTGTAAGATTTGCACCTTCCTGAACCTTAGTATCATCGTAGCCTGCTATTAAAAGACCATCAGCACCAGTAAGAATACCTACGCCAGTCTCGCCCACCTTGATATTTCCTATGATGCTTGTGATGGCTGAGAGTTCAATATCAACTGTGACACATCCAATCTTCTTTCCACCAACAACAATTGGAGTTGAACAAGAGGACATGATTGTTCCGGAAGTAGGGTCATAATAAGGGTCTGTAATCATTGGCTTATCACTACCCATTGCATTGGTATAGTATTCCTGAGCGAAATAATCGTACTCGGCATTGCTGTACTCCCAAGTAGTTACTGCATTACCACCATCCTTGTATACGTAAGGGCCATAATACTGCTGTTCAGGATCATAGGCGTATGGTTCAAACCAAAGACCTGAGCCTAGCACAATATCATTGGTAGCAATCATATCCTGTAGCATCTTCTCATAAGCTGCCCACTCAGTGTAGGTATAAGATGAAGCAACACTGATTGCTATAGAATTAGCCAATGTTTCTACATCCTGAAGGTAGCCTGCCACCTCTGCGCTGTTTGCTCGAAGCTCGGCCTGCATAGATTCCTGAGTCTTTCTATCTACAAGAGCCTCACTGGATGTTGCGGATATAATTGTTAGAACGATCTGAGCCAATACCAAAACCGGCAAAATCATTACTAACATTTTGGTTCCAATTTTCTTAAAATTCATATATTGCCCTCCAATGCGTAATACAGTCCCCTTAGATAAAAAAATTTTATTGCATAAATGTGTAAAAATGTTGAAAATTCCTCATCCATACTATGAATTTTTTGCGTAAAAAACCACCTGGCTATAGAATTTGCCAGGTGGTTATCAATTAAATCTATTGCTCGGCCTGTTTTAGGAAGATGTTCTCAATTGCATTTATAATCTTGGTCTGCATAGGTGGCTTTACAAAATAGCCTGCAGGCTTAAGATCTAAAACAGCATCTACATGCTCCTTATCAGCAATTCCTGTAAGGAATATAACTGGAACATCCTTATAATCCTCCTCAGAGCGAATCATCTCCAATGTCTTTCTGCCATCTACAACAGGCATCTCATAATCAAGAATGATTAAATCTGGTCTATCCTGCCCCATAGCCTTCATGCATTGCGCTGCAGATGTTGCAAGTGTTACCCTGTATTTATCCTGTAGCATGTTGCGCATATTTCTAAGCAATACTGGATTATCATCTACCACAATAATATGGCGCTTATCTGTCTCCACAACTGCATTCAGTATAGCGTCAGCATTCATGCCAAATTCCTCGCAAATGCCTCTGATGATAAGCTCTCTGGATGCCTGCTCGATGTTCTTAAATTGACCAGAGTAATAATAAGAAATGAACATCTGCTTCTTAAGCTCTTTTCCATAAGTAAGTACTGGAAGCTGTGGATTATATTCAGAAATAGCTTCGAATATCTCCTCATGGGATATATCAAAACCATCTATGTCCATGATTACCATATCTGGACCAAACAGTTTTAGCATACTCTTAACAATCTTTCCACTACTGGTGCACAGCTGAGTATGAAAGTGCTGTGAAAGAAAAGAATTAACGTCCGATGGTGAATCGGAACTAAAGTCCCCAACAATTAGTAGTTTTCGCATAATATTCTCCTTAATTTTGTAGCTTTTCTATATCTGCCAGTGCCTCATCGTCCTCAAGATTCATAACATGTATATTCAAATGCTCCAACCTTTCTTGAACGTCCCCCTCATAAGCAAATGACATTATTTGTTTCATATTATTATCAGCAGCCTCGGAATCATGAGTCATTATTGCCATCTTAAGCATCTCAAGAAGAGCAAACAAATCGTCCATATCCTCCATCTTTGGCTTTTCAACATCAGATGAAAGTACTGCTAATCTGGATTTCATTGAATCCATCTCTTCCAAAAGAATTGGTGTCAGCATCTTGATTCTATCAATATCCTTATCCCTGGCTGCATACTCACAGAGCTTAGCAAGTCCGCCCAGTGATGTAGCGCCTATGGTATTAGACATGCTCTTAACCCCATGCACCTTGATTCTGTAATCTTCCAATACAGATTCGTCTATACTATTATAATACCTGAGAATCTCGTCTCTTTCAAACCCGATTGAATCATAAAAATCAATTGCGGTCTGATATACCATATTAGTATCAGGAAAATGCAACAGTGCATAATCCCAATCGATTCCTTCTATATCTGGCAATTCTACCTTCTTAGAACGATGTTTTCTCGCTTCATCCTTAGCATCTGGCTCATGATATTCCAACAGATTCTCTGGTAGGAAATCACGAATCATCTTTTCCAGCTGTGCCGGCACAACAGGCTTAGACAAAAATCCATGGAAGCCCATAGTCAAATATCTATCCTTTGCCCCTGCAATAGCATTTGCAGTAAGAGCAATTACAGGAGTTCCCAAACATCTATTACCATCCAGCGTTCCCATAGCCTTGAAGGTCTCCACACCATCCATACCTGGCATCATGTGGTCAAGGAAAATCATATCAAAATGCTGTTGCTTAATAAGCTGCAAGCACTCTGCACCACTGGAAGCCTCCTGGATTTTAACCTTGGAATCCTTAAGCAATGCCACAAAAACCTTTCTATTCATGGCATTATCATCTACTATAAGGAAGTTTGCCTTAGGCGCCTCAAAGCTCGTACTATACTCATAATTAGATGTAAGCTGCTTTAGCTTTTGCTCAAAATCACCGATAGGCTCCTTATTTACCACCTCTTGGGACAGTGTAAAATAGAATGTGGAGCCTGAACCATATACACTCTCCACCTCTAAGTTGCTTCCCATCATCTTAAGCAGATTCTGGGTAATAGTCATTCCAAGGCCTGCGCCCTCGATATTTCTATTTCTATTAACCTCTAATCTCTCAAAGGATTCAAACATTCTCTTGATATCCTCTGGCTTAATACCGATACCAGTATCCTTTACCTTAAAGGTCAAATCCACATAATTGCCAAAGCTCTTTTCACAGTCAACACTGATTTCAATATAGCCTTCCTGGGTATACTTAACTGCATTAGTAATAATATTAGTAAGAATCTGTTTAATTCTAATATCATCACCAAGCATATCACAAGGAATAGTGCTATCAATACTAAGCTTTAGCTCCAGGTTCTTTTCCTTAGCACGAAGTGTAACATTATTAAGGACATCATGCATCAAACTCATAAATGCATACTCACCCTTAACAATTCCCATCTTACCAGACTCAATCTTTGTAATATCCAGTATATCATTAATCAGCGACAACAGATTCTGTGAAGCAGTCTTAATATCCAGCGCATACTCCTCCACTACCTTTTCTGAGGTCTCCCTAAGAATCATCTCATCCATACCCATAATAGTATTGATAGGAGTTCTTATCTCGTGAGACATATTTGCCAGGAAATTACTCTTGGCCTCCGTAGCTGTCTGAGCCTGCTTCTCAGCCTTCTTCGCCTGCAGGGTTTTCTCTAACAAATCATCGTTATTTATAGCCGCCTGCTTATACAATCTATCATAGAGGCCTCTCTGAAACTTGATAATACCACCTATTGTAAAAGCTGTTATCATAAGAGATTGAATAACATCCAAAAATACATTTGCTCTAGGCTCCAAGCTTATTACATACTCAGGATGATAATAGGAAATAACATAGCATCCCACTATAATAGCCACATCAGTAAGAAGCAAAAACAAAAAGTCCATGCCATCCAACAGCATAAACATAAAAATAATGCCCATGGAGAACCAGCACACCATACCACTATTGATTCCACCTGTTACAAAAAACATAACAGGGAACAAACCAATAGCCACCGCGAAGCAAACCGCAATAGTGCTATTCTTCAAGCAATTACGGAAATTGGCCATGTAGATACACACGCCATCTATAATTATAGATACCAAGATAACAGCTGTCAGCAACCCTGACATACCACCAATTATATTCAATGGAATTGTTACAACACCACCTACGAACCCAATAATCGTAATAATATTAAACAACACCAAATCCGTTGGTAAATCCTGACTAAAAAATCTCTTATGTATTGCTTTGAGCTTCTTCAATTTCCGTCACTCCAAATCTACTACTAACTTACGCACTTTCACGCATCAATTTGCGCACATACCTAAGATAAATATAATAAAATATTCCCAATCCTACAAGACTTTGCGCCCCCAAAAACGTGAAGATTTTGTGTCCTCGCCCAGCCCTGCCCACCTGCCCCTCTATCTGGCCTACGCCTATGCCTCACCCATACCATCTTGGGGCGCAACGCCACTGTAGCATGGTGATTTCCCTATACTTTCTGCCACAATCGCAGAATCTTTATTTTCTAAATGCTACAAATGCCGCTTCTTTGATTGTTAGTGTCTTTTTAATTCTTTGCACTTTCAGCCACCTGTATTCCTGGCGCAGACACTCATACACTTTATTTAGCTTCCACATTATAATTTATAAATAATTGCATGATTTTGGAACGAGCTTAGTAAAAGAAAAAGCGGGTTTTGCATGTTTTAGTATGGGCTGCCACGGACGGCAGCCCAAGGCTGATAGCGAAATGGACTGAGCTTGAAGCCGGTACGAAAACATTCAAAACCCGCTTTTAGCTTTTACTTAGCGAGTGTAATATGAATGCAATTATTTATAAATTATAATGTGGAAGCTTTTGAAAACATCAAGAGTGTCTGTGCCAGGAATACAGGTGGCTGAAAGTGCAAAATCAGTAAAAAGACACTAACTTGAAGCGGGATTTGCAGCATTAAGAAAATATTAGATTCTGCTCAAATGATGTCAGAAAGTATAGGGAAATCACCATGCTACAGCCTGCGTTGCCTAGAAATATTACGGGGGGTGAAGCATAGGCCGTAGCCCCCACCCTTTGTAGGTGGGCAGGGCGTAGGCTAGATGTTTTCGATTTGCCAGTCGATTGGGGCGAGGCCGTGGTTGGTTAGGAACTGGTTGGTTTGGCTAAAGTGTTTGCAGCCGAAGAAGCCCCTGTATGCTGAGAGAGGGGATGGGTGTGGTGCGCGAAGGATTAGGTGGTTAGGGTTGTTTAGCTTGGCGCACTTTTTGGCTGCTGGGGAGCCCCATAGTAGGAATACGATTGGGCGATCCTGCTTGTTTAGGATGTCGATTACGGCATCAGTGAACTGTTCCCAGCCAAGGCCTGCATGGCTGGCAGCCTGGTGTGCTCTGACGGTGAGTACGTTGTTGAGCATAAGAACGCCCTGACGTGCCCATTTTTCCAGGTAGCCGTTGTTTGGAATGTAGCAACCTAAATCGTCCTGTAATTCCTTGTAGATGTTTACAAGTGATGGTGGAGTCTTAACACCAGGCTTTACGGAAAAGCATAAGCCGTGGGCCTGGCCTGGCTCATGGTAAGGATCCTGTCCTATGATAACAACCTTCACGTCTTTAAGTGGGGTGAAATCAAAGGCGTTGAAAATATCGTCTGCCGGTGGGTAGACGATGTTTTCGTGGTATTCCTTTTTAACATTTTCGTAAAGTGATTTGTAATATGGCTTTTTAAATTCTGGTGTAAGTGGCTCTAGCCAATCATTTGAAATTGCTGACATTTAATTCTCCTATTGTAATATCCAATCATCTAAAGGCAGCCAGTAGCCCTTTTCTTTTAGCTCATCTTCGATGAGGTCAAGGGTGTCCTCGCTGTCGGCGCTAATCACGTGATAGTGATAGCCGCTGGTGGCAGAGCTTAGGGATTTGGACTTGCCTGATTTGATGGCTTCCATAAATTCCTTGGCAGCACGCCTGCTGCTCACGTTAAGTGGTGCCTCTAGTCTGTTGTAAAATCTATGATTAATGATGATGTTTTCTGCACATCCACCATTGTCTACTATCGTAAATAGCTCATCAAGTATTTCATCATCAGTGTGATGGCTTTTGATAATGCGCTTGCATTTGCTCTCGGAATTGATGACGTAGCCCCTGTTGGTGGATGTAATGTCCACTCCGTTGGCACGGATAAGGGCAATGTCTGTGACGATTACCTGGCGGCTTACGTCTAAGCGCTTGGCAAGAGCTGTGCCAGACACTGGTGTATCGCATTTACGAATTATATCTATTATTTGCTTTCGCCTAGATTCTCCGTCCATGCTTCCTCCAATTATATAGCATGTAGATTCTTCATTGAAATATCAAGGATTGGTGCTGAATGAGTAAGGGCGCCACTTGATACGTAATCTACACCGCTATCAATAATGTTTTTAATGTTTTCTTTTGTTACGTTGCCTGAGCATTCTGTTTTTGCTCGACCATTAATTATTTTAACAGCTTCCTGCATAGTTGCAACATCCATATTGTCTAGCATGATGATATCTGCACCTGCATCTGCTGCTTCCTTAACCTGTTCAAGGGTCTCTGTTTCGATTTCTATCTTTCTAACAAATGGGGCGTAGGCCTTTGCCATCTGTATTGCCTTTGTGATAGAGCCTGCTGCACCAATGTGGTTGTCCTTAAGAAGCACTCCGTCAGAAAGATTGTATCTGTGATTCTGACCACCACCACATTTTACTGCATACTTTTCAAAGATGCGCATGTTAGGTGTAGTCTTTCTGGTATCAAGAAGAACTGTTTTGCTGCCCTCTAATAATTGTGCTACGTCGTGAGTGTATGTAGCAATACCACTCATTCTCTGAAGATAATTGAGGGCTACACGCTCACCTGAAAGAAGTACACGAATGTCACCCTTGACCTTTGCCATAAGCATTCCCTTTGTGACAGCATCGCCATCCTTAACATACTTTTCTACAACTGTATTTTCATCTAAAAGCTTAAATACACGCTCATATACATCCATGCCGCAGATGATTCCGTCCTGCTTTGCAATAAGCTCTACCTCGCCAGCCTTGGCCTCTGGCATAACTGCATTAGTGCTAACGTCTTCGCTTGAAATATCTTCTCTAAGAGCCATCTTAATTAGCTCGTCTGCGTTTAGTCTCATAGTAATATCGTTCATTTATATTGCCTCCTTCTCGGCTCTAAGATTTGCTTCTTTTTTAATCTCACCAACTACCATTGCGTGATAGTATTCCATGATACTTGGTAAATCCTCGTAACCATCCATGTTTACAAGGTTATCAAAATCAGCAGCCTTTTTAAAGCTTTCCTTTGCTGCAATATCAGCTGCTGCACGTTTGGCAAATACCAGGCTCTCCAACAAAGAATTGCTTGCAAGCCTGTTGCGACCATGGACTCCGTTGCAGCTGGTTTCACCAACGGCGTATAACTGTTCCATTGTGGTTTTGCTGTCTTTGTCTACATAGATGCCACCCATAAAATAGTGCTGGGCTGGCACAACAGGCACCCATGTCTTAAGAGGATCAAAGCCTGCCTCCACACAGTGCTTGTATATGTTAGGGAAGTGGTTAAGAATTTCTTCCTCTGGAATTGGGGAGAAATCCAGCCATACATGCTCTGTTTTCTGCTCCTTCATCTTGGCAAGGATTGCATTGCTTACCACATCTCTTGGCTGTAATTCGTCTGTAAAGCGCTCACCATTCTTATCGCGAAGCACCGCTCCCTCACCACGGACTGATTCAGATATTAGAAAGCTTCTGCCGTTTTGTCTTGTAAAAAGTGTGGTTGGATGTATCTGCACATAGTCGCAGTTTTCCAGGCGCACGTTGTGATACATGGCAAGTGCTAAAGCATCACCTGAAATATGTCTGTAGTTGGTTGAGTGTGGGTAAACTCCACCTAAGCCTCCACAGGCAAGGACAGTTACATCCGCTTCTATTGTGGATGTCTTTCCATCCATATCAGCCACTACTATTCCGTAGCATACATTGTCCTGGCACACCCAGTCCACCATTGTGGTGTGAGCCTTAAGGGTAATGTTTTCCCGCTCCATAGCTCTGGCTAGAAGCTTGCTTGTAATCTCTCTTCCTGTCACATCGGCGTGAAACAGGATACGATTGTTAGAATGAGCACCTTCCTTCGTAAATACGAATTGACCATCCTTTTTTTCAAACTCTACACCGTAGCCCTCAAGGTCTTTTATTATATCCTGTGAGCTTCTAATCATTATCTCTACGGATTCCTTGCGGTTCTCATAATGACCTGCCCGCATGGTATCTTCAAAATAAGATTCATAATCATTATCATCCCTAAGCATGCAGATACCGCCCTGAGCTAAGAAGCTGTCGCTTCCATCTAGGGCATCCTTTGAAATGCAAAGAATCTTTTTATCCTGTGGTAGGCTAAGGGCGCAGAATAGACCTGCTGCGCCAGTACCTACGATAACTATATCATAATGTTCCATTTTCTCTCCTTATAGGCTTGCCAGCTCCAACATCCTCTTAAGTGGCACCAGTGACTTTTCTCTCTTCTCTTCACTAACCTCTACAACTCCAGTATTATCTCTGAGGCAATCTCTTACCTTTTCCAGTGTAACCTTTTTCATATTAGGACAAATCTGCACAGAGCCTGCTGCATAAAACACCTTATCAGGATTATTCTTCTTAAGCTGGTAAAGAACCCCTAGCTCTGTAGAAATGATAAATTCCTTCTTATCAGACTTGGTAGCATAATCGATAATACCTGATGTGCTGCCAATGTAATCTGCAAGCTCAAGAACTGATAGCGTACACTCAGGATGAATCAGAACCTCTGCCTCAGGATGTGACTCCTTAGCACGCTTTATCATATCTGCAGTAACTGCCTTGTGCACATGGCAGTAGCCATCGTTAAATATGAAATTCTTTTCTGGAACCTTGCTTGCAATATACCTACCAAGATTCTCATCTGGAATGAAAAAGATATTCTTATTAGGAAGTGCCTTTACAATCTTCATAGCATTTGCCGATGTAACACAAACATCAGAATGCATCTTAAGCTCAGCTGTAGAATTGATGTAACATACCACAGCCACATCATCATATTCTCTTCTTACTTCTTCAATGCGCTCTACCTCTGCCATGTGAGCCATTGGACAGTCAGCCTTAGGTTCTGGCAGTAACACTGTCTTCTCAGGATTCAATATCTTAGCTGACTCTCCCATAAACTGAACCCCGGCAAACACAATAGTGCTCTCCTTCAAATCAACTGCTACCTTTGCCAGATAGTAGCTGTCACCTACGTAATCAGCAATAGCCTGAACCTCATCATTAACATAATAATGGGCTAATACTACTGCATTCTTTTCCTTTTTCAACTGTTCTATTTCTTCTACCAGTGTCATAACATTCTCCTTCTACTCTTCAGGCTCACACCTGATATAACAATGCGATTGTCAGCAAGTATACCACATGTTACGTCAGGTGACAAGACAGTTGTTAAAACAGTGAAATCACCTAATATTTTATGCCACTAGCTTTTGACTTTAGAATATAAAATTGTATAATAAGAAGGTTGTTAAAACTATAACGTAAATAAGAGGTATTTTGGATGAATAAAAACGCTTCACGAGCATCTAACTTTGAGCTACTTAGAATTGTGGCTATGCTCATGATTATTGCTTATCATATTATTATTCACTGTGTTAATGTGCAGTTGGTAAATGCCGACTCAATCGAAAGATGGCAAAACGGCTGGTTCAATCAGCCTATGTTTTTCAGACAGCTTTTAGGCGTAGCTCTGATGATGCCATTTGGACTTATTGGTAATTCACTATTCATAATGATTTCTGGGTATTTTCTTGCGGAAAAGGAAATAGATATTTTTAAGACTTCAAAGAAATTATTGACACAATTATTATTCGCTGCAATTGTTCTTGTAATAGCATCAACCCACTTCATTAGTAGTGGAAGATATTTATTGCACACAAATACACTTTTCAGTTATATACGAATTCAATATTTTAATAAGATGTCCTGGTTTGTTGGGTACTATTTCATTATCATTTTCGTTGCTTACTTAGGCCTTAACAAATTTTTAGCATCTTTGGACAGTAAAAAATATCTGGGATTTATGCTGGCAATCCTAACCCTGTCTCAGCTAGGATGGTCTGGCTCCCTTTTAGATGATTTGGCAGGTGGGCTTCGTACGGTTGTTGTTGGTATATTCCTGTTTGCACTAGGTGGATATATTAAGAGATTCAATCCATTTGAAAGGGTTAGAGTATATGTATTATTTTTAATCATAATCCTTACAAATGTTTTAATTGGACTTTCCTATTACAACACCACAAACGGAAAGATTCAGGCATATTTTTACAGTATTACAGATACAACTATAGAGCCTGCAGAATATATCCAGTATATTCCTAAGTATGAAAACTATAGCATTGTTGTTATTATCCTTGGCATCTGCATATTCGAGCTCTTCAGAAGAATCCCTATGCCTTCTGTAAAGCTTATTAACTGGATTGCAGCTCCTACATTTATGATTTACTTGCTTCACGACAATGGCTTTTCCTACAGTATTTGGGAGACTAATGATTGGATAACACTTCTGTACAATGACTTTTCAGGATTTGCTGTTAAGCTGCTCACTTGGGCTGTTATGATATTCGCATTTGGATTAGTTGCTTACTATATATATATGCTGCTGTTAATGTTTGTTGTAAAATGCAAGTGGCTATTCATAAAAAGTAAATAATATAGACATTAACTAAGGGCTCCGATTGGAGCCCTTTTTCATACTATTTACTTAACGCTTGTTCTATTCCTATAGCAAGCTGATCTGCACAGCTGGTGCCCTTAAATCCGCAGATATTTCCCTTCAGAATTTCTACAGTGTGTGCTGCATCAGCACCCTCTAAAAGCTTGCTGATTGCCTTTGTGTTGCCATCGCAACCGCCAGTGAATTTAACATTGTGAAGCTTGCCATCTTCCATTTCAAAATCTATCTTTCTAGCGCAAACTCCCTTTGGTGTAAAACTATATTGTTCCATTTTGACTCCTTTTTTCCTCTTCAAAAACATCTGTAACCATTTGGTTTATTATAATGGCAACAGCATATTTTATCTACCCTTTTAGACTTACATATTGTCGATAGAGTTTAACAAATCCAGATTCTTTACTTCTGTTTCTGTAAAGATATCCTCTGTAAAGTCCTTTGGAAGGATGCTTGGTGTATACCAAACCTGTCCCATAAAATAATTGTAGATTTCTGCGTCCTTAAAAGAATAACCATGTCTTGCATAGATTTCATTCTTAGCAATATGAATCACCTCTGGTGAAAGTCCGCTGAAATCAGATGCAGAATAAACTGTCTTGTCTGTATCAAACAAATACTGGCAATAGCGTGCCACATCAGCAACACCCTTTGTATTCCAATAATCTGCAACAGCTGGCCAATATTTATTATTGTCTAGATAGCTACTTCTCTCACTTACCGCTGCATTAATCTGATCAGCAGACCAATCAGCTATGGATGGTGCATATCCACTTGGATCAACTACTGTGATTACCACATCTGAAAAATCCTCCTCAGGCTCATCAGCAGTAGCTTCTGGCTCTGTTGCAGCTGGTGTTTCCTGGTCCTCAATGGCAACAGCCTTCTCTTCACTTACCTTAAGGCTCTTGTCCTCTTTGTTTAATAGACCATAAGTAATACATCCTGTAAGTATGCCAACAACAAGCGCCACACCAAGCTCTATCGCCCATCTTTTTGTATTTCCAGTAAGCTTGATTCCCTTAAATCCTTTTTTGTTTTTAAAAAACTTTTGCATTCCATAATGCACATCATCAATTAAATCTAAAAATTCTCCCATTATTCATCCCTTTTCATATATTTTTATTAACCTATTAGAGTATAACATAAAGTTTATAAATGTTACGTTTTTTTTACAAAGTATTTTCTATCTGATTTCTGGTAGCTGCCACATTGCCCTGAGCCATCTGCTTGCTACCACCACCTTTGGCACCAAGTAGCTCCCTCAGACCTGTTGCTATGGCAGCGCAGTCTCTTGTTTTGCTGCCAATAACAAAATTGTAGCCATCTTCATCATTACCTGAGAAAATAGCGCACAAGCCATCATGCTTTTCTACCAGTGTGTTCACACCATCACGCATGGTCTTTGCGTCCAAATCCTCCATGAAGATTGTTACATCTGTCAAATCTGGTGAGATTGTTTCTATCTGATTTGTAAGCATGCCTGCCTTAATATCGCATATACGATACTCTAGCTGGCGCTTATCTTCCATTAATCCAGCTACCTTTTCTGGCACCTCATCATCCTTACAATTAAGCAATTGATAAGATTGTTCCAACAACTTCATACGTCTGTTGTAATCAGCTAGAGCCCTCAGACCACACAGGATGTATACCCTAGTGCCGCCCTTGTATTTGCCAAAGGATATCACCTTTAGCACGCCAACCTGGCCTGTAGTTTTTACGTGAGGCGCACAGCAGGCACAAAGGTCAACGCCCTCTATCTCCACCAATCTAACAGCTCCATTTATCTCCTTTTTACTGCGATAGTTGATGGCACCAAGCAACTGCTGGTTAGGATAATAAGCCTTCACCGCCACATCTGAGGCAATGATTTCGTTAGCTCTCTTTTCTATATAATCCACCTGCTCATCGCTAAGCTCTATATTCAAATCCAATGTAACTGTGTTATCGCTAAGATGAAATCCCACATTGTCAGCACCATAAGTATTATGAGCAATTCCTGTAAATATATGCTCCCCTGTGTGCTGCTGCATGTTATTAAAACGATGCTCCCAATCAATCACTCCATGAACCTCTTCCCCAATAAGAAATCCACTCAGGCAATAGTGATATATCACATCATCCTCTATCTGCACATCGATAACCTGTACTTCGTCTAATGTGCCAATATCACTGGTCTGTCCTCCTTGCTCAGGGAAAAATACAGTCTTATCAAGCACCACTTTATAGGCTGTTTTATCTTCCAGTTTTACTTCTTCGCAGGAAATAACCTTGCCCACAAAATCCCTGGCAAAGGCGTCCTTGTCATACAATGCTTCTGTTTTCATATATCATCCAATCTATATTATTTGCTTTTTCTATACAGCATATCCCTGTTGATTTCTGTGTAGAAGGTCTCTCTAAGCTTTTCTCCCGAATAGCCCATGCCCTCTATCCACATAAGCTTTGTGATGGTAGCCTCAAGTGTCATATCGTAGGATTCTATCATGTGGAAATCATGTTTAATCTGACGACCTACTTCGTACACAGTCATATTGCTACCCTCGTTTGCCACCTGAGTAGTCATAACAGCCAGCTTATCCTGGCCTGCCCATTTATCCATCTCCTTGTAAAAGGCTTCCATCAATGTCTCTGGCATTCCACCTACGCCGAAGCTTTCTATTACGATAATATCATAATGCTCAAAAAGGAAGCTTAGGATGCATGGATTCATACCTGGATAAAGCTTGAGAAGTGTTACCTTTTCTGACATATCAAAATAGAATTTTACCTCTGACTGCACTGGTGTTTCAGGAATATATCTAAGCAACACCCCGTCTTGAATCACTGCAAGATAAGGGAAGTTGATGCTGGAAAAAGCATTGTAGCTCTTGGCTCTCTCCTTCTTGGCACGGGTTCCACATATTACCTTGCCATCAAAAACGATGCTGACATTCTGAGAATTATCATCTGCCGCGTATATGAATGAATCCAACAGATTAGTCTTTGCGTCAGTAACATCCCTGCTAATTGGCTTTTGCGAGCCTGTCACAACTATAGGCTTCTTGGAATCCTGTATCATATAGCTGAGGGCTGCCGCTGTGTAAGCTAAGGTATCTGTACCATGACACACTACAAATCCATCATATTTATCATAGTTTTCCTGTATCGCTTTTACGATTTTCACCCAAAGCTCCGGTGTCATGTTTGTGCTATCGATATTCATAAGCTGGATAGCGTGCACATTACACACCTTTTCTACAGCAGGAATGTAGGATAAAATATCCTCCGCTGTAAGGCCTGGTGTTAGCCCTGATTCTGTTTGTTTTGAGGCGATTGTTCCGCCTGTTGCAATCATTAAAATATTCTTCATCTTAGTTCTTTCCTACTGGCACTCCAAAGATCTTTGTCTGGAAGCCGTCTAATAATGTTTCATAATCAGCATAGCTGATATTGCTTTTAAAATGCTGATTCCAGGCATCCCGCAATGTATCGCATATACGAATTGCCTTTTCATTTTCTTCATTCTGTTGAATAGCTGGAAATACATAAAAAATCATATAATAGTTAAGGTTCATCAAATCCCCACCGCGAACCTTACCAAACTTTTTGAATGCAGAAGTAACTTCCTCACAAAAGCTTTGTGCCTGAGTCTGTAGATTATCATCCCCTGCATCTACCAAATCCTTTAAATAGGCATAGCGATTGCTGTTAAACATCTCCATGTTACTCTGGTATGCCTTTTTATTGTTGACCTTACTAAGATTTCTAGCATCTTCAAACAATTTTTCTACATTATATCCCATAGTGTTCTCCTTTGAATCTATTTCTTTTAAATAGCGCTATATGCACTTAACTTTTTCAGACGGGAGTAAGTGTATTTGTCGGCGGATTAATTTCACACTATCCTAGCTGCGCTTGTAGGCTGGCATAAGCTGAAGCTTGTGGAGGTTAGCCACGTGTTTGCGTTCGATAGATGCGATGATGTCAGCTGGGATGCCTTCCTTGTTGCCGGAGATGTATTCGTCAAGCTGTGCGTATGTGAAGCCTAGCTTATCCTCGTCAGACATTCCAGATAGACCGTCAGATGGAGTCTTGTGAACAAGCTTTTCTGGAAGGCCTAGGTATTCGCCAATCTGAAGCACTTCTGTTACAGTGAAATCCTGAAGCAGCGATACATCGCCTGCTGCATCGCCGTACTTGGTAGAGTAACCTACATAATCCTCGGAAGCATTGCAGGTATTTACTACAAAGGATGTTACTCCCTGTCCCTGAGCTACCGCATAAAGTGTAGACATGCGAAGGCGTGGTGCAAGATTGATTCGTAAATCCGGAGTAACCTCAAATGTGTTTGCCTTTTCAAAAGTAGCAATAGCTGCATTGTAATAATCTGTGATAGGGATAATCTCTGATGTAAGACCAAGGTGCTCTACCAAAAGCTTAGCGTCATCCAAATCGCTCATTTCACCATTTGGCATGATGATGGCTCTGATACGTTCTGCTCCGATAGCTTCCTTAAGCACTGCTGCTGTAACAGATGAATCCTTGCCACCTGATATTCCAATTACTGCCCTTGTATCTGTTCCAAATTTATTGAACCATTCCCTAGTGTATTCGATTAACTGCTTTGTCTGTTTTTCTACATTAAACTCTCTCATTTTTATTCCTTCTTTCTCTCCATCGACGTTGTTAATATACTATAGCGCTGCTATTAAGCGCTGTGCAATTGCCGCAAAGCCTGCATCATTAGGATGTCCTGCCAGGAATGAGCCTATCGTATATACGGTACCGTCAGGAGCCGTATACTGGTCTCCTTCATTAAGCATATAATCAGACACTCCCTGAATATCTGCAAGACTAACATAGGTGCATCCCATTTCTGATGCTACAGCTTTTTTTGTTTTGATTATGCTATCATATTTCCAAAAATTATCAAGCATTACGATACGTGCATTTGGGTTATATCCCCTTATGTACTTAATCATATCTGTCAAATCTTCCTTGAAATGATTCTCATGTCCTTTAACATTTTCTCCCAGCTCGATAACAATAGTTCCATATTGATACTTGCTGATGTATTTGTCCAGATCGTCCAATTCATAATTTCTTGTATTAGAGAATTCCCAAGAGCGAAGAGACATATAATCGTAAGATGAATATCCCTTGGCAGCTACTGTCTGATGCACATAGTCATTCTCTGGTGCTGTTGCTCCACAGCCCCAGCCTGAGCCCCACCAATCGGCTGTAGCTGGATATAATGTAATGGAATTTCCTATAAACAATATGTCCTTTGTAGCAGATGGTACTCCAGAAATGCCAGGCATTGGTATATCTATATATTCCTCAGAAACATCATCCGGAGAAATGTATCCATAGTCACCGTTTATCTTCATCTTGTAATAATCTGTTTCATTACACTGTGCCACCACTGATACTATCTGATCAGTGGAAAGTGTTCCGATTACCTCAGCTGCATCGTAAGGATTTTCCCTGACTATAGCTTTTGAAACAGCATAGAATGTTGTTTCCATTTCGGTAAATGTATACTCCTCAGCTTTACCTTCCTCAGCCAGTTCTTTTTCCTTAGCTTCTTCTTCCTCTTCCTGTTCCACACGTAGATGCTCTTGCCTGGCCTCTATCTTTGCCTCTTCTGCCAGCCTTGCTGCTTCTTTTTTGTTCTGCTCTACCACAATAAATCCAAATGCAATTATTAGCGCCACTAATGAAATCCAAAGACCAATTACTATTTTCTTTTTCAATGTTTTTCTCCAATCTATCTTTTAATAATAACTTCATCTATTCTGAAAGTGTGTTGATTACTTTTTGTACACTAGAAAGTGCCTCGTAATCAAATCTTTCCACTGCCTCTATCACTATGATATCCGCATTCTTAATATCATCCTTCGCACTATTCATATAATCCCTATGGATAAAGCTGCAATGTGTAAAATCTTTCGCTATATAAGGCATCATAGCTTCCCTGTAGCTATCTCCTAAGAAGCACAGCTTTTTATCAATTTGACCATTAGATGTAGTCCTGTTGATTTTAGCCTGTATGTTAAGACCATCCACCACAATATCCGGTTTATAATCAATAAGCATTTCCGCATCATCATAAGTGATGGCAGAATCCGGCACTCCCATATAGCTATACAAATCGTAGCGCTCTGCCATGGTAGGGCCTACTATGTACACACTTGGATCCTGGTATGGTACCCCCATTTTTTCATACAATGCATTAACACCAAACAGTGCACCTGTGTGATTCCAATGGCTGTCGTATTTGTAGTACACCTGATATCGACCTGTAGCAACCAGCTCTTCTTCCAGTGGATAAATGAAAGGTGTGGCGCAATTCGTATTTACGTATTCATATAGTTGCTGAATCCTGCGCCATGAGTTGACAATATCCACCGTAGGCATGTACTTGTAATATACCGAGGATTTGTTTGGCGCAATGTATATGTACAGCTCCTTACCCTTTGCATCACATATTGATTGCAGATTATTTATTTTATCTACCCAGGCCTGCATTTCCTCCTGGGATAAAACATTGGAGCCCTGGTAACATTCTATCTCGTTTTCACCATACAAAAACAGCCAGCCATCCCTAGCAATAATTACATCATTATTAACATTTAGAGGAAAGAATTGCTCGTAAGGTGAAACCTCTTCTACTGGCTCTTCCACCACTTCCTCTTTTACTTCTGCCACCTCCTTTTTAGGCGTAGCAGGTTTTTCTTCTGGCTTATACAGCTTTGCACCTATTGCTGATTCAACCAGCTGATATTTAGCTTCGATGGCACCATCCAGCTTATTGTACCAGGATATAAAAGTATATCTAAATGGGATTCTGTCATCCACATAGTTAGATATGCTCTCACCTGTGTTAAGCAGATTGGTCCATTCTATCTTGGCTAGCTTGCGCTTTTCAGTTTCCACCACCGAAAGCTTTTCGTAAGTGTTCTTACTAAAAATGCGCACTGTGCCGCCAGCTATCCAGGGAAACACCAGGATTGCCATGAATATCAATATGAAAATTCTGTTTTTAAATCTTGTAAAATTCATATCACATACCCTGTTTAAAACTGATAATAAATAAATGGATTATAAGTTCCATTCACTAAAAACAAAAGACTGACAAGCAGGATTCCCAAGGCTACTGCCATATTTCCCTTCACTGCCTTAACACTTAAATGAGCTTGTACAAACCCACCAAAGATTACTGCAAAGATAAGTGCTAATACACTCATTCCTGACAGATAAGTAAGCAGGTTTAGTATCCTGATTCCCCCTGCAAACATCCTTGATATGAAAATCCCGGCATCCATTATATTGTCTGCTCTAAACACTACCCAAAGAAAATTCACCACAATAAATGTAAGCAGGCGGTTGAAAAACTTAATAGGACATTTCTTTAATATTGCACCAAGCCACACTCTTTCAACTATCATAAAAATGCCATACACAAGCCCCCACACTAGGAAAGTCCAGTTGGCCCCGTGCCATATTCCTGTAAGAATAAATACTATAAAGATATTGATACAGGTCTTTTTAAGACTGCATCTGCTTCCACCAAGTGGGATGTACACATAATCCCTAAACCAGGTGGATAGTGATATATGCCATCTTCGCCAAAAATCCTGTATAGATTCTGCCCTGTATGGATGATTGAAGTTTTCCTTAAAATCGAACCCGAACATCTTTCCCAGGCCTATTGCCATGTCTGAGTATCCGCTGAAATCGTAGTAAATCTGGAATGTATAGCAAATGCTTCCAAGCCATGCCACTGTCGCATCTATTCTTGCTATATTCCCATCCCAAACGTTATCTGCCACCTGTGCTAACGTATTTGCGATAATTACCTTTTTACCAAGGCCAAAGCAAAAGCGCTTAATTCCTTCCGCAAACTGGTAGCTACCTGCTGCCCTGTCTGTAAGCTGAGTGGAAATATCCTTGTAATGGACAATCGGTCCTGCTATAAGCTGTGGAAAGCAGGATATATAAAGAGCAAAATACAATACATTAGGCTGAATATCTACCTCATCCTTGTAAACATCTATAACGTAGGAAAGTGCCTGAAATGTAAAAAATGAAATTCCAACAGGCAGTACAATATTTCCAATGCCAAGGGCTCCTGTACCATTTCCTGTGAAAATTCCATTCATTCTTTCAGCAAGCTTCAAACCATGTGCAAAAAACAGATTTTCAATTGTAGCTATAAATAGGTTGAAATACTTGAAAAAGAAAAGTAGCCCTAAGTCTGCCACGATAGCAAAGATAAGCCCCACACGCCTAACTTCATCATCATGCCTCTTCTTAGAGCACAAAAATCCTGCCCCCCAGTTAATAAAAATCACCAGAGAAATCAGGATTAGATACTTAGCCCCTCCAAATGCATAAAACAATAAGGAAAATCCAAGCAATATGTAATTAGATATTAGTATTCTTCTGTCAATCCCACCGCCTATTAGCCTAGGAATGCCATAATAGGCAAGCAGGCAAATAGGCAGGAAAATTGTGCAAAATAATAATGAGCTGAAAACCAAATTATTCTCCCTCTCCTTCAATCATCAGCTTAGTGAAAGGTTTTGTTTTAATGAAAAATGCAACTACCTTGTCGCATACTAAAGCTCCTACAAATGTAGTGAGTGTGCAAAGCACCACCTTTACAGGGAAGCTTGCAGCCGGCAGTAGCGATTGTATTAATCTGATACTGTAGAACTGATTCAGGTAAATGAGCAGACTCATCTTGCCGCACCAGCCAAATACAGGCTTATCGAAAATCCTATGACAAGGATTGACATCTGAAAATGTAAGAATCAATCCAACGCACATGATAAACAATGTTACAAAGCTGTACTTTGGATCAACTCCTGTTACTGCATATCTAAGAACCAGCAAATAACAAGCCAACTCCAGCACAGCCAAAATTCTCTTGCCTGCCATAGTGAAATTAATCTTATTCAGCTGTCTTGTAAAGCTGTATGCGCTACAGCCCAGTGCCATCTCTCCAAGTCCTCTGAGGAAGCATTTGTAGAAATGACCTGTCCAGCCATCGATTCCAGCTAGGCTATGATATTCATGGGACATATATCCTAGAACAAAAAGTGCTATAAGTGGACATACTATCTTTACAAAAACATCATAATGCTTTCTTAAGAAATACCAGAAGATAAATGTAACTACAAGCCATACATCCAAATACCATGTAAGCTTATTTACCCAGGAGCTATCAAATCCAAAAATCTGAACAAAGAAAAGGGATGCCCAGGAATCAATAGCATAGGCAATCCTGCCCTTAGCTGTGTTGTGCAAGAAATACCCGTTAACAATGACTGTAAGGATAATTGCAAACAGATGATAAGGGAAAACATTCTTTATCTTTTTCCACATCATCTTAGCTGTCTCGGTGCCGATATACTGGCAAGGCATATTGCTCTTAGCATAAGCACTTGCTGCAAGCAAATAGCCTGATACCAAAAAGAAAAACTCTACACCGATATACCCGTGATTAAAGAAATATATTCCTTTAATTCCGATGCTAATATTACCATCTACTGCAAAGCGCTTATGAATATGAAAGAACAAAATCCCCAATGCAAAAATAAAACGTAAAAACTCCACCCGTCCGTTTTTTGCCTGTTTACTCATGAATTAAAATTCTCCTTCATGGACATCATCTACGTCATCCACCATGTTTTCTCTTGTGTATACTCTCTTAGCCTCACGCTGCTGCTCAACCTGAACAGAAAGCATTTCCTTAACATTAGCGGAATTCTTAATATTCTTAATCTCAAATGTTCCAAGGCTCTTGTCAGATGAACTTACAATAATTGAGCCCACTCCAAAAATTCTCTGACCAAGGCTTCTTTTAAGCTGCAAATCTAAGATTCTATAAAGCCTAACCTCATCCTGTGAAAGATTAAGCAAGCCTGTCTCAACAAAAAGTCTATCCTCGCTCATGCTATATTTAGTAAAGCTGATTGGAAGACCAAAATATCTTTTTCTATCATGCCATAAAATGTTTGCCATAGTATCCTCCTAAATTATATAGATACGTTTATTATAACCAATTCCTAGAATAAAAGAAACCAGGGATAAATCTCCCTGGTTCCTGTAAAATTAAAGACTAAAATTAACTGGTATCTTTCTAAATGTAAGCCAGTTTACAAATAGGCCTGCCAGTGTAAAGGCAAGTATGCCAAGCCATACATACAGTTGATTGTAGAATGGATTGATAAACATATCGATTATTAATGCTCTGCCATCTGCTGCACCAGATACCGATTCGATGAAGTTTGGTCCGCCAATCATTATTACTAAAAATACGATATAATAAATCCAGTACACTACTTTACCGAACTTAAGCATTCCATTGCCTGCTGTAGCTTCAATCCAATTGAATAGGCAATATACTGCAATTGCAATTTTTAAAATTGTATTTGGAGTAAGCGACGTCGGTATTAGCATTGCGATTACTGCAATAAATAATATCTCCGCAAGATCCGCTAACCTGCTATACAAAAACAATACTTTTCGTGTCATTCCAAAGCTCAGACCTCTAGGAACTTCATCTGCCAACACGAAAACTTTTATAAACAAATTAATTATCATATAGCCGTATGCTATCCCCGCAACCAGTATATCCCCAAAGCTCGCCTCATCCTCAATGCCTACTTTTTTAAAAATCAATTGAAGTGTTATTCCTATTACAATCGCAAGGACTATTATGAATAGATTCCAGATTTCTCCATTCTTTTTAAGCTGCCAAATAGCTTTTATATTATTTCTACCCATGACATCCCCCTATCTAACCATGCTCTTTTGGTTTAGCTTATATGCCCAAAACTCGAAGAGAGCAAAGATTATGACTGCAATTATAAGTACAGCAATAATCACATAAGCACCAATTGATTCAATCCCAATTGATACGCCCGTGGCTGAAAAGAATCCAATAAATCCACCACCGCAACCAGCAATCATCGCAATGATAAATACAATCACCTTTCCATGGTTATGAACCTTATGACCAATAACTAATCCCACAGGACCCAGGGCAAAGCTAACTATACTTGAGAGTATCATTAATAATAAATACTCATATTTATTAAAAATAGCTATTAGGATTATATATACCGCTAAATTACCTACCACTAAAGTAGCCTGCTTTATTAATTCTCCTATGAAAATATCTTTTCTTCTGGCTCCCATCGACAGAGCCAAACTATCGTACCAATTAGGACCATAGAAGGAATACATCATATTAATCATAACCACGATAATGCAATCTACACTCATAATCATTCGAAACAGATAATCCACGAAGTGTTCCTCATCTGCCCCAAGGATAAACCATTCAATTACAAGCAAGCACTCAAGTCCCAGAACTAACCCTACTACTTTTAGCCCTTCCTTGAAATAATACTTTGCTGAACGTTTTGCAAGACTACTCATACTAAGCCTCCTTCCTGCCATCTACACACATGGCATAGAAAAGATTCTGAAGTGGCACTGGCTCAACCTGCACATCCCCATCAAATCCATCTACTGGCTCATCTGCAAGTACTGTTACCACCTTGTTTCTTCCAATGGATTCAGGATGATATGTCTTGAAATTCCTAACTGCTGCATCAACATTTGTCTCTTCTCCGCTGACACGATATGCTCTTGCAAGAAGCTCCTCAGTGTTTTCCTCAATCATAATCTGACCGTCATCAATGATTATAACCTTTTCAAATAATGATGCTGCCTCTTCAATGATGTGTGTACTGATTACGAAGGTTCTGCCTGTGGCTGCATACTCATCAATAACAAGCTTGTAGAACTGCTCTCTGGCAACCACATCAAGGCCTGCAACTGGCTCATCTAATATGGTGATGTCTGCCTTGCTTGCCATGGCAACGATGATTGTCACTGCTGAAAGCATACCCTTTGAAAGCTTGTTGATACGCTTCTTAGGATTAATATTAAATAGCTTGATAAGCTCCTTAGCATACTCCTCATCCCAGTTTGCATAGAAGGCCTTAGCCGTTCCAAGATAATCCTTTACCTTAAGTGTGTTAGGGCCAAACATGGTCACCTGAGAAATCTCTCTTGAGTAGCAAATGTGTGACAGTGCTTCCTCGTTCTCCCACACTGGCTTGCCATCTAATGTAACAGTTCCCTCTGTAGCTGGGTTTTGAGCTGTCAGGATAGAAAGAAGTGTTGTCTTGCCTGCACCATTTCTTCCAATCAATCCGTAAATCTTTCCAGCCTCAATTTCCACGTCTACATTCTTTAGAACTGTATCTTTACCATATTTCTTTACAATATTTTTTCCAGATAATGTACTCATATATCCTCCTAATCTCCCATAGGGATGTTTAATCTGTTATCTCATCTATTAATCGCTTTAAATCATTCTTGGTAATACCGATAAGCTTAGCCTCGGTAATAAGCTTTTTTAGATAAGTCTCCTTGAAGCTCTTCTTTCTTGCTTCCATAATCTTTTCCTTTGCACCTGCCTGCACAAACATACCGATACCTCTCTTCTTGTATAATATGTCCTTATCCACCAGTAGATTAATTCCCTTAGCCGCTGTGGCTGGGTTAATCTTATAAAACTTTGACAGTTCCGTGGTGCTAGGCACCTGCTCTTCCTCTCTTAAGATATCCCTTAATATTTCGTCCTCTATCATTTCGCTAATCTGCAAGTAGATAGATTTATCTTCCCCTAAATTCTCTAACACATACTCACCTCCCGTAGTTCATTGGTTAATTACTTGTGTAATTAACCATAACACCAATTATGTTTTCTGTCAACATAATTAGATAAAAAAATGCAACATACTATTTGTACGTTGCATTTCCAACACTGTTCACTTGTGTTTTTTTACCCCTATCCCTAGCTCATTACTTCATATTCACTATCACTATTAACCCGTAGATTTAAATCGGCCTTCTTCGAACTATGCAAAACCTCTATTGCATTTCTCATATCTGATTTTTCTACGAACTCTTTTGCCTGTTCTATAGGAGTATTTTTTGCCTTTCTCTCCACAAGCCTACTGCGCAGCATGTCTTCATTAGCTGATATAAAGATGGTGTAGTCGGCATAATCTGATAAGCTGCGCCATCCATCCTCATCTAATAGCAAATAGTTGCCCTCAAGCAGCACAATGTCTGATGTTACCTGAATAGCGTTCTCCACAGGATTATGCAGATTCCTATCGTATGTAGGCCAGCCACAGTTATCACCACTAGCCACTAGCCTTATTCTTTCTTCCAAAGCCTCTAAATCAAATGTGATTGGGGCACCCTTTATTTCTACCAGCTTAATAGTCCTACCATCTCTCACTGTGTCATGGCTAAGCAGATAATCCTGATAATGATGAAAGCCATCCATGCCAATTGTCTGTATAGCTTTAATACCATCTGTAGTCTTTGATAAATGCTCTAGGAAATCAAGCAATGTACTTTTACCTGCTCCCGGTGGCGCCGCTAACATGACTAAAATTCTGCGGCCTTTTTCCTCCTGCATTTTTGTTAATCGATGCAAGAGTGGGATAAAGATTTTTTCAATATTTTTCTCACTGTAATGAGCCTGTATGTCGTACCCATTTATACATGCATTATATTCCATTACTTTCTTCTCCCCGATTCCACCATTTCCTTCTCGAAGGTCTCCGGGTTCTTCAGGTAGTAATCCTGATGCTCTTCTTCCGCTTCGTAGAAGGATTTGAATGGCTCTAAGGCTATGTATGCCTTCTTTCCTGAGGCTTTCTCCAGTTCCTCAATCTTGCTTTTTGCCAGGGCAAGCTCTTTCTCATTCTGATAATAAATAGCAAGCGTGTAAGAGAATCCCTTATCAATAAACTGACCATCCTTATCAAATGGATCTACATTTGCAAGATATATATCTAGTAGCTTGTCGTAGGTTACATTGCTTTCATCGTACTCTAGCGCAATTGTCTCCCTGTGGCCTGTGGTCTGGCTTTTCACTTGCTCATAAGTAGGATTTACCTCGTCACCACCTGAGTAGCCGCATACCACCTTGTCCACTCCGTATATCTTGTAAATTGGTGTCACACACCAAAAACATCCACCTGCAAAATATGCTTTCATGTTCTTATCCTCCGTTACAAACCTTTACACAAGTATATCTTTTTACCCGCAAATATCAATATAGGTTTTTGTTTTTCATCAGAAAAACAAGAACCGGACATAGACCAATATTTTCTTTTTGAGTATGACTTTTGCGCATTTTTGCAAAAATATACTCGCTGAGGTAACCTAATACACCGTTTGAGTATCTCCTGAGTGAATTTTATCAAAGTCATACTTTTCTATGCCACACCTTCATACATCTGTGGTGCTACTATCAGTATAAAAGTTTGACTTTTTATTTTTTGCTCTATAATATACTCATTTTTCCTGAAAGCAGCATTTTACCATGCTCAGAAAGTATGACTTCTTGCTGACAGAACAAGGAAATTATCAGCAAGAATCCTGCTTTGCAGGACATCAAAATAGATAAATCTATTTTGATGGTATTTACGATTCCCGAAAAACTGATGTTTTTCAAGAATCTATAGTTTTTTGCATAAAAAACCGCTACCTGGACAATTCATCCATGGTAGCGGTAATTGTTTTATGCGGCTGGGTCTTCCTCCACCTCTTCCTCTGGTGTTTCTGTTTGTGTTATAGTTTCTTCCTGCTCTTGTTCTGGTTCTGTAGATTCTTCCTGTTCCGGACCCGCTCCAGTAGATTCTTCCTGTTCCTGCTCTGATTCAGTATCCTCTTTCTTAACAGGGGCATCTTTTCCATAAGGTAGATATGCCATATAAGGGTCTACTGTTGAGGTAACATAATCCACTGGTGCCCCTGATGTATTATCTCTTATTACGTATGCTTTCCCATCTACTGATTCACCATTTAATAAAGCACCGTCTGTTGAATCAAATGGGCGTAACACTGAACCACTAACAGTACCATTTTCATCAAAAAAATGCTCTAAATAATCTAACGTAGCAACACAGAACTTTGCAGAAGCTTCATCCCCTGTAATGAATTTGTCTGTAAAGTCGTCAGCGGATTTATATATGCTTTCCCCGTTTTCATCTTTTGGAGAAACCTTTGTAATAATCTGGCTTAAATTACTACAAATCCATTGAGTCTCATCCTCTTCATCTAAATATCCATGCATTTCTCTAAGAATAATATCAAGACCGGTTTTATATATTTCGTTATTCATTACATAGTAGCTTTTTCCATCATCTCCAATCTCATCATACCTTGCGTGGCCCTCAATGCCATATTTAGCGCGATATTCTGGGTTTTCGGTAACAAGCTCTGCAAGATACAAACAAGCAAGATAACCTGAACAATATGCACTAAGAGTGTTATCTTTTTCATCTTTACAATATTTAAGTTGCATTTTATATTTACTATTTTGGTAGTTTGCTACCAGATCATCTAGAGAATAGCCTTTTGTATTTCCATTTTCATCCCCTGCATAATATCCATAATATTCCTTAAAATTTGCACCCCAATACTGATATGCATTTTCTACACAAGTTGCAATTCCTTCCTCAAACCAATTTGGATAACTCACTTCATCTGCGTAATAGCTATCTACTTCCTTTTCTTTATCGTAATATACGTAGCCAGTCATTCCTGGTCTAGTATAATCAAACATAAATCCATGCATCATCTCATGCACAATTGTGCTGCCTAATTCTATACTCTTATCAGTCTTTAGCTTCCACAGACCATCATCCTGATAAAAAGAGTCCTCAACCGAAGATGCATTTACAGCCACAACATATTTTATATTGCCCTTATAAATGGCCCTTTCTTGTTCTTTACCAGTTTTTTCATCAATCACTGTCTCATAACTATCCGGATAATGAACTGCACTCACATAAGCTAACGCATTTTTCATATTTTCATATTTTATGTCAGAAAACGCCTGAGTATTTTCGTTATAAGTTAGCATTAAAGCATCATTGTAGTAAATATAAAGTCCTGTCTCTTTTCCTAAGGCATTATCCGCCACAGCCTGAGTAAATGCTGGAAAGCTCTCAACCAACAGATTAACCGCCTGTGGCTGAACCGTATATCTTACAAGCTCAGTAAGAGCTGCAAGCTTGTCGTAGCCCATAGTTTCAACAGCCTTTTTATCACAATGCATAGCCACTAAGTCAACGCCTGGTTCTTCTTTAGGCTGATTATTATCTGACGTATCTTTTTTAGATTCTGATGGCTGCACCTGTGCTTGAGTCTGTGCATCAGACTGGGCATTAAGCTCTTCGTTTCTTGCTGCCTGAGCTGTCTGTCTAATAAAAGAATCTACATTTGCAACACGCTCAGCAGTAAGATTTTTTCCAGCTCCATTTATTCCAGTAATAAAATTAATTCCTGTAGCTGGGTCATCTATAAATAAAAGCTCTTCTCCACCAAACAGATTATTTATATACTCAGGAAGATTTACTTTTATTCCACCCTTTACATTTACCTTAAGCTTGTATTCCTTTGGAATATATAATGCAAATACAGGGTATGCTTTAATATTGTTTGAAGCAATCTTGCAGATATTACCGTCTGCATCTACCCAAACTACTGGTATCTTCCATGTAGCGCCATTGTCTGCAATAGCTCTTGCGCTCATTGGAAGGACTTCTCCAGGCTTAGGCTCATCAATACCTACTATATTGATAGAGCTCACCTCGTTAGTAACTACAGCTGAAGCCTGGCTGTTATTGTTTCCCACCTGATTTAGTTCTACTGCACGTGCACCAATCGGTGTAAAAATCTGGCTTGCCATTGTGATAGCAAGTAATGTACTAGCAATCCTAATATGATTTTTCATGCTCTCAACCCCTTTTCACTTTCCTCTTTCTTTTTTTCAATATATCACTGGGTTTATCACACTAGTGTCACATAGGTTTAATCTTTTACTATCAAACACTTCTTCTTAAACTGTCCGATATGTTATGGACACTTTCTCAACATTTGTTCATTAAATGATTCAGACTCTAGCTTTGATTTTTCTAATGTGGTAGTTTTCATTGTAACAAAAAAAAGTGGAGATTTTGTTATGAAAAAATACAAACTTACAGCAGCACAAAGAATGCATAACAATTGGATTAACAGATATGGCACACAGCAGGTTTCCGGCCTAAGCATCGTGGCATCACTTAAGGCTGATTTGGATTTTCAGCTTCTTAAGAAGTGTATAGAGCTTGAAATCAAGCGCTATGGCTGTATGCGAGTGCAGTTTACAAAGCCAGATAAGAATGGAGAAATCCTTCAGTATATTGTGGAGGATAAGGAATATGATATTCCCCTCAAGGATTTATCAAAGCTTACCATGGGTGAAGCTAATAAGACAATGCAGTCATGGGCATATAACACCATTGATGGAGATGATATTCCCATGTTTGAAATCTTTCTTATGAAGCTTCCAGACGGCTACAATGGGTTCTTTCTTCACATGGATCACAGGCTAATAGATTCCTGTGGAGTTACCGTTCTTACTAACGATATTATGTCACTGTACACACATTTCAGATTCGATGCCCCTCTTCCTGATGATTTGGCAGACTACGAAGCTGTGCTTAAGAATGATTTGAAAAAGGCATCGAATGAGAAGCGATTCTTGAAGGATAAGAAATTCTGGGATGATATGTTAGATAAATGGGGCGAGCCTGTTTACAGCGATATTGCAGGGCCTGCCACCTTAGAAGCATCCCGCCAAAAACATAACAATCCTAAACTAAATTCTGCAGATATTGAGCTTGAAAATCTTTTTGTAGAAGTGAAGGATTACAAATTGGAGGCAGATGCAGCCAAGCAGCTATTTGATTTTTGCCAGAATCATCAGCTTTCCATGACAAACCTGTTGCTCCTTGGAATACGCACCTATCTATCAAAGGAAAACAATGGGCAGGAGGATATTTCAATCCAGAATTTCATTTCCCGTAGGTCCACCCATGATGAATGGACCTCTGGCGGAAGCAGAACCATTATGTTTCCTTGCAGGACAGTGATTAGCCCCGATACAGAATTTTTAGATGCAGCCTATGAAATACAAAATATGCAAAATCAAATCTACATGCATTCCAACTACGACCCAGATTTGATTTATGAAGAGATTGCAAGAAGGTATGGCACTCCTAAAAATACTACCTACGAAAGCTGCTATCTGACTTATCAGCCTCTTCCTGTTAAGATGGAAAATCCATACCTAAAGGATATTCCACTATACTGCAAGTGGTTTGCAAATGGCGCTGCCACCAAAAAGATGTATCTGACTGTATCTCACACTGAGGATGGTGGCATGAATTTTTCATATCATTATCAGGTGGCTGAGCTTAATGAAAAGCAGGTAGAGCTTTTCAACTATTATTTAATGCGAATCATATTTAGAGGTATCGAGGAACCAAACCTATCAATAGGTGAAATAATAAATATCGTATAAACGAAGTGGAGGAACAGTTATGTCAATTGAAAAACAATTTAAGGAATTAGTATCCCAGTACTGCCAGGCTTCAACTGATGAGCTAAAGGGTGATAGCCGATTCAGAGAGGATTTGGATTTTAGTTCTCTTGATTTCATGTCCTTTTTAGGAGAATTGGAGGACGAATTCGATATTGAGCTTCAACAGGAGCGCATAGTAAACATCCGCACTATCGGGGAAGCACTTTCAATGATTCAGGATTTACAGGAGGCATCATAATGGAAAATCTGCGCACTCTTTGGGAGAAAACCGCCGGCTCCTACAAACAGCTTACCGCCATCAGGTATTTGCATAAAAAGGAAATAAAAGAGGTTACCTACGATAGTTTAGATAAAATGATTAGGTTAATCCGCGGTGGGCTATACAGCACTGGAATATCTGCTTCCCATGTGGCTATCATCGGCGAAACCAGTGTCCAGTGGATAGCAAGCTATCTAGCCATAGTAACTGGTGATAATGTGGCTGTACCACTTGATGCCCTACTGCCCGCTGAGGATTTAATCGATTTATTAAATCGCTCTCATGCTAAGGTACTGTTTTTGAGTCCTAAGCTTATTAGCCTTGCAGACCAGGCTCTTAAGCTATGCCCTAATCTGAAACAGATTTGGCTGCTTAACGATTCTTACGAACAGTTCATCCAAAACGCCAGAATTGGTACATTACCAGAGCTAATGAACCTTGGTAATAATAAGATTGATGTGATTGCTTCTAAGCCATCCAGCCTTGCCACAATCATATTTACATCTGGCACCACAGGCAAAAGCAAGGGTGTAATGCTTACTCAAAAGAATCTATATGACAATGTGGCTAATGTGCAATATGAGGTGGCGCCAGGCTGTGTAATGATGAGTGTACTTCCTATTCATCACGCTTACTGCCTTGTTATGGACTGGCTAAAGGGATTCTCACTAGGGTCTATAGTATGCATCAACGATTCCTTCATGCACATGGTGAAAAACATGAGCATCTTTAAGCCAGAGGTAATACTGATGGTGCCTCTGATGATTGAATCCATATACAAAAGATTGTCAGCTAATGCCGATTTGCCTGTTGATGTTATTAAAGAAAAAATATTTGGTGGAAATCTTAGAATCATTTTCACTGGTGGCGCTCACCTTGACCCATTTTATATTGAAGAGTTTGCCAAATATGGAGTTGATATTTTAGAAGGCTATGGAATGTCTGAGTGTTCCCCTGTAATCACTACAAACACTCCTGATAATCACAAGCCAGGCTCTATCGGAAAGCCTCTTGATAATGTGGAAATAAAAATCGAAAATGATGAAATACTAGTCCGTGGAACAAGCGTTATGAAAGGCTATTTTGAAATGCCTGCTGAAACTGAGGCAGCCTTTACAGATGGTTGGCTTCACACTGGAGACAAGGGTTATATTGATGAAGATGGCTATTTATTCATCAACGGACGTGTCAAAAATCTAATCATTATGTCTAACGGGGAAAACATTTCGCCGGAAGAGATAGAAAACAAGATTTCTCTCAACCCACTGGTTGCAGAAGTGATTATATCAGGCAACAACACAGGCCTTACCGCCCACATCTATCCTGATATGGATTATGCTAAGGCACGTAACATTAACCCTCTTGATATCAACAATGTGCTACAGGGTTTTGTTGATGAATATAACAAAGCCCAGCCAAGCTACAGGCATATTACAAGCCTTATAGTCAGGACTGAGCCTTTTATTAGAAGCACTACTGGTAAAATCAAAAGAAATGATCCATTAAATCTCAATAAAGGGCAAGATGCCGTTTAAAAATACAGTAGTTAGAATATCAGCTATTTCTTCAGCGGGGGCTTTACAATCCTCCGCTGTCCATTTGTGAAGCACACCAAGATTAATTCCTATGGTAGCTGCTATAAAATAAGAAAAGCTCTGATTATCCTTGATTATTCCAGAACCAACCTCACTTACCTTAGCAACATAGCGATGGAACATAAGCATAGCTTTTTCAAGAAAGCTATCGCCTCTTGGACTGTGCAATATACTGGTCAAAAACGGATTATCCTTGGTGTAATTGCAAATAGCAAGAAAATAGGAATGGCACAGTTGCCTGTCTCCCTTGGGATGAAAGCTTTCCATCAACTCAAAAATATCATTGATAGTCTTGTCCTCTGCAGCACTTATCAGTGCAGGCACATTCTCATAGTGATTATAAAATGTACTCCTAACAATTCCTGATTTCTTCACCACATCAGACACTGTAATTTTTTCAAACTGCTTTTCCTTGCTCAGCAGGAAAAAGGCGCCTATGATGGCATCCTCCGCTGTGCTGTATCTCTCATCTAATTCTTTCATAACTGTCTCCGTAAATTCGTAGCTGATAATATATAAGCCAGTGCGTAGCTAACAAGCTATTAAAAAACCACCCTGTAGGCAACAAGCTCTAATATTTCTTAAGCGAAGCTTTCTATGCTGAGCGTAGAAATCATTAGGCTTGTAGCCGTGACTGGGTGGTTGTGTTACTTAGCTAAATAATGGCTTTAAAGCATCAGCAAGCTTGTCTTTCATTGCCTGTGCCTCAGCAAGATCCTTACCCTTTGTAGTGAAGTAAGTCTTAATCTTTGGCTCTGTACCTGAAGGACGAACAACAACTGTGCATCCATTCTCAAGACCGTATATAAGTACGTTTGCTGATGGAAGACCAGTCTCAGCTGTGTTCTTGTAATCTGTAACCTTTGTTACAGCGATGCCTGCGATATCCTTTGGTGGGTTCTCGCGAAGCTGGCTCATGATGCCTGCCATTGTATCCATACCTGAAAGGCCTGGGAATTCGAATGAATCTACCTTGTTAAGGTAACGGCCGTACTCAGCGTAAATCTCCTCAAGACGCTGCTTGATAGAGCTTCCGATGCTGCGATAGTAAGCAGCCATCTCGCAGATAAGCATTGAACCGATAACTGCATCCTTATCACGTACATAAGGACCAGCAAGGTATCCGTAAGACTCCTCGAAACCGAAGATGAATCTATCTACTTCTCCATCTGCCTCAAGACCAGCAATCTGATCACCAATCCACTTGAAGCCTGTAAGAACTGAACGAAGCTCTACGCCGTAGTGCTCTGCAACTGCATCTGCAAGTGGTGTAGAAACAATTGACTTAACTGCTACAGGGTTCTTTGGCATTGTGCCCTTTTCGATACGTCCTGCTGCAATGTAATCAAGAAGAAGTACACCAACCTCGTTGCCAGAAACAAGCTCATAGCTTCCGTCTGGACACTTCATAGCGATACCAACACGGTCTGCATCTGGGTCAGTAGCAAGCATTAAATCTGCGCCCTCCTTCTTAGCAAGCTCAAGGCCAAGCTCAAGTGCCTCGAAGATTTCTGGGTTTGGATAGCTACATGTTGTGAAGTATCCGTTTGGATATTCCTGCTCAGGAACGATTGTGATATCTGTGATACCAATATCGTTAAGAACACGTGTAACTGGAACTAAACCAGAACCGTTAAGTGGGCTATAAACAAGCTTAAGACCAGCTGTCTTGCAAAGACCTGGACGAACCTGACGCTCTTCGATTGCTGCGTAGAATGCGTTCTTGCAATCATCGCCAACGAACTTGATAAGTCCCTTCTCAACACCCTCAGCGAAAGACATAACCTTTGCACCTGTGAGGACATCTGTCTTCTGAATCTCAGCATATACGATAGCTGCTGCATCATCTGTCATCTGGCATCCGTCTGGACCGTAAGCCTTGTATCCATTATATTTAGCAGGGTTGTGTGAAGCTGTAACCATGATACCTGCATTACATTTATAGTATCTAGTAGCGAATGAAAGTGCTGGAACTGGCATAAGTGCATCGTAAATACGAACATTGATACCATTAGCAGCGAGAACACCAGCTGCAGCCTTAGCAAAAACATCGCTCTTGATACGGCTATCATAGCTGATAGCAACTGTCTGGTTGCCGCCCTGTGTCTTAACCCAGTTTGCAAGTCCCTGTGTAGCCTGACGTACAACATATACGTTCATTCTGTTAGTACCTGCACCAAGGACACCACGAAGACCAGCAGTACCAAATGCAAGTGCTACTGCAAATCTGTCCTTAATCTCGTCATCGTTACCCTCAATCTTTGCAAGCTCAGGCTTTAAATCTGGATCATCCAAATCTGCTGCAAGCCAACGCTTATAATCATCATTGTACATAATATTCATCTCCTTGTTTTGCTAACTTAAAACTCCTTTAATTTTAAGTTTTTAGGTTAGGCATGTCAACCAATGTATGTTAAAAACAATTGGATATCAAATACAATGACCCTGCTATGCACACAACCTCTGCCTTTTCCTTGATGTTATCAAGTGTTATATCATCTGACAGCACAGCTGCATCTATGCCTCTGGTACGAATCATCTCGGCTAGCTTTTCTGGTGGCATGGTTCGAGGGTTTGGCACTGCCAGCGTGTAGCATCTATCTGCAATAGGAAGCAGTGTGTCTAGGATGATGTCTACTTCCTTGTCGGCTAGGATGCCAAGTACGAATGTAATCTTCTTGCCCGGGAAATATTCTTCTAAGGACTGGCGAAGGACTGTGGCTCCTTGTCTGTTATGGCCTCCGTCTATGATTACAGGAGGGTTGTCTGAAAGTAGGGTAAACCTTCCAAACCACTTCGTATTTGCGATACCTCTTCTAATGGCTTCTTCCGTGATTGGATAGCCCTTTTCCCCAAGCTTACGGGCTGCTGCAATAGCTACAGCTGCATTATCTATCTGATAGGTACCAAGCATGGTAGTTTCATAATCCATGCCATCTGATGTAATAAATCTCTGTCCGTGTATATCTCTATTAATTATTTGGCTTGCTTTTACAATTTCAAGGCTGACTGATTGTTTGGCGCATACTTCTTCAAGCACATGTACAACCTCTGGCTCCTGCTTGGCACTTACTACAGTAGTACCTGACTTTATTATCCCAGCTTTTTCTGTAGCAATCTCAGTAAGTGTGTTTCCAAGAATAGTCATGTGGTCGTAACTGATAGGAGTGATAACCGATACAAGTGGTGCAGGGATCACATTAGTAGTGTCCATCCTGCCACCCATACTCACCTCCAGCAGCACCAGTTCACATCCCATTTTTATAAAATAAATAAAAGCCATCACTGTCAAAAACTCATACTCACTGACAAAAATCCCTTCATTAGCAAGCTCATCATAGGCTGGCTTTACCTGAGAAAACACCTCTGCAAAATCTGCGTCTGAAATATCCCTTCCGTTCACCCTAAACATCTCGTTATATCGATACAAGAAAGGTGAAGTAAAGGCACCCGTAACAACGGATGCCTCATTTAAAATATTAGCCAAATATGTAGTGGTGGAACCCTTGCCATTAGTTCCGGCTATATGTACATATTTAAGTTTATCCTGAGGCCTGTTAAGCTTTTCTAAAAGTGCCAGCTCCGCATCTAATGAGAAGAAATCCTTCTTCACACCACCATCAGCTGGTGGTGTAAAATGTGGCATACTCTTGAAAAAATCCACAGCCTCTTTATAGCTATATTTCATCATACTGCTAATCTCTTTATTCCTACCTTTTCAAGTGAATTAAGCACAGCATACATAATCACAGTATACACAGGAATCATGATAAGCTCCTTTGGAAGGCGTGTGACGATTGCTGCAAGATAACCGTTCTTTAGATAAAGAAGGCTTAGCCAGTAGCTGTTCATGATTGTTCCTACAATAAATGTGTGCACTACCTGAGCCGCAAAAATCCTAGGTAGTGTACACTTCTTACCATGAAGCATTACGCCAAAGATGATACCACTCATGATTCCACTGATAGTAAAGCCTGGGAAAAATGGGCCTGTAGGCTTAACCAGATATCCTCCGATATCTGTAAGTGCACCTACCACTCCTGCCACACCTGGTCCAAACATCATACCAGCAAGGGCAATTGGAATAGAACCGAATCTGATTTCAATCAACTGATTGATAGGCAGCTT
The DNA here is from genome assembly GCF_017471675.1 of Pseudobutyrivibrio sp. Classification (GTDB taxonomy): domain Bacteria; phylum Bacillota; class Clostridia; order Lachnospirales; family Lachnospiraceae; genus Pseudobutyrivibrio. The sequence continues at coordinate 43,380 of NZ_JAFUSK010000021.1, forward strand.
AAAGAAGCCTAGGACGATGCCTACTGCTGTAAGCATAGCTGCAACTGTGAGTGTCTTTGTGTTCATTAATTTTTTCATAAAAAATACACCTCCTTTGCAGTTTCCTTTTCCTACAATGAAGGTGTATATAGCTTACCTTACTATGTAGCAGCGGGATGCGAATTTAAAACCGCGGTAACATCCTTCGTCCATCTGCCAACTCCCTGTGCAAACGGCACTTAACGCTTTAAATTCTACTCTGCATTTGTCTAATTAATTGTCTCGCCTACAGTATAAGATTAGCTATCCTTTAATGCAATAGAAAATATTATTTTTTGCTATAAAATAAATTTATTCCTCCAAAAAAAGCTTTACTGTATTAAGGATTGCTTCCCTGTTCTTTCCTTCTAAATAATACTGAGACAACTCATCCTTATGGTATTCCGCTATAGATCCGCTTGTCCCTTTTTCCAACAGTTCTGTAAAAAATCTCTCCCAACTAAAATATATTCTAGAATCAATATAATCTTCTGGTGTTTCCAATATTTTTTGCAAATCATTAATATCTACTACTTTTGATTTCAAGATAAGCCACTCAAAGGATTCTGGTAAAATCAATCCTATTTTATATCCCATATCTCTAAGCTGAAGGATTTTATCTATAAAAGCTCCAAATGCAGCTCCATCTGCTATAACATAACAACCATCTTTAGTATCTAGTGACAATATTTTTTTATAAATGTTCGCATTTCCATCTGCGCTTATGCAAGAAATGTCGGGAACAGCTACTGAATAAAACTGGTAGCCTGATTTACTATCTTCAACTATTAAACACTTTGCCGATATTTTTTTATTTTCAACATCATCATACAAAGGATAAAATTCATTATATACACGTTGCGGAAAATTGTACTTACCAGAATTTCTTATACCATAAACTTCGTTTACACTATATGGCAGACATTTAAGATAATCACGCGTTATAAGCACATAATAGTTTGATGTATTTTTTATTACACTGGCAAACTCCTTCGTTTTAATAAAACCATAATCCTCATCAATGAAAATAATAGAGTCTGAGACAGATTTAATTGCTTCCTGCCAGCTAATTAACCCATCAGCATATACCACACAAGGAACATCAGACTCTACTTTGACACCTGTTCTCCCCTGGAATCTAGCAAATTGACTAAGCAAATCAATCAATGTGGTCTTTCCTGTTGCACTATCACCTCGAATAACCGTAATATTCCTTTTGATATCAAACTCATATTTTATTTTTTTCGTCTCTACTATAATATGGTGACTTCCTATCATTATAAGACCTCATCTATAACATTTAATGCTGCAAGAGTAAATTCTTTTTTATCTTTATATATGCTATTTGTGTTCAAAAGGCATATTTCAAAATCATTTATTTCTTCAAATCTCATAGCATAGCGTAAGGTAACTGTAATATCTTCTTTTTGACCAATTTTTTGAAGCCATATTGCACAATTATCTCCACAACTAGTTGCATCGAAAACAAGAGTTGGATTCTTATATATTGAAATAAGTGTTTTAACTCCACCAGATAATTTTTCTGGCGGAATAGCCCCTAAAACACTGCTTTCAAAAACTTCCCCTTCTTTATAGGATGTTTTATCAACATCTCTTACCATATCCTGCACAAATGTATCTTCGAACCATTCTTGTTCATAGTTATTATTAAACCAAGCTGGTCCATAAAGATTTTCTTCCACTGTTCCATAAAATATTTTCAGCATACAGCACCTCTTTATTACATCTTCACTGTCTTATAGTTTATTTTAGTTTGATGCTAAAATCAATAAATCCTAGATTTTTGTTTTTCGCTATAAATAGATTGTGCGCAATTTATTTTTAGTGTATACTTGCCTTAGTTATTTATAAGGAGGAGGGCTTATAATGGAAAATTTTACATTTTATTCACCTACATTCTTTTCCTTTGGTAAGGGAATGGAAAATGAAGCAGGTAAATTGGCAAAACGCTTTGGGGCAACAAAAATCCTTATCCACTACGGTTGTGGAAGCGTGGTGCGCTCAGGACTTTTGGATAGAGTAAAAAAATCTCTTGATGAAGAAAATCTGCCTTTTGTTGAACTAGGCGGTGTGCAACCAAATCCTAGAAGCGGCCTGGTATATAAGGGTATTGATTTGTGCAAAAAAGAAAATATAGATTTTGTCCTAGCTGTTGGCGGTGGAAGTGTTATTGATTCTGCAAAAGCAATCGCAGCCGGCACTTGCTATGATGGAGATTTTTGGGACTTTTATTCAGGAAAATATATCGAAGAAGCTATACCTATCGGAACAATTCTAACTATCGCTGCCGCTGGTAGCGAGGGTAGCCCTGATTCTGTTATTACAAATGAAGATGGCATGTATAAGCGAGGTGCTTCTGGAGATGCCATCAGACCTAAATTTAGTATTCTAAATCCTGAGCTTACCCAGACACTGCCTCCATATCAGACAGCCTGCGGTATTACTGATATTATGGCGCATTTGTATGAAAGATATCTTACCAACACAAAGGAAGTAGAGGTCACTGATAGACTTATCGAAGCACTGCTTCTTACGATGATTCATGAGGGTCCACGAGTAATCGAAGACCCTAACAATTATGAAGCACGAGCTAATATTATGTGGGCTGGTATGATGGCGCACAACAACTCTGTAGGTGTAGGTCGCAGCCAAGACTGGAACAGCCACGATATTGAGCATGAGCTTTCTGCCAAATATGATTGCGCCCATGGCGCTGGCTTAGCTGTCACCCTTCCAGCAATCTTTACCTATGTAATGAAGCATGATGTAATGAGATTCGCCAAGGTTGCCACACGTGTATGGGGATGTCAGATGGATTTTGATAACCCAGAGGCAACTGCCAAAGCTGGTATCGAGGCACTGCGCAATTTCTACATATCTATTGGCATGCCAAAGAATTTTGATGAGCTTGGTGCAAAGAAAGAAGATATTCCACAGCTTGTTGATACTTTATGCGATGGCAATGGACGTCCTGGCTATATCAACGGATTTGTAAAGCTTGATAAAAATGATTGCACGAAGATATACGAATTGATGATTTAAAACAGTTTTAATCTATCATAAAAACGCACTCAGGCATTTGCCCGAGTGCGTTTTTTTGACCACCCACAATAAGTTTACTTAAAAATACTAAGAAACTTAGTATATTCACTGAATATGGCCCCGTAAACTATAAAATATCATTAATAATTAAATGCTTATCCATAATCTTACATTCTTTATTGCATAAATACCTGTATTCTTGTGAATGTGAAATAAGGATAATAATTCTTCCATTGAATTTATCCCTTATATAGGTCATTATATCTTTTCCAGTTTCAAAATCAATAGAGTTAAAAGATTCATCTAAAATCAACACATCAGGATCCATTAATATTGTTCTAGCTAAAATTATTTTTTGAGCATCTCCCCCCGAAATGTTAGCACGGTTTTCTTGTATTTCAGTATCTAAGCCTAAATCTATTATCTTACCCATAAATGGTTCTGCGTATAAGTTATCTAAAACATCATCCGAGTAGTGCTCTCCTAAAGTAATATTATTAATTATAGAGGTTGGTAGTAATTCTGTTTTTTGTGAAATGTACAATATTTTTTTTCTTACATCCTCATTGTTTATATCTTTTATATCATAATTATTAATCTTTACTCCATCATTTAGATTTAATTTCGCAATCATTTTTGCAATTGTTGATTTCCCACGCCCAGATTCGCCTGTAAGAAAAACGATATCCCCAACATCAAATTTTGCAAAGACATCGGCAAGTAAAATATTATCTTCATAACCAATACTTTTAGATTCTATTTTTATTTCATTTACATGCTCGATACGTACATTACCATTTGATTCTAAGTTATATCTTAAATCTATATCTACAAAATCTAGTGCACCAGCTAGTTCTCGCATATCGATTTGTAGATTAAGCATATCACTAAGTGACGAATAGTACATATCATTAATCAACATCAAAAATGCCAAATCACCAAAAGAAATAATTTTTGTTCCAAAATATATAACAATAATAATGTATGATGCATTTTTTAAGGTAGATGCAATAAAATCCAAAATCACACACACATCCATTGCATATTGATTTCCTTTTTTTTCAGCATTTAATACACAATCAAAGTTATTTACTATTAAATCTTTGATTCCCTTCTTATCTGCTAATTGTTTCATATTTTCTGGGCTTGAAACTATTACTTTTAGATTCTTCTTACAAATAGCTCTCTTTGTTTGCAAATCTTTGCTTAGCAGAGTTAACCTCGATTTTTCTCCGTTCAAGAGTTTTTTGAACCCAATATATTGCAATGGTATTTGAATTAAATAAAAAATAAATAATGTTTTATTAATTGTGAATATTAAGCATAGTGCAGTAATGCTTATTATCACTGAAACTAATAAACCAGTTAAAGAAGCAGAAAAAAAATTAAATACAGTTTGAACAGTATTTTCAATTCGTTCCATTATATATGTCGGTTCCTTATCTTGAATCGCGTCATAATTCATGTGAAAGAATTCATTGTATAGCTTTTGAAATTCATTTTTTTTAAATTTTAATCCAAACCAAAATTTAAATCTATTTTGCATGAATTTAAATAAGTATAAGCCAAATAATACGCATGCATATTTAAATAATGTCTTTAAAATGCTTGTACTATTATAAATATCATTTAATCCATTTTTTAATATTACTGGTCCAGCAATTGATAAAACACATACAGCGAGCAAAAGTACTATATTGATAAATAATTCTTTATAATATTGCTTTAAAAGTTCAATAGAATATTTTTTCATTTTTTATCTCTCTTCAAAATTTATTGTTTCCAAATAATGTTTAGATTCCAATTTAGCGTATTTACAATAATCCTCGTCCATAGACAAAATATCTCCAGTTTTATTATAGCAAACAGCTTTACATGGTCCACCACATATGTATTTATAGCTACATGATACACAATGTGAATCAGTTGTTACATCATTATCCATGAACAATTTTGTTATTTTATTTTTTTCAATTTTTTCAAACCATTGTGAATCAAAAATATTTCCCAAACAGTACACATCGTTTATCATAGCTTGACAAGGGAAAATATTACCATCGGAGTTAATTGCAATAACTTCGTAGCATGCGTTACATTTTGCAATTTTAAAATATGCATCAAATGAATGTTTTGACATTTGCAAATAACTAGTAGGGTACATACATTTCTCATTCCTTTTTGTAGGTTGCAACGGAAGAGGATCAACCGAATGAAAGCCTTGAGAAATAAAAAACTCTTTAAAATCTGCATATAAATTTTCATTCTCGCAGCTAACAACAGGTTTAATAGTAATCTTCTTTCTATATTTATCTTCATATGACATAATATTATTCAAGATATTAAATGATTTCGAGTTCTTTCTTGTTTTAGCATTTTCGATTTCATCAATAGCATCCAAACTAATGTCAATATGATATGCAGCCTCTACTATTTTACTATCAATTTTAATTGTAGAATTTGTCATCAGATGAACTTTAAAATCATTTTTATTTGCAAATAAAACTAACTCACTTATATCATTTCGAAGCATTATTTCACCACCGGTAAATACCAAGTAATCAAATCCATGTTCCTTCAACGATATTATTATTTCTTTCCATTGTTTTGTAGTCAGCTCTCGTGTTTTTCCAATGTTATCTTTATCATAACAATATGTACAATTAAGATTACATCTTTGGGTCAAATGAATATAGGCTTTATGTGGAATAAACTTTCTATAATTCTGGTATATGTTTTTAAAATCAGCTTTTTTATAATTATCAAATGAATCAAATAAAATCTCGTTAAGCAACAATACCCTAAGTAATTCTTTCATGTCCGAGTCAACATTGCAATCATCACCATCATGCGCCTCTAATCTAGTAATTAGTTTTGAAAATAAATCAACTCCCCTATTATCTAGACCAAATATTTTATTCAAATATGTGCTATAAATTATATTTAAACCCTCATTGTTTTTTAACATCAAAAATTTTTCATCAAACCCATATATTTTCATGCTGCTATTTTTTCCTCTCTCATTAAAGGAACTCCAGCTTTCGCTGGAGTTCCTTCAGTTTTCATATAAGCAGTGCCACCAAAACTACCCGCACTACCACCACATGCCGCCTGAATCTCTTGAGTATTCATTTCAGGCATAAAAAATTGAAATTTCTTTTCTTCCATAAAACAACCTCCTCAAACATATAAGCTACCGATATACTACTTTAATATTTAATCACAAATGTATGTCTTTTTCTTGTATGAATCGTGAATTATTCCACGTTTCCAAAGGCTTCACGTAATCCATTACTGTTCTGGAATACTAAATTCAATTCTAAAAGTTTGCAATCGTTGTATACTTAATGGCATTTATCTGCTTAACAACCACCTGAAAAAGTGCATTTTCTATGAACTTTGTAGAAATCCACTTAACTTTTTCCAGAAGGCGATAAGTGGATTTGGGAGATTTCTAAAACCCGCTTAACATTTAGCATATCCATCCTACCCACAGGATTTATTATCTAAATATACTATCAGTATGACACTACTAAGAAAAGACCTATTTGGCATTTATCCCAAATAGGTCTTTCTATATTACTTATTGCCCTTTTTCAATGCTTTTGTAAAAACTACATATCCGCCACTTACAAGAATTAGTGCCAGTGCAATGAGTATTAATATCAGAATTGCATTACTATCTTTTTTCTCGCCTGTAGTAGGTGTTTCTTCATCAGATATGATTTCTTCTGATAGCTCATTATTCTCTTCTAATGTGTTCTCAGCTGAATCTTCCAATGTAGAATCTTCACTATTTTCTAATTTCTCATCTACACTGCTTTCAGCTTCAGGCTTTTGCTTAGAGCTATTAGCTGCCTTTACCTTATCAGTTGTTTTAGCAACTTTATTGTTTCCAGCAGCAGGTACCTTAGGAGTATCAATTACTGTGATGTCCTTTGCTGGGCTTGCAGCTTTGTTTACCTCATGATTAACTGGTGTGGTACCTGTGCTTCCGCCTTGTGATGGCTTGAAAGGATTAACAGGATTAATGATAGGCTCCTTTGTTTTTGCCTCTTTTATCTTGCCCTTTGTTAACTCATCTGTAAGCTTAACATATCCGCAGAAGCCGCCTGTCATGTCAACAAAGCTTATTCCATCCACCGCTGCAAATACAGGATTTGGATTGTAGCTGTAGTTTGAATCGTAACCAGTATCATTGATATCCTTTACTAATCTAGCTTTCTTGTCTAATGATTTTTCAGTGAAATCATATTCGCAAAGCTTTTCTGGAAGCTTATCAGCGTTTGCCACCTTAATCTTGATATCATCAGATGATGAAAGTTCTCCATCCGATACTGTGAGTGTAAGCACGTAGCTACCAGCTTGGTTAAAGCTTACATCTGTGATTGCCTGATTATCCTTATCGATAGCAACTGCTGCATTATCTGGCTTGCTCTTTACTGTCCACTTGTATTCTAATGAAGAATTAGGATATCCATCATCAATAGCAGATGCTCTTAGTCTTGTAGTTGCAATAGCACCTAAAAGTAAGTTTGTTCCTTTAGCTTCTTCTAATTCTGTCAGCTTTTCCTCTAGCACTACTTCATCTGTTGTAACTTTCAGCTTAGAATCCTCTGCTGTAATTGATTCCACTTCATCTGTGTTTTCCTCTGTTGTTTCAGCATCTTTTTCAGTAGCTTCTTCATCAGGTACTTTACTAGCTTCTTTGATATCAGAGTCTTTCTCTTCTTTCTTTTCTTCTGACTCCACATCCTTTTCTAGCAATTCTTCCACATCTTCCTTTTCTAGCTCTTCAAGCTCTTCTTCCACTGGCTCACCACCTAGAACTGCCCATTCAATTACACCTACGCCAGAATTATTAGCTTCCTTTTTGTTTAGCTGAATTCTTAATCCATCAGTCATAACTGGCTTGAATGATGTTACATTATACTTATCCTCTTCCAGACCAAAGCCCGATGCATCCTTTACTTCTTTCCAATCATCACCGTCCTTGTAACTAATGGTGTAATTCTTAGGGAATTGAATTCCCACTACTTCCTCAGAATCATTATCCTTCCAGAAGTAAATAGCCGATTTGTTAATGCTTATTTTTTTATCCCAGGTGTATGTAATGGTCTCGTATTCTGATGTGTTACCCCACGAACCATAGGCACCAGTTGTTGGCTTTTCCATGGATGCTGAGGATGACACGCCATCATTTACTGCACCTAATGTTTCCCAGCTAGAAACATAGCTTGTTGAAACTGAAGCATCTAAAGCCAAATTGATATCCATATCAAGCGCGGCAATGGCATCGTTAAGTCTGTCGGTCATCTCATCTAATTCTTTTTGAGACACACCCATCTTTGTAACCAATTCCTTAGCCTCTGCCAAAATAGACTTCATATCAGCATATCCTGATTTAACAAAGAAGGAATCAACCTTTTCAGCTCTTGAAATAGCACTATTTAATCCAGACTTATCAACAGCGCCTTCCTTAAATCCGTATACTTTCCACTCAATTACGCCACAGCCTAATGTCTTAGGATTGATGGTCATTCTAAGAGATGTGGTCTGTATTGGCTTGATTGTTGTTCTGTTGTATTTATCAAGCTCTGTTCCAAGACCTTCCACTATCTCGCATTCCTTCCATTGGCCGCCTTCAAGATACTCTAGCTTAACAGCTGCTGGTGAGAAATTACCACCATTATCCTTGAAGTAATATGCATCCTGACCTGTGATGATAACCTCATCATCCCATGTGTATGTTACCCATGCTGGTGCGCCCTGTGCACCCCCTAGCCAATTGTGCCATACACCATGGGATGTATCGTTTGATGCCGATGGATCATATCCATCGTTTAATCCTGCAACACCACCTAAATCCTGTGGTGTGTCTACAATAGCTGTTGGAGTAGCATAAGCTGCAAGATTCACCTCTTTACCGTCAACTACAACAACATTAGCTATAGCCTTAACAGTAGATTTATCTACTGAACCTTCTACAGTAAACACGCCCTTGGAGCTATAAGCTTCTGCCGAAACCTCATCCCATTTTACTTCCACATTTCTGTAAACACCATCAGAATATAAGGCGCTAACTTCTTTAGGTAATGAAGGGGCTTCGTTTATCTTAGTAACAACTGCTGAATCCTTAATTGATACTATTTCTCTATCTGCTAAATCACCAAATAGCTTTGAAACTTCTTCTTCATCAAATGCTTTTGAATACATACTAAAGCCTTTGATTTTTCCATTTAAAAAGCTAATAGATTCCTCGTGAGAGCGTCCCAGATAATTTCTCTGAGCATCTCCCATCTTCGAAAATACGAATCCAGAATCCAATGTAGCTATTTTGTCTCCATCAAGATAAACAACAATCTCGCCCTTATCATTTGTCAGTACAAGCTTCTTATCATATTCTGGAGATATCGCATATACGGTATCCACAGTATTTAGCTTTTTAGATTTCATATCTGTAGCAGCAAGGCTAAGCTGATTGTTTCCCTTGAAGCTTACATACAAGTAGTTTTCATCTAAATCACCAAATTCGATAAGTCTTGTTCCATTCTCCTGATTTGCAGAAAGATTGAAGTCAATGACTATTGTAGCCTCATCTATTCCATCTACCTCTGGAAGATATGTTTCAATATCATTACCTGCATCTACAATTGGAGCTGTGTTCTTTGCAGCTGCTCCAATCTTAAATTCAACCTCTGATGTATCTTTCTTTCCAAGAGGAACAGAAACTGTCACAGTCTGATTCTTTGCTGCCTTAAATGTTCCATGAGCTTTACCATCAACCAGGATTGTGTAGCTGCCATCTGCAAGTCCTGTTAAATCAATGCTTGTATTATGTGCTGTTTTTTCAAGATTTGTTACAGTAAGCTTTACATCACTGCAATCTTTAGCAATTTTCGCATTTACGTATCTGTCTCTATCTAGCTCTACATAGCAACCATCATCTATCAGGTTTAATCTGGTGTTCAATCCGTCAAGAGGCTTTATAGAATAACTGTCTCCATTATCAACCACATTACAGCCGTAACCAAATAAACCAAATACTGGGTCTGTAGCAACATCTGCAGATAAAATCTGAAGTGCTCCAAAGAGACCCAAATCTGCTTCACCAGCCATCTGTCTCCAGCCGTTGTGAATCTTTCCACCTCCAGTTCCCTGTCCGCCTAGATTTCCCATTTCGCTTTGATAAGTCCAGGCAACTGTGCCTATATTCTCTGGATCTGCATCTATTTGACCAGAATTGATGCATGTAAGATTTGCAAGCTTTGCAGCATAATTAACTCTTTCTGCCTCGGCAGAATCTACTGAATTTAATCCATTATTTTCAAGTCGCAAATAATCATCCATGCAGTATCCTGCCAGAGCTGCTGTATACTGGAAGTTCCACCAGCTTTCGCCACAGATAGTGGTAGGATTAGCGTAGTGATACCACACTGGCTGAAGTCCTCTACATGCCCTTGTTTTCAAATCAATCTTTTGCATCATGCTTAGGGCATTAGCTTCATCACTTCCAAGATTTAGCTTAGCAAGAGTATATACAGCTTCCTCACCAGTATTGTCATAAGAATACTCTGAGCCATAAGGATATTTGGTGCTAGAGAAATTCTTATACTTTCTTGCCATAATATCTTCAATCTCGGCTGCCTCATCGGTATATCCTTCTGCCTTTAAGGAGGCGATAATATCAGGTGTAGTAAGCTCGCCCATTACACCTGTTGACCAGTTGTAATATACGCCGTCTGAATACAGAGCCTTCATTATGTTGTATGCTCTAAGTAGATAGGTATCTTTATCTTCAATGTACTCTACAATGTCAGGATATTTGCTGGCAATCTTGTACATTGAATAGTAGGTGTTGTAGATGTGAGGATATGCATAGCCACGGTATGTAGGAGTATCGTTTGGCTCCTTCATTTGGAAATCGTGGATAAGGTAATCCTCCTGATGCTCCTGCATAAGTCCATGCCATATAGCAGTATCCAGGTATTCATCAATAGCAGTAATTTCCTTTGCTACAGGGATGTAAACATTCTTTTCAGCGATATATTCACCGTGGGTCAATCCCCAATCATCGCCCCAGCCCCAATAGCCATTGAAAACACCGCGCTTTGATTTGGTGTCCATCATCCAATCGTCAAATACCTTATCATATAGCTCGCCTTCAGCATCCCACTGGGTCTTATCTACCATAAACTGAGAGTGAGTGTTCAAAGCCTTGCTTACATCATCCATGATATAGAACTGCAGCTCAGTTTCCTTTGTTCCATTGTCATAGGAAACCACTACATCATTCTGACCTAAATCATCAAAGGCAATATCGTATATATGATATTGTTCTCCATCGATTAGCTTTGTAGATTCGTACTTCGCATAAGTGCCAGCTTCGCTTTTTTCACATGGAAGATTGTTGCTGACACTATTCTTATTATCATCAAATAGATTCAACTCATGAGGACATTTGATACTTACCTTCAAATCCTTGGCATCATATTTCGTATGAAGATACATTTTGGCTGGCATGTTTTTAGCAAAGGTCATGCCTGGAACTGCCACAGCATCTACAATTCCCTCTTCATAAAGGGTAGACTTCATATCCTCTTCATTATCAACTGGACTAAAATCAAAAGAATACTTCTTTGACTCGCCCTTCTTTAGCTTTAATGATGTGTTATCAAGGTAACCACGATTAGTTTTCTTTATAACATCTGAATGGATGTAGAAGACGTTCAAACCACTTGCCCATCCATCCTGGTCCTGACACCATGATTTTTCGTTAGCTGCTCTTTCCTCAACTCTCCAGTGATCCTGATACTCAAAGCTGGCATCCGTTGCGTCATCTGGAGTAAATAATACATACTGTCCCTGTCCACTAGGGCGTGTAGCATATATGTATGAAGAATTCTTTCCCACAAAGCTGTGGTCTACTACTCTTGTTTCGTAGATTTCATCTCCACCAGACCAGTATTCGTTAAATGTAATAGGAAGTCCTAAATCTCCTACTGTAAGAACTTCATCGTTCTTGTTTTCTATTTCGATGTCCCACTTTATCCTGTCATTAACAAGAGTATAGGTTTCCTTTACCTGATAGTCTTTTATTCCTTTAGCTTCAGTCGCATTCCCGCTGTATGTAACTATTACCTTGTTATCCTTAAGAGTGATGGTTCTATCAGAGTCGGACTGGCTTGTGTATCCTTCCCTATATTCACCATCACCAAATTTAGTTGCAAGCATCAGCTCACCCATCCATTGGTGGGTGCTGCTAGCCCCCTGAGCAGGAGCATTTTCTTCGTTCATCACATAGTTTGTAGGATATTTATCTCCCACTATATACAGCTTTCTAATCTGGCCGTATTTTCCTATGTTTACAGAGAAATAATCATTGGATAATGTATAACTTCCATCTGCTTCCTCTGTGGTCTTTGTTTGACTAGTTGCCTTATCTTCCTTAGCCAGCACATCGATTGTCCCCATACTCCCTGGCAAAGTTGTAAATGCTGTAATCGTAGCCAGTGCAAGCGACAGAACCTTTTTCTTCATTCTCGTGTTTGACATTTGTCCCCCTTAATTCTCCTTTCTACTACATTAAAACTTCTCCTTCATCCAAACTAACATTTCTTCGTTCTTCTTTCTGTTTCCCCAATAGCAATAAGGGATGGCTGTTAATTTCACCTCCTCAAAATCACTTTCCACTTCACCATATAATTTACCAGAATCCCATCCTTCTTCTTTTATCCTTTGAGCATTGAATGTTATTCTAGTTGTTCCCCCTAAGATGTTATTGTCAAATTCTTCCTGTAGTTTTGTTTTACCGGACACAAAAATGTTGGCTAGATTTTCCCCATTATCTACCTGTTCTAAGGCATACACTAATGGTCCTTTCATGATTGCAAGCTTGCCCACATCCGCTCTTACCTTTGGGTTGGAATGTATAAATCTTGCAGGCATATCAAACTCAAAGCTTACATACATACTTGTACCAGACAAGGACACACTGATGTAGCCTTTATCCTGTTTCATATCAAGCCCTGCTCCACTAACGCTGATTTTTGGATTCTTTGCATAATAAGGAATTCTAAGTGCAAGCATTCCTACCATTTGTTCATCTGACTCTACATGAACTGATACTTTACCATTCCAAGGAATTTCACTTTTTATATCCAGTCTGACTTCCTTGCCTGAAACCTCTGCCTTTATCTGAGATGATACATACATATTCAAATAAATCTTATTATCAGATGTATATGCTATATACTGTCCCAAAGATGCAAGTGTTCTAGCTATATTAGGTGGGCAGCAGGCCACGCCAAACCATTTCTGTCTCTCGCTTTTTACATGAAGACGCGAGGTGTGATCCATGCATGCAGCTGGCCATACTTCCAGCGGATTTACATAGAAAAATCCCTTGCCGTCCATAGCAATGCCCGACAACACTGTGTTGTATAAAGCTCTTTCCACCTCATCAAAATATGCTGCCTCCCCTGTGATTTCACCCATTCTTTTTCCAAACATGGCCAGTCCAATGGATGCGCAGCTCTCAGAATAATTACAATCATTTGGCAGATCATAATCGGTTGTAAATCTTTCCAACCAGCCTGATGAACCAATGCTTCCTGTTACATACATTCTTCTGTGAACCATATCATCCCAAAGTGTTTTGCATGCATCTAAGAGCTCCTTATCATTTGTCTCTACTGCTACATCTGCCATTGCGCTGTACAAATATGCAGCTCTAACAGCATGGCCTTCTGCAGTCTTTTGCTCCCTAACTGGAAGATGAGACTGGCTATAGCTTGGGTCGTAATTAGCAAATTCAGAAAAGATTCTCTCAAAATCAGGTTGCTTTTCTTCTTCAAGAAAATAGTTATCTCCTACACCTCTTATATCAATAAAGTGCTTTGCCAAATCAAGATACTTTTTAACACCTGTAGTTCTGTATAGCTTTATCAGTCCTACTACTACCTCTCGATGGCCAGGGTATCCGTGGCAATTGCCCTCTTCCTTACCAAAGACATTACACAACAAATCTGCCAAGCGGCATACTACGTCTATAATTTTTCTTTTGCCTGTAGCTTCATAATAGGCAACTGCGGCTTCCATAAAATGCCCTGCGGTATATAATTCATGGCCCTCGCAAAGATTCTTCCATTTCTTATCAGGTGCATTGATGATGAAATATGTATCAAGATATCCGTCCGGCTGTTGCGCTTTTTCAATCAAATCTATAGCCTCGTCTGCTAAAGCCTCTAGCTTCTCATCCCTGCCGTATGCTGATAGATAAAAACCTACAGCCTCCAACCATTTAGCTAAATCAGTATCCTGAAAAACTGCACCTTCAAATTTGCCGTTAGATAGACCTGCTGCTATCTTGAAATTTTCGATACAATGACTGGTTTCCACATCCTCTAGCCTGTCATTTAACACATCCCACTGATATGGAATAATCACATTACCAACTAAGTCTCTATATTTGTTGAAAAAACCATCTGTAATCTTGATATCACTTATTGGTATTGAAGAATTTGCTTTGAATTTCATTTGTTCCCCCTATGCCTTTACTGCTCCGTTTGTAAGTCCACTAACAATATACTTCTGCATGAATATGAATATCAATACTATTGGGAAAATTGCTACAAGTCCAAATGCCATTGTTGCGTTCCAAAGTGTCTGATACTGCTGCACATAATTGTATATGTTTGATGTGATAGGTCTCATATTAGGATCTGTCATGAATGTGATTCCATAAATCAAATCGCCCCATGCATACACAAATGAGAACACCGCTGCTACAATCACACCTGGCTTTGCAATCGGCAACATTATTTTAAAAAATGATGTTACCGGATTGCAGCCATCTATTGCCGCTGCCTCGTCTAGCTCCTTTGGTATAGAAAGGAAATAAGTACGAAGAATGATGATTGAGAAGGGAATTCCCAAAGTCGCATCTGCAAGGATTGGCGCTAAGTAATTATTTAATAATCCCACTTTTGAAAACATAATATAAAGTGGTGTTAATATAAGTGTTGATGGAAGCATCTGCATCATTAAGAAAAACAGTATGAGAAGCTTCTTTGAATTAAATCTAAATCTTGCTAGTCCGTATGCTGCTGGTATAGATAATACTGTTGATATTATCATTGAAGAAAACGCTATTAAAAAGCTATTCTTAAAGCCCTTCATTGTTGCTGATGATTCAGAAAACTGGCTTTGGAAAGCTTCTAGTGTAAGGTTTTTAGGCCACAGTGGAGTAGGAACCTGGAAGATTTCCACCTGAGTTTTAAGTGCTGTAACAATCATCCAATATAGAGGAAACATAAGAATAACGAATATCACCACTCCAATGATAAAGCTTATGGTGTTTTCTTTTCTTTCTCTTTTCATCCTACATTACCTCCTCTTCTGCGTTTATTAGCTTGATGTAGAACATTCCTACTACAAATAGAATTAAAAATAGAATGTTTGCAGAAGCTGCGCCCTTACTAAATTCAAACTGTTCAAATGACAGCTTGTAAGCGTATGTTGAAGCCAATTCTGTTGCATTGATTGGTCCACCCTTGGTCATAACCCACACCAAATCAAATACCTTAAACGTATATACGAATCCAAGTGTAAGCACTGACATAATAGCTGGCTTAATCACTGGAATTGTTATCTTAAACAAAGTCTGAAGCTTATTGGCCCCATCGATTTTTGCACTTTCATAAATATCTGCCGGTACAGTTGTTAGACCTGTAAGCAGTAACATCATATTAAAAGGAATTCCAATCCAAATATTCGCAACTACAATAGCCACCATAGCAGTTGGGCCATTCAATAGCCAATCAACAGGTGTTTTAATAATATGCAATTGCATTAATAGCTGGTTTGCTATACCTCCTGAGCTTGCAAAAATAAACTTAAATAAAAGACCTGCTACAGTAACTGGAAGCAACCAGGATATCATTGTTGCACCTCTGAAAAATGCTGATGCTGGGAACTTTTTGCTAAATAAGAATGCAAGTATAAATCCAATAATAAACTGGAAAAAGATTGAAGCTACAGTAAATATTAAAGTATTCAAAATAGCACGGCTCATTACAGAATTAGCGTCTGTAAATAACTCTACATAATTTGAAAGACCTATAAATTCCTGTGCCTCAGGTCTTGAAAAATTAAAGACATTAACATTCTTTAAACTAAGAATGATATTTGAAATTGTGGGATATCCAACAAAGATAAGCATATAGATTACTGCTGGAAGAGAAAACAAAAATCCCATTTTCCCTGGTCCATTCAACTTCTTTTTTCTAGAAATCATAACATCCCTCCAAAATAACTATTTCTAAAAATGGCGGGGAATTACTTCCCCGCCAAATGTTAATTCTTACTTAACGGCATCAACTGCTGCCTGTGTATCCTTTGCAGCCTGATCTGGCGACTTAGCAAGTGTAAGTACTTCCTGGAAACCAGTCTGAATTGCATTTGAGTATGAAGGCCAAATTGGTGAAGGTCCTCTTGGAATAGAAGTTTCAAGCTGTGTAATGAACTGTGCCTGAATAGGATCATCTGTCCAATAGCTATCCTTAGCTGCCTCTGTCTTAGGTGGGAATGAACCATACTGCTTCATTGCATCTACCATAACATCTGTCTGATTGTAGTACTCAAGGAATGCCTTAGCACCATCCATATTATCCTTCTTTACAGCGCCCATGTTTTCACCACCAAGGATAGATGTAGCCTGGCCGCTTGAAGCATCCTTCTTAGGAAGAACTGTTACCCCATAGTTCATATCAGGAGCATCTGCTTCAATACCAGGAATCTGCCATGGACCATTCTGCATCATGGCAATGTTTCCTGCTTTCCAGTTATTACATACATCTGTCTGAGCCCAGTTTACACACTCTTTAGACCAAGAGCCGTCGTTAATCATATCCTGCATAAGCTGATATGCATCCTTGCCACCTTCAATATCTGTGTAAGAACCACCAGCTGTATATAACCACTGTAGGCACTGGAATGTACCCTCGTCTGTTCCGATTGCTGCATTACCAAAGCCTGTTACGCCATAATCTGTAAGCTTCTTAGCCATCTCATGGAATTCATCCCATGTAGTGTTCTCATCTGGATAAGGAACCCCTGCATCATCAAGAATATCCTTGTTATAGAAAAGAGCTGTACAGTTTGTAGCAAATGGAAGGCCATAGTGTTTGCCGTCCATCATTGTAGAATTCATTGGACCTTCAAGATATTCTGACCAATCTATGTTGGCATCTGAAATATCTCCAAACAAATCCATTGCTATAAATGATGACATGTCGCATCCATCAAGAATAACTACGTCTGGGAGCTCACCAGATGCAATACCAAGCGTTAACTGTTTTTCATAATCAGCAAATGGTACATATGTATGACTTGCTACGAACTCATCCTGTGATGAATTGAATCCATTAATAAGTGATTCCATCATCTTTTTCTGAGCATCTGTCTCAAAGTAATCCCAAATAACTACCTCTTGCTTGTCTCCTGCCTGTGCTGTCTGTGTTCCTTCCCCTGAACCAGTTGCTTCTGTTCCACTTCCTGAGCTGCCGCAGCCTACCATAAGTGACGCTGCCATTGCACCTGCTAATGCCATTGATACGGCTTTCTTAAATCTCATAAAAAACCTCCCTTCGAATACTTACCATGAGATACTTTGTATCTCCTTTGTTTATATAAGTATTCTAAGAGAGGTTTTGATTTTAAAAAATTCTAATAAATTAAAAAAGGTGGAAAAAATTCATCCTAATTTTAGTTCAAGGTTTTACCTGCCGCTTCATCTGGTGTTAACTCTCCAGTCACTACATCTGCAAAGTTCTTAGGTAATTGCTTGGATATTCTGGAATATCCCTCTATTCCTGTGCGAGGAATTGCATAAGTCATTTGCTGACTAATAATTTCCAGCTTAGGATTATCCACTATTATCTTATTTGCAGATTTTATTCTGGATGGAAGCAGATTTGCTTCGCTGCAGAATCTTTCCGTTCCGCCCTGTTCCATGCAATATTTTATAAACTCAATGGAGCCTTCTACATTTTTACCTTTGATTATTCCTAAATTTTCTCCACCTAGTATTACTGCATTTCTTTTATTCATAGGCATAGGTGAAAGGCCATAGCTAATTCCTGCTTCATCTAGCATAGGAAAAACCCATGGTCCGTTTTCCATCATAGCTATATCCCCTTCTATAAATCTTCTTGCAATATCTGTTTGGCTGTAGTTAAGACAATCCGCCGGCATACAGCCATCTTTTATAAGTCCTGCTAAATAATCATAGGATTCACTGATTGCTTCCCTGGTAAGCTGTGTATCAGAATCAGAGGCAGCCATCACCCATGACAATAACTGAAATGAGCCTTGCTCAGAATCCATGGCACTCATCAAAAATCCATAGGTACCATCTTTTGATAATAGCTTTGCTGTTTCACTAAGCTCATCCCAGGTTTTAGGTGGTGTAACACCTGCCGCCTTTAACAAATCACTTCGATATATCAAACAAACATTGTTGCTGTTAAACGGAACTCCGTAGTATTTATCATTGTATTTGATAGTATCTACAGATGCCTCATAATAATCTGTATCTAGATTAAGGGTACTGGCATACTCAGATATATCTTCAAACATATCCAGCTGAATGAATTTTTTCATATCAGGATTATCAATAATTACCACATCTGGAAGCTCTTGTTCTGTATATGCCCTGGATATTTTCTTGTCAAATTCTGTCATTGGAACATATTCCCATGACACCTGATATTTGTCCTGGCTTTTGTTAAAGCTGGCTGTTAACTTATCCAGCCCATTAGCCTGTGCTTCTGTTTCATAGTAAGACCATATCAACAATTGTTCTTTTTCATCAGGTGTGTTTTCCACATCAGAAGTACTTCTTCCACAGGCTGTATTTGTAATTGCCATGCACATAGCCAGTGTTATTAGTTTCAGACCTTTTTTCATCTTTCTCTAAACTCCTTAGGCGATACTCCCTCTATATCCTTAAATACTCTATTAAAGTATTTGGTATCTGTAAAACCTACCTGTTCTGCAATCTCGTATATTTTCAGATTGCTACCTGTAAGCAGGCGCTTAGCATGACTTACTCTAAACTCATTTACAAATGCAGAGAAATTCTTATTCATTTCTCTATGGAAAAGTGTGCTTAGATATTCTGGGGTTATAGACAAATAATTTGCTACCTCTTCCTGGGAAATCTTGTTAGCATAGTTTTCTCTAATGTAGGCAATAGCCTTTAATATAGTATAGTTGTGAATATCATCACGGGTCGCTTCACCAGCAAACACTACTGCTGCTGCCTCGTCTAAACATCCCTTTATTTCAGATAACAGCTTTGCCCTTGATATCTTTTCTACTGTATCTAATTCCCTAAGCTGCCTGCCTTTATCAGGCCATATTTTAATGGCCAGCTGCAAAATAAAACCTGCAAGAGTTTGATATGCAATTCTTACAGAATATGGATCGTAGGCTTTTCCTATGAAACCTTTGGCAAAGCCTTCACTCCATTTTTGCCAGCCTTCCTCATCATTATTCACAAGTATTTTTTCTATTTCTTTTTCAGTATCTTTACTATATTTATAATCCGTATATACGATATCTGTGTTACCCTCTATTACAATTCTGGTATCTAACATTTCCCCATACAAAAATTTCTTATCAGATTGAAGAGCAATATCCTTTAGCTCCTTCAAGCTGGACAAGCTTGCCACATACCATACCGAATCCTTTAGGCAATCAACAACATCTATTCTGCGGTCAAGCATGTGTACTATCTCTTCATCAGATGAATACTTGCCGGTAGACTTATCATAAAGCATGAACAAATCCTTATTATCTTCAGATACATACAAGCCCTTATATTCCTTAAACTTTTCCATAACGGTAGTCTTGTCAAAGCATCCTCTTGTGCTATATCCTCTTAAAAAGCATAATTCATATCCTTTTGATAATTCAAAAATCCGCTCAGCCTTGCCTATGTTTTCATCATTGTTTTCAAGGGCTCCTGAAACTATTGCTCTAATATAAGATGCAGGATCAGCGTCTATTCTAGTGGCTTCTGCACTAATCTTGGCAGAGATGGATTTTAGCACCCCGTCTACCGCATCCACGGTAATCGGCTTAAGCAAATAATCATCAGCTCCGCAGGTGATAGCACGCTTGGCATAATCGAATTCTGCATAGCCTGTAAGTATTACGCTATGGCATTTTATCTGGCGATTTTTTATTTCTTCTAACATCTGTAATCCATCCATCTCCGGCATCTTAATATCTGTAAACACCAAATCAGGATGTAATGTAATTATTGCTTCCAGCCCCTCTTTACCATTCTTCGCCTTGGCAATTACATCATGTTCCCCATAGCTAGATAATAATCTGGATAACCCATTTCTTATTTTGATTTCATCTTCAACTATAACTATATTCATACCTACTCACACTCACTTTTTGGAATATATAATGTAATCTCAGTTCCGATTTTCTCCACACTATTAATATTCCAATGAGCCATTCCTCCGTAATACATTACCAGCCTTGAAAATGCATTTTTCAGGCCTAACCCCGCTTTTTCTATGCTCTCATCATTAATAACAGCATCTCGATTATTCATTTTGTTAACAAGCTCTTCCTCAATTCCATTCCCATTATCTGCAATACTTATTTGAAGGAACCTGCTATCTTCTGATATGTCCATATTTATAGAAAGCATCCCGCCTTCTTCTATTCCTTCAAATCCATGTAATATAGCATTCTCTACAAATGGCTGAATAAGCAGCTTGTGAATATGAAAATTCTTTATTTCTGGCTGCATATTAATCTCATATCTGAATGCCCCCTCATATCTAATCTGCTGTAACTCCAAATATCTTTGAAGGAAATCGCATTCTGCAATTATAGGCGTCTTTTCCTCCACCTTGCTCACTGAATGCCTTAATATCAACCCCAGGTTACTAAGTGCTTTACTGATTTCATTTTCTCCATGCTCAATTGCCATCCAATTAATTGAATCCAGGGTATTATACAAAAAATGTGGATTTATCTGGGCTTCTAATGCCTTTAGTTCCGCATGGCGCTGCCTATCCTTGGCAGATGATATTTGCTGCAGCAGCTCCTTTACCCTGGCTGTCATTATGTTGAAGTTAGCTGCGATTGTTCCGAATTCGTCCTTACTTTTTACTGATATGCGTTTGTCCAAATCACCTGCCTGAACAGTCTGCATTCCCTCCACTATCGTATTTACGGATTTGTTAAAGGTCCTTGTTGTGTAAAAAATAATCAATCCCACTACAACAATAATGATAGAGCTTATTAACACTGTTATTATTTGAATCCTTCTAACATCCTTTAGCATCTCATCTGTGTCATAAGCATTTACGAATGTCCACCCTGTGGATTCATCCTTGTATTTATTGATTCCTATATTATGGCTACTTTGTAAATATCCACTTTCTCGTACGAAAGCTTCCAAGTTTTCCCCAGTGCTCATTGCTACATAAGCTTCACTAGGATATGAGATTACCTTGCCAGCATCGTCTAGGATGAAGTTGATTCCTGTTTTGCTCTCCTTAGATGAATTACATATTGTATTTAGGACCTCTTCGTCAACAGTCATTATGACAGTTGCTATACTTCCTTTTTCCAACTGGTCAAAATTGTACAGTCGCTTTGATATATGAAAATAGTATTTTTTCACTCCATTTTCATCGAACTTCATACTAGGAGTAATAACCATCCCTGATTTGCTTTCCGCATCCAGGTATGGTGGCGCTATTCTCATATCTTTAAATCGATTCCAGATATTATACATAGATGAATCTGTTGCAAAATCGTAGGTTACCGACTCCCCATTCTTACACACCAGGCTGATAGAACGCACTCCTTCTACCACACTGGTGTATCTATGAAGCAACTCTCTAATATCGCTTTTAGCCGCCGCCCGTCTTGTAGGGGTACCGTTCATCAGAATCATTACCTGGTCGATAACATTCTCATCCACATATATCTGATACATTAAATTGGTATAGTTTTCTAAGCTGAGATTAGTTCTCTCTGAAATCTGGATTAAATCACTTTGGATGATTTCATCCACCTGAGAAGTCATAGTTTCCCTGACACTAGTAAAATGAAATACCTGCAATAGAATAATAGGTATTATAGATATTAGTAAAAATATAATAATAAGCTTTTTGCCTATTTTAAGATCATTGTATCTTCTAATAATGCTATGCATAACATTCACCCACCCAATACAATCATCATACAAAAAATAAGCTCATTGCACAACAGGCAATGAGCTCAGAGTGTAGACAACTAGCAACGGCTAGTTGTCATTTTTGTGGCACTATTCACGACTTAAAGAAAAAGTGTATGAGATTTTAATTAGATAAATTAAATTGTTTCTAAATACTTTGTCATAGACTCAATTGTAGGATGTGCAAGAATCATATTAATGGATACATTTTTCCCTGTACGCTTACTAATTTCCTGCTGCAACGAGCCTTTGAAAAAATCTCTGTAAATTTAATATAAGACTTGGGTCTTCTATGATAAAATTCTTAATTATCAAGGAGGCCCATTTTTATGGCAAACAAGAGACGCGACGTTTATAAGGCAAAACCAATGACAGAAGGAAAGAAGGCTGTAATCCAAGGATTGCTCAATGAGTACGATATCCAGACAGCTGAGGACATTCAGGATGCTCTCAAGGATCTTCTTTCAGGGACAATTCAATCCATGCTCGAATCTGAAATGAATGAGCATCTAGGCTACGAGAAGTATGCTCGTGATGATGAGCCTAATTACCGCAATGGAACAAAGCCTAAGACTGTTAGGAGTAAATATGGTGAGTTTGAAGTTGATGTACCACAAGACCGAAATAGCACATTTGAGCCAGCCATCGTAAAGAAAAGACAGAAAGACATTTCTGGTATCGAAGAACAGGTCATTGCTATGTATGCCAAAGGAATGACAACGACTCAGATTTCAGAAATGATTGAATCAATCTATGGATTTGAAATCAGCGAAGGCTTAGTTTCTGATATCACTGATAAGCTAATGCCACAGATTGAAGATTGGCAAAATCGCCCTTTATCGGCAGTATATCCAATCATTTTCATTGATGCTATTCATTTCTCAGTACGTAATGATGGAATTGTAAGCAAACTTGCAGCTTATGTTGTTCTCGGAATCAACGAGGATGGAATGAAGGAAGTTCTTTCCATCGAAGTTGGTGAAAATGAAAGTAGTAAGTATTGGCTAGGTGTTCTAAATAGCCTTAAAAACCGTGGAGTTCAGGATATCTTAATCCTTTGCTCAGATGGTCTTACTGGCTTAAAAGAAGCCATCCAAGCGGCTTTCCCTAACACAGAACATCAGCGCTGCATTGTTCACATGGTTAGAAATACCCTTAAGTATGTCGCTAACAAAGACATGAAGGCTTTTGCTAAAGACCTTAAGACAATCTACACTGCGCCAGATGAGAAGACAGCTCTCAAGCGTTTAGACGAAGTGACCAAGAAATGGGAGCCACTTTATCCTCATGCTATGAATCGTTGGCGTGATAACTGGGATGTAATTACTCCAATTTTCAAGTTCTCTATGGATGTTAGAACCGCATTTTATACCACTAATGCCATCGAGAGCTTAAATTCATGCTACCGCAGATTAAACAAGCAAAGAAGCGTATTCCCAAGCTCACAGGCTCTGATGAAAGCTTTATATTTGGCAACCTTTGAGGCTACCAAGAAATGGACAATGCCAATCAGAAATTGGGGCAAAGTTCGCGGAGAACTTTCAATCATGTATTCTGGCAGACTTTCAGATTAATAAACAAAACCACTATCTCATTATGGGATAGTGGTTATTTGTGTAAACTGGAAGTTGTTAATCCAAAACATCTTTTATAGAATCCTCATAGCTTTCGGTGATCAGAGTAATCTTTTCTCCATTAGACTTGTAACCATCTATGACCTGGTGATTGTCTTGCTTCAGCTGTTCGACTGTGCAATAAGAATCATCTAGTCTTGTTTCAATATCTGAACCATGTGACTTTATCTCTTCAAAATGCGTGTCTATATATTCATCTGACATAGCAAGACAGATGAACCTTATCGACTGAAGATACTGCTCATCAAAACTGTCTCTCCAATCAAAAGGTATATAACAGCCCTCAACGATAAGGTTTTGCTGGTTTTCAATCACGGTTTTCATGATCTCTCGTACAATTGGCCACAGATACCCTGTCAGAGACTCGTCGTCTTCCGGTGTCAATACCGTATTGCCACTGCGGATCAGGCCCATTTTCAGGTGATCAATCGACAGATATGGATATTTGTATTTTTCGAGCATCTTCTGAGCCAGAAGCGTTTTTCCAGTATGAGATGCACCCGTAATCAGTATGATCATAGTCTTGCCTCGATTTCATTCCTGACCTTCTCCAATTCACTGCAGGTCAGGATTGGAATCAGACTGTTTATTTCTTCAATGCTTTTATCCCACCACTTGAATTTGAGCAGCAATCCGATAAGATCATCATCAAAGCGTTTCCTCAAGGGTTTTGCAGGATTTCCAACAACGATAGTATAAGGATCGACATCACTTCCGACAATGCTGTTTGCTCCAATGATTGCTCCGTCACCGATATGAACGCCAGGAAGAACCACCGCATTTTGCCCGATCCACACGTCATTGCCAATCACAGTATTTCCTTTGAATGGCATTTCAGACGGATCGGGAGTGTTCATTTCCCATCCTTCAAGCGTATAAAACGGGAAGGTTGAGACGGCGTTCATCTGGTGATTAGCATCATTCATCACAAACTCGACACCTGCTGCGATCTGACAGAACTTGCCGATGATAAGCTTATCCCTGCTCCAGGGATAAAAGTTTGTTACATGACTCTCAAATTCTGAGTCTGCAATGTAGGTAAAATCCCCGACGATGATATTCGGATTTGTAATGGTTGGTTTCACATATATCTCTTTGTCATATCCTGCGACCGGATGGATCACATTTGGATCTGGGATTTTCCCATTATTCATAGTTGGTCACCTCGTCAAATCTCGATTTATCGATTTGTTATGCTAAAGATATTACTACACCACAAATTAAAAATCCAAGTTTTTATTGACTTACAGTATACAGAACTGTATAGTCTAAAAAAGGATGTAGAGTATCTAGCTACACCCTCACAAATCTAAATTATCATAGAAGTTCCATATTTACAGAGAAAATTTCAAAGTCTCGCTGCAACCTGAAATATTGTAAAGATGTACCACCTAACTCTTGAAATCCTTTATTGCCAGGAACTGTATCCATTTCCAATATTTTTCCCCAGGCACTTTCAACCTGATTATATATAGTTTTATTGGAATTAATATCATTCGTAATACCATGCTTTGTGCGCCTTCCATATGAAATGGTACGTTTTGCTTTTAATTGTCCCAATTTACTACGGTCAATTTTTCCGTTTGAATTCAGCGGAATATCTTTTAAAGCAATAAACTCATGTGGCAAATAACTCTCAGGAAGAAACTCTCTCATCTTTGTTCTAAAAAATCCACTACTATCACTTGGATTGTCAGATTGTGACACATAATACATGATATATTTCTTTTTACCATCACATTCTTCAATATTAAAAGCACATTGCGATGCTTTACTGATTTTTTGAAAAACAGACTCTATTTCCTCTACTTCAACTCTCTGTCCGTTAATCTTAATCTGAAAATCTTCTCTTCCTAAAAATTCATACTCATTATTATCATTTAATATAGCCACATCTCCAGTTCTATACAGTTTCTCTCCAAAAATATCAGTGGTATCAATAATATTAGACTCTTTTTCACTCTTTCCAACATATCCATCAAAGGTTCCGATTCCACCTATATGCAGAACTCCTTTCTCCCCTCTTTGACATTTTCTACCTTCATTATTTAGGAGATATACTATTTTGTTTGGGATTGGTTTTCCTATTGGAATCCTACCGCAATCAATATCTTTTTTAGTAACTTCATGATATAAGCTTACACAACTACATTCTGCCGGGCCATACACATTATAAAATCTAGCATTACAATTTGGCGAATTAAACCAACTAAGAAACATTTCACACGAAAGCTTTTCACCTCCACAAACCATATACGTTATAGATTCAAAATCAGAATAATTATTCTTCGATGCCTCTATTACCATTTCCTTAAGCAAACTAGGCACTGTGGCAGCATGAGTTATTTGTTCTTTAGATATAACATTAAGAATATATGGTATATCATACAATTCATTTTTTACTAGACACAAACTTGCCCCACAACTTAGAGCCGCAAATAAATGCTTTACAGATCCATCAAATCCAAAATTATTTAACAAAATTAGTTTTGATTCCTGCGTAATGTTCATTTCTTTGATATACCATTTTATCAAATTAACAATACCCGCTTGTTGAATTGGAACCCCTTTTGGATTACCTGTGGTCCCTGAAGTATTCATAATATACGCTAATTGTGTTGACTCTGTACATTTATTATCTAACAATGAAATAGACGGAATAAACTTCTCATAAGTATGCAAAGGGAATATAGTAACATTCTCATATTCACACGATTCATCCGTTATATAATATGTCACACCACAATTTGTAAGTATCAATTTTGTCTTACCATATGGAAGTGAGCAATCTATCGGTACATATACCCCTCCAGCAAAAAGAATTGCGTATATCCATATTATTGTCTCATTGTTCTGATTACATCTTATGGCAATATTATCGCCTTTACGAACTCCAGACTTAACAAGTATTTCCGCGCATCTCAAAATATTATAGTATAACTCAGCATATGATAATTCACCTTCACTATCTTTTACTGCAATTGCTTGCGGATTGTTAGCACAAGAAGCCAAAAACATGTCAACTAAGGTATTTGGGCTAGAATTCTTTTCAGCCACGGCTTCATCCTCTCGATTTATAACATCCACAAATTCATTCAATATTTTTTCTAGCTCAGCATTATCATATCTTCCGCAACCTGAAGATAATCTACAATAATACCCCTCCTCACTTTTTTCTATAAGCATTTGTAAATCAGAATTACTATTTTCCTGCACATTCATAACATAGTGCATTTCAACAAAATCATTATCAATTGTGTTATCAATCATGTTAAAAATGAATCCATTATGAATAGCCTTGTAGTTTTCAAATAAGTTTTCATCTCTAACCTTTTTATAATATGAACCATGCATCTGTTCATATGCTTTTAACATTTTTTCTTTTAATAAATCTATCTCATTTGCGCTTGTTACGAATATTTTGTCTAAAAACAAACCTACTGTTTTCTCAAAATCCCCGATTGCTCGATCCGAAGCTGGTACAGATACATATACTTTAGTCTTGTACTTTTCTTCTAAAACTTTCATATATGACCATAACAATGTAGTAAAAAGTGAAGTATTACACTGTTTTGCCTTCTTTTTCGCTTTGGAAATAGTTTCGTTAGCCAGCGCCTTGCAGCATACAGAAGCATCTTTATTTTGTTTTCCATTTCCGTATTCACATAAAGAATTATTGTACGCTCTTAATTCATCAATACTTAAATCCTTATCAGTTTCTGCCTCGAGCTGTTTCAATGAAACATACTCATCAAAACTATGCGTTTCATACTCTACTTCTTTACTGTAATACTCCCTCAATATTTGATTAAATATAAGCCTAAATGATTGTTCATCTGCCAAAATATGATGAATAGTTAATAATAATCTTGCCTTAGTATCTGATTGTTTTATGATTGTCACACGATAAAGAGGCCCCGTTGACAGATTCATTTTTTCTTCAGAAATAATCCTTTGAAAATCTCTTATACTATCTTCATTAACTATTTCTACATACTGTATGCAACAAGCACTTGCTGATTTTCTTCGTAACGGCAAGCCCTCCTCATTTTGTATAAATACATTTTGTAAAGTAGGATTATTTAAATAAACTTTCTCTACTGCCGTTCTAAGTTTTTCAAAATCTATCTTGCCATTATTCTTATCTAACAAATCCATATATGCTGTAATTACATATCTAGAATTGTTGTTTATATTATCATATACCCATATGTCTTCCTGTAACCTTGTTAGATCACAAGTAGATTCCTCTTTAATTTCAGAAATAACGCATTGAGATTTATTTTTTTCTTCTTTAATGCAGCTAAATATTTCCTCCAAATTATTAATATTCATTATATGATAAATTGATAGTTCAACTCCGTATACTTTTCTTAGCTCGGCTATCAATTTAATTGCAGTAATGGAGTTTCCTCCAATGGCGTAAAAATTAGATTTTTCATCTATATCATTTCTACCAAAAACCTTATAACATACTTGCATGAATCCTTCGATGTCACTTTGGAATTTATTATCTTCACCTTCATCAGTAACATCTATACTCATGTTATTCAATGCATTTTTATCTATTTTTCCATTATTAGTTAATGGCATTTCATCTATTTTTTGTATAACTCCAGGTATCATGTAAGCAGGCAAAGAATTTTCTATCTCTTTGCGTACTTTCTGCTCCTCAAGTTCATCACCTGTTGTATAAAATGACTTAAGAATCTGCTTTTCTCTATCGTATAAAACTACGCACTTTTGAATTCCTGCAATGCTTGCGATTTCATTTTCAATAGCCGACAGTTCAATTCTCTTTCCATTAATTTTAACTTGTGAATCTGTTCTACCAAGGAAAATAATTTCTCCATCAGCATTGTACATTCCTCTATCGCCTGTGTTGTATATTCTTTTCCCATTCAAGCTAAGGAATTTTTTTTCTGTTTCTTCGGGATTTCCTGCATAGCACTCAGCTACACATATACCACTTACATACATTGTTCCTGGTACTTGGACCGGACATATTTCATAATTCTCATTTAAAATATAATACGAAGCTGTAGGGACTGGAATTCCATATGGAATAACGTCTTTACGAATATCCTCTTCAGTTACTACATGGAAGATATTCCAAAGAGTGGTCTCCGATGGTCCGCCAACACTAACCACTTTAGCATTGTCAAAATATTTTTTTATTTCCTTAACCAGTTCTGTTTTTACCCAATCTCCGCCTAAGAATATGTATCTAACACTATCTAATCCACAGGTATCCGATAAACCATACGACACATACATATCCATAAAAGCAGGCACGGAATTCCATATTGTTATAGAATTTTTTTCCATCAATTCCTTCCAATGCTTTGGATCCTTAGCCTTTGAATCTGTAGGAACAACTATTCCGCCGCCCGCTATTGTCATTCCAAAAACATCATATAGTGACATATCATGGCAAAAACTAGTTATGGCAATAGCTCTATCCTCAGAAGTCACATTAAATTTTTCATTAGTATATAAAAGACATTCTGCAAAACCATCATTTTTTATCCTTATACTTTTAGGTAAACCTGTGGTTCCTGATGTATTGATAGTATATATAATGTCTTTTCCATCTGCTGCATTATATATCTCTCCATTTGTTCCCTGTACATTGTCCAAACTACTAGGAATCAAAACTATTACACCATCATATATCTCTTTTATTTCATCGTAATGACTTTGATCTGTATAAATGGCTTTGACATTATTATTCTTTATAGAATTAATAAGCTGTTTTTTAGGAAGCAAAGTATCAAATGGCAAGAATACTATATTAGCTAACGCACATGCTAGTTCAGCCAATATTCCCTCTATTCCCTTTGCTGTATAAATTCCTATGGTATCTCTTGCTTGTATGCCATTTGCCAATGCATCTGCATTAATATGATTTATTAACTTAAATGTATCTTCATAGCTATAGCTACCGTTTTCTGTAATGATATGTATTCTTCCGCCATTACTATGAAAACTATTTCTTAATAAATCACCTACAGTATTCTTACTATTTATTTCATCATTTCCGATACAAGTTTCGATTGTATTTAACAATTTATCTGGCAAACTTAATTCAGTTTTTACTGCCCAATTATTACTATCTCTAAGAATGTCACGAATTCCACAAATAAATATATCCGCAATTTCTTCTGCAACTTCTTGTGGAATAATTTCCTCAACACAATCCATTGTGAAAATTACGTCATCCTGTCTGTGCATTAATACCGCATCAATCCAAACTTGGCTAGTATGTGTCTTTGTATATGTTTTTACAATCTCCTGCGATTTTCTATATGGCACATCCAATGTACTCGTAAATACTACTGGAGCATTTATCTTATGCCCTTTCTTCTTTTGAAGCTGACTTAACAATTCAAGACCAGAGTACATACTGTGATCTAATAATTGCAAAACAAGTTTATTATTTCGAATTATTAAATCTTTAATACTTTCATCTTTTCTGTTATCAAAATCAAACAGCATAAAGTTTGAACATTCGCCTACCATATCCCATATATCATTGAAAATCGGTGGGCGTAAAGCTATTGGTACATTTAATAGAAAATGCTGATTCTGACTACATCTTGCAATAGATTTTCCATAAATAGTTAATAAGATAGAAAATGCTGAAACATCCCATTCCTTAGCTAACTTTACCAAATCCTGATATTCGTTTTTACTAAAGATTCTCAAGACTTGTCTAGTATGAGTTTCTAAAACATCATCTGGATTCTTAATAAAAGGCAGTTGTGGATTGTCAGGCATCCGATCTGCCCAATCCATCCAATACTCATAGCTACTGTTATATACATCAGTCTTCTTCATATTCTCCAGATATTCGCAATATTTTCGATAACTACTATCAATATTTCTAATATCTGCATGCGGATTTGAATAATAATAATCCAAATCCTTTACTATATTTTCATGACTCCAACCATCCACCACTAATCCATCATGGCAAAAATGAATAATAGTATTGTCTTCACTTACTTTAGTTACTTCAAAATATACTAAAGGTGGCGTATCAATTTTGAACGTATGATTAAATACTTCAGTTCGCTTATACGATAAATATTTTTCTTTTTGTTCTTTAGACATATTCTGTATATCAGTATATGGAACAGTTACCTCAACTGGCTCCTTTACCAATTCTTGTGTTCCATCTTCAGAAAAACGATATCTAAGCACCTCATGAGTTTGAATTAATTTATTGACTGCTTTCTCAAATCTTTCATGATCATAATCTTTTACTTCCATCTCGCAATAAGCATGTGTAGCCTCGCCACCAAGACCAATATCTTTTTTTCTTCCTAAAAGGTAAGCAAGTTGCATATCCTTTAGTTTAAAACTGTCCATCTCTACCTGTTTTTTATTTTTTCGCGCTGGCTTACTAGCAGCCTTTGCGTCGATGCTATCAATAAATTCACTCATTTTATCATACTTATAGAAGTCGCTAACTTTTACTCGAATTCTAGTATCTTTATAGATTTTCATCTGAATCTGTGTAGCTAGAATTGATTGTCCCCCTAAATCAACAAAACTTCTATCAAGTGTGACGTTTTCATCCAATCCTAATATTGCCCTTATAATTCTTTCTATATTCTCTTTCATAACAATCCTCAACAATACTGATTTTAATTTCCAATATTATTTGCCTGAATCAAGCAAACCACTCTCATACATTGCAAAGCTCTTTTTTATCATCCCACTTATTTCTTCTACATTATCTTTTAAATAAAAATGGTCTCCAGAAAATGTTTGAGCATGAAATATCCCTCTTGAATAATCTTTCCACTTCAAAACAGATGTATCTTCTACAAATCGATCTGATTTCCCCCATATCACATAAATCGGAGAGTTTATACTACGTTTTTTTTCCTTCATCATATGGTATCTACTACAAAGCATGAAATCATTTCTAGCTATTGGTAAATATAGCCTCATAAAATCTTCGTTTGAAATAATGCTATCTTCCATAAGACCATATGCCGCCAATAATTTTTTTAAATTACTGTCACTAAAATCATCTGTGAACTCCTCAATATCGCTGTTAGGCTCATTAGCAGATGATACATATACTGCAACAGGAGGCTTTATTCCTTTCTTTTCTATACCACTTGCGACTTCATATGCAGTAATTCCACCCATACTATGGCCAAACAAAATATAAGGAACATCAAATAAATCGCGATTATCATGTATAAATTCTTCTACAATATTCTCTATATTATTAGGCGATTGCTCAGCAAGTCTATTTTCTCTCATTGGAAATTGCACTGGACATATTTGCACTTCATCTCCAAAATATTTTTTCCAATCTCTATAAAACGATGCTGCTCCTCCCGCATGATGAAATAAGAAAATTCTATATTGCGGTTTCACTGTCTTATTCTCATACACAATCCATTTATTTAACATTTTCTTTTTCCTTTTGTTTGTCATTAATTAATTACTGTATCAGGAATTAAATCTGCTATTTTCTCACAGTTTTCAAAGGCTCGTTTTCCCACCCAATATAGTTCGTTTCCAAAATCTATTTCTTCTAACTTTTTACACCCTTCAAAGGCGGAAAACTCTATCTCATTGACATGTGACATTTTTACTTTTTTTAATTCGCTGCAATTCCTAAAACAGCCCCTTAAAATCATTCTTAGTGATTTGGGTATAGTTATTTCTTTTATACTTTGACACTGATAAAATGCACTTGGTCCTATATACTGAATATTATCTGGAAGATTAATAGAAGTAAGTCCCCTACATTCCATAAAAGTGCAGTAACAAATTTCAATAATACCTTCAGGTAAAATCACCTCTTGCACATTAAAATTGGGTTGCTTAGGAATCATGACGTTCTGTCCATCAATATCCGCATCTTTCATATCCACAAAAACATATGGACCTATTGAAGTCACCTTTTCCCCGTTATATTCATTTGGAATAACAACCCTGTTATCTTGACCAGTATATTTAACTAAACGCATTCCCTCCGTGTCGTAATCATATTCAAACTGCATATCCATAAGACAATGTCCTTCCTATGCTACAATACTCTCGATTTTATCAACCACCTCACCAACTGTATGAAGCTGACTCATCTCCTCTTCAGGAATTGTTGTCGCATAAAAATCCTCAATCTCTGAAATAATCGCCATAATGTCTAAAGAGTCACATCCTAATTCTGTTTTAAAGCCCTGACTCTCATTGATTTCAACATCACTTTCAAGACATAAAGTTTCACGTATAATTTTTTCAACATCCTTAAATATAATTTCTCTAGCCATTTTATATATTCTCCTTTTCATTAATCAGCTCTTGTATTTTCTCAGCCACTTTCAACAAATTATCGCAAAGAATCAATTCCTTCGGTGTTAACTGAATTTCATAAAATTCGTTAATTTGAGACACTATCATTAAACCTGTTAATGAATCAATATCTAGTTCAAAAAGGGAATGGGACAAATCTATTTCCTCTTCTTCAGTAATATTTCGCAAAATATCAACTAATTTTCTTTGAACATCATTCTGGTTCAAACTATTATCTACTAAAGATTTCTTCTGTGTTACTATTGGTTGACGCGGTTCGTTAATTATAATTTCATGGATTCTTTCACCGTACTCATCAATAATGTTTGTTCTATTTTTCTTATATTCCTTATAAGATAGTTGACCCATTATAATGGCAGAATCAGTCACATTATTTTCATAACCATCAAAGGCAATAAAAGAATCAAATCCATGTTTTAAAAATAGTCTTTCCCAATCCTTGACCAAAATATTATAATTTGACTCACGCAAAGGATCCTTTGCATAATTCCACCACTCAGTTGTTAATCCTCCAAATAATTCTCTAATTCCATGAACATTTATTGGTTGCAAAAGACACAAAACACCATCAGCAACTAATCCTCGTCGCATATTATCCAGAGCCAATTCCATATCAGGTACTGATTGAATCATTCCACATGATACAACCAAGTCAAAATAATCCTCCGGAATATTCTGTGATACCAAGCTTTTATTTACATCTATTCTTGCAAATTTCATCTTATCCTTTACGCCTAACTCTTCTGCTTTTTGTTTGGCATCGTATATGAAACTATGACCTATATCTGTAAAATAATACTCAATGTCGTAATCTCTAAGCTTGTCAATCGCAGGCCAAGTTACAATTCCAGAACCAGCCCCCAGTTCCAATATTCTTAGCTTTCTATTTGCACATTTCGCCATGTCAACTAACATATTCGAGAAAATTTCCGCATACAATCTGGCTTTGCCATATGTAGGAGTCTTTTCAAATACATTTCTAACATAATCGTATGAACCATTTGGATATAATATTTCCTTTCCCATTACCTTCCCAGAAAGGACTTCATTATAGCTATCACTACATTTTTCAATTAATTCAAAAAAATATTTAAAATCAGGGAAAGATTCTATTGCGTGACTAATATAATACTTAAGCTGAGATACCTCAGAAATGTTCTTCAAACATAACCAGCGTTCTCCTTCTTCTTTAATTAGTCCGCTTTTTTCCATAAATCCTAAAAGTCTCTTTAAAAGAATTTTGTAATCTGATATGCATGATGTCTTTTCAATAATGGTCTCATAAGAAATTGTTTCTCCAGGTATTCTAAATAAACCATACTCATCAAAATATTTAATTGCCACTCGTGCACATATTTCATCATAGACATGATATAATTCTGGCATTTGTGCCATACACATAATTCCAGAATGCTCCACTAAATCAATTTCTAATTGCTTCCATTTGTTTTGATTTTGTTTTATATCAATATTAGATTGAGCGATGGTTAATATTTGAACATCCGACATGTCTAGCATTTTTCTGCATAATTCAAGTTTATGCGACATAAATCCATTAACTATTTCGCAACCGAGATTATTTCTATGTTGTATTTCGTTTTTCGAATTACTATTAACTTTAATGTATTGTTTCATTTGAAAAGAACTAGCCGGCAAATCCAACAATTGTCCATTTTCAACATCTATACTCCAGTCTGGGATTTCATATCCAATAGTCCACAGTGTGCCCATTCCAAATCGTAAAGCATACTCCCATCTATCAATCTTTTCTGTTATTACAGGCACTGCTAACTGCTCTTTATTCTTTTTACTCTTATTAAAAAATGAACACAGCTGTTCTCCTATACCAATTTCAATTGCAATTAAATTTTCGATGTCCTGAGTTGCCTCCACCGCTTGCTGAAACTTTACAGAATTCAATGTCTGATTTTTCCAATACTCTTTTGTTGCAAGTATTTTTGAATCTATTTTTCTTCCCAAACTAGTACTGAAGTAATCTTTTTCGCTCTCGTAAAACTCTATTGTATCGAGGAACTCTTCAAGATCAGGAAGAATCTGCTTAACCATTTTGCAATGACCCGCTCTATCCAATGGCAGTTTAATATTGTAAATTTGATTTTCGGATAACAGCTCACAAAATTTATCTATTTCGTTCTTGGGACCAGCTACCATTATTCTTCCAGGTGCATTATATGCAGCTATTTCTAAATTTCCCTGCATATATTTGCTAATCTTTTTTTCATCAGCCATAACACTGACCATAGAGCCTTCTTGAATCTGTTCAAATAAATGGTATCTCTTTACGCATATTTTTAGAGTGTCTTCTAGTGATAAGACTCCCGCAAAATAGGCTGCCATATATTCACCTGCACTATATCCAACAACTGCATTTGGTTCTATTCCTAAATCAGATATGTATTCTCCCAATGCATATTGCACACAGAAATGTAGTAAATAATTCTCCAAATCGGATAGTGAGTTTGTTTCTATTTTTTTCTTAATATTTAACCCAAATAAGTCACACACACACTCAAAAATCATATTGAAATGATCATTAAGTCTATAGTCATAATTCATTAATTGAGCTATTTTATCTAAACTGTAATAATTGCTCCCACCAAACATAAATAATGTTTTGATATCCTTTGGAGCCTTGCTTTTTCTAACCACCTGTGCTTCTTTTAGTTGTCGTGACAAATCTTTTGTTCCTGTTGTCAACAATACACTTCTATATTCTTTCGCATCCCTGCCTTTCCAAAGTGTCCTTGCTATGTCTTTAATATTCACATCTTTTTTATCATCAAGATACGCACCTAATTTTTCAAAATATCCCTTTATATGCTCCTTCGTAGGCCCAGATACCGGTATAATCGCAGCTTTTAATTCTTCTTTCGGAACAGTTTCATTTAGTATTTCTCGACTTTTATATTCCTCAATAATCAAATGACAATTGACACCACCGATTCCGAAACTGCTTACAGCAGCTGCTAAATGTTGTCGATTCCATTTTCGTGTAAACCTATTAACACAAATATTGAATTTACTAATACCTAGTTTTTTATTATCCTGTTGGAAATAAACTGTCGGAACCAACATGCGATTTTTAATCATTAAAACTGTTTTTATAATACCTGCTATACCTGCAGCATAATTCAAGTGTCCCACATTAGACTTTACCGAACCTACATATAATGCTTTTTCGCTGTTTCTATATGCCTGTCCGTATGTAGATTTTAATGTCTCAGCCTCAATGACATCACCTAATTGTGTAGCTGTTCCATGCAATTCAACATAACTAATATCTCCATACGATAACCCAGAATTAGTTACTGCTCTTTGGATTGCCGTACTTTCACCAATAACACTAGGTGCAGAATAACCACTCTTTTCTTTTCCATCCGTTGATATACCAGAACCAGTTATAACAGCATGAATATAATCACCGTCTTCAATCGCTGCCTCAAGTGTTTTGATTGCAATCAATCCACCACCATTACCTGGAACGAATCCATCACCATACTGATCAAATGGTCTAACAGTTCCGCTTTTTGATAAAGTTCCTTCTGCCGTTTTATAGCCGTCCTGCTTTTCTTGAATGCTAACTCCACCAGCCAATGCCAGTTTACATTCACCCTTGCTCAAACTTTCCATTGCTAAATGAACTGCCATCAAACTAGATGCACATGCATTTTTTACTGGAATACTTGGACCTGTTAGTCATAATGTGTATGAAGCTCTAAGTGTTGCTGTTCCATCCATATATGCGGTATTTAGTAACTTTGCTTCATCTAAATCACGGTATTCCTCAAACAGATTTTTCCATACATAAAAAAAATCACCAATACCTGCAAACAATCCTACATTTTTTTCATCACTTATCTTGTGATTAGCATGCTCAAGAGCCTCTTGGCATAATGTAATCAGATATCTCTGCTGTGGATCCATATTAACTGCATCACGTTTACTGATTCCAAAAAAATCTGCATCAAAATCATATATATCATCTAATTTCCCATATGATCCAACAAATTGTCTGTCCGGTATATTATTGTTATGTTGTATGCAATCCTTTGCATTTACTAAATTATCCCAAAATTCTTTTTCGTTTTTTGCTTTTGGAAATCGTAATGAATATCCAACAATCGCATATTTATTCATTATTTTTCCCTCCAGCAATATCTATAATTATTTTTCCTCCACCAATGTTTCCCTCATATAAATCCTGATGCGCTCGTGGTAATTCATTCCAGTTATATATTTTCCCAATTAACGGATGAATATTTGATTCCTCAACAGCTTTTATATATCCCTTGTAATCTTCCTTTGTACCAGCATGACATCCTTGAATTCTTTTCTGATTCAACCATAAAAATCTCAAATCAATAGTGGCCTTATATGATGATGTTGCCCCACATAATACAACCATACCACCTGTTGCACATACAAAAAGAGAAGTTGGCAATGTATCCGCTCCAGTATGTTCCAGCACAATACGCAATGTCATTAAGTTTATATGGCAGCCAAAGGATCTCTATACCAGAAATGGTATAGGGGTCTTTTTATTTTGCGATAAAGGGGTTGACAAGGTGTTTCAGATGTGCGGCCGCTTTCGCTTTGAACTCAAGCAAAGAAGCGAAAGCGGCCCTTGTAATTA
>NZ_JAFUSK010000022.1 GCF_017471675.1 Pseudobutyrivibrio sp.
AAGGTTGAGAGAGATATCTTTTCAAAAGCTGAGATTGACAGGCTATGGGAACTCAAGGATGATCCGTTCTACCAGACAGTACTGATGCTGATTTACAACGGCTGTAGAATATCTGAACTACTGGATTTGGAAAAGAAAAATGTTCATCTTGAAGAACAGTATTTCGATGTGATACTAAGTAAGACTGAAAATGGTATCAGAAAGGTTCCTATAGCAGATAAGGTTCTACCATTCTACAAAGCCTGGTATGAATCCTCTGATTGTGAGTACCTTCTTCACACCGATGACAACAAAAAATTCACCTACAGAAACTATAAAGACAGCTACTGGACACCACTAATAGAAAACCTTGGGATGGAGCACAATCCTCATGATACTCGGCACACCTGCATATCAATGCTGGCGGAAGCTCATGTGGATCCTACAATGATTAAGAAAATCGTAGGACACTCCGGAGCAATGTCTCTGACAGAGAAAGTGTACACACACCTTGATATCCAGTCTCTGGTAGAAGCAATAAATAAAATCTAAGACTTGATAATTTTGCTGTCTACCTGCTGTTTACTCGCTGTTTACGGTACAAAATTTTCTGCGTTTCACCACAACTGAATACAATTATAGATAAAAGAAAAACCCCAGAAACACTGAGTTTCTGAGGTTTGTAAATTCTTTTTGAATCTCGAAAGATTATCTCTTTGAGAACTGTGGTGCGCGACGAGCAGCCTTTAAGCCGTACTTCTTACGCTCCTTCATACGTGGGTCTCTTGTGAGGAATCCAGCAGCCTTAAGTGTAGGTCTGTACTCAGCATCTACCTCAAGGAGTGCACGTGAGATACCGTGTCTGATAGCACCAGCCTGACCAGTGTATCCGCCACCCTTTACGTTAACGATAACATCAAACTTATCTACAGTACCTGTAGCTACAAGTGGCTGACGAACAACTACCTTTAATGTCTCAAGACCAAGGTACTCGTCGATATCTCTCTTATTTATTGTAATCTTGCCTGTGCCAGGTACAAGATATACTCTAGCAACTGAAGACTTTCTTCTACCAGTTCCATAATACTTTGTTGTATTCTTAGCCATGATCTACCTCCTATTAAAATGTAAGCACTTCTGGCTTCTGTGCCTGCTGCTTGTGATCTGGTCCAGCGTAAACAAAAAGCTTTGTGTACATCTGACGTCCAAGTGGTCCCTTTGGAAGCATGCCCTTAACAGCGTGCTCGATAACTCTCTCTGGATGTGTGTTAAGCATTTCCTTAAGAGTTGTCTCTTTCATACCACCAACGTAATCAGAGTGATGATAGTAAACCTTCTGATCAAGCTTCTTACCTGTAACCTTAATCTTCTCTGCATTAACTACGATAACATAGTCACCACAATCAGCGTGTGGAGTGAAGACTGGCTTATTCTTACCTCTTAAAACCTTTGCAACTTCTGCTGAGAGGCGACCAAGTGTCTGTCCCTCTGCATCAACTACATACCATTTTCTCTCAAGCTGAGATGGGTTTGGCATATAAGTATTCATGAGAATTCCTCCTTAAATAAATCTGTAAAAGATTCCTGCCGGTGATGTCCGGGCACCTGCATGGAATGTTATAGTAAACTTGTCTCTGGGCTAATAGACACAAGTCTCCTTACTACATCAACTGCTATATTGTACAATAGAGTTTAATATCCGTCAATAATTAATTTGACTTTATTTTTATTCTAAATATTCAATTCCTATCATGGTAAGACCATGGGCTGGGGCTGTTGGGCCAGCGAGCTCGCGGTTGCGACCACGGAAAATTTCAAGCATGTACATAGGCTCCATCTCACCTGCTCCTACCTTAATAAGGGTGCCGGCTATGATACGGACCATGTTGTAAAGGAAGCCATCTCCTGTAAGGCGTATGTGGATTACATCATCTTCCCTGTACACCTTAGCAGTGTAGATGGTTCGGACACGGGATTTAACCTGTGCCTTCACTGATGAGAAAGATGTAAAATCGTGCTGACCGATAAGATAAGCAGCTGCTTCATTCATCTTGTCCACATCCAAATCATAATAGTAATGGAAAGTATCCTTGCGCTTTGTTGGGTCTGGCATCTTGCGATTTAAAATCTTGTATTCGTATGTCTTGCGACAGGCTGCATATCTAGGATGAAAATCATCCTCCACCTGGCAGGAATACTGAACAACAATATCATCAGGCAAACGCTGATTAAGAGCGAAGCTAATTTTGTCAGCTGGCATTCTGGAATTAGTGTCAAACACTGCCACATTTCCAAGAGAATGCACACCTGCATCTGTACGGCTGGCGCCCATTATTGAAATAGGCTCCTGCAAAAGATCAGTCAAAGCCTCGTTTAACTTCTGTTCAATTGTCACTCCGTTAGGCTGAATCTGCCAGCCGCTATAGTTAGACCCGTCATAGGCCACTACTATCATTACTCTCATATTATAAAACTACCTTTACTGCATAAAAAATGATTATGTATGCTACTATACAAATGTACGCTCTCTGGTCAAGTGAGCTGTATTTAAGCGGGCGCATCTTAGTTCTGCCCTCGCCACCATTGTAGCATCTTGCTTCCATTGCATAAGACAAATCGTTAGCACGTCTGAAGGCTGATACGAAAAGTGGAACCAGAAGTGGTACCATATTCTTAGCCTTCTTAATAAGACCACCTGTCTCAAAATCAGCACCTCGAGCCATCTGAGCCTTCATGATTTTATCAGTTTCCTCAATGAGGATTGGAATAAATCTAAGGGCTATAGACATCATCATCGAAATCTCATGCACTGGAACATTAAACTTCTTAAGAAAACCTAAGGATTTCTCCAATCCGTCTGTAAGCTGATTTGGTGTGGTTGTAAGTGTCATAACTGATGTGCCGATAATAAGAAGAATCATACGGCTAGTCATAAGCACTGCGTTCTTAAGTCCCACATCACTAATCTTTAAAAAGCCAAATGAAAATATGGTGATTCCAGGTGTTAAAAACAAATTAAACAAGCCTGCTATTATAAGAAGCACCACAATAGACCTAAGTCCCTTTACCATAAAAGAAAAAGGTACATGGCTCATTTTTATAATTCCAATTAATGTAAGCAAAACTATTGCGAATAAAACAACATTATCCACAGAAAACAAAGTGATTATAAAAACCAATGTGGAAAACAGCTTCACTCTTGGGTCTAATGAGTGGAGAATGGACTTTGCTGGATAATATTGTCCTAATGTAATTTCTCTAAGCATATTTATAAATTCCTTTTTAAGTCAAATCCAAAACTGGTATCTGCTAT
The DNA here is from genome assembly GCF_017471675.1 of Pseudobutyrivibrio sp. Classification (GTDB taxonomy): domain Bacteria; phylum Bacillota; class Clostridia; order Lachnospirales; family Lachnospiraceae; genus Pseudobutyrivibrio. Next base: position 3,293 of record NZ_JAFUSK010000022.1, read on the forward strand.
TAATTCAAGGCTTTTAAAATAGATTCTGTAGCCTCTGCCACTGTGGTAGCAGAAGAATCTACATCAAAGCCTGCCTCTATTAAATCGTTCATCACATAAGTAACCTGTGGTGCTGCAAGCCCCATCTTCTCAAGCTCCTTGTAATGAGCAAAAACCTCCTTAGGTGTGCCATCAAATGCAGGCCGTCCGCTGTCCATTACGATAATTCTATCTACGTAATTAGCAACATCCTCCATTGAATGGGATACAAGGATAACTGTATCGCCTCTCTTTTCATGCATATCCTTTATAAGGCCAAGGATATCATCACGTCCCTTAGGGTCAAGACCTGCTGTTGGCTCATCCAAAATAAGTACTGCCGGCTTCATAGCAATAACACCTGCTATTGCAGCTCTTCTCTTCTGTCCACCTGAAAGCTCAAATGGAGAAGCAAGATACAGCTCCTCAGGAAGCTTAACAAGGCTAAGAGCCTCGTATGCACGCTTTATCTGTTCCTTTTCGTCTAAGCCCTGATTCTTAGGGCCAAACTGAACATCCTTAAATACTGTAGTTTCAAAAAGCTGATGCTCAGGATACTGGAACACCATTCCTACCTGAGTACGCAAATCCTTTATATCAAAATCCTTATCGTAAATGTCCTGACCACGATAATAGATGTGACCTTCTGTAGCCTTGATAAGCCCGTTTAAATGCTGCACAAGTGTGGACTTGCCACTACCTGTGTGACCGATAATGCCAATAAACTCACCTTCTTTTATAGAAAGGCTAACATCATCTAAGGCTGTCACCTCGTAGGCTGTTCCTGGTGAATACTTATATGATGCATGGTCAAGAATGAGTACATTGTCACCAAATGATTTTTTATCTTCTGGCTGTGATGCAACTGGTGTCTGACCTGCTGCTAACTTGCGTAGGTTTAATTTAGTAAGAGCCTCTATCAGTTCCTTTCTTGTAAGAATACATTCTGGAATCTGAAGACCAGCCTTTCTAAGCTCATGTGCCAAAAGAGTAACCTGTGGTACATCAAGACTGTGCTCCTTAAGAAGCTCCACATCCTTGAATATCTCTCTTGGAGTGCCCTCCATAAAGACCTTACCCTTTTCCATTACGAAAACATAATCGGAATCAACAACCTCTTCCATGTAATGAGTAATAAGGATTACAGTGATTCCCTTTTCACGGTTAAGGGTATGAACAGCCCTAAGTACATCGGCCCTACCATCAGGGTCAAGCATGGCTGTTGGCTCATCTAAGATGATGCACTTTGGCTCCATAGCCATAACGCCTGCAATTGCCACACGCTGCTTTTGTCCACCTGAAAGCTTGTTAGGTGAATGATTACGATATTTTTGCATTCCCACCATCTTAAGAGATTTGTCCACACGAACAAGAATCTCCTCTGTTGGAACGCCGATATTTTCCGGACCAAAAGCTACATCCTCATCAACAACAGATGCAATAATTTGGTTGTCTGGATTTTGGAAAACCATGCCTGCTGTTTGACGCACTGCAAATGTATACTCATCGTCAGATGTATTCATTTCATCTACCCAGATGGTGCCCTCTGATGGAGTAAGAAGTGCATTGATGTGCTTGGCGAATGTAGACTTACCAGAGCCATTATGTCCTAAAATAGAAATAAACTGACCTGGCTCTACATTAAGATTAACGTGATCAAGGGCAGTCTGAATGCTTTCAACATTGCCCTCTTCATCACGTCTTATATATTCATGTACTAAATCTTTAGATCTGATAATTGACATTGGTACCCACTATTCCTTCCAGTTGAGTCTATGTAAATTACCCTCAGTCTCCAAACCGAGGAAGTCGTTTTGTCTCAGGGCCTCGTATAAAACTACTGCCACTGAATTTGATAAATTAAGTGATCTGATATCATGTCCCATTGGAATACGAACGCAATTCTCCTCATTGTCTACAAGAATCTCCTCAGGGATACCTGCTGATTCCTTGCCAAACATTATGTAGCAGTCTGGTTCGTAATGAACATCTGTATGTTTTCTTTTGGCTTTTGTGGTAGCCATATAAACCTTAGCATCTGGGTTCTTTGCCTTGAAATCTTCCCAATCATCATAACGGAAAACCTCTAGCTTATCCCAATAATCCATACCTGCTCGCTTCACTGTCTTATCTGTAAGCACAAAGCCAAGCGGCTCAATCAGATGAAGACGAGTTCCTGTAGCACAGCATGTTCGCCCAATATTCCCCGTATTTGCAGGAATCTCAGGCTCATGTAATACAATATTTAACATTTTAAAACCTCTAATCTGTGTTCAGAATGCTTCGCCTGTTACAGTAACAAGCATTATGATTTCTCCGCTCGGCAACACGCCTCCCTTGAGAAATATAATAGCTTGTTACTTACATGCTTGCATTCTGTTCTTTACGTTATTCTAATCAACTACGTATCGTAAACCGTACGAACAAAATCATCATAAACCTAACGAACATAATTCAGTTAACAAAGTAAAAATGTTCTGAATGAGACATTCTTAGTCGAATGAAGAATATTTTTACTTTGTTAACGTAGAATTATGCACACAGTCTACGCTGATTTGTGCTCAGCCTACGATTTACGTAGTTCGTCCACAAATTCTTCGATGCGGTCCATGGCGCGCTTTAGGCTTTCAAGGGAATATGCGTAAGATATACGTACATTGCCTTCGCCACTTTCTCCAAAGGCTGTGCCTGGAACCACTGCAACCTCTTTCTCACGAAGGAGGCGTGTACAGAATTCTTCGGAAGACATTCCAAATTCTGCAATGGATGGGAAAATATAGAATGCACCGTATGGCTCAAAGCATTTAATTCCCATTTTCTTAAAGCGATTAAGGAGATAACGACGTCTGTCATTATATTCCTCTCGCATGTGAGCAACATCCTCATCGCAGTCACGGATAGCTGTTACTGCAGCGTACTGGCTGGTGGTAGGTGCACACATAATAGCAAACTGGTGAATCTTAGTCATCTGCTTAATAATAACCTCTGGAGCACATACATAGCCAAGACGCCAGCCTGTCATAGCGTGACTCTTTGAGAATCCATTGATGTAGATTGTACGCTCCTTCATTCCAGTGAAGCTGGCAATGGATACATGGCCTTCACCTGTATATGTAAGCTCACCATAAATCTCATCAGTAAGCACAAACAAATCGTACTTCTTAACAAGCTCTACAATAGGCTCCAAATCAGCCTTTTCCATAACAGCACCTGTAGGGTTGTTAGGAAATGGCATAATAAGAATCTTTGTTTTATCGGTGATTGCAGCCTCAAGCTCCTCAGGCTTAAGTCTGAATTCGTTTTCTTCCTTAAGAGCAATAGGAACTGGTACACCACCAGCAAGGATGGTACATGGTTCGTAGCTTACATAGCAAGGCTGAGGAATAAGTACCTCATCACCTGGGTCAAGCATGGCACGAAGTGCAATATCTATACCTTCAGAACCACCTACTGTCATAAGCATCTCTGTAAGCGGATTATATTCAAGTCCATAGTGACGCTTAAGAAAATCTGCAATCTCAACTCTAAGCTCCTTCAAGCCTGAATTAGATGTATAAAAGGTACGACCTCTTTCCAAAGAATAGATAGCCTCGTCTCTTACCTTCCATGGTGTATCGAAATCTGGCTCGCCAACACCAAGAGATATTGCCTCTGGCATCTCTGCAACTATATCAAAAAACTTACGAATGCCTGATGGCTTTATTTCTGTAATAGTCTGATTTAAAGGGTTTCTCATAGACTCACCTTCTCCCTCTCATCCACGTGCTTTTCTGCCATAATAATTCCGTGATCCTTATACTTCTTAAGTACAAAGTTAGTCTGTGTGCTAAGCACTGAATCAAGTGGAGAAAGCTTAGCAGAAACAAAATCTGCAACCTCTCTAAGTGTATGTCCCTCAATAGAAACCATGAAATCATAGCTTCCTGAAATAAGATAAACAGCATCTACCTCTGGATAATTATAGATGCGCTCTGCAACCTTATCAAATCCCATGCCGCGCTGAGGTGTAACTCTAACCTCAATAAGAGCAGACACCTTCTCAACGCTGGCCTTCTCCCAATTAATAAGAGTAGGATAACCGCAAATAATATGCTCATTCTCCATGGCCTCAAGCTCATTCATAACTGTGGCCTGGTCGCAGCCTAGCATCATTGCCAAATCCTCTAAATCAATCTTACTATTATGCTCAATATAAGTTAAAATCTTCTCTCTCATTTTAATCACCCCTAAGTCCGTCAATTTCCATAGCCTATAAATATTATTATTCGCCACGCTTTCGCTCTTATTCGCTCATTGCCCTACATAAGATGCTGCTAAAGCACCATCTAAGTAGGGATGGCTCATCAAGGGCTCATAATAACATTTATAGTCTACTCCAATTGACTCATCTAAATTTGTTAGTTACTAAAATACTATTTTCGTTCTACGTTTGGTACGGAATATAGTGCGTCGGCTTTGGGAGGTTCTAGGAAGCGAACCTCGTCGCCGCTGATAACGCGTTTATCGTTTGAAGAGTTGGACTTCCCGATAATGGCGGATGCTACCCCCGCTTCCGCAAGCTTTCTAACAAGTCCGTTGCCATCGTTTGTAGCTATTAGCATAGCACCTGATGAAATAAGCTCGTATGGATTGATACCAAAGAACTCGCACACTTCTATTGTCTCCTGCTTTACAGGAATAGATTTTAAATCTACATCAAGGCCTACGCCGGAAGCTTCGCCCATTTCCCATAAGGCTCCAAATATACCGCCTTCTGTGATATCATGCATAGCCGCCACGCCATGCTCTACAGCCACACGGCTTTCAGGAAGTACGCTTAAATATTTATCAAAGCTCTTTGCTGTATCTACAAGATTCTTTGGCAATCTGGTAAGAAGCTCTTCTTCGTGGTCCTTAGCAATAATAGATGTACCTTCAAGACCTATCCATTTGGTAACCACCAAGTCCATTCCAGGCTTGGCTCCACCTGTGGAAACCATCTGGCCCTTCTTTACCTTACCTACAGCTGTAACTGAGATAAGAGGCTGATTAACCACCTCTGTAACCTCTGTATGGCCACCCATAACCTGTACATTGTATCTTTTGCAGGCATTATCAACCTGTTCCATAATAGCCTTTAGCTTGGCCTCACGCATTCGAGGGGTAAGCAGGATTGTAAGCAGGATTCCTATTGGCTCCGCCCCTGCGCTGGCTAAATCGTTGATAGATACAGTAACGGCAAGCTCACCTATATCTGAGGCTGTGCCTGTTATAGGGTCAGTGCTCATTACTATTTCTTCATCAGGGCCTACCTGAAGGGTGGCGCAATCCTCACCGATGCTAGGACCACTACCTACCTCAGGACGTTTTACATGAAGTTGTTTTATAACTGAACGTTTAAGTACGCTTTCTTTAAGTTTTCCAATTTCCATAAGATTATTCCCTAAAATCTAGTTAGCTGGTACTGTAGCCTGAGGCACTGGCTGCTCCACAGGCTGAGTTGTTGCATCTGGCGCTGGTGTCTCTGTAGCTGGTGTTGTAGCAGGAGCTTGTGTTGCATTAGTTGTGTCTTCTGTCTCTGTTGGATTTGTAACCTTGTACTTTGGTGTAATTACAAATGGAGTAGAATTAACAACACCTGGTGCATACACTGCTATAGCATTTGCTATGGTTGTAGCATCCTGAGTGGCAACAGCCTGAAGCATTGCGTATGAAAGATTAGGATCCTCTGATGCAATACCTACTGTAACAGTTCTATTAGATGGATTGTACTTGCTGTTGTTATATACCTCTCTGCTAACCTCTTCGTCGTTTTCATAAACAATCTTCCAAAGACGAGCTGTGTAGCCTGTGTGGCCTCCAACGGTTGTGGTCATCTTGCCAAGAGGCACATTAGGGTCAGCAACCCACTGGGTATTTTGAACATTTACACCAGTGATTTCTGTCTCGTATTTAACACTATGAGACTTGTCATCCTCTTCCTTACCATAGATGTTAAAGTAAGCCTTGTTGCCGTCACAGTATCCTTCTATATATATAGGATAATTCTTGTTATTTCTAATCTGGAAATCCTTACCACCGCTTTCTGCAATGGCTGCATCCTGTGATGGTGGAACATAAGTAACTATCATAGAATGACATGAACGGGTTACAATACCAAGCTCTGCCTCTCTAACTGCTCCGTAAAGTGTGGTAGATACCTGGCAGATACCGCCACCATAAGTCTCTACAGTGGTTCCATTTTCATAAGAACCAGCTAACATATATCCATTCTCAGCAGAAAATGGAGTGATTGTATTAAGCACTGAGAACTCATCACCAGGATAAAGAATAGTTCCGTTTATAAATCCTACACCGTTTGCCACGTTGTTCTTACGAGCGGCAGATGATGAACTATAATCTGTATTAAAGCTGCCAAGCAAATCCTTAATCTCTGCAAGCTCTTCCTTGCTACCTCTAGGTTCCTTAACAACGGTTGCAAGAGCGATTGTTGCTGATTCCTTGTTCCAATCGTTTTCGATATAATCTGCAATTATTGCAACAGATTCATCAACCTGAACAACCACACCGCTTGTACCTTCGTGGAACACAAATTCCCCATTTTCTCTGGTAAGATAATCATCGCTTGCTTCATCATTAACCTGTGAAGATGCTGTCTGTAAATATGTGGTAAGAGCTGTTCTATCTACCCCTAATGAAAGTGCAAAATCCTTGCCTCTTCCATCCTCCAAATCCTTGCTAGCCTTAAAGCGCTCTGCAAAATTTCCATAGCTGCCATAAGATGCAGCCTTAGTAGTAACATCAGTATTCTTAGCACCTATACATAAATCTGCACCTGTGGCACTGATAGTTTGCTCGTTGGCAGAAAGTGTAAATTTCACATCATCATACTGTGCAAAATAATCGTCTACAACCTCCTTAGCCTCAGCCACTGTCATACCACCTACAGATGTTCCTGCTATTGAAACGCCCTTAGGAATGATTCTAGTATCCTCCTCGTCTGCAGAAACTGCTTCTGCCTCTTCATTGGCTAATTCCTCTTCAGAAACTGTGTTTTCTTCTGTGACCTCTTCGGCGTATGCGCTAATTGGTGTAAATAAACCTGCTGTAAATGTTAATGATAGTAATAGTGATAGAACTCTTTTTTTCATAATATAACCCTCATCAGTCAGCTGCGCTGACAGCTTCTCCCTAAAAGGGAGAAGCCTCATTGTTGACATTAATAATCTATTAAAATAAACTTAAATTAAAGCAGAAGCAAATGTGGTAAATACCATACATACCACTACAACTACTAATATTATTCCAGCTATAAGCTGTTGTTTTTTAGATCTTTTCATAAAATACCTCGCATAAGTAAAGGAGAAACTATGGGCTTCCCTATTTTACCTTTTTTCTTAATATTCCTAATCTGGCTTGCAATCAGAATCAAAACCCTAGATGCTAAGCAAGAACAGCAGGAGGAAGAATTCTGGGCTAAAGAAAAAGCGGCCAAAGCAACCCCTGCCAAGGATATATCTAATCTAAGATATATTACCATTCCAATAGAGAAATTTCCATTAAATTTTAGTAATGATGAAAAAGTTATTGAGATTGAAACCCAGTTAAAGGAGCTTTCAACCCACAGGCTGCTTAATCTTTCTGGTGTTTCAAACACTGATTTAAAGCTTACCTACGGCACTTCTAACTTCGAAACAATGAGCCAGATAGGTGAAGATTTCGATAAAGCATGCATCCTTCTAAATTCCTATGCCAAGGCTTTAATAGAAGCTGGTATGGAAAATGATGCCGTAAATGTATTGGAATTTGCCATTGGCGTTGGAACAGACATTAGCGAAAGCTACATTATGCTTTCTGATTGCTATAAAAAACGCTCACAGACAGAAAAGCTAAGCTTCCTTCGTGAGCGCATATTAAACAGTAACCTGTTATTAAAAAATTCTATTTTAAACAAAATCGATGACTCTACTGAGGAAGATTTCAGCACCAGCTCCCCAGAGTAATGCTGCGCCTACTATGTAAGCTATAGTCTTCTTCTCAAAGCCAAAATGCATGCCTGTATAAAGACCGCCAAGAACTACAAGTACAGATATTGCAAGAATAAGTGCAATAATCTGCCAAATGGTGGTGCCCACAAGCCCGCAGGCACAACCTGCAGCTGCTGTATAAGCACTGGATACAATAACAATTCTGATGTAATCTAAAACAATAAGAGCATCCCTTCTTCTTTCTTGAATGAATTCTCTTTTAATTGCCTTTGCAATAAGTCTTAGGCCCAGTAGCACAAGAACTACTACAGCCACAACCTCCCCACGCTTTACAGGATTAGCAATGTAGCCATTAACAGCCATTAATCTGCAGATTGCATAGCCCCCAAAATAAAAAACCAATTCAGATGCAGCAACCACTGCGCAAGCAACAGCCACTGTCCTTTTCTTAAGGTTTGCTATCATTGCCCCTTGTATTTCCATTGCAGCAAAAACATCTAATAATATACCTGCTATAATAAGCAAGTTTTCCAACCAAGTCATAATATATTTACTCCATTTCACATTTATAACAGTTTGCTTAATAATAATAGCTCATTACATAGATTATATAAAATATTCAATAATAAAAGCCTGTTTAAATAAAAACTACATTATCGTACATTTGTATTAGCGCTTTTCATTAGTAATAACCTCTATAATTGGGCTCCTAAATATCTTAATATATACATCTGCCAATTCTTCCACTGGCACATTCATCCCTCTTTTAATCCATCGGATGGTAACCCAGCTTATGGAATGTGCCAAAAACTCAGCCACCAATTCCTTTTTAAGCCAACTGTAATCTGCCATTGCAGCCAAGCTTTCTACATCAATGTATTTAAGAACTGCTTTTGCCACACACCTGTTATAGATTTCGTTAAATGAATTCTGCCCTTCTAAGGCTGCAGCTCTTTTATAGAAATCCTTTTCCTTTTCCATGGTGGTAAGGATAAATGTTACACCTTCCTTTAGCATTCCATTTGAAAGAAGGGGATCCACAGGCGCGAACAATTCGTTAACAGTTATCCACTCAAGTAGCTCATATTTATCTTGAAAATGATTATAAAAGGTAGGTCTGATTACCCCTGCTTTATCTGTAATCTCTTTGATTGTTATTTTATCGATAGGCTTAATTGCCGCAAGTTCTTTTAAGCTTTCTGCAAGCACAATATCGATTGCATTCTGTGATTGATTATTCATAATTCTCCTCAAGAATCTTCAAATTCAGCTGTAACGTAAAATCCCTTTGGGGTCTCCTTAACATCTATAACCTTAGCTTCGGTCTTACCGTTTACAGTTTTGAGTCTTTCTAGTGTTGTATAATTTGCGGACATAGCATAAGACCTTCCTAACACATAATAATATGAGTTAGAAAGGGCATATTCAGTAACCGGAAGCACATCCCCTACCTCTAGTAAGCCTGTGCGTTCCATCTTAAATTCCATTTGTCTCATTTTAGATATCTTCCTCCCTGGTGATGGTTCCATCTACAACAGAACCAGTGGCCTTTCTAACAGAGTGGACAATGCCAAAATCTGTAATGCCATCCCAGATAAGCATGATACCTATTATTCTTGTAGCAAGACTAACTACCTGAAATGCTGCACCGATGCAGATAATTCCAAAGAGTATATTAACAGCCGCAAGTACAAAGCTAATCCAAAAATTAGAAGCCTTAGCTCTGGCAGCCTCAACTGCCATTCCTAAATCCTGCACGCCGTGTATAACAAGAATTACACCGATTGCAATTGGAATAATGCTTATTATCTTACCTGAGTCGTTAAAAAGCCAAATACCTACGATAAGTATCATCATACCAACAGCTATTCCAAGGGCATTATCTACACCATGCTCAATAAGCTGATTCACAACAACAAATATTCCTGAAAGAATAATTATAGCTGCTATCACCTTGCTTATAGTAGCCAAGCTTTCAACAGGAAATACTAAAAGCAAAATTCCAATGACCATAGTAAAAACTGCAGGTATTGTAATGTTTAATCTAAACTCTTTAATCTTATCCTTCATAGCTTAGTTCTCCTTTTTTCCACCCCAGAAACCAATAGCAACTGTACCAGGGCCTGTATGTGCACCGATTGTAGGACCAATATCGAATATACGAACCTTTTCTTTCATCTTAGGAAATGCCTCTTCTATCATATCAGCCATCTCCCTGGCATCATCCATACACACTGAATGTGTGATAAAGATATTCTGGTCATAGTCAGCTCCGTTTTCAATACGCTCCTTGATAGCTGCAAGGCAAGCCTTCTTAACCATCTTCTTACCTCGACACTTCTGTCTAGGAATAAGCTTTCCTTCATCATTGATGTTAAGAAGCGGACAGATATTAAGGGCTGTACCAAACCAACCAGAGACCTTAGAAATTCTACCACCTCTGATAAAGAAGGTAAGGTCTGTGGTGAAGAACCATGTATTCTGATTCTGAATATTGTCCTCAGTCCACTTTACAAGCTCATCAAAGCTCTTCCCCTCATCACGAAGTGAAGCAAGCTTGTCCATGAACAAGCCATAGCCTGCTGATGCTGTAAGGCTGTCAAAAACCACTATCTTTCTATCAGGGAATTCCTCTGAAAGCTCCTCAGCTGCAATACGGGCTGAATTAATAACACCTGAAATACCACTGGATAATGTAAGATGAATAACATCCTTCCCCTGCTCTAAAAACTTACGGAAATACTGGGTAAACTCATCTGCATTAACCTGTGATGTCTTTGTCATGGCACCATCAACCATTGCCTGGTAAAAATCCTGTGGTGACATTGACTGATACAAATCATCCTTATATGCCTTATCATCTAAATAATAGTGAAAGCAAATATACTGGATATCTCTTTCCTTTAAAAACTCATCTGTAACATCTGCTGTTGAACAGCAACTAATAATATAATCTCCCATAACATCATCCTATTCTTTAAATTTTTCAGCATTTTGAGTATACTCCATCTACCCTACCAAATGCAATAAGCCAGCAGATTTCTCTACTGGCTTATCGGAATTTATTATATGGAAGGATTTATGAAAAAGAAAGTTACTTGTTTAGGCGAATGCTAACAACTGAGCACTTAGGAAGTGTTACCTTAATGCCTTCAGCTGTCTTAGCGTAATCCTTAAATTCCTGCTCCTTAACAACCTCTGGATTCTCAAATGTGTTGTGTGCAGCCATAGCACCTGCTACATAAGTAGCTTCACATACATTGTAAGAAGCGGCGTCATGAGTTAGCTGAATATCTACAGTCTCATCTGCCTCAAGAGAGTTGTTTGTAAGAGTGATTGTGATTACACCATTTGCATCCTCAGATACTGATTCAAATACCTTTGGAAGCTCATTCTTACCGCTACCAACTATACTATTATTTAGTAAGTCACTGCCAAGGAGAGTAGCGCCCTGGTGATGACGATACATCTTAAATACATAGTAAGTAGGTGTTTTAATCATCTTCTCACCATCTGTGAGAATAACTGATTGAAGCACGTTAACCATCTGTGCAATATTTGCCATCTTAACTCTGTCTGAATGCTTGTTGAAGAGGTTAAGATTCATACCAGCTACAAGTGCATCACGCATTGTGTTCTGCTGATATAAGAAGCCTGGGTTTGTACCTGGCTCAACATCTGTCCAGATACCCCACTCATCAATAATAAGTCCAATCTTCTTATCTGGATCATACTTATCCATGATTGCACCATGCTTATTAATAAGCTCTTCCATGAAGTAGCTACGCTTAAGTGTCTGGTAGAACACTTCCTCAGTGAAGTCTGTAGCACTTCCCTTGATGTTCCAATCATCTTCTGTCTCAGGAAGTGTATAGTAATGAAGTGAAAGACCATCCATAAAACCATGGAACTGCTCTGGTGTATGGTCGAAGCATGTCTCAAGAACACCTTCTGTCCAGTGATAATCATCTACATTAGCACCGCAAGCAATCTTTGAGATTGGCTTATTTCCATTGTAGTTTCTAGCAAATGTCTGGTAACGTCTGTACTCATCTGCATAGTGCTGTGGACGCATATTACCGCCGCAGCCCCATGATTCGTTACCAACACCAAGGTAATCTACTACCCATGGCTCTTCATGACCATTCTTCTTACGAAGGTCAGCCATTGGAGATACACCCTTAAATGTCATGTATTCAACCCATTCGCTCATTTCACGAACAGTACCTGAACCAACATTTGCATTTACATAAGTCTTGCAACCAAGCTGTCTGCAAAGCTCGAAATATTCATGTGTACCGAAGCTGTTGTCCTCTACAACGCCACCCCAGTGTGTGTTAATCATCTTCTTACGATTTTCCTTTGGACCGATTCCGTCCATCCAGTGATACTCATCTGCGAAGCATCCACCTGGCCAACGAAGTACAGGAACCTTCATTTCCTTAAGTGCCTCGACTACATCTGTACGCATTCCATTCACATTAGGAATATCGCTATTTTCACCTACGTAAAGTCCTTCGTAGATGCAACGGCCCAAGTGCTCAGAAAAATGTCCGTAGATTTCTGGGGCAATTGTGCTCTTTTTGTTTTCGTTGTTAATTACTAATTTTGCCATATTCTCTCCTTATCCCTTAACAGCACCTGCTGTCATTCCATCGATGATGTACTTCTGGAAAATGAGGAAGATTATAAAGATAGGTAAAATTCCAAACATTGATCCTGCTATAAGTACATCATAGTTGTTACCGTATGGTGTAAGTAATGTATTAAGTCCGATTGGAAGTGTAAACTTCTCTGCGCCCTTAAGTACAAGCAGTGGCCAAAGGATAGCGTTCCAAGCGCCCATTGCACTAAGAATACCCATTGATGCAAAGGCTGGCTTTGCAAGTGGAAGGATGATTCTTACAGAAATACCATATTCGCTACAACCATCAATACGTGCTGCATCAAGCAAATCCTTAGGAAGTCCTGATAAGTACTGTCTAAAGAAGAAAATTGTTGATGCGGAGCAAAGTCCGATAATGATAACACCTACATAAGTATCAACAAGCTTAAGTGCGATGATTTCCTTATATAATGGAAGCATAAGGATTTCAAAAGGTACCATCATTGTTGCAAGTACTATTGTGAAGAGCAGATTCTTAAATCTAAACTCATACATTGTTAAACCATAAGCAACAAAATAACAGATTATAAGTGTAAGTGCTACCGAAATAATGGTAATTAATAACGAATTCTTGTACCACATGAAATATTTAACACTGTCAGCGTTTCCGCCAAATAAATATTTGTAGTTGTCAAGATTCATTGTGGTAACATTCAAATCTATTGAAAGTCCCCTACGAATAAGCTCTGTACCAGGTCTAAATGAAGCAAGTAAACCTGCAAATACAGGAAAAATGATTATTAAACAAAGGATTGCAAAAAATCCTGTTCCAAGTACTGTGCCCACAACTCTTTTAGGAGAGCTAGCCATTGTCTTTTGCTTTGCCATATTAATCCTCTCCCTTCTTGAATGTACCGTTCACGATAAGCTGTGCAAAGTTGATAATAAGTGCTACAACAAGAAGTACTACACCTACTGCACATGCATAACCCATATCATTCTTTTCAATACCACGCTTGTATAGGTAGCCTACAATTGTAAGACCGATGTTGTTTGGTGATGAATTTCCTGCCCATAACATATATGATTCAAGGAACATTGCAAGACCAGCATATACTGAAATTGTAAGTACATATACTGTTGTTGGCTTAAGAAGTGGAAGTGTTACATACTTGAACTTCTGCCATCCTGTTGCGCCGTCAATATCGGCAGCTTCATATAATGAAGTATCAATTGATTTAAGACCTGAAAGGAAATAGAGCATATTTACACCTGTCCATCTCCAGCAGGCTACGATTAAGAGGGCGAGCATACCTGACCAACCCATCTTTAACCATTTATATGTTCCAAGGCCTAAAGCCGCTGTAATCATGTTCATCTGACCTGTTGTGTACTCTGTAAACATCAGGCGGAATAATGTACCAGAAATAACTACTGATGTTAATGCTGGCATGTAAAGAACTGCCTTCCATACGCCCTTTGCCTTTACCAAATTGCTATCAAGAAGCACTGCAAAAAGCATTGGGAATGGAATGAGAAGGACTAAAGTAAAGAACATGTATTTTACACTGTTCCATACTGCGATATGAAAAACGTTGTCCTTGAGAAGCTTTGCATAGTTAGCAAAACCAACCCAATCAGATTTGATTGCTCCTATATCCTGGAAGCTCATTGTGAAAGCTGTAATAAGTGGGTAAACCCAGAAAAAGAAAAAGCTTAAAATAAAAGGTAAAACAAAAACATATGGTGCCACCTTTTGAGAGTATAAAAAGTTCTTGATTTTCATAATGCACCTTTCTCCATTTTTTAAAATAGGGATGCCTGCCTAGGCCGGCATCCCGTAGAAATTACTGTTCCATGTCAATCGCATCCTGAGCTTCTTGTAAAGCATCATCAATTGAGTAATCTGGATCTTCAAGTACCTCATTAAGTGTTGTTGTGCAGAGATACTCGTTGATTGTTGGGCTGATAGATACAACTGAAATCTTACCAATGTTGTCCATTCCGATATCGCTTAATACATCGTATGGATAGTTGATGAAGAACTGGTTATACTGATTGTTGTCATCATGAGCGAATGCTTCATCACTCCAAAGAGCTGTGTTACATACATCAAATCCAAGTGTATCCCAGATGTGCTGTTCACCAGCCTCTGACATCTTAGCCCAGCATGTGAACTCTGCTGCAAGCTCCTTGTTAGCTGACTGCTGTGTTACAACTGTACCTGTACCACCTACACCAACTGAGCACTTCTGTCCCTCTTTGAATACAGGACACTTAGCGATGTACCAGTTACCCTTTTCATCAGGCATGTAGTTTGTGAAACGTGACATATACCACATTGCCTTAGGGAAAGAAACAATGTTTCTATCCATAATGTTCTGGAAACCAGCTTCAAGGTCAACATGTCCATCTGGAGAAACCATTGCAAATCCTGACTTTAACCAAGACTGCTGCATTGTAAGCATTTCCTTAACTGAATCAAGCTGAACATTTGCTGAACCTTCGAATCCACCTGTCCAGTCATCGCCATACTCAGCCATTGCAATCCAGAGCCAATCAACTCCGCCTGTATCAACTGATGTAAAGTACTTTGTATCATCTCCTAAAGCTGTAAGGTATTCATTACCAAGAGCTTCGTAATCTTTCCATGTCTTAACTGCATCAATCTTAGCAATTACTTCATCCTGGCTAAGTCCCATTGCCTCGCTCATTGCAGCTACGTTGTAGTACATTACTGTAGCACCTACGTGATAAGGAGCTCCGTAGTAGTTACCATCTTCACCCTGATATGTTTCCATTCTTGCAGGAACCATTGTATCAAGGTAATCCTTAGCGTAATCGTTAAGTGGTACAAGCCACTGATCAAGACCTTCAACTACGTTAGGGAACTGACCAACTTCTACATCACAGATATCTGGAGCACCTGTGCCAGCCTCAAGAGCTGTAAGAAGCTTTGTGTGCATATCACCATAAGGATATGTTGTACATGTAATTTCGATTGTGTTGTCTGGGTGTTCCTTGTTCCACTCCTCTGCCATAACACCGTAGTGCTGACCGTGAAGTTCAACAAATGTCCACATCTCAAGATGTGTTCCGTTTGGATCACCAAATGTGTTAGTTACTACCTCTGACTCAGCTGACTCAGCAGCCTCCTCATCTGTTGCAGCAGCATCAGGATCAACCCCGCCTTCTGAAGCTGCTCCGCCGCAGCCTACAAACAAGCTAGCTGCCATTGATGTGCAAAGTAATGCACTAATCAACTTCTTCTTCATTCTTCTCCTCCTTTTGTAAAAAGAAAATATTGTTTTTAATTGTCTAGAACTTTCATAATGTAGTACAATTGACTGAGGCTTGTTAGTCAAAATCACTAAACCAGTAAAGCTCTTTAACGATTATGTAATTATTATAAATCTGCATTGGTATAAGTCAATAATTATTTTAGTTTTTTCTAAAGTATTTTGGATATTCTTTTATTCTTCACAAATTCACCATAGTTTTTTTAGGCAAATTATACAATTAGTTTCATAAATTCAGGTTTTTTAGAACGAAAATATTATTATGTTTATATTTTCGTAAAATAAATTCCATATTTTCATCTTATTTATTGACATGAATTGTACTAGTTTTTATAATTATAGATATTATTTTATTTTCTTATAAAGGAGCAGTGTAATGATTCATATCACATCACTGGAAGAAGGACTTGAATTATTTAAAGCCTTAGGCTCAGACGTGCGTATCCAGATACTTAACATATTGCTAGAAAACGATCATATGAGCATGAATCAATTAGCCACAGAGCTAAAGCTATCAAACGGCGCTCTTACAGGTCATATTAAGAAGCTTGAAGAATGTGGTCTTATTTCTACATCTAACGAATCTGCCAGCCATGGCAATTCCAAGATTTGCTCTGTTATTCAGGACAAAATCGTAGTAGAAATTGAAAAGCCAGAAGACCTTACTAATGTATTTACTACTGATATTAAGGTTGGTCAGTTTTCTAAATATGATATCTGTCCCACATGTGGTCTTGCCAACAGTCAGTCAGTTATCGGAGAGATTGACGACAGCAGATACTTTAGTCATCCAGACCATTTCAATGCAGATATACTTTGGTTTACAAAGGGATATATAGAGTACTCTCTTCCAAATCTTATACCTAGCAACAATCAAATCACTCAGATTTCCATCTCATTTGAGATTTCATCTGAGGCACCAGGCATTGATAACAACTGGCCAAGTGATATTTCATTCTCACTTAACGGCAAAAAGCTTGGTATGTGGACAAGCCCTGGTGATTTCGGTGGAGAAATCCGAGGAATGTTTACACCTGACTGGTTTCCACCTAACTGGAATCAATATGGTTTGTTAAAGCTTTTAGTTGTAAATAAGCATGGAACTTTCATTGATGGTTTACAGATTTCAGATATCACTATCGAAGATTTAGATTTAGCGCAGGGGGCGCCTCTTGATTTTAGAATTGCAGTTGAAGATGACGCTGAACATATCGGAGGTGTTACACTCTTTGGAAAGACCTTCGGAAATTATGGACAGGATATACGTGTAGCAATCAACTATTGTCCTGTAAAATAAAAATGAAGCCAATCTGTTACGGTAACAAGCATTATAATTCTCCGTTCGGAAACACTCCTCACTTGAGAATTACAATAGCTTGTTACCTACAGATTGGCTTTTATTTTTTACCATAATTTCTTCGGGCAACGGGATACCTTGGCTGTGGCGCGAAGCTCTACGTAGCAGCCACATGCCATGCATGTGCCTTCATTAAGCTTGTCGCAGCCTTTGCATACATTAAGACGGCTTTCATATTCTTCATCACTAACAATATCCTCAGCCTTCAATGCTGCCTTGTATTTTTCAATCATAGAGGTGTCTGCATCAATCATATCTCTCAGCAGACACCTGGTACATACTCTATTTTCGATCATAACTAAATACTGGTCTTCCATCCTGCCATCCAAACTTCATAAGCATTGCATGGCGATTAGGATTGTAAAGTGGATCTCCTACTATTTCAGTTTCTGTTCTAGCATGATAAACAAGAATATCATTTCCATCTTCATCAACTGTAAATGAATTATGACCTGGCCCGTATACTACATGCTTTTCTGATGATGCAAGCACAGGGTATCTCTCCTTCCTCCAAGAAAGAGGATCTAGTAAATCGCTGTTTTCATCTGCAGTAAGCATACCCATGCAGTAGTTGATGCCAGTATCGCTGGCTGAGTAAGTCATGAAAATCTTGCCATTTCGCTTAATAACTGATGGTCCTTCATTTACCCAGAAGCCATGTCGCTCCCAATCATAGTCAGGAGTTGTAAGAAGTACCTGATCTGTCTCAAGGGTGTAGCCGTTTTTCATTCTGGCAATATAAAGATTAGATATCTGTTTACCTACGCCTGTTTTCTCTGCCCAAATATAATACCACTTTCCATGATTTTCAAAAACAGTTGCATCCAAAGAAAATGCCTCAAATGAAAATTCATCTGTCGCTGCTCTTGTCATTTTGCCCTTTTCAATCCAAGGGTCACGCATTGGGTCATCCCCTTGGCACTCCAGCACATAAGGACGAATCTTCCAGATATCTTCCATTTCACCACCTGCATAATAGATATACCATTTGCCAAAAAGATAGTGAATCTCTGGTGCCCAGATATGCTTAGACTGTGGACCTGCTTCATGCTTGTGCCAGATTTCTAGCTCTGGAGCCTCTTTAAGTCCTTCAAGTGTTCCACTGCATCTAAGAACTATTTTGTCATATTCTGGCACTGATGCTGTGAAATAATATTTGCCATTAGTATGTCTGTACACATAAGGATCTGCTCGCTGTAAAATCCAAGGTTTATTGTATTCAAAATATTTGTCCATTTTTTTATTTTTCTCTCCTCTTTAGTATTTAACTCCCCAAACTGATTCGTTACCACCTACAGCAGAAAAAGTCATCACATCTGTGCCTGCCTCATCTTTCATTTGACAAAATACACCGCTGAATTCTTTGTCTCCCATTTTAATATTCATGTAGTAGCTGCCATCCTTCATACTCCATGTACCTGACACTTCTTCTCCATCTACAGAACCATCCTTGTTTAGATAGAAGATTCTAGGATTAGCAATATCGCTTGAAATATCAGTGCCCTGGTTAATCACATAGTAGCGGCCAACTACATCATTCTTGCTGTATCCCTTATCAGAAACAGTCTCCCCCTGTGTCTGATATGGAAGCTCACATGGCCAGCCTTCCGCATTCATAAGCATTTGATGAACACGTGGTGAATGATTTTCTCCACCATCATTAAACCTGGTGTGGTAGACTACGTAAACCTTGCCATCCTTATCAACAAAGGCTGAATTATGACCTGTTGCCATATATGCCTTATCAAGACTAGGAAGCTTGTAATTACCTGAAAGCTTAAGTCCAAAGTTTTCATGCATTGCACTCTTTTCTGGATAAGCTCCATTCATATCTACATACTCTCCATCAACAGTCTTAGAGCGGAATACTCTCATCTGATATCCACCATTGCTGGTAAGACCACCGTATGATACGAACAGATAATAGTAATCTGTAGCTTCGTCATACATAATGTATGGTCCCTCAATAGAGATGTGACCACCGCCAAGCAGCTTCTTACCAAAGTATGCATCTACACCCTTTGCTTCATCAGCCTCAGGGTGAATAACAAGCCCAGTAGCTGGGTACAGCTCAAGAAGATATATACCACCTGACCAAGAACCGTAAACCATCCACATTCTGCCATCCTTATCATAGAACACTGTTGGGTCGATGGCATTTGGGTAATCTTCGTAGTTATAAGCACCGCCCTTAATGTAATGCTTCTTGGCATAATCCTCATCTACATAATCAAGCACATCAGTTGCTTCTATATTTTTATTTGTAAAGCCTGAATAAATAAGTGCTCCCTGCCATTCAAATGGTCCCTCTGGGGATGTGCTGGTGCCAAAGCACAGGTTCGAAGCATTAAATGTACTGGTTGTGCAATAATACATATAATACAAACCTGTAGTTTCGTTGTAAATTACATCAGGTGCCCACACATGGGTACCACCATCATCTGTTTTGATGATACTGTCCTTTGAGCCAGAATAAGCAAATGCCTTATCCTTCACATCATAAATCTGACCGTAAACTGGATTGGTCTTCATATATCCATCTGCAATACTCTCCCAATTAAGTAAATCAGTACTTTTTGCAGCTGTCATATGAGAGCCGTAAATATAATATGTTCCGTCAACTTCTAAAATGGATGGATCATGGACAGATACGCCCGAAGATACGTCACCTACTGCAATGCCGTCGTAGCTAACTGTAAAGTTTTTAGATTCTGAGCCCGCGCATGCTGTAAGACCTCCAACCATAGAAACTGCCAGAACACATGAAATTAATCTTTTCATGCGTCTCCTCCTTTGTCTTATTGCTTAGCATCAAGCCCCTATAAAAAATGCTTAGCTTTATTTCAAAGATAATATATCAAATTATATTTAGATTTTCAATAATTATTTTATATTTTTCTAAAACAATCATAGGTTATACTAAGAAAACCCCTCTACCGTAAGAATTTTTACGGTAAAGGGGTTTTATCTTAATATACCAATTATTTATTTGAACGTCTCCAAATGTGCATCTTCTCAGCCTCAGCAATAAGCTCATCTCTGAAATCAGGATGTGCAATACTGATAATTTTTTCTGCACGTTCCCAAGCTGAAAGGCCCTTAAGGCAAACCTTACCATATTCTGTTACAAGGTAATGTGTGTTTGCACGAGTATCTGTAACAATAGAGCCCTCTGCAAGTGTAGGACGAATACGGCTCTTAACAGTACCATCCTTTGTAGTAAATGTAGATGAAAGACATACAAAGCTCTTACCACCATTAGAAAGATAAGCACCAAGTACGAAGTCAAGCTGTCCGCCTGCACCAGAAATGTGCTTTGTTCCAGCTGACTCAGCGTTAATCTGACCATATAAATCTACATCAACGGCGTTGTTGATAGAGATGAAGTTATCAAGTGCTGAAATCTGACGGATATCGTTAGTGTAATCAACAGGTGCGCTCATAAGCTCTGGGTTCTCATCCATGTAATCGTACATCTTCTTTGTACCAGCACCGAAAGCGTATGTCTGACGGAATCTGTCGATATTCTTCTTAGAACCGTTAATCTTACCAGCCTTTGCAATGTCTACGAATGCATCAACGTACATTTCTGTATGAACACCAAGATCCTTAAGGTCTGAATCAGCAATCATAGCGCCTACTGTGTTAGGCATACCGCCGATACCAAGCTGTAAGCATGCACCGTTTGGAATCTCCTCAACGATAAGCTTAGCTACTGCCTTATCTACATCTGTAGGAGCACCGCCTGCGCCCATCTCTGAGATAGCTGGGTTGTTGCTTTCTACGATAGCATCAACCTTTGAAATGTGGATGCCTTCCTCAAAACCGCCAAGGCAACGTGGCATGTTCTCGTTAACTTCTACGATGATGTGCTTAGACTTTTCAACTGCAGCCATAAGATGAGATGCGTTAGGACCGAAGTTAAAATATCCATGATTATCCATTGTTGTTGTCTGGAGCATAAGAACATCGTTTGGCTCAATGTGCTCACGATAGTATCTAGGAAGCTCAGAGTATCTGATAGGTGCATAGTATGAGCAGCCTTTTGCAATAAGCTTACGCTCGATACCACCCATGTGCCATGAGTTCCAGCAGAAATGCTCACCTGCATCTTCTCTTTCGAAGATAGCTGGAAGCTTCATTAAAATACCACCACGAACCTTAACATCACGTAACTCATCTGTACGTGCTGCAAGTGCCTTATCAAGTGCGTCTGGTGTACCTGTACACCAACCGTAATCTACCCAATCTCCGCTTTTTACAACCTTAACAGCTTCTTCTGCTGTCGTAAGCTTGCGCTTATATTCAGCTTGAAAATCCATAATAAACCTCCGCTCGTTAAAAATTTATCAATTAGATACATTTTACCACGATAGGAGGTTTACTGCAAATAAAAAAATATGTTGTTTAGATATGAAAAGACTTTTGTTTTTAATCTAAAAAACAAAATCTTTAAATTTCGTTCAAGAATCCCATAAATATGCTTTTCTATTTAATTAAAATCCAAAGATATATTTTACAATCTCGCAAAAATGAGACTGTACATATTTAATAATTGTTGGAATATAGCACTTAATCTCATTCCAATGAGCACATACGTATGGAATTACCACATCATTGATTACCTTAACTGCATTATCAATAGCTTCCTTCTCCTGCTGCTCTTTTTGGCTCTTTTCATCCTCACCTGGCTTTGTATCATCAATAACAGGCTCATCCTTTGATGGTGTATCATCTCCCGAAATCACTGGTGTTTCTGGAGTTGTTGGCTCACCTGGATTTTCTGGAGTTTCTGGAGTTTCAGGATTTTCAGGCTTCTCTGGTGTCTGTGGTTCTTCTTCACCACCAAGTGTTTCTGGAGTAACAGAAAGAATAATATCTGCATAGTTCTCATTTGAGATAGTTACAGTATAGGCTGTCTCTGGAATCAGCTCCTCTTCAACGTTAACCTTAACTACACCATTTTCTACTGTTACAGGTGCACTATCTACTACACTTACTGTAGTTCTGCCTTCCTTGTATGAAAGTGAAAGTGTAGCCTCACCAATCTCCTTATCAATACCTTCAACTGTAAGAAGCTTGTTATCATTTACATTGAAATATGTCTTAACGTTTGCTGTATCAAAAACAGGCTTAACATATACAGATTCATCAAAAACATAGCTGTATACATCGTCAGCTGTAAGATAATCTACAGAATTAATGTAGCCACCTTCAAATGATGCACTTGCATTCATATCTGGCTCAAATGCGATTTCGTATGTTGAAACCCAGATTTCCTTTAAGTGTCTTACACCAAGAGAAATAGCATTACCGTTAGCATCAACGCCTCTAAGGATAGCACCATGTACTGCATTATTTACAGGATATATATCATTGTCTCTTGTTTTTCTAAGATAATTTGTAGATGATTCATTAACCTCTAGCTGGTATGTACCATATCTTGTAAAGTACTTAAGTGCAGCTGTTGCATCCTGAACCACAATCTTCTTTCTAATTACTGCCTTACCAAAGCTTTCTCCATCATATGGTAAATAATAAGATGGAATAACTGCCTGATTTTCATTTACTGCAACAGCAAGAATATTCTTGTAAGCATCCTTTACGCCTAAGCCTGCTGCATCTAAGATAGAAGCCTTAACATAAGCCTCCTTGCTAATAGCTACATTAGCACTCTTTAATCCATAGATATAATAACCTGATTCTGTTACCTCAGATGTATCTGTGTTTGCAAAAAGAGTATTCTTTCTAGTTGTTGCAGATGATACAGCATCGTACTCATCAGCTGATGTCTGGCCCTTGTAAAGCTGTGTATAAGAAGCCTTAGCTGCGCCATAGATATTTCCTGATAAATCAGCTTTTGTATAATAGTAGATATCAGTTTCGTCTACCTTAGTAAAGTCTGCAAAGGGAATCTCTGATTCTTCTGTTCCTTCCCCTATAACCACTACAGTAGCTTCATTGATATCATCTGTCTTACGGATAAAGTAATATGTCTCACCAATCACCTCTACTGATGTTGCTGTAACATTCTCTTCCTCAGCTTCTGGCTGTTCTTCCACAACAGCTGCTTCCTCAGTAGTTTCGTCTTTAGCCTCTGTGCTATCCTTGGCAGCTTCTGTCTCTTCTTCCTTTACCTCGGCCTCTACTTCTTCCTTTACCTCGGCCTCTTCCTTTACTTCCTCATTTGAAGTCTCTTCTACAGTCACATCTGTTTCTGCTACTACACTAGTATTGTCCTCAGTAGTTTCAGCGGCAAAAACTGGAGTTTCAAGTGAAGTCACTGCAAGTCCAAGGATAAGTAGTTTCGCTACAAATCTTTTCATAAATATCCTCCTGTTTTTATTAAGTTTTTAGATTTAAAACATATAATGGGATTAGCGTTAGTGCTTGCTAACAAGAACTATTAGACTATAACATATGTTAGCCTGCCCTAACAATAAAAATCTTGAATATTTACATGAAAAAAAATATCATATAATTAAAGATATTCATCAGGAGGTGTAGCTATGGCTAAACAAGAAATTGAAGTTGCTGGTGCACCAAAACAGGTTACCATTACCCCTTTTGAGCATCACACAAAATATCATGAAACAGATTTGCAGGGTGTTATTCACACATCTAATTATCTTAATTGGATAGAAGATGCCCGAATGAATTTGATGGAGCAGATGGGTCTTTCATTTAAACAGATGTTAGACATGGAGATTAGTTCTCCAATGATTTCCCACTCCATAGAATACAGAAGTGAAGTTAAATTTGACGAAACTGTTGTTGTAGAAACAAAGCTTTTGTCCTATGATGGGCATGAAATGGAGGTTGCCTATCGTATTTACGATAAAGCTACTGGAGAAGACAGGGCTATTGCCAAAACCAGCCATTGCTTTGTAGATAGAAGTGGTATACCGATTTCTATGAAGCGCGCTTATCCGGAGCTGGATACGAAGTTCTTTGAATTTAAATAAAAAATCGGATGAGGTGCTTTTTATACACACCTCATCCGGCCCTTGGCCACCTTCCCCTCAAGGGGAAGGCTTTTTTATTGTTTCGCTCCTATTTCCATTAACAGGTTGATAAGCTCGATGTCCGATTCCTGAACACGAAGGTTTGTTTCAATCTTCTCTCCTTTAGGATCTGTAATAGCAATCTCGATAACTGAACCCGGTGTCATTGCCTTTCCCCTAGCTGCATTAAAAAATGGTAAAAGCTTAGGGTGATTTGAATTAAATTTTGCTGCTGCACTTCTTACTCTTAATAAGTCTGCTGGATTAAATGCCATAATTCTATTCTCCTACTACAATATATATTTACGCAGTAGCTTACGAAGCTCCTCTTCCTTAATTGGCTTTTCAATATAATCATCAAAGCCTAAGCGCTCATACTCTTCCTTGGCGCCAACTACTGCATTAGCCGTTTGCATGATAAGAGGTGTATCTTTATTAGGATTCTCGTCTAAGGAATCTAATATGTTCTTAAGCTCTATACCATCCATACCTGGCATTAAATGATCAATAAATATCATATCATATTTTGTACTTTTTATCTTCTCTATTGCTTCTGCTCCACTAATGGCAGTTTCTACAGCCACATCTGTATTGTTAAGCAAAACTGAAAATACTCTAAGATTAATAGCAACATCATCTACTACAAGAATCTTGCCTAATATATCAAAGGTTTCGTGTCTGTCAGCCACACGTCTATCTCCGTTTGGTCCCATAGAGAATATGCCACATGGTTCAATAGAGCGTATTTCCTGAGGAAGTACAACTGTAAATGTGGTGCCCTTGCCCACTTCTGATTCAACAGATATAGAGCCATCCATCAAATCTATCAGCTGCTTTGTGATAGTAAGGCCTAATCCGGTTCCTTCTATCTTTTTGTGTTGGAACTCTCCTACTCTTCTAAATGAATCAAAAAGATATGGGATATTTTCTTTCTCAACACCAATTCCAGTGTCACTAACCTTTACTATTAAAAGAAGACGGCCTTCAAATATTTTGCCATCGATGCCTAGACTAATTCGTCCCTCTGGTGTATATTTTACAGCGTTTGTAAGAAGATTGGTGATAACCTGAATAATTCTTTCCTTATCACCCCTTAATACAGAAGGAAGCACATCACTCATATCTACCTCAAAGGCTAATCTGCTGGCCTTTGCTCTTGGGCGAACCAAAGCATAGCATTCTCTTACCATATCAATCAAATCATAATCTTCTTCCTCAATCTCTATCTTTCCTGCATTTACTTTTGCAAGGTCTAACACCTCGTTTACTATGCTAAGAAGGTAATTGCCTGCGCCATTAACATCTCTGGCGTAATCTAAGATATTCTCTTCCCTGCTTTCCCTAAGAATCATTTTGTTCATTCCAAGGATTGCGTTGATTGGAGTACGCATTTCGTGAGACATTCTTGTGAGGAATGCTGTGCTGGCCTCTTGCGCCTGTACTGCGGCGTACATATCTCGTTCCATGCTGCGGACATTACCAAGGGATCTTATATAAGACATTACTATCATAAACAATAAGCCCAAAAGAATTATCACTCTATCCATAGATGTTGGATGATTGTGATAAGAAACAATCTGTACAACACCTGCAATCATGGCTCCTAATATTCCAATCATTTCAGGTAATAGCCTCTTGATATAGCCCTGAATAAAATCGCACACACAGGTAACTATAAAAATAACTATAGAAAGAAGTATTCCCATAAAGGCAAATGGTAAAACGCCACTTAAATCAATCTTGTTAAAAAACTGAAGTATGATTCCAAGATACCCTACAAATATAGTAAGAACCTCGGTAACCATGTAGAATATGCGGTATCTCCCCTCCTGCAATCTGTCAAAATACATAGACATAACGAAAGGCAACATAATCAGACTAATATAAGTAATATAGGAAATAAGGGAAAAATTAGGTGCAATAAACTGTCTTGTTGTGGATTCTGAAAGTGCCCAAAGTCCTGCACACATTACACCCCATCCAGCAAAGAAAAGAGGCTGGGTCTTATTGTAAGAAAGCTTTACTCCCACACCTATTACAAAGGCTATGAAGCCAAGCATTATAAGAAGCCCCGATAAAAACATGGAAAGCTTTTCTCTCTCAAACAAATCCAGTGTGATTCCAAGCTGAGTACCAATCGTTATCTCATCAAGGACGCCTGAATAATTGTTGTTGCCTACAAATTCGATTCTAAGAAGCTTCCCCTCATCAACCTTTTTAACTGGAACAAACATCAATGCCCCTGGGCTATTGTTACCAAATTTGCGGGTATACTTAGTAGAATACTCATATATAAGCTTATCGTTAATATAGGCATATACATCCTGCTTTTCAGAATTAAAGGATACATACAATCGGTCAGCAAAAACACCAGTAATCTCCTTTTGAATTACCAGCCTATTACCTGTTGACATTTCGTATTCTCCAGGAACTGTAATATCCTTATAACTACCATCGGAATCTAACCGCTGCCATCCTTCACTATAGTTTTCTAAAGAAAAATCACTGTACGTGCGTTCATCAGGCCAGAAATGCTCGCCATATATCATAAGTCCTATGACAAAGACATATAAAACAACACTACAGGTAATTATTATCTGAAAAACAAATCTACTAGTCTTTTCCATTTTAGTCCCTCAATACACATAAAAATTGAAATTCTTAAGATTTATTTTAATCTTTAATCCTATTCAAAACAACAAGTTACGAAAAATGTCACAGAATTTTAAACATTATATACACTTTTAAATGATATACTGATTTTAAATGAGCAGATTCTTATTAAAATCTCGTAGGAGGTGACTATGGCCAGTTCAGAACAGATTGCAAGAGAATATTATGATAAAGGTATGGAGTTAATCCACTCAACTAATGTGGAGCTTGCTATTGATAATCTAAATATGGCTCTTTCTATTTATGAAGAATTAGATGATGCTATTTCTTATATTTGGACAATGCGAGGCCTTGCTATTGCATACGGTATTCTAGGATATGACAGTAAGGTGCTGCAAAAATGTCTTATTGCGCTTAACTATGCTGATAAAAAAGGAATACAAGGAGCAAAGCATCTATTCTATACAACCATCTGCGATAGATATATGATTCTTGGTGATTATGACAGTGCCATAAACTACGGTAAAATGGCGCTTCAGGATTTAGAGGATCATGGCACCGATTTTCCTAATGAGCCTCACTCTTATATGGTGGCCTGCATGAATTTAGCATATTCATATTTGCACATTCGCAGATACCCGGACGCAGAAAACTATCTGAAAAGAGCCAAGGAAATCGCAATGAAAAACGACATGCACCACCACGACCTTAGTATTTCTGTACTTAGTGCTAATTTACATTTTCATATTGGCGATGAGCAATATGTCTACGACCATATTGATGAATTAGTTACCTTTATTAAGAACTCAAGGATTACCATTCAGGATTATATTCAGGATTTACGTCTTCTAATTGAAACCTTCTGCGGAATGAAGGAATTCGCTAAAGCTGAAGCTGTTGCCACAAGCCTTGAATCATCTGCTACCATCTCTAATGATGTACACATGAAGCTTGCTGCTGCTCAGCTTTACATGATGGTGTACAAGCTAAGTGGTGAAACAGAGAAATATCATAATTCCTGCGTTAAGTTTGCTGAGGGAACCATTGCCGTAAAAGAAGCAGAGGCTGCAGAACATTTGCTGGAGATGGACACTGCAATCGCATTGTCTATTGCCGATACTCCTTTGGATTTATTATAATCTCTGTTATGGAGAGTAATGAATCATGAAGAAAAAATTAGGAATTGCATTAATTATTATTTTTACTGTAGCTATTTTCATTAAAGCTGAGTTGGATTTCAATCCCTCTGTTCGAGTATTGGCCTCTGTAATTAATTTTTCAGAGTCCACCCTTAAAAGCTCAGATTATCTGGCTTACAATATTGACCTGAAGGATTTGTTTAGAAATTATACAAATGCAGACATTAGCTACACCGGTAGCGCTTATATTAAAAAGGTTAAAGGCTTCCCTTATTCTATCAGCGGTAGCATTAAGGGTGAACGTTCTTCAGAACAAAAAAAATTCTCATGTAAAGCTGATTTGGATGTGCTGGTATTAAACGTTGGAAAAATGGATGTTTATGCTGAGGATGACACTATATATCTGGTGGCACCTATGCTTGGTAACATATCCTACGGATTTGATACTAATGAGAATCTATTCTTAAAAGCACCTAATCTTAACAATGATATCAACAGGGAATGGTTCCACAATAATAAAAAGAATATTTTCAATTTCATTCGCAAAATCGATATTAAAAAAACTGATAAAACTTATACAGACGAAGATGGAACCAAAGCCACTGAGTTTGCCATTACCATCCCTAAGGGCGAAGGCGATTTCATTTGGGAATTGCTTGGTATGGATGCCCCTGACCATGATATTAAATCCTACATTTATCTGGACAAGTTCAATCACACAAGAAAGCTTGTATTTGACCTTTCTTACAAAAGAAAGGGCGCTTACATTTCCATCTATGGCAAAAACCTAAGTACCTTAGAGCTTTTCAGCCCTCTTCCAGATAATGAACAGGTTATAGCAACCATAAAAAGAGATGGCAATACAACCTACACTAATGCTTACATTAATAATATCACCTATACCACAAATGCTGGTGACAAGTTCACTATAGATTCCGGAGCTCTTTTAAACTATGTTGATGATGGAATTAAGATGGAATTGACAGATTTGGTGGTGGCCAAGAATAGCACTTCTTTAGCAGAAGGCTATGTAAAGGGCAAAATCAAACAGGTTGATAATATGGGGGATGTGTTTAAAAATGCAGGTGCCGATTTGTCCCATGTTGATATTATTGATTGGGATGAAATAAAAAATGACACCGCCTCATTTATAGACGATGTCATTTCAAAAGCTCGTGATAATGTAGATATATTTGATATATTCGACTAATCTTAGCTTTCCTCTGGGAAGCTTCCTAAAATTTTATATAGCAATTCGTATAGCTTAGCCGATTCATCAGGCGATAGCTGAACGCATTTGCCCATTTTAGCAGGTATTTCACATGCCTGCTTTTTTAATTCCAAACCTTCGTCAGTAAGAGTAATAATAAGATTTCTCTCATCATCCTTAGAACGGCTTCGTTTAACATATCCCTTCTGCTCTAGCTTTTTAAGTACTGGAGTAAGTGTACCTGAATCAAGGAACAGCTTATCACCAAGAGCCTTAACTGTAATCTCCTTCTCCTCCCACACTACCATCATGGTAATGTACTGAGTGTATGTAAGGTCGATTGGATCAAGGTATGGCTTGTACCTTTTCACTATCTCCTTAGAGCATGCATAAAGTGGAAAGCATAGCTGATTTGAAATTTTCAAGCAATCAAATTTATCGCCCATTGTAATTCACCTCTATTAATTATAGATTTTTAGACACAAAATCTGTAAGTGCGTCCTTTGGAACAAAGCCTACGTTCATGTCTACCTTTTCGCCATCCTTTAAGACAACGATAGCTGGAATATTCATTATACCATATTCTCTAGCTAAATCTGGATTATCATCAGTATCTACGCTATAGAAATTAGCCTTATATGCAAGCTCCTCTGATACTTCTTCGAGAACTGGAGCAAGCATCTTACATGGGCCACACCATGTAGCATTAAAATCTAAAACTGAAATTCCTGACTTATCAAGTGTCTTAAATTCATCCTGATTAATTTTCTTTACCATAGTATATCTCCTTTCAAATTAAATCAACAATTACTCTGTAGCTTTCTTTAGTTCTGTTAAATATGAAACAGCTGAAAGAGCTGCAACATTTCCCTCTCCTGCTGCCTTGATGTACTGATAAGGTGTACCAGTAATATCACCACAAGCAAACAAGCCCTTGATGTTAGTAGCCATCTGTCTATCTACTGCTACATGATTGCCATCCATTGTAAGACCAGGTACAAGCTGTGATGGAGCTATCTGCTGTCTAAGAATAAAAATACCATCTGCCTTATATGTATCCTTATCTGTTTCAAGAGATGCAACACCATCCTTATAATCTATAGATTTAGGCTTAACATCACAGGTTACTTCTATATTACCACCAAGTGAACCTGAATATTCATACTGAGGTAAATAATAAACCTTATCTGCGCGCTCTGCCAAGAACTCAGCCTCTTCCTCGTCCTCTGCACCATATGCAACGATTATAGCTGTCTTACCCTTATAAAGCGCTGCATCACATGTAGCACAATAGCTAACGCCACGTCCTAAGAATTCCATCTCGCCTGGGAATGGCTTCATAGTAGTCATTCCTGCTGCTACGATAACTGAGCTGGCCTCATAGTCACCACCGTGGCATTGAATAGCAAAATACTTACCCATGGAATAAACAGCATTAACCTTGTCCTCAGTAATCTCTACACCCATTGATGTGGCATGGTCAA
The DNA here is from genome assembly GCF_017471675.1 of Pseudobutyrivibrio sp. Taxonomy (GTDB): domain Bacteria; phylum Bacillota; class Clostridia; order Lachnospirales; family Lachnospiraceae; genus Pseudobutyrivibrio. Next base: position 33,990 of record NZ_JAFUSK010000022.1, read on the forward strand.
GAAATGCCTTAGCCATATCCTCACCAGAAACATTAGGAAGCCCCAGGTAGTTCTGAATTGTGTGAGCCTTAGCTACCTTATCAGATGAGCCCTTTCCTCCAATAAGTAATACTGATTTATTTCTAACCTTAGCAGTAATAGCTGCCTCTAAGCCTGCTGGACCAGTACCAATAACTGCAATATCATATCTTTCCATATTATAACCTCCTTAAAAAAACACTTAGGAAGCCTATTAGATTTAATACAATCTTTTAGGTTGATTAAATTGTACACAATCCAATTGTATTTGTCAACACGTTTTTTCGAAAAAATTTAGGGCTCTAGGATTATTATCCTAAAGCCCTGTGTTAAAAGCAAATATTACAATTAAAGTAAAGGTAAAACTATTTTGCTCTCTTCTTGATTGATACTGTAACAACTGCTGCTACAGCACATGCACCAATGATTATTGCAATAATAATCCATGGGAAGCCTGTCTCTACTTCTTCCTCTACTGCAAGAGGTGTATCCTCATCTTCGATTTCTGTGGTATCTTCTACCTCAGGCTCTTCTTCTGGTACTTCCTCTTCTTCAACCTCTTCCTCAGCATCTGCTCCTGAGCGACGGCCTGTAGCTGATGCTACGCTTCTTCTAGCTCTTCTAGTAGATACTGCTGCAGCAGGTACTGCCTCATCCTGAATAAGCATATTTGTAGCTGCTGTAAGTGTAGGTGAAATCATACTTGCAAAATCAATTGTCGCTCCTGTAGTTGTATTATTAACAGAAGTGCTTGAACCATTATTTCCACCATTTGATGGATTAGCAGGAGTAACTGTTGGACCTGCTGGTGTTGGTGTAGGTACAACTGGAACAACCTTTTCTCTGAAAAGCTTAATAATATCAAATGTAGTAACACTTGTATTAACAGTGTTTGTAACAGCCTTACCTGTAACATATGTCATAGGTCCAATGTAACCAGAAAGATTAGACATATTCTTGATTACATTCTTTACAACAACTGGGAAATCAAATTGGTAACCTAATACATTGAAACCAGGATTAACATAGTAATCTGATGCAACAACCTGTCCATCATCATTTGTCTTGAAACCAAATACTGCGTTCCATGCACCGGCACCAACTGTTGTACAGTTGTGTGACATCATATTAAAGCTGCTTTCCTTACCGAAGTAATCCATCATGGTTTTAGTCTGATCAGCAGTAATATCCTGCTCAATTACTTCATTTGGTCCCTGATCGTAGCCAAACTTCTGATTGTAAAGCTCACGGTTAATAAATACACCACCTGGTGTCTTGCCCTTAAGAACGCTATCAACCATAATCTGGCTGCTCTGTCCAAGGTGCATAATTACCTCGTAGAAATGATCCTTAACATATTGCTCATCTCTGTTCTCGCCTGTTGCCGCATTCCAAAGCTTAACAAGCTCATCATAGTTATCCTTGAAAAGTACTTCAGCCTGCTTTACATAGTCTGCAACAACTTCCTGTGTAGTTGCCATACCATAGTTACCGATAGAAACATAATCTCCACGATTAAGAACTACTGAACCGGCAGTATGTAATTCGTGCTCCTGTGGAACAAACATCTCGCTTGCAGCAGCATCTCTCTCTGAAGCGTTAGCATCAGTAATTTCATTAACTGTACTTCTCCAAGAAACAACCTGAGCATTATCGCCCTCTGCTGCAGCCTTAAGCTGAGCCTGGTACTGTGGATTTGTAAGGTAATATCCATACAAATCATCAATGCTAATAGTAAGATTGTTTACATAGCTTGTGTATACAATATATACATGTCCATGTGTTGGATTGCCTGTAGATTCGTCATGACGAGCCACTAATCTAACGGAACCAACTACACCGCCTGCAAGACCATACTCAAATGGTGCTGTATCATCTGCATCATTAATACCATCTTCATCTGTGTCAAGCTTTGTTGGATCTGATAAAAGCTCTGCATACTCCTTACCATTGTCATCTGTCTTAATAACAAATTCATCACCATTTAAAAGGTTGTCACCATCTAAATCATTAGTCTTCTGAACATCAAGATAAGAATAACCTCCAAATACCTTGTTGCCATCAGCTGTAAGAATCTCTCCATCACATAAAAGCTTTGTCATTAAATCAGATACACCATCAGAATTGAAATCTTTACCATCCTCTGGTTCAATAAGCTCTAGCTTATCTAAATCGATTTCTTCTGATTCTTCAGTTTCTTCTGATTCCTCAGATTCTTCTGTCTTTTCTATCTCTTCTTTAGCGTCTACTAATACGTCCTGTGCTATCGCCTCAGAAGCTGTCTCAACTGGCTCTACTACAGCGGCTTCCTCTGCTGATACGCCGACTGTATCAAGTATAGAATCATCTGTAACATCTTCTGTATGCTCTATTACTACATCCTCAATAGGAGTCACTTCCGTCTCAGGAATAACGGCTTCTGTAACTACCGTATCTTCTGCAGCCTGTCCATCTGCCACTGCTTCCGTAGAAGCATCAGCCTCAGCGTATACTGAAACAGGAACAAAAGATTGCAATAAAAAAGCACTGGCAATAGCCAATGAAAGAATTTTACAATACTTTTTCATTCTATTATCCTCCCTTATTACTAAAACCGAAAAAATTATAGCACAGAAATACCATTATGGAAACTACTTTTTTGGACACAGGTTTCCTAAAAGTGTATAAAATTACTCAAAATACAAAATAAACCCAAGCCAATTTAGGCTTGGGTTGCTTAACTTACAAAATTATGCTTCAAACATCTTAGTTACAAGGCTTTCTTCACTATCCATTTGCTTCTTCAAAGCCATGTTCTGTGCCTGATTAACAATCCTGCTGTTCTTCATTTTCGTAACAGCATCCGCAAAATCCGCATCCTCCTTGCGAGACTGGGCTGCTGTAAGGTTTTCAGCGGTATTATTGTTTACACTATAAGCAGCTGATAGACCATTAGTTTCAGCACCGATTTTACTCCGCATAGATGAAAGTGATGAATATGTCTCATCTAAAGCGTCGGTAGAAATTTTTTCAGGATTTACAGAAACATCAAAATTCTCTAATCCTGCCATAGCTGACTTGGCATCAGCTTCTGTTATAGTAGCGCTGGCTGTACCTGTATAAATGTTTATATCACCAGTACTTCCGTCTAAAAGATTTTTTTCATTGTACTGAGCCTGATTGATTGTCTGATTGATAGTGGCAACAGATTGCTTATTAGCCTCCTGCAAAATAGCTCTATCACTATCAGAGTAAAGCCCATTCATTGCTCTTACTGTGTTTTGCTCTATATCTCCAAGTGAATCTGAGATGTTAGAAAGAGCTCCATCTGCTATGTTAGTAGCATCTATTCCATAAGAAATATTCTTGCTACCCTGATTTAGACTGTTAACTTCTTTTTCAATCTGCTTAGAAATTGCAAGAGCTACTGCATCATCAGCTGCTCCATTAACTTTCTTTCCAGTAGAAAGCTCCTTAGCACTTTTCTTTTGCTGCTCCTCAGTAGCTTTCATGTGATTAACGCTGTTCTGATACTGTGATGTATTTACGTTAGATTGAATCCTCATAACACTCACCTCAATCTTTTCCGTTATATATTGTTATTATTTATCAATTCTTAACAGAATTATAACACCACAGTATTTAATTGTCATGTGAAAATTTTGTTACTAATCCTCAGTGTCCCCATGGACGTTACCAAACTTTTCAAGGTTGTCAGTTTGCCTTTTGATTTCGGCATTGTAACGTTTTTCTACAGAATCCCAGTATTTTGCGAGTTTTTCATCCCCTCTTCTATCAGGAACCTTCATATCATTAGAAAGAATCATTCCAAAATATTTTGAAAGCTTCTCTGCTCCAGCTAAATTAAGATGCAAGCCTCCATCATAAGTATCCTTGCTCCAATCTAAGCCTATTTCATCCTGAGCTTCAAGGAAATTAATATAGGTAAGATTATTCTCATCAGCATAGTCTACAATCTGCTTATCCCACTCATCATACCAATAAGGATAAAGTGTTGGGGCCTTTACAAGCACAAGCTTTACGTCATTCTCCTTACAAAGCTTTGTAAGCTTATCCAGATAATAGTAAGCATTTTCTCCAAACTGATAATCAGCAAGAGGTCGTCCCTCTGGAACATCAGTGGCTTCCTTTACATCCACTCGCATGTAGTAACCATTGAAGGAAACCTTGTCGCGATGAAACAGATATTTAAAATCATCTGAATTCAAATCACTCCATCTGCTGTGATATCTTAATATAGGAAATAAATACTCAATAAAATGCTCATCCTCAGTCATAGATGCATTGATTGTATCAACCTTGCTTTTAGACCATTTCATTCCATCAATAGTCATACGATTGTATGCCTCGTTTTGTGGCTCGTTATATTTCATAGAAAGCACATTGAACACTATCATATCAGGATGCTCTCTTTTAATAGTCTCCTCTGCCAGATAGTATGACTGCCAGATAAGCTGTTGAGCGCTGCCACGTATATACGAATTGATGCCATAATTTTCCCACAAGTAAACAGGTGATATGTTTTCATATAGCTCGCAGTCGCCGATAAAAACCACATCGTGGTCTATTGGGTCGTCGTAGTATTCACCTATCATTGCACCTTCTAAGATGCCTGTCATGTATTTAGGCTCTAGGAGTTTGGTGGTGAAGAATAGGCCTGTGATGGATATGGTGACAGCTAGTAGTATTGTAATAATTCTTTTCATTTAACACCTCATTATTTAAAGTGCCAACCACTTAACCTAGGCAAGCGCGAGGAAGAGGGCCCCATGGAGTTAAGGAGGGACCCTTTAGGGAGGTTCCCTTGACTACAATGGGAGATGGCTTCCGGGAGCATGCAGTACTAGGAGGTTGGCACTTTCTTTATTAAAACTGATTATAAATGAACTGGCTGGCCGAATATCCGATGCCGTAGGCGCCGAAGATTAGGGTGGCCATAAATAGACTGTACCAGATAATGAAGCGCACTGGAGCAGCGCAATTTGCAATCTTCACTCTTACGCTTCCACTTCTTTGAATAAGGCTCACAGCAACCAGAATTAACATTCCTATAAATACTACTGCATAATCAAATCCTGTGATGCCCATTCCTGTGAAGGCTGCTGGTGTAAGCTGAGCTAAGCATGAATCTGCAAAGATGCTTCCAAACATTTTGAAGGTAAGTGGTACATCTCTGTAGCAGTCAAACATACGAAGTGATGACATGATAAGTACTGTTCTGATTACTTGGAACAATCTCCAGCCGAAGGTGCCATCTACGTGAACCTTGCTGTGGAACCATCTGTAGAATGGCTCTAGCTCCTGAGAAATCATGATGACAACAAAGTTGCCCAATCCCCATACGATAAAGTTCCAGCTGGCTCCATGCCAGATACCTGTAGTAAACCAAACTATAAAACTGGATAGGTAAACGGGTACACGCTTACCAAGATTATTTCCAAGACGCGCTCTACTCTTCTTTGAAAGCTTCATCATAAACTGGCTGGCAGATATAGGATAGAAAATGTAATCTGTGAACCAGGTTCCCATGGTGATGTGCCATCTATTCCAGTATTCCTTGATATTCTTTGAGAAGTATGGGCGAATAAAGTTTTCTGTAACCTTAATTCCCATTGTCTCTGCCACACCGATAGTAATATCTATACCTCCGGTGAAATCTGCATAAAGCTCTAAGGCATAGAACATTGCGCCTGCAAAGGCATAGAAACCATTATAGGTATCTGGATCTGCAATGATTGCCTGAACAACCACAAGTATTCTATCTGCAATAACAAGCTTCTTGAAAAATCCCCATAGGATTCGCTCCAAGCCAAAGCTTACAGTTCTCCAATCAAATTTGTGCTCCTCATAAAGAGTCTGGCTCAAATCAGCGTAACGGCTGATAGGTCCCTGCACCAGCTGTGGGAAGAAGGATACAAAAAGTGCGAACTTAAACAGATTATCCTGAGCCTTGAACTTGCCATTAAAAACATCAATAAGGTAGCCCATAGACTGGAAAGTGTAGAAGGAAATACCCATTGGGATAATCAGATCTACAAAGGAGATTCCATCTGGCCTTCCAAAGGTGTTTAAAATAGAATTGATATTTGCAATAGTGAAATTAGTGTACTTTGTAACTGCAAGTATACCTAAATTAAAAAGAAGGCAAGCTAAGAATATCTTCTTTTCCGCAGAGTGCTCCTTAGCCTTAAGAGCTTTTCTTTCTTCCTTTTCATATTCCTTTTTATGCTCTTTAAACCATGCATCAAAGCTTTCCTTTTTATCAGAAATCTTTTTGGCGGCAAAAAAAGTAGTCACTGTAGTGACCATAATAAAAATCAAATATCTTGGGTCACACATAAAATAGAATGCGTAACTTGCAAGAAGCAGGAAGGACCACTGGGCCCTTCCTGGCAACAAATAATACATTATAAATACTACTAATAAAAATAATAAAAATTCGTAGCTTGTAAATAACATCTAATTAGTCCTCATCATCTAATTTAGCTTTAATCAAAGCATAGATTGTCTCTGCTGATGCAAAATTCTCAGGTGTAAGTTCTGCTGCACCAATTGTAATATCAAACTCCTCATTAATCTCCGAAATCAGTGACACAATATCAAATGAATCAAGTATTCCTCCTGTCACTAAATCCTTTGCAGTTGTGAAATCCACCTCTGGGTGTAAGTCTCCTAAAATCTCTAATAATTCTTCCATTTTTTCCTCCTTATTATCGTAGCGGCCTCCGAGTACTCCGTGCTCCCGCAAGCCATCTCCCATTGGAGCCAAGGGAACCTCCCTAAAGGGTCCCTCCTTAACTCCATGGCATGTCCTCAAAGGCATCCTTGCTTTGCAAGGAACTTTGAGGGCCACTGATGTAAGCTCCGCTTACTAGACCAACATTTTCCTTCATTACACTCGGAAAATGATGGTCATATCTTGCTCGCGCTTGCCTAGGTTGAGTAGCCGCTTATTATATGAGCCTGTAGTTAACAAGCTATTATATTTCTCAAGGAGAGCTTTCTTCAGCTCGACGGAGAAATCATAATGCTTGTTAGCGTAACAGGCGGACTAACGGCTTTCGAACATCTGAGTTAAGCGCACGCGGTCAATTTTGCCGTTGGCTGTGAAAGGCATTTCTTCAAGTCGGTTTACCTTGTTAGGTAGCATGTAGCGTGGTAGCTTGGTCTTTAGGGCTTTGATAAGGTCGCCTTCTGTGATGTCGCCTACATAGTAAAGGACGATTTTGCCCTGTTCCTTGGCGTAGATACAGCCTGAGAGCTTTATTTCTGGAACAAGGTTTACATTGGCTTCGATTTCGCCTAACTCGATGCGGTGTCCCATGTGCTTTATCTGGAAATCTTTTCTAGAGTGGAACACAAGCTCCCCATATTCATTAATGTGGCCCATATCTCCTGTGCGGTAAATGATTTCTGGATAAGCAGTGTTCAAAGGATTTTGAACATAGGCTTCGCTAGTCTTTTCTGGGTTGTTGTAGTAGCCAAGTGTAACTGATGTACCGCGGATGCAGATTTCGCCCTGCTCTCCATCTGCTGCAAGGGTGTTGTCATCCTTTAGTAAAAGGATTTCAGTGTTCTTGAATGGGAAGCCTACTGGGATTACTTCGTCATCAGCAAACTCGCGAGTGACTGGATAATAGCAGCACATTCCTGTTCCCTCTGTAGGGCCGTAAAGATTGAAGAACTTTGCCTCAGGGCAAGCCTCTCTCCACAGTCTAAACTGCTTGATTGGGAATACCTCGCTACCAAATGCGATAGTGCGAAGTGTGGTAGGCTTTACTGTATCAAATGTAGCAAAGGCGCTAATCATTGTAAGTGCTGAAACTACCCAGCATACTGTATTGATGTTGTGCTCATTAATATATTCCACCAGCTTTACTGGGAACATAAAATATGAGTGTGGAATCAAATATGTAGTTGCTCCAAACTTAAGTGTTGGATAAAGCTCCTTAAGGCAGGCATCAAAATAAAGTGGTGTCTGATTTCCAAATATAGTGTCCTCGTTGAAGCCAAGTGTTTCTGATAGCTGCTCTATGTAATCGATAACAGAACGATGGCAGGCACACACACCCTTTGGCACACCTGTAGAGCCTGATGTAAATACTATGTATATTGGGTCTGTATCGATTGCCTTCTTTCTTACAAGAGCAAGTGCATCATAATCTGGCTTCGTATTTACGATATCTGAAAACAGAACAATGTCTGCTTTATAATCAAAGCCTTTTGCGATTTCCACTGTGCTATCATCGCAGATAATTACACGTGGCTTGCAGTTATCTAAAATAAGATTAATTCTTGTAGCAGGCATTTCGCTATCGATTGGAACATAATAGCAGCCTGCATTGATTACCCCAAAAAAGGTTGCTATGGTGTTTGGACTCTTTTTCATGAACACGATAACTGGCTCACGCTTGCAACCTTTGTTTATCAAGCCTGTTCCTACGGAATCCATGATATTTTTTACGTCTGAAAAAGTAAGCTGTACCTCGTCATCTGCGTAGGCGATTTTGGTTGGTACTCGGTTTAAAGATTCGTTTAAATAGTCTAGTACGTTGTTTTGCATTATACACCTCATCCACCGCTAAAGCGGTCCCCCCTTGTCTCCCCTCCCGGCTCGGTCGTTGCTAAGCAGGCTCCACTGGAGCCTAGCAACCCTCAAGGGGAAGGCTTTTTTATTTTGTTATTAATTCTTCGTATTCTTTTCTTAGCTTTGCGCATTTTTTTACGCAGTCGGCGGCTAGTACGTCTATGATGTCTAGCACCTTATCTCCTACAGCGTGGTCGCGTTTTACTATGGATAATTCTGTGCAGCCTAGTATTATCACATCTGCCCCTGCTTCTAGAAGCTCTGTTTTAATCAACTCGAATTCCTTCATTGCCACACGTCTGCCTGCTTTAACATCATCATAGATTATTGACATAACAAGCTTCTGGCATTCTGTAGATGGGTAGATGCATTTAATATCGTAGTCCTTGAACACAGAATCAAATAGATGCATCTGAGCTGTGCCATCTGTAGCCATGATACCTACATTTTTAATTCCTCTTTCGTGTAGATACAAGGCAGCTTCCTTTACTCCATTCGATACAGGCACAAATACGCTATCTGCAATCTGGTCGTGGAAAAAGTGAGCTGTAATGCATGGCATAGCTATATAATCAACATTCTGCCGCTCTAATTCATGTGCAAGCTCTAGTATCTTAGGCAAAGGGCTCTCTTCGCTCTCACCTAAGATGTAGCCTGTTCTGTCCGGAATGGTTGGGCAGTTGTATATAATCATTTCAATGTTATCCTGGTCTGTGGCGGCGTCCGTCATTTCGATAATGCGGCGCATGAAATAGGCTGTTGCCATTGGACCAAGGCCACCGATAATTCCTAGTTTTTTCATATTCACCCTCATCAGTCAGCTTCGCTGACAGCTTCTCCCAGAGGGAGAAGCCTCATTCAATTAAAATAAGTATATATTTCTCTGTCGTAATTGTGGGAACGATAGTGGGCGTTGGAATATTCCATCAGCTCCTCGTCTGTAAGATAAAATCCTTTGAATTCCTTATCTGTACGAGGTGTAGTATCAAAGTGTCTCCAGCCCTCGCCACAATCTATTACATTCCAGAAATGATGTCTGGTGGCAGTCGGAATGATTTCGATATCCTCATTCTTAATACCTGCCCTGGTAAGAAGTTCCTTGCTGACAGCGAAATAGTTGTAGCAATCTCCATGGCGATTCTTAAGGCCATCATAGGCACCCTTATGCCAATCACCTCTATCTTCACTTTCGCTATAGCCAATATTGCCCTTCACCCACACATAGATTGCATGAGCCTTATCGTAGTCTGACATATCCTCTGTAATAATTCCTGACAGTACCTCATCGGCTAGTGCATTAACCTCGTCCTCTGTGTACTCAGCCTTAATTACAGTGATAACCCCTTCTTTTAAATCCATGTTTCCCATAGAATCCGTTGCTGTATATTCTATAGGATATTCCCCTGGAACATCTAGGTTCACATGGCTGCTATCAACCTGCACTTCTATATCTGTATCTACATTATCTGTAACTATAATTCCCTGCTTAAAGCTAACTGCCTGTCCTGTGTAGACAGTCTTATCCAGCTGCCCCTCTATAACAGGTGGAACAATATCATACTCTTCCACAAGATGAAGGGTTGTATTGACACTTGTGCAATTGCATGATGAATCCTCTGCAACAATATTAATAGGAATATCACCATAATTATCAAAGCTGATTCCCTCACCAAAATATACCTTAACATCATTTGAGGCATCACTTACCGATTCTACAAAATCTTCTGGCTTTGGAATCTCTTCCTTAGTGCGTGTCAGTTCCTTTACTGAAAGCTCTGGAGCTACGGTATCCACCACCTCTAGCACGCAATCATAAGTATATCTGCCACATATCACTTTTACATCATAGCTGCCTGCAATATCTGTTGAATATACACTACCAGTGGCAAATTCAGCCGTATCAGATGGATTTTTTAGAAAGTCGGTAGCTTTTACCTGCCCTCCAAGCTCCACCTGGCATTTTGTATAAACTCTATTGGAATAATCATAATAAAAGTAGGCCCCCACCCCTGCACAGACTGCCACAACTGCAGCTGCGATAAGTATAATGAGCCTACTTGTTTTTTGCATTTTTTTATGATTTTTTCTTCTGACATCATTTTCCATAATAATACATTCTCCAGAGTGAATTCACTCGAAGATAATTTTATCAATCATGGAACATATAGTCAAATCTAACAGGGCTTAATAATATCAGTTACTACTAGTCCCCCATCTGTTGCCATAAAGACAATATCATAACCGTGATATGCCATTCTGAAATCTCTTTGCTTTCCTCTATCATAGCCCGCTCTTGGATCCTGAGATAACACCTGTATTGCAGACCTTCTAATATCTTCTGGAAGCTTCTCAAGAAGCTCCTTTGGAAAATCAACCTGCACCTGCCGATCTTTTGACAATGAATCGGTAAAACCTCCCCTGGCATCTGGATGTGCATCGGCATAAGGGATATAAGGCTTTATATCATAAATAGGTGTGCCGTCTAACATATCAACGCCACTTACCACTAGAATATGTCCTTCATTTTCTGTTTGTCTTACCTCTAAAAGCCTCACAGAGGACATACCTATATTGTTAGGCCTATATGGTGCTCTTGTTGCAAACACTCCCATGTGCTTTTCTCCCCCTAGACGTGGCGGACGCACTGTGCCACCTTCTAATGGCTTGTTCTTAGAAAACCCCCATAGCAACCACAGATAATCATAATCCGTAATACCTTCTATGTATGTAGGATTTCTATATTCTGAGGTGAATACAATATAACCTATTTCATCTGCCAGCCCGCTTTGCCTAGGTATGCCAAATTTCTGTGTAAATCCTGTTTTAATGTATGCAATTTCTTTTAATTCCATCTTTACCTCAGCTTGTTTAATCAAAAATAGTACTGCTTATATGCAGCTTCAAATATCATTATACTAATACATATAAAAAAAGTAATGTATTCTTGTAGAAAATCTTAATTAACTGAGGGAATAAAAAGAAATAATTGAGTGTATTTTTCAAATTATAATAATCCACTTAACAGCGTTTTTTACTTTTAAGCGGAAATAAGAAGCTTTTGAAATCCACTTAACTTTTGAGATTTTAATATGTGGGTGAATTTCTGAGAATTGCTAAACCGCTTAACTTTTGCTGGAATTCTTAAGCTGAATATGGCTATAGAAGAAAAACACTTACCACCAATTTTAAAAAGTTAAGTGTTTTTGGAGAAAACCTAGAATAAACGCACTTTTTAGGATGTGAATTAAGTGATTCTCACTAGATGTGCAAAAGCACTTACATTTTTTATAAGTGTAATTGGAGATGTCAAATATACCACTTAACTACCTACCAAAATAGTAAGCTTTCTAGGATAAAAGCCTATTTACACTTAACTTTTTCTTGGGAGTGATAAGTGGATTTTATAAACAAATAAATAACACTTATATTTATAAACGATTTTATTTAATAGGGAAATACACCTGACTAATTCAATGTTTTTAGGACCAAAAATTAAAACACCCACAAAAAGCTATGACTTCTTGTGGGCTACTTAAGGAAAAAGCCTACAAAAACCTATATTATAAAAGGCAGTACCTAAAGTACTGCCCAATAATAATCTCTATTACTTTCCTTCGTATGTAACAACTGATGATACATCATACTTAGCAAGCTTCTCACGTCCATTAAGACCTGCAAGCTCCATAAGGAAGATAATCTTAACAACCTCTCCGCCAAGCTCCTCAACAAGCTGAGCTGCTGCTTCGATAGTACCGCCTGTAGCGATAAGGTCATCTACGATAACAACCTTCTGGCCTGGCTTAACTGCATCCTTATGCATTTCGATAGTAGCTGTGCCGTACTCAAGGTCGTAAGTCTTCTCGATAGTTTCGCATGGAAGCTTACCTTTCTTACGAATAAGTACAAATGGTTTGTTAAGTGCATAAGCAAGTGGTGCACCAAATATAAATCCACGGCTCTCAGCGCCTGCGATAACATCGCAATCAACATTCTCAAGTAACTTCTTCATCTCATCAATAGCGAGGTGGAAGCCTTCAGCATCCTGTAAAATACTTGTAACATCACGGAACATGATGCCTGGCTCTGGGAAATCCGGAATAGTTCTGATGTAATCTTCTACTTTTTTCATATGACTCCTTCTATCTTATGTGCCGCATAATTTCCATTGGAGCGGCTAACAAAAACATTGGATAAAAAGATATTATCCTTATAAATTATACGGTTTTTGTATCTATATTTCAAGTGCATTGTATAAACCTAAAAAAGGGGTCCCGGAGGACCCCAATTTGTGGATAGTACTAAGCTTCATTTCGGGAAGCTTGTGTGTACCGATGCGTTTGGCCACGCTAATTACTGAAGTAATGAAAGAACACCCTGTGTTGCCTGATTTGCCTGAGCGAGCATTGACTGGCCTGCCTGAGCAAGAATATTGTTCTTGCTGTATGTAACCATCTCGTCAGCCATATCTGTATCACGGATACGTGATTCAGCGGCATCTGTGTTCTCAACTACGTTATCAAGATTTGCTATACTGTGCTCTAATCTGTTTTGGATGGCACCAAGGCTAGATCTCTGAGCAGAAACCTTTGTTAAAGCATCTGCAATAGAATCAATTGCGTATGTTGCTGCCTTACCTGTGGCATCACTTACATTTAAGCCCTGGATTCCAAGTGCTGTTGCTGACATTGATTCGATATTTACGCTAATCTTATTTGTCATATCAGCGTCTGAACCTACATGCAAATTGAATGAAAGATCATTCTGAACTACTGCTGTTCCCTTCTGGATGATGAACTGAACCTTATTATTAGCTGTTGTGATTTCAGATGGTAACTTATTGCTTGCTGTAGCAATATTACTCTCTGCTTGACCATTTGTCATGATTGTTGTATTACCGATTTTAACTGTCAATCCATCAATAACAGCATCTGCACCAATAGAAGATGCAGCTCTTAGCTCATTTGCCATAAGCTCATATGCTTTTGCCTGAGTAATGACGGTTGTATTCTTAGAATCCACACCAGTCTCTGTTACACCTGTTGTTCCTGTAGTTGGTCCAGTCGCTCCCATATCGTTGAATAGTGTCACTGTTTTACCATTGTATTCAATAGTAGAACCGTTGCTGGCAAATTTGATAAACTCATTCTTGTTAAGCTCAGATGTGTTAACATTTGTGTTGTCAGCAATTGTAAATGACTTACCATCAATCTTAACTACAGAACCATTAGTCAGATTTGTTGCACCCAAAATAGCTAAACCATTATTAATCATTGTTGCGGTTGTAGCTCCAGCGACACCAATTGTGTACTTTGTACCACCAATTGTTACTGTATCACCCATTGCAAGAGCGTTGATTGTAAATGTTGCCTTTGTGGTGTTCTGTGTAAGTGTGCCTTCAAGACCCGCATCATGCGCCTTAATTACTTGTGTCTTGGTGCCAAAGTCCCCCTTGAGAAGATAGGTCTCATTGAACTTAGTCGTCTCAGCGACACGGTCGATTTCTGTAGTTAACTGTATAATTTCATCCTGGATAGATGAACGGTCATCTTCAGAGTTTGTACCGTTTGCTGCCTGGACTGCCAATTCATTCATTCTCTGTAACATAGAATGTACCTCTGTAAGGGCACCCTCGGCGGTTTGTACTGCTGAGATACCGTCTGATGCGTTGGTTGAAGCCTGATCCAGACCACGAATCTGCTTTCTCATTTTCTCTGAAATTGAGAGACCAGCTGCATCATCAGCGGCTCTGTTGATTCTAAAACCACTTGAAAGTTTCTCAGTAGACTTAGACTGAGCATTTGTTGTTATTCCTAACATTCTTGAAGCATTAGCTGCCTGCATATTGTGTTGTACTACCATAATTTCTACCTCCTTGTAGATACTCTCACGATTCCATTCATGAGAGATGCGATATTTTTTCGCATAACATTAGTTAATAATCTTAAAAAAGTTTCATGACATGGAAACATACATACTTTAGGCTTATTTCCAGTATCTATATTACAAGGGAGTGACCAACCTCCGCGTGTAATCAAGGAAAGAAATTAAAGTAGTTTAGCCTTATTAAATTGTAAAGCTACTAGTGTAGTTTAGTCACTTTTCCGCGCGATAATGAAAAACAACTAAACTTAGGTGGACAACAAAAACAATTTGTTTACTGTTTCCATCTACTACAGTTATCGGAAAAGATTTTCGAAACTTTAGAATAGATTTCAAAAAAATAGGACCTCCCGGCTGGAAGTCCTATTTCTATTCTAACTATTCTCATCTAATACTGCTTGCATAATATCCATTAGCTGAACAACTTTACTGAGTGGTACAGGTGTGTTAACATCTCCATTTGAAATAAATAACTGATTGCCACTAACAGATAGGTCTGTAACAGCGTCTGATGCTGATATTGTTATCTTAACACCTTCATATTCTTCTAATGTTTTATGGCGAAATCTGAATCCAGATTCCATCAGGCTTTTGATTTGGACATCTCCTAAATTATCCAACATACTTATATCTAATAACTTAGCATCTGCTGCGGCATTAGCATATGCAACCAAAGCCTTAGCACGCCCTACCTTGCCATCAGTTAAATCTCCATAAAACTGCCATGGCTCAATATTAAAGTATTGCCCAAGCTTTTCTAAAAAGCTATAGCTTGGGGTTGTGTTTCCATTGACCCAATCGCAAAAGGTAGTATATTTATATCCTAAATCGGTTGCTACCTGTTTACGGGTCTTCTTTTTAACTTCAAGCAAATATTTTATATTCTTTGAAACTCTACTTTTTTCATCTGCTGTTGATATCATAATTATTTAACCGTATTAGCATACTCATCATATAGCTTCTTGCGAAGACTGCTATTTTCCTTTATCATAATGTCCCTTGCCTCTGTGTCGCGGCCATTCTCTATAAGCCAAGAATACAGGTTAAGTATGTTTTCTTCACCTTGCTCTATTCCCTCTTGTTTCAAATCCATGACAGCTTTACACATATTGTAGTCACCCCATATTTACTCTCTGTAATAGTGCTTCCTGCAACACTTGAGAAAAATTAATTCCCATTTCTGTAGCTGTTTCATTTAACCATTCTGGGATAGTAAGTGTTTTCTTAACAGCTCTATTATTATGTAAT
This sequence comes from Pseudobutyrivibrio sp., assembly GCF_017471675.1. Classification (GTDB taxonomy): domain Bacteria; phylum Bacillota; class Clostridia; order Lachnospirales; family Lachnospiraceae; genus Pseudobutyrivibrio. The sequence goes on from NZ_JAFUSK010000022.1 coordinate 49,723, forward strand.
TTTCTATATTTCAAGGTATCACATGCTATGTAATTTACAAACTCATTTGGCTCATGCTTTACATCTAATAAATCAGAAGATGAAGGTATAGCTAAACCTTCTCGTTCTAAATCAAATAATGCATATGCTAAAACATCTTGTGCCATATAAATTGCATCTGCAAGATTTTCTCCGCTAGTATAACAACCTTTAATATCCGGAAAATATACTGAATACAATCCGTCATCTTCTGGTGTAAAAATAGCAGGGTATGTATACTTCGCCATAAACAATTCCTCCTTAAATAATCATTTCAAACCTGCGTCTTTCAAAATTCTATTTGCTGTTCCCTTTGCAATTTCTCTTCCTGGATGTCTAGGTACTCTGAAGTACTCATCTGTTATAGGGCTATACCATTTATCATGCTCCGCACCATTTTCAACCAAATAACACCCATTTCTTCTAAGTATTTTTGTTAATTCGCTTGTTTTCAAGTAATACTCTCCCTTAATAATAACACGTGTCCACACGTGTGTAAAGCAATAATTATTTGTATTATTCGTAATTATATTACGGTGTATTCGTATTTATGTCAAGTGAAAATTTTTGCACAAAGAAAATGGACCTCCAAGTGGAGGTCCAAATCAATTACATCCTTGTAAGTTACTCTTTGAAGTCCCTTTCCAAGAGAGTGCCAGAGGCACTGTTTTGAAAATTTAGGGGCCTGCTAGGGGATAGCAAGCCCCCTAATTTCACTAGTTATTTAACTAGTCTGCGCGAAACGAATAATCGGATACTCGCCTATTTAAAAATCACCTGCGGTGATAGGCTCGTCATGTTCGTGATTTTTCAAGTCAAGCTTTAAAAATCACGAATTATCCTAAGATTGAAAGTACACCCTGTGTAGACTGGTTAGCCTGTGCAAGCATTGCCTGACCTGCCTGCTGAAGAATATTATTCTTGCTGTAGTTAACCATTTCGTCAGCCATATCTGTATCACGGATACGAGATTCAGCAGCGTTAGTATTCTCAACTACGTTGTCTACGTTAGCGATTGTATGCTCTAATCTGTTCTGGATAGCACCAAGAGAACCTCTCTGTGCAGATACTGTTGCAACTGCATCAGCAATTGCATCAATAGCGTATGTTGCAGCCTTACCTGTTGCATCAGCTACGTTAAGTCCCTGGATACCAAGTGAAGCAGAGCTCATGTCCTTGATTGTTACGCCAATCTTGTTTGTCATATCAGCATCAGAACCAACATGAAGGTTGAATGTAAGGTCATTCTGTACTTCTGCTGTTCCCTTTGTCATTGTGAATGTAAACTTATCATTTGCTCCTGCTTGTACTACGTTTGCACTAGTCTCATCCATAGTATCTGTTCCATTCTTCTTAACAGTAGGATCACCGATAACTGTATCTGCGCCAATTGATGAAGCTGCTCTAAGCTCATTCTGCATTAACTCATAAGCTTTCTTTTGAGTGATTACTGTAGTGTTCTTAGAATCAACACCAGTAGAAGGTCCTTTGTCTCTTACATCATTAAATAATGTTACAGACTTGCCATTGTACTCGATTGTAGAACCGTTGCTTGCAAATTTGTTAAGCTCAGTAGCTGCAAGCTCTGATGTCTCAACGTTAGTTGTAGATGCGATTGTAAATGACTTTCCATCAATCTTTACAACTTCACCGTTTGAAAGGCTTGTAGCACCAAGAATAGTCTGTGCATTTGAAAGCATTGTAGCTGTGTTTGTACCAGAAACACCGATTGTATAATTTGTGCCACCAATTGTTACTTCATCGCCCATTGAAAGAGCCTTTACTGTAAAGGTAGCCTTTGTTGTGTTCTGAGTAAGTGTTCCATCAAGACCTGCATCATGAGCTTTGATATTGATTGTCTTTGTACCATAATCGCCCTTAAGAAGATATGTCTCGTTGAACTTTGTTGTCTCAGCAACACGGTCGATTTCTGTTGTAAGCTGATCAATTTCATCCTGGATTGAAGCACGGTCTGACTCACTGTTTGTTCCATTTGAAGCCTGCACTGCTAGTTCATTCATTCTTTGAAGCATTGAGTGAACTTCTGTTAAAGCACCTTCAGCTGTCTGCACTGCAGATACACCATCCTGTGCGTTTGTAGAAGCCTGATCAAGACCTCTAATCTGCTTACGCATCTTCTCTGAAATTGAAAGACCAGCTGCATCATCAGCTGCACGGTTGATTCTGTAACCAGAAGAAAGTTTCTCAGTTGACTTTGCCTGATTTCCAGATGTGATGTTGAGCATTCTTGAAGCATTAGCTGCTTGCATGTTGTGTTGTACTACCATAATTTCTACCTCCTTGTAGATACTCCCCGGAATCCTTTCCTAGGAGAAGTGCTTTTGCACTTGATTGTTATTACCCTACTCTGTTTCATTCAGCTCCTATTCGCAAAATCGCTGCTACGCAGCTTTCCTTTTGCTCATATGAGGTTCTCGTCAAATAGATTTTTCTTAAAATTTGAATGCAAGCATTCAATTTTATTCAAAATCTACTTGCCTCTGAATGAAACTATATAATAACTACGGTACTCGCGCGACATACCATAAATTACTATCGAAGTTAAAGTGATTCTTTTCGCTTTTAATAAATGGGGCCTTAAGGACCTTAAGGCCCCAAATACTCTAGTATTTAACTAGTCTGCGCGAAAACGAATCGTTGAAAGTTTTCTCATTTAATAAATTAGCCAATGATACTCGCCCATTTGAAAATCACCTGCGGTGATGGGCTCGTCATGTTCGTGATTTTGAAAGTCAAGCTTTAAAAATCACGAATTAGCCTAAGATTGAAAGTACGCCCTGTGTAGACTGGTTAGCCTGTGCAAGCATTGACTGACCTGCCTGCTGAAGAATATTATTCTTGCTGTATGTAACCATCTCATCAGCCATATCTGTATCACGGATACGAGATTCAGCAGCGTTAGTATTCTCAACTACGTTATCTACGTTAGCGATTGTATGCTCTAATCTGTTTTGGATAGCACCAAGTGCACCTCTTTGCGCAGATACTGCCGCTACTGCATCTGCGATTGCATCGATTGCGTATGTTGCAGATTTACCTGTTGCATCTGCTACGTTAAGTCCCTGGATACCAAGTGAAGCAGAGCTCATATCAGCTATTGTTACACCAATCTTGTTTGTCATATCAGCGTCAGAACCAACATGAAGATTAAATGTAAGGTCATTCTGCACCTCAGCTGTTCCCTTTGTCATAGTAAATGTTACTTTCTTGTCTGTCAATTCATCTGGACGCTTGTTAACATTTGCTGCTGTAGCCTCCTGAGATGTATCAAACTTAACAGTAGGAGCCGCAATAACATTATCTGCACCGATTGAAGATGCTGCTCTAAGTTCGTTTGCCATAAGCTCGTAAGCTTTTGCTGCAGTAATAACTGTAGTATTCTTTGAATCAATACCTGATGCTGGTCCATTTGCATTAGCTGTTCCTGTATCATTAAATAATGTTACAGATTTGCCATTGTACTCAATTGTTGAACCATTACTTGCGAACTTATCCAACTCGTCTTTGTTTAATTCAGAAGTCTCAACATTTGTAGTAGATGCAATTGTAAATGACTTTCCATCAATCTTTACAACCTCTCCATTACCCAATGTTGAAGCTGAACCATTACCAGCACCAATAACTTTAAGTGCGTTCTGTAGCATAGTTGCTGTAGTTGAACCAGAAACACCGATTGTGTAATTTGTACCACCAATTGTTACCTGGTCGCCCATTCCAAGAGCTTTAACTGTAAAGGTAGCCTTTGTTGTGTTCTGAGTTAATGTTCCTGCAAGACCTGCATCATGAGCTTTAATCTGGATTGTCTTTGTACCATAATCGCCCTTAAGAAGATATGTCTCGTTGAACTTTGTTGTCTCAGCAACACGGTCGATTTCTGTTGTAAGCTGATTAATTTCATCCTGGATAGATGAACGGTCTGACTCACTGTTTGTTCCGTTTGAAGCCTGAACTGCTAGTTCATTCATTCTCTGAAGCATTGAGTGAACTTCTGTTAAAGCACCTTCAGCTGTCTGCACTGCAGATACACCATCCTGTGCGTTTGTAGAAGCCTGATCAAGACCTCTAATCTGCTTACGCATCTTTTCTGAAATTGAAAGTCCTGCTGCATCATCTGCTGCTCTGTTGATTCTGTAACCTGAAGAAAGTTTCTCAGTTGATTTTGCCTGATTGCCAGATGTGATGTTAAGCATTCTAGAAGCATTAGCTGCTTGCATATTGTGTTGTACTACCATAAATTCTACCTCCTTGTAGATACTTCCTGGATTCCTTTCCTGGAAGAAGTGCCTTCGCACTCAATATTTTTAGTTACATTTATATCTTACAGCACTCGCGCATATGCTGCTTAGATATCATCTGTATGTGCATTTTCACATTTTAATGTGAAAATCACTTGCTATGAGTGGCCATCTAATGACCATCTCCTCCTTATTAAAAAAAAAGCGTGCATGAAAAAACACTATTGTGAGTACAATAGATAAATAAAAAGATATAACGAATATTTCGATCCTTAACATCCTTGTCCTGGTAACGAAACCTATATGAGGTTGTGATGTAACTTAAAATCGAGATTCAGAAATCCTTTTCATTTATCTCTAAATACTTTATCGGATGATGATTGGAAAACTTAACCCCTAAATTGAAAAAATTTAAAAAATATTTCTGTAGGTAGTTTTTACCCTCATCCGTCACCTGCGGTGACACCTTCTCCCGGAGGGAGAAGGCTAGGCTTTTTTAGCCTTGCAATACTTATATCGGACGTACCGTTATAAACTTAACCCCTTTTTGAAAAATTTTTCAAAAAATTATTTTAGCTATAAAAAAGGTGTTACAGCAAAGACTTAGTCTTCTTGTAACACCTATTATAACATCTTTAATTGTTCTTTACCGTTTTTCACGGAATTGTCATAAATAAATTATTCTATTCCTGCAATGATTCCATAATTGGTGGAATGAGCTGCTTCTTACGGGAAACAACTCCCTCTAGCATGTAGCTGTCTGTTGCAACTGGCATACGGAATGCGTCTGCAATAATCTTGCCAGCATCTGAACCTACAAATAAAAGCTCTGTAGTTTCATTTAGAATATCTGTAAGCATTACAAATACTGCATTAAGGCTAGATGATGCAAGAACTGTATCCATATAAGCCTGCAAATCTGGCTTAATGATATTTAGCTGGCTTCGGGAAACTGAACTAACCTGTGCCACGCCAAACTTAATCTCACCGCTTGTAAATACCTTGTAATCCTGATGGAATATCTGGTCTGCTGTACGATCCTTGAAATCACTTCCTGCTTCAAACATAGATGTTGCAAGCTCTGTAACATCTACACCTGCTATCTCAGCAAGCTCTCTTGCAAGAGATTCATCTGTAGGTGTGCAGGTTGGTGACCTAAACATAAGGGTATCCGAAAGGATAGCTGAACAAAGTATACCTGCAATATCCTTTGGAATATCAACCCCTCGCTCCTTAAACATAAGGGTAACGATGGTAGCTGTAGAACCTAAAGGCTGATTTCTAAATAATATAGGAGAAACAGTCTCCAGTGAACCTAATCTGTGGTGGTCGATGATTTCTAGAACATCAGCCTGGTCGATTCCATCTACCGCCTGAGATTTCTCATTGTGGTCAACAAGAATTACTCTCTTCTTTTGCATATTCAAAAGAAGACGTCTTGAAACCATACCAATATAATGTCTATTCTCATCTAAGATAGGGAAATCTCTATGTCTAACAGATTTCATTACCTCTCTTACTTCATCAACATAGTCGTCTAATTCGAAGCTTATGATATTATCCTTTTGCATAAACTGTCTAATAGGCATAGACTGATGAATAAGACGAGCTACTGTAAATGTATCAAACTCAGTAGTAATAAGAACTACCTGCTTCTTTTCAGCAAGCTCTGCTACCTCTTTTTCAACCTTGCTTGCGCCGCAAACAATCAGGCAGCTACATCCTGCCTCAATACAGATAAGCTGACGGGCTGTAATGTTACCAACAATCGCCAAATCATCTGTCTTAATATCATCAATAAGCTCCTCACGGCTGTTTGATGCAATAACCACAGAACCTTTTACAAAATAAGCATGTGGATTTCCTGTAACAAGTCTACCATTAAGTGTGCTTATAATATTAGAATACTGAGTACGTGAACGGGATAAAATACTGTTATCGTATATATCCATGTATGAATAAGCGATATCACCATTTACGATAACACCCTCTAGCTTACCTGTTCTTGCTACAACAGGAAGAGTAACAACATCCCTATCAAGCATGATTTCCCATGCCTTCTTTAACGAGATGTGTCCGTCAACACCCTCTAACTGTCTGTACTCGATATCCATTAGCTGTGCACCTACGTCAGAGATTGTCTCTGGCTCCGGTACGTTAAAACGATTTAAAACATAACGGGTTTCTTCATTTAGTGGACCCGCCTTCTTTGGAACAAAATTATCACCACTGCTAAGTGCATTCTTAAGATAAGAATAAGCTATAGCAGCACAAATACTATCTGTGTCTGGATTTTTGTGACCGATTATATAAACTGACTTCGGCATATTTCCTCCATTTTATCTCTTAAAAAATTCCTAAAGAATGAATAAATGAAGCTGCTGATAATCCAAGTGAAACTACTAATAAAACTATTACTACAACAGAAAGTTTCTTAAGTGAGCTGTAATGCTCTACAGCCTTAAGAGCCTGTTCTTCACTGTTGTCATGCTCCTTTAATAAATCCTGAATCAAGCGATATAAATGAACTGATTCTGAATGTGTCTTCTCAGAAAGCTCGCTTTGGATTGAATCAAGACCTGCTGATACATTCTTAAGTGTATCCTGTAAATTCTTGCTGTGAGTCTCGTAAGATTCCTGGTTGCCACTAACCTGTCCTTTAATATCAACCTCAAGCTGATCCATGTTGTTCTTAACAACCTGCATCATTCTGTCTACCTGAGTCTCTACATCAGCAACAAGATTATCTGCTTCCTCTTGCTTTCTTGCAAGCTCCTCCTGCAACTTTACATTTATTGCTTCTTTTTCTCTAACTATTGCTTCTAACTCAGCAGCCTTCTGCTCCTTCTGAGCGATTAGCTGCTGAAGCTGTGTTGCTTTTTCACGAAATGCATCGATTTGCTCTAATAATAAATCCTCACCTAAATCAACAGAAGGTTTAGCTTCTTCAAGCTCACGAACATCTCCTTTAACGCCCTCTACATTAGGGTTTTCCATAGCATTAATCCTCCTTAATATACATTAATTAAAATGTAAACTTGTCTGCAAAGTATGCATCCAAATCAGCGATAGCAATACGCTCCTGCTCCATTGAATCACGATGACGGATTGTAACCATATGGTCTTCCTCTGAATCGAAATCGTATGTTACGCAGAATGGAGTACCAATCTCATCCTGACGACGATAACGCTTACCAATGTTACCTCTGTCATCAAACTCGCAGTTATACTTCTTAGAAAGCTCTGCAAAAATCTTTTCTGCACCCTCATTAAGCTTCTTAGAAAGTGGAAGCACACCAATCTTAACTGGTGCAAGTGCTGGATGGAAATGAAGTACTGTACGTACATCGCTTCTATTCTCATCACCGATTTCTTCCTCATCATATGCTGCGCAAAGGAATGCTAAAACTACACGGTCAGCACCAAGTGATGGCTCGATAACGTATGGTAAATACTTCTCATTTAACTCATCATCAAAGTATGTAAGATCCTGACCAGAAACATTCTGATGCTGAGTAAGGTCGTAATCTGTACGGCTTGCGATACCCCAAAGCTCGCCCCAACCAAATGGGAATAAGAACTCGATATCTGTAGTGCCTGTTGAGTAGAATGAAAGCTCCTCTGGATCATGGTCACGAAGACGCATCTCATCTTCCTTCATGCCAAGTGAGATTAACCAATCACGGCAGAAGCCTCTCCAGTACTGGAACCACTCATCCTGTGTGCCTGGCTTGCAGAAGAACTCAAGCTCCATCTGCTCAAACTCACGTGTACGGAATGTAAAGTTACCAGGTGTAATCTCGTTACGGAATGACTTACCAATCTGGCCAATACCAAATGGAACCTTCTTACGAGATGTACGCTGAACATTCTTAAAGTTAACAAAGATACCCTGAGCTGTCTCTGGGCGAAGATAAACAGTATTCTTAGCATCCTCAGTAACACCCTGGAATGTTTTAAACATAAGGTTGAACTCGCGGATATCTGTAAAATTATGCTTACCACATGTAGGACATGGAACATTGTTGCTTTCGATGAATTCCTTCATCTCTTCCTTGCTCCAACCATCTACTGATGACTTAAGCTCAATACCCTTTTCAGCTGCAAAATCCTCAATAATCTTATCAGCTCTAAAACGCTCGTGACATTCCTTACAATCCATAAGTGGATCTGAGAAAGAACCAAGATGTCCTGAAGCAATCCATGTTTGTGGATTCATAAGAATAGCACAATCAACACCAACATTGTATGGATTCTCCTGAACAAACTTCTGCCACCATGCCTTCTTAACATTGTTCTTAAGCTCTACACCAAGGTTACCATAATCCCATGTGTTAGCAAGACCACCATAGATTTCGGAGCCTGCATATACAAAGCCTCTAGCTTTTGCAAGAGCAATTATTTTGTCCATTGTTTTTTCCATGATATATATTCCCTTCTATTTATTACTATATATTATATAAACCAAATCCGTAGCATCTGCATTGCCATCCGCCTGAGAAATGGTAATGGTATCTGAATCTACAAGTGTGATATCTGCATTAGAGACGTAGGTAATGTCGCCAGGGACTGTAACAGTAACATTCTCATTAACTACTGCAACATAAGAATCAGCAAATATCTCATCTGCATTAATGACATTAGCCTCTAGTAGCTTACCATCTGCCACCTGTGAAAACAAGGCTGCAAAATCATATCCTGCCTCTACTGCATCAGTATAAGACCCATTATATGTTTCATATGAAGTAAATGAACTATAGCACTGGGCATCCTTATAAGTAGCCTTAACATAGGCCTTGTCACCACTAACCTTTAGCTTGTTAAGAGCAATAGCCTTATTGCCATAGGTATCATTAAAGCTATCTATTAAATCTGTAGTGTAGCTTTTAAACTCTGACTTAGAATAAGTGTCTGAGTCAAAGTCTGTAACTTCCTCGAATACAACCTGTCCATCTGCTGTAAATGTAAGCTTGGATGTATCGGCTGTCTTGCTTGAATTAAGCGCAATACCTATCAACTTTATAATGATAAAAATTAACAGGGCTGCAACTATTATAATGCCTGCTCCAAAAATTATTCGATTGCGTAAAACTTCTCGCTGTCTTCTTTTCTTCTGGCCTCCTGCAACTCCCTTGAAGCCACTCCCTGTCTAGGACGGGCCCCTGTATTTCTAGAGCGCATACCAGGTGTCCTTGACTTATTAGTTGTCATAAAAATTCCTCGCTCTTATATTTGTGCGACCTATAGTTTAATCTATAAGCGTCCAAAATTCTAGTCAATTCTTCCTCAGTTTCTCCATTCAACACAAAAGTATACAACTTTTCAATGCTTGAGGAAACAATAAATTGCATAGCATATAGGGTTGAGGTGGAAATTTTTATTCCTGCCTCAAGATTTTCGCATTTATCACATAGCATTCCATGGTGTTTTACAGAAAATGCTGTAAGATTTTCCTTGCTGCCACATTTCATACAGCTAAATACATTTGGATACTCTCCATCTATAACCCATGTTTTTAAATCATAGATGTTCTTAAGTAACCGATGACTAAACTTGCCCGACTCCAATGCCCTAAGGCTTTGATATAAAAGTGCTAGTCTAAGCCTTTCGTCTGCGCCGTCCACTGCAAGAAAGTTTGCCACCTCTAAAAAATATGACCCTAAGCAAACCTTATCATAATCCATTACAAGATCCCTAAAGTAATTAGAAATATTAGCCTTGCTAACATGATAAGAATTTCTTCCTTCAAAAGCATCAAATGTACCGAAGCAAAATGGTGAACAGGCTGCTATAAGGGGATTATTAGGGCGTCTGGCTCCCTTTGCAAAGGCAGTCACTTTACCGGATTCCTTTGTAAGGATAACCAATCTCTTATCAAATTCGCCCACATCAGAGCTTGATAGCACTAACCCTGTCAGGGTAACAAGTCCCATTTAGTTCAAATCCTCTTTCTTGTATCCAAAATTCTTAAGTTCGAAATCACTATCTCGCCAATCCTTCTTAACCTTAACAAAAAGCTTTAGATTGACCTGAGCCTCTAGCAGCTTTTCAATCTCATAGCGGGAATTAGTGCCGATTTTCTTAATCATGGCGCCGCCCTTTCCTATGATAATGCCCTTGTGGGAATTCTTCTCGCAAATGATAGTAGCTTCAATATCCCACATAGGTCTTTTCCCTGGTCTTTCCTTCATACTGTCAATAAGGATTGCAATGCCGTGTGGCACCTCGTCATTAAGAGCATGAAGAGATTTCTCACGAATAATCTCTGCTGTAATCTCTCTAAGGGTTTGATTGGTAACAGTCTCCTCATCATAGAAGGCTGGTCCCTCAGGAAGATAATTAAATATGGTTGAAAGCAAATCATCACAGCCTTCCCCATGAAGAGCTGATACTGGAACAACCTCTGCAAAATTGCACAAATCCTTGTACGCTGAAATAGCTTCACCAACCTTGGCACCATCTGCCATATCTATCTTGTTAATTACAAGAATAACTGGTGCATCTACAGTGCCAAGAAGCTCTGCAATCTTCTTATCACCTGCGCCTACCTTAGTGTCCGGCTCAATAAGCCAAAGAATAAGGTCTACGTCATTAATGGTACCCTTGGCTGCTGTCATCATGTATTCACCAAGCTTGTTCTTAGCCTGATGCATACCTGGAGTGTCCAAAAAGACAATCTGTCCCTTTTCGCTGTCTGTGTAGACAGTCTGGATTCTGTTTCGTGTTGTTTGAGGTTTGTTGCTGGTGATGGCAATCTTTTGACCGATAATATGGTTCATAAGAGTGCTCTTGCCTACGTTTGGGCGGCCTACTATAGTAACGAAACCTGATTTAAAATTTTCACTCATTCTAATACCTCTAGATACACCCTCATCCGTCGCCTGCGGCGACACCTTCCCCCTTTTGTGGAAGGCTTTCTTATGGCTTCCCCCTCTGGGGGAAGCTGTCAGCGCAGCTGACTGATGAGGGTGCTCTTCCTAAATTAATTATATAAACTCTCTATATTATTAAATAGTTCCTTATTCGCCTCGATTACAGATTCATTACCTACGACGCATACATATCCCTGCTCCATAGCTGCATCCACAGGCGCAGCTAGTGCACGTATATCCTCCACAGTAGCATCCAATACCTCATCACGAGTGCGCTGAAGAATATCCTGTGTAACACCAGATAAGTAACAATTAAGCCCTCTAAGCCCTCTCTGGGATGGTGTAAGAGGTGTATCCATTCCACTAACTGTTCCTATTATATATTTGGTCATGTCGCGTTCGTCTGCATCAAAGCTTCTTAGATAATCACCTGTCTGCTCAAATACCTTTATTGTCTCAGCAAGATTTGGGTCACGGTATGAAACAAATACCATATCTCCCTGGCGACTTGCATTCATATTGCAGCCATAGGCTCCACCCTGAACTCTTACCTTTATCCAGAAATAATCATAGCCTAGGATTGTGTTGAGAATCTTATAAGCTCCACTATAATTATATCCTGCTTTAACAAAATCTCCAGCCATGGCAACATATTGAATCTGAGAGGCATCCTTTAAAGCTTCCTTAACAGGATGTATCTCAAAGCTGTCACTACCCTCAAACTCTAACCTTTGCTGGGTAAGCATTGGCTTTATTTGAGCTACAAGCTTCCTTGATTGTTCTAAAGCCTCACCCTTGCCAGTTGAAGAAATCAGCAGCCTATCCTTAGAAAAGATAATCTCGCTAATTTTATTAAGTGTAGATATAATTTCCTCTTTTCTAGCTTCAAAGTTGTCTTCTATATCTTTTAGGAAGCGATAAAAGCGAACTCCGTTTCCAAGGTCTGCTATATTTGCACGCCTTGAATATCCACAGCGAGCTCTTGTGGCAGCCACCTGATTGCCTCTGGAATTTAGGATGTATTCCATTTGAGACTTTTCAGCTGTAATAAGCTCCTTTAACCTCTTTTCATCTGAGAAATTAGTATTGCATATCATTTCAAGGACAAGATCCTTGGCATTTTCTGCTTCCTCATAAATGAACTTTGAACGAACCTCAAAGGTCATTTTGCACTTATCACTTTCACCATATATCTCATGAACTGCTGTGTTTGTAGTAATTCCACCAGTGTGCAAATACATCTCATTGGTAAAATCAGTATAGCTGTAATTCTTTGTATCCATTAGACCAATAAACCGTTCTAGCATTGATACATAAGGCACTGATTCAAGTGGAAGGTCTGATATATCAAACACCATATTAAAATAATGGATGCCATTAGTGCTTACCTTGTGATGAAGGATTGTGGTTCCATCTTCCTCATAAACAGCCAAATCAATAGGCCTAGCCTGGCGGGTTAAATCGTATCTGCTAAGAAGAGGAATCTTTGCCAAATCCTCCTTAGGGCTAGGTGTTTGTTGATATTCCTTTAAATAAGCTGTATGCTCAACAATCTCTTTTATCTCTTCTGCAGACATGGATGCTTTGATGCCTGCAAGCTTAACCTTAAGTGCTTCGTCATCGGCTGCTGTAAGACCCTGCTTAGGGCGAAGTGTAACTATAGATTTATGCTTATTTGATAAAAGGAATACATCGGCAATATAATCAAACAATCCGTTATCAACTCTTGATTTAATTTTCTCCAATATCTCTACACCATGTAGATGTAAGAATGGCTGATTCCTATCATATAGCCAACTATCAAGAAGCTGCAGACCTATAATGAGTCCCTTAGGCGCACTACCAAAATCTAACTCTCTGGCCCTAAACTGCTCTCCATTAATAGCAGCGTATAATGATTTTTTATCGATGCCCTTTTCAATCTGCTGCTTAAGAGTGCTTTCGATTATCTCAACAAACTTATCCTTGTCTTCTTCATTGGCACCTCTTGCCACAATAGAAAAATACATCTGTCTTTGAGAAGATTCAAAAGAACAATCAACATCTTCTGCAATGTTAGCATCTATCAAAGCCTGATATAGTGGCGCACCAGGTGCTGAAACAAGTGCATAATTTAAAACATCAAAAGCCCTGTACATATTAGGGTCTAGAACATCTCCAATACAGACATTATAAGAAAGATATGCATTGTTAGCCGTATCCTGGTCTGCCCCGATTGGATAATCAACTGTTATCTCTACAGGCTTATCAAAGGCAGGCTGCATATTAATCTCAGAATCCACCTGCAAATAGTCATAGTAACGAAGATATTTAGTATCCAGGTATTCTAACAGCTCATCTATATCCACATCTCCATATACATATATGTAAGAATTGCTAGGATGATAGTATTTACTATGGAATGCCAAAAAATCCTCATAGGTAAGAGTTGGTATTACCTTAGGATCACCGCCTGATTCAATAGCATAGGTGGTATCAGGAAATAGAGAATTAAGTATCTGGCGAGACAACACATCATTTGGTGAAGAATATGCGCCCTTCATTTCGTTGTAAACAACGCCGTTGATGGTTAAATCACTATCTTCATTCTCCATCTCGTAGTGCCAGCCCTCTTGCTCAAAGATTTCACGATATTTGTAGATGTTTGGATGGAAAACTGCATCCATATATACATCTATAAGATTCATGTAATCTGTTTTGTTAGTGCTGGCTATTGGATAAACTGTCTTATCCGGATATGTAATAGCATTAAGGAATGTGTTAAGACTTCCCTTTACAAGCTCTACAAAAGGGTCCTTTACTGGATATTTTTCAGAGCCGCAAAGTACAGTGTGCTCAACTATGTGAGCTACACCTGTAGAATCTTTTGGGGGAGTCCTAAATCCAATATAAAATACTTTATTATCGTCATCATTTGAAATAAAACAAATACGAGCCTTTGTCTTCTTGTGCTCAAATATAAATCCTAAGGAATCAAGCCCCTCTAGCTTTTCCTCTTTTAATAATTCGTATGCGTTATTCAATATTATGCCTTTCTAGTCTATTTATCTTTAATATGGACATCCAACTGATTGAAGCAAATCTCAATACCAGCTTTATCAAATCTATTTTTAATTTCTTCTAAGGTGTCCCATTTTGCCTGCCAAAAGTAATCAATCTCTATAGGGAATCTAAGCCCTAGCAGCACTGCACTGTCTCCCAGCTCAGATACAAACACCTGAATAGGGAGATTATCTACCCTATGCTCGCAGTTTTCTGCAATATATTTAAGGATTTCTTTAGCCTTTTTGATATCGCTATCATAGCTAATGCCAACAGTCTCATTAAAGAGGCGATATTCCTGGGCTGTACAGTTGGTAAGAGACGCTGCTGAAAGTGTACCGTTTGGAATCTGCACCAATCTGCCATCCACCATCTTAAGAGTGGTATAAATGATATTAATCTTGCTAACAGTACCTTCCTGCCCAGTGGCATGCTCAATAATATAATCCCCCACCTTGAATGGATGCATAAGAAGAATCAATATACCACCAGCAAAATTGGAAAGTGCCCCCTGCAGTGCAAGACCAATGGTCACACCAAATCCTGCAACAGCGGCAGATATTGAAGTGGTAGTCACCCCAAACAATCCAAGTATAATGGTGAGTAATATAATATAAAGAATCCATCTAAGAACCGACTCTAAGAAAGTCTCAACACCAGGATCAACGTCCTTAATGTTCATTGCCCTGTGAAACAGCTTTATAACACCTTTTATAATGCGAGTTCCAATGAAAAATACGATAAGTGCCAAAATAGCACTCCAAAAGAAACTCCAGAACTTAGGAACCAAGCTTTCTAATTGCTGCTGAAATACTCCTGTTTGAATATCTTGAACCAGCTCATCTGCTGATACTGTTTCTACTGTATCCATAGCATCCTCCAAATCTTTACAATCTGTAGTATTATAACACACTTTAGAGGATGAAAAAAGACGGCTAAATCAGCCGTCTTTCTATTCTTTGTATTTATTTTACCACTCTAACCTTAATTACCCCATCAACCTTTTCAATTTCTGCGATAATTTCATCAGTTAGCTTTGTTCCTAAATCAAGAAGTGTGTATGCGAAATCTCCGCGGCTCTTGTTAGTCATGTCATCTACGTTTACATTCTCCTTGCTAAGGATACCTGTAAATGATGCGATAAGACCAGCCTTGTTCTTGTGAAGAATGGCTACACGGCTTTCTGCAGAGCAGATTCCCATATCACAATCTGGATAATTTACTGAGTGGATGATGTTGCCATTTTCCATGTAATCCATGATTTCCTTAACAGCCATCACTGCACAGTTATCCTCGGCTTCTTCTGTAGAAGCACCAAGATGAGGTGTACAGATAACTCCCTTAACACCAGCTACTGTTGGGTTGGCAAAATCTGTAACATAGTGACGAATTTTACCTGATTCGATACCGTTTATTACCGCTGCCTCGTCAACAAGCAAGTCTCTTGCAAAGTTAAGGATTACTACACCCTTTTTCATAAGCTGTACAGCTTCCTTGTTAATCATTCCCTTTGTAGAATCAAGAAGTGGAACATGTACTGTAATGAAATCACATTCCTTATAGATTTCTTCTACATTAGTAACATGCTTAACATTGCGAGACAGATTCCATGCTGCATTTACAGAGATGTATGGGTCATAGCCAAGAACCTCCATTCCAAGATGTGTGGCATCGTTAGCAACCTTTACACCGATAGCACCAAGGCCAATTACACCAAGCTTCTTACCAGCAAGCTCTGTTCCGGCAAAAGCCTTCTTAGCCTTCTCTGCTGTCTTTCCAACATTTTCGTCATCCTTGTTTTCGTTTACCCACTGGATACCACCAATGATATCGCGTGATGCCAAAAGCATTCCGGCGAATACAAGCTCCTTTACACCGTTTGCATTAGCACCAGGTGTATTAAATACAACGATTCCTTCCTCTGCACATTTATCAAGCGGAATGTTGTTAACGCCTGCTCCGGCTCTTGCGATACATGCAAGCTTCTTGCCAAGCTCCATATCATGCATTGCTGCTGAACGAACTAAGCATGCATCTGCATCGCTAATATTTTCAACCTTTTTGTAATCTGTTGAAAAATTTATAAGACCCTTATCTGAAATTGGATTCAAACAATTATATGTAAACATTCTATAACCTCCATAAAATCCTAGTCCGCCTGTTACGGTAACAAGCATTATATTACTCCAGTCATCTGATGATTCCCTTGAGTAATATAATAGCTTGTTACCTACAGGCTCCTCATAGGTATTAAAAAACGTCTTACGCGTTTTCCCCCTCGAACTTACGCATAAATTCAACAAGCTTCTCTACACCTTCGATTGGCATAGCGTTGTAGATAGAAGCACGCATGCCACCAACAGTTCTGTGACCCTTAAGGTTTACAAAGCCTGCAGCTGTTGCTTCCTTTACAAACTTAGCATCAAGCTCTTCATTACCTGTAACAAAAGGTACGTTCATAAGTGAACGATCTTCCTTTCTAACAGTGCCCTTGAAAAGCTTTGAAGAATCAAGATAATCATATAAAATCTTAGCCTTCTTCTCATTAAGCTCCTTCATTGCGCTAAGACCGCCGTTTTTGAGAAGCCACTTGAATACCTTGCCACAGATATAAATATCATAGCATGGTGGAGTGTTATACAAGCTGTCATTGTCTGCCTGTGTCTTATACTTAAGCATTGTTGGTGTTCCTTGAAGAACATCATCTCTGATTAAATCTTCACGAATAATTACAATAACCATACCAGCTGGACCCACGTTCTTCTGAACACCGCCATAGATGATACCATACTTTGTAACATCCACTGGCTCTGATAAGAAGCATGAGCTAACATCTGCTACCAAATCCTTACCCTTTGTATTAGGAAGAGTCTTAAATTTTGTACCATAGATTGTGTTATTTTCGCAGATATAAACATAATCCATATCATCAGTGATAGGTAAATCCGAGCAATCTGGAATATAGCTGAATGTCTCATCAGCTGATGAAGCAAGCTCTACAGCCTCGCCATACATTTTTGCTTCCTGATATGCCTTCTTAGCCCACTGTCCTGTGATGATATAACCAGCCTTCTTATTCTTCATAAGATTCATAGGTATTGCTGCAAACTGCTGGCTTGCACCACCCTGAAGGAAAAGCACCTTATAATTATCAGGGATGTTCATAAGCTTACGGATATCAGCCTCAGCGTCCTTGATGATTTCATCAAAAACCTTGCTTCTGTGGCTCATTTCCATAACCGACATTCCACAGCCCTTATAATCAAGCATTTCATCTGCCGCTTCCTTCAATACCTCTTCTGGTAAAACTGCTGGTCCTGCACTAAAATTGTAAACTCTACTCATTACGCTCTCTCCTTTATTTAGAATTAGTCTTCCTTAAAGAACTCATTAATAGGTGCTCCCGGTGCTACCATTGGCCATACCTTATCATCCGAATCAATGATACAGTCAATAAGCACTGGCTTCTCGGAGACTAGTGCCTCCTTGAGTGCCGATTTGAATTCTTCCTGGGAAGTAACTCTGATTCCTGTTGCCCCCATGGCTTCTGCAAGCTTTACATAATCTACGCCGTCATCTAAAACTGTTGCAGAATAGCGTTTTTCATAAAAGATGGTCTGCCACTGACGAACCATTCCAAGCACATGATTGTTAATAACAATCTCTATGATTGGAAGCTTCTCTCTAGAAGCTGTTGCCATCTCATTCATATTCATTCTAAAGCAGCCGTCTCCAGCAATATTAATTACTCTCTTGCCAGGATTTCCTGTTGCCGCACCAATAGCAGCTCCAAGACCGTAGCCCATTGTTCCAAGTCCGCCTGATGTAAGAAGCTGACGTGGCTTTTTATATTTATAAAACTGAGCTGCCCACATCTGATGCTGCCCAACTTCTGTAGTAATGATAGCCTCGCCCTTAGTCTGACGATATGTTTCAGCCACAACAAACTGTCCTGACAGTCCCTCTGATGGAATCTTAAGTGGATTCTTGTCAGAAAGCTCTTTAACCTGAGCCACCCATTTTTCGTGGTTCTGCTGTTCCAATATCTTATTTAATCTAGACAAAGTCTCTTTAACATCACCTATGATTGCATGATCAGTAATGATGTTTTTGTTGATTTCTGCTGGGTCTACATCAAACTGTAGCACCTTTGCATTCTTAGCAAATTTATCTGGATTGCCAAGAACTCTATCTGAAAATCTAGTTCCGATTGCAATAAGCAAATCACACTCTGAAACACTAAGATTAGAAGCCTTACAGCCATGCATTCCAAGCATTCCAGTATATCTTTCATCTGTTCCACTAAATGCACCCTTACCCATAAGAGTATCGCAAACTGGAGCATCTACAAGGTCAACAAATTTCTTTAACTCCTTAGCCGCACCTGAAAGCACAACTCCACCACCGACAAAAATCACTGGCTTCTTAGACTTTTTAATAAGGCTTACTGCACCCTCCAAAGCTTCTGGAGTAATATTCTTCTTAACCCTACCTACAGGAATAGGCTTCATAGGCATATATTCGCATTTATTATTAGGAGCTGTAACATCCTTTGGCACATCGATAAGTACAGGACCTGGGCGACCGCTCTTTGCAATAACGA
Source organism: Pseudobutyrivibrio sp. (assembly GCF_017471675.1). Classification (GTDB taxonomy): domain Bacteria; phylum Bacillota; class Clostridia; order Lachnospirales; family Lachnospiraceae; genus Pseudobutyrivibrio. The sequence continues at coordinate 68,514 of NZ_JAFUSK010000022.1, forward strand.
AGGCACGTCTGATTGTCTCTGCCAAATCCCTTACATCCTTCACAATGAAATTATGCTTTGTGATAGGCATTGTAATACCTGCAATATCAATTTCCTGGAATGAATCCTTACCAAGAAGTGGAAGCGCAACATTACATGTAATGGCAATAATTGGCACTGAATCCATGTGTGCTGTTGCTATACCTGTAACAAGATTTGTAGCCCCAGGACCACTGGTAGCTAAGCACACGCCAACCTTACCTGTAGACCTTGCATAGCCATCAGCTGCATGGGCTGCGCCCTGCTCATGGCTTGTAAGCACATGATGAATCTCATCCTTATGCTTATAAAGCTCATCATACAAATTAAGAATAGCGCCTCCCGGATACCCAAACACAGTATCCACGCCCTGCTCCTTCAAACATTCTATAGTTATCTCTGAACCATTTAATAACATATCTTTACCTTTCTCGACGTATATATATCTACGCGGCTTAGTAGTTTTTCATGCTCCCGCAGGGCACCCCTCATACTGCGCTAGGCAACCTCCCGCTACGCTTGCGCTTCGCGGTTCCTTCCTAGCTTGCATGATACTTTCTCTGTTCCACTCCGGTCGGTGCTAAGCAAAGGTCCACTGGACCTTTAGCACCCCTGCTCGCGCTTGCCTAGGTTGTGTAGCCGCTTATTAGATGAGCTGGTAGTTAACAAGAACTGCTTTAACTGTAGCTAACAAGCTATTATGTTTCTAAAGCGAAGCATTTTAGCGAGCGTAGAAATATAATGCTTGTGAGCGTAACAGTTGAAGCAGGGCTTGTTAACGTAACCAGCGGTTTAAATCTCTGGGGTACGCAGAATTGCGCCGCGGTTGCCGCTAGTAACCTGCGCTGCGTATCTTCTTAGATAACCTGTTGTAACCTTTGGCTCGCGAGGCTGCCACTTAGCCTTACGTGCAGCAAGCTCCTCATCCGAAACTTTTAGTGTCATGGTGTAATTTGGTATATCGATGGAGATTATATCTCCTTCTTCAACAAGTGCAATAGGTCCGCCTACGGCAGCTTCTGGGGAAACATGTCCGATGGAAGCTCCACGACTGGCACCTGAGAATCGACCGTCAGTAATGAGGGCAACTGATGAGCCAAGTCCCATACCTGCAATGGCAGATGTAGGATTGAGCATCTCTCTCATACCAGGACCACCCTTTGGACCTTCGTAGCGGATAACCACTACATCGCCTTCTACTATCTTGCCACCCTTGATGGCTGCGATAGCATCTTCCTCTGAGTCAAATACTCTGGCTGGACCTTCGTGTACAAGCATCTCTGGCACAACTGCGCTTCGCTTTACTACGGAGCCATCTGGTGCAAGATTTCCCTTAAGGACTGCAAGTCCACCAGTCTTTGTATATGGATTGTCCACAGGTCTGATAACCTCTGGATTTCTATTTACTGCATTTTTAATATTTTCTCCAACAGTCTTTCCTGTAACTGTCATGCAGTCTGTGTTAAGTAATCCGATGTCTGCAAGCTCCTTCATAACAGCCCATACACCGCCTGCCTCGTTAAGGTCTTCCATGTATGTTGGACCTGCTGGTGCAAGATGACATAGGTTTGGAGTCTTTTCAGAAATAGGATTTGCAAATTCAATATCGAAATCAAATCCGATTTCGTGAGCGATAGCTGGCAAATGAAGCATTGAGTTTGTTGAGCAACCAAGTGCCATATCAACTGTAAGAGCATTAAGGATTGCATCCTTTGTCATAATCTGACGAGCTGTAATACCCTTGTTATACATATCCATAACAGCCATACCTGCATGCTTAGCAAGACGAATTCGCTCTGAATAAACAGCAGGGATTGTGCCGTTTCCTCTAAGTCCCATTCCAAGTGCCTCTGTAAGGCAGTTCATGGAATTGGCTGTATACATACCTGAACAGCTACCACAGGTTGGACAAACATTTTCTACAAAATTTTCTACCTCATCCTCTGTCATATTGCCAGCCGCATGTGCACCAACTGCCTCAAACATAGATGAAAGGGAACGCTTCTGACCACCTACATGACCTGCAAGCATTGGACCACCTGATACGAAAACTGTAGGAAGATCAAGGCGGGCTGCTGCCATAAGAAGACCTGGTACATTCTTATCACAGTTTGGCACCATTACAAGTGCATCAAACTGATGTGCAAGTGCCATACACTCTGTAGAATCTGCAATAAGGTCACGTGTTACAAGGGAATATTTCATTCCGATGTGTCCCATGGCAATACCATCACATACAGCAATAGCCGGGAACACTACTGGAACTCCACCAGCTTCGGCAACGCCAAGCTTTACAGCATCTACAATCTTATCAATATTCATATGGCCTGGTACGATTTCGTTGTAGGACGATACGATACCAACCATTGGCTTTTTCATTTCCTCTGGGGTAAAGCCCAGTGCATTAAATAAGGAACGTGCTGGTGCCTGTTGCATGCCAGCTCTTGCATTATCACTTCTCATATTTGACTCCTTTCAAAGCCTTCCCCCTCTGGGGGAAGGTGGATGCGAAGCAGACGGATGAGGGTCGCATTTACATCCCCCCTCATCAGTCACCTGCGGTGACAGCTTTTCTCGCCTCCGGCTCGGTCGGTGCTAAACAGACTCCACTGGAGTCTAGCACCCCCCAAGGGGGAAGCCTTTTATAGTCGTTCTACAATCAAGTTGCCCATCTCCACGGTGCCGACCTGCTTTACGGCGCTGCCGTCTCGGGGCATGATGTCGATGGTACGGTAGCCGTCCTTTAGTACCTTCTTTACTGCCGCTTCGATGGCATCTGCTTCAGCATCTAAATCGAAGCTGTAGCGAAGCATCATTGCTGCAGAAAGAATTGTAGCTATAGGATTTGCTATGCCCTTTCCTGCAATATCAGGCGCGCTACCGCCTGATGGTTCATATAGTCCGAACTTTGTATCATTAAGCGAAGCTGATGATAGCATTCCAATGGAACCGGTAACCATAGATGCTTCATCAGATAAAATATCTCCGAACATATTCTCAGTAAGAATTACATCGAACTGTCCAGGGTCTTTCACAAGCTGCATTGCGCAGTTATCTACAAGCATGTGCTCATAAGTAACTTCTGGATAATCAGCTGCCACTTCCTCAACAATCTTTCTCCAAAGTCTTGAGCTATCAAGTACGTTAGCCTTATCAACAGATGTAACCTTCTTGCGACGCTTCATTGCAATATCAAAACCACGCTTTGCAATGCGTCTGATTTCTGTCTCGGAATATGTAAGAGAATCTCTGGCAACAAGCTGTCCATTCTCTTCCTTAGTAGAGCGCTCTCCGAAATATAGTCCTCCAGTAAGCTCACGCATAATCATCATATCGAAGCCTTCGCCAATAATATCATCCCTCAGAGGACAAGCTTCCTTTAATTCTTCATATAAATATGCTGGTCTGAGATTTGCGAAAAGATTAAGACTCTTTCTAAGCTTAAGTAATCCGGCCTCTGGACGCTTATCAGCAGGTAGCTTGTACCAAGGACTGGTAGATGTGTTGCCACCGATTGAACCCATCAGCACTGCATCTGAAGCCTTTGCTGCTTCAATTGCCTCATCTGTAAGAGGCTCTCCTGTTGCATCGATTGAACAGCCTCCCATAAGAATCTCATTATAATTAAACTGATGACCGAACTTAGCACCAACGGCATCTAATACCTTTACTGCCTCTTTAACGATTTCCGGTCCAATTCCGTCTCCTTTGATTACACCAATGTTGTAAGTCATGATTATTCCTTCCCTTATATATAAAAACCATTTTTAATAGTTTATCGCAGTAAAGTGTGAAATTCAAGAAGTTGCGACCCATTTTAATAACTTTGACAAAATAGCATAAATACTTCTAATATATATATGGAGAGTTTAGTAAACTTTACTACTTTAAAGTGTGAAAATAAAGTTACTATTCGTAGATAATGAATGTAGTTTTAGTTACTGCGAATAGTAACATCGCAGCATATAACAACATCACTTACCATAAATACTTAGGAGTCCTCCCATGAGTTCAAAAGACAAGGTTTTAGAATTACTAGAAAAAAATAAAAATACTTATATCTCTGGTGAAGCCATTGCTTCTTCCCTTGGCATATCCAGAAACGCTATTTGGAAAGCTATAAACGAGCTAAGAAAACAAGGCTATGTAATTGAAGCTGTAAACAAAAAGGGGTATCGCCTAGGTGAAAGCAACGACATCATCTCTGCCCAGGGAATTCTTTCTAACATGGATAGAAATATTGATACAGCTCTTATCCACATTTTTGATACCTTGGATTCCACCAACAAAACCGCCAAAGAAATGGCTATGGAAGGGATTTGTCATGGTTCTCTTATAATTGCACGTAGTCAGACTATAGGCAAAGGTAGAGGTACCCACAGCTTCTATTCTCCTGAGGGTGGCATTTACATGAGTGTTATCCTCTCCCCGGAAATGCTTCCTACATTAGAGCCAGATGTTATCACAGCCTACACTGGCATTACTGTTTCAGATTCAATAGAAAGCTTAACCGGTCTTTCTCCAAAAATAAAACCCATCAACGATTTATTCATTGATGGGTGTAAGGTTTGCGGGATTCTAACTGAATCTGGAATCGAATTTGATTCTGGAATGGTTCAGTGGATTGTTGTTGGAATCGGCATTAATTTCGACTCTGATATAAGCCAATTTCCTGAAGACTTACAATCAATCGTCGGTTCACTTTTCAAAAATGGCCAAGCTCCAATCTCTAAGAACCAGCTGATTGCAGAAATCTACAGCCATCTTTTAGACTGGAGCCAGATTAATAAGGAACAAATCCTTAAAAAGTTTAACGAAAGATTAATCTAATTATTTAATCAATGTGTTAAGCAAGCCTCTAAATAGCTGAGCCCCTGTGTTACCGCCAAGTGTTTGACCGAACTTGCCCCCAATCTGCTTGCCAAGCTTCTTTCCCACTTCACGTCCCAGGGTGCCTGCCACAGTGGTTCCAACAGATTTGGCCGCTCTCTTTTTGCGATTTGCTTCCTTTTCAGCTTCTCTGGCGGCTGCCTTTTCAGCTGCCGCCTGCTCCTTTGCAGCTACTTTTGCAGCCTCAGCTTCTGCCGCAGCCTTCGCCTCTGCCTCAGCTTTTTCAATTCCCATTCTCTGCAACAACTCATAAGCCGACTCGGCATCATAACCATTAGCATATTTGGAATAAAGAATACTTGCCTTTATTGCATTATCTCTTTCTGAATCTGATATTCCGCCCATCTGAGACTGAGGTGGCAGTATAGCTGCCTGCTCCACAATAGATGGTGTTCCATCCTCCTGAAGGACAGATATTACTGCCTCTCCTGTACCAAGAGCTTCTATCACATCAACTGTCTTAAATGCAGGATTCTCCCGGAACGAATCTGCCGCAGCCTTAATAGCTTTCTGGTCAGATGGTGTGTATGCTCTAAGAGCGTGCTGAATCTTATTTCCAAGCTGCGCCAATACCCCATCTGGAATATCTCTAGGATTTTGGGTGATGAAATAAACACCAATTCCTTTAGAGCGAATCAGCTTAACAACCTGTTCTATCTTTTCAATCAAATGCTTTGGTGTATCCTTGAACAAAAGATGAGCCTCATCAAAGAAGAAGACCATCTTTGGCTTATCCAAATCACCTACCTCTGGCATAGTCTCAAACAATTCCGAAAGCATCCAAAGAAGGAATGTAGAATAAAGGGTGCCATTGTTAATAAGGCTTCTGCTATCAAGAATGTGAATCATTCCACGTCCCTGCTCACCTACTGTCAAAAAGTCTCGTATATCTATTGCAGGCTCTCCAAAAAACTGCTCTCCTCCAGCCATCTCCAATGCCACAACAGCTCTTTGAATAACGCCTATACTTTGCTTGTTAAGTGTTCCATACTCATCCTCAAATTCCTTATTATTATCAGCCACATAATTAAGCATGGACTTTAAATCCTTAGTATCAATTAAGGCAAGATTATTTTCATCGGCAATTTTAAAAACTATGGAAAGAATGCTGCTTTGATTTTCGTTTAAATCAAGAATTCTAGATAAAAGCAGTGGTCCCATCTCTGTAATAGTGGTACGGACCTGAATACCATTCTTACCAAAAACATCCCAAAAAGTAACTGGATAATTATGATAAGAAAAGCCCTGGGAATCTAATCCAAACTTCGTTATACGAGCCTGCATATCCTCGCTATCCTTGCCAGGATTTATCATGCCTGCAATATCGCCCTTTACATCAGCAAGAAAAACTGGAACTCCCATATCAGAAAAGGATTCTGCCATCACCTTAAGTGTGATAGTCTTTCCTGTTCCCGTTGCACCAGCAATAAGGCCATGTCTGTTAGCCATCTTAGGAAGAATAAAAATCTGCTCCCCTGATTTTGTATTTGCAATCCAAACCTTACCATCTCTAATCATAATCACCCTCCAAAATTTTCCATAATTAACTCTCACTTTTATTAGTATAACAAAAAAGTCTGACGAATCCTACAATTCGTCAGACTTTAAATAGGGTTTATTCCTAAAATCTTTTTGCAATAAATATCAAAAGACAAGCGCCAATGATAGCTACCAGTATATTTCCAAGGAAACCATAAGCGTAAATGCCAAGGAGTCTTAGGATAAATCCACCCACTGCGCCGCCTGCCAAACCAAGCAACACATTGATAAGTACATTGTGGTTGGATCTCATGATTATACCAGCTAGCCAACCAGCAATTCCGCCAGTAATAATACTTACTAAAATATTCATAGAATTCCCTCCATTATAATGTTGATAGTTGCAATAGAAACTATTCAGCTTCTAAAAACAATATAATGTGAGGAAGTAAAAATCCTTAATTCAAAAAATTAGTTTCTAGTAAAAAATAAATATCCTAGACCTCTTCAACATAACTTACAAAATCTAAATTATTAAGAGCATCCAGCAGTTCCTGATGAGAATGCTTGCTGCCGAAATCAAGCTCTATCATAAGGGCTGTGTCAGAACCAGAAAGTGTCTTATCCTTAGTCTTGTTCATACTGCTTATGCTGTAGCCCATCTCGGAAAATTTCTTTCTAAGCTTTTTGACACCATTGGTTTCCTCAACCTCGATATAGATGCTGACGTAACGGCTGTTCTCTTCAATCTGCTGGCTTACGTGAACAAGGACAACATTTGCAATCATTACAAGAGCAAAGCATACAAATCCCACAAACACATAGCCTGCACCAAAAGCCATTCCCATACATGATGCCACCCAAAGAGATGCTGCAGTAGTGAGCCCTTTTATCTGGTTTCGTCCTGTTACGATAATAGTACCTGCGCCAAGGAAGCCAATACCGCTTACAACTCCAGCAGGAATACGGCTAACATCTGCTTCCATGTTAGGAAGTATTGCAAGATATAAGTTAAGAACCGTGGCAACTGCTGAGCCTAAACTAACCAAGGCAAATGTACGGATACCTGCGCTGTGCCGTCTAACTACACGCTCCCATCCTATCAAACTGCCACATAAGGTGGCTAGAACAAGACGTATGGCAACTGCCCCATCGTTCATTCCCTGCAAATAATCTATTATCGTATTTACCATAAACACCCCCCGTAGCATTATGACAATCTTATCTTTTTAGCGAAATCCAATCCGTCCTCTGTTCTTTGAGCTATCAGAAGAGGTCTGTTGCCTTTTACCTGCATAATGTAATCCAGGCATTTTGCTCTAAGCTCTTCATCCATTCCTTCAAATGGCTCGTCTAAAACTATGAAATCAGCAGGAACAAAGAATGCTCTTGTAAGCTCCACCAATCGGCGTTCAACTGGTGTTAGCTCGCTAACAGGAAGCTCCAATTTATCTGCATCAAGAAACCTTAAAAGTTCCTCTGCTGCCCTACCTTTACTAGCCCATCTGTGAGCCTTTTTTACATTCCAGGTAGCGCTTTTCTTAAGATTAAGCTGTCCATTCTGGGAAACGTAGGCGCTGTGAAGTGTAGGATATTTGTAATCTCCCATTCTAGCTACGCTTCCCTCATCAGGCTGCTCTAGCCCCATGAATATCTTAAGAGCTGTAGTCTTTCCTGAACCTGCTTCTCCTACAAAAGCATAGCATCTGCCATCCTCTATCTCCACCTTTAGATTATCAAGTACCTTTTTGCCATTATATGATTTGCTTATATTATCTAGTATGATTGTCATTTGTAAAAACCTTCTGTATCAGAATAATTATTTAACTTCGATGTTTTCCACAATAAAATCTGTGCACCGGTTAAGCTTTAGATTATCGCTGCCACATTTAGGGCAGCTTCCTGCAAATTCATGACGTGTAAATACTGCCCCGCAATCCTTACAGATTACTGTAGATTCCTTTACCTTGGCATCCACCTTTACACCTTCAAGAGGTGTGCCCTCGCTCATTACCTGCAGGTATTCCTCAATAATCTCTGGTACATAATCACACTGGTCACCGATAAGCAGATGAATCTTTTCTACCTTTTCTACTTTATTGGCATCAGCCTGCTTTTTTACCAAATTAAATACATATTCTGTTACTGCTAATTCGTGCATATCTTCCTCGTTGCTAGTTATTTAATATCGCATTAGTCATCCCCGTTATAGACACATGCAATTTTCTTTTGTATTTTATGAACATTGTTATATCATATCTGTCCACAAAATAAAAGGCGGCGCCACCTAGAGTCTATCTAAGTGACGCCGTTTTTTATTCTTGTTCAAGAAAAGCCTCTCAGTCTTGAACTTCCTCAATTGTCCATGGAACAGCCATTCCATCCGCTTCTTTTTTCAGATATTCTTCCACATCGTCAATATCCTTGATTGTATCGTCCTCTATATTGAAGAACTCTTTTACTTGCTCGAATGTGTATTGCTGGTAGTTTCTTTCGTCTTTGTCGTAAATGTAGTATTTTTTCATTTTTCCCTCTCCTTTAAATATTTGTTATTTCTTATTGCAATTCGAGTATTTCGTCAGCAGAAGCATTAAGCACTTTGCATATTTTTGCAAAGGTCAGAGTGTTGGGAGTTAGCTCGTTCTTTTCCCATCGGCTTATATCTTTTTGATATACGTCAAGAGCTTCTGCTAATTGCTTTTGTGTCAGTCCGGCATCGTTTCTTGCCTTTTTTAGATTAGCCCCTAAGTCCATGCTTTAATCCTCTCTTTTGTTGTGCTTTCTGTGAAGATATATTGTAACTCCACATCCTACCATAACGGCTACAATTATCGCTATTCTCATATTGATTTAACAATGGCTTGTTGCTATAATCAAGGAAAGCGTTGGGGCTTTCGCCCCTTTGCTTTACCACTTTAGGAGTTTTATTATCAGCGAGGTTGCAATTCCTGATAAGACTCCTGCGATAGTTCCTATTGTAATCTCTTCGAGGTTCTTTAGGAACTTCTTTTTGTTTTTGTTCTTCTTTTTCTTAGCCATTGTCTTTACCTCCTTTCTGATTATATAATATACCTTTTTCGGTATATTGTCAACAGTTTTTCAATAATTTTCTTAATTTTTTTAAAAAAATAAGCCCAGCAACCTAAGATATCCTAAGTCACTGAGCCTATATAGGGAGGATTACACCGCTGTTCGCTTCTCCGCATGTCCATATGTGCAATAATGCTTGTAATACTCAGGCAGATTGTTTCCGAATGCCTTCTGCAAATCCGCGTATCTTGCCTTGTAGGTTACAACGTTGAATGTATCAATCGCCTGTCTGCCTTCCTTCATTCCGTAAGCTTTGAAATGTTCAAAGAGCTGTGCTGCATTCGTTCCATAGGTCGCTTTAAGGTCTGCGTATCTGTTGGCGTAATATGTGGCGTTAAACACTAAACTCATGTCTACGCCTTCATATATGTAGCTTGCTTTGACAGCTGTATTAAAGAGCTTCTTTTCAGCAGCTCTTCTCTTAGTCAATCCAGCAAGTACTTTTCCTTTTTGGGTGTTGTAGCTTCCAAACTTCGCAGATATCTGAGCGATAGTTCTTGTGCCATTTGCTGTGAGTCCATCAATCGAGCCTACGTTGTATGCGAAGCTCACCAGTGCATCGTACTGATTCTGATTGAAATTGTATTTAGCCTGGTACTTGTTGACCTTGGCTTCGAACTTTGCCAAATCGTTGATGAAGTATGCGTCAGCCTGTGCTTGAGTTATCTTCATTCCCTTCTTTACATCTGATCCGTAATGCCCCCAGCCGATTGTGTAATACTTTTCTGATGAGGTTGCCTTGTACGCTGTCAGTTTGCAGTTCTCGTACGATTTAATCAGGTTGTGACCTGCCGTTGATGTTTTCATTGTCTTCATCCTCCTTCTTATCTGCTCCTGCTTTCTCGTTTAATATTGCAATAGCCTTTTGGACTGCTGGTGGGAGTGGTATTCCCATCAATCCAACATTTTCTGTTATGGATATGATTTCATTGAGAGCAAAACCAATTATACAAAGGTCTCTCAGATATTTAATGCCTAATAGAATATCTAGTCTAAACATAGCTGCCACAATCATCCATTCGACGAATTTCTTGCATAATCCTTTGAAACCGATGTTGCTCGACAGTCCTCCGCTTTCAGTCTTCTTCGACTGCTTGAATACTGCAGCAACAATCCATCCTGTCACATAATCAATTACCATCAAAACCATTAATGTCTGCATGCCCTCTGTCCATCCTCCGAATAGGTATGTGATGATACTGCCAAGTGCGCCTGCTGCGGCGCATAGATTAATCTTAGGTGTGTTTAGTGCTGCCACCCACAGCTTGAGATTAGCTATTAATGTTCTCATAAACATTGTCCTCCTCCATAATTTCTTTCAGAAGGATTTCTTCGCGTTCTATGCATTTGAACTGAGCCAGCTCTTTTGTCAGCTCCTCGCATAACGCGCAGAGCCTTCCAATGATTTCACTTTGTGCTAGTAATATTTTTTCCAATTGTGCCTCCACTTAAAAAGGAGCATCATTTAGATGCTCCAATTGAGGATGTATCAAAAACACTTAACTTTGGTTTGATAAGTGCTCCTGACTTAAGTAATTCAATCAACGCAAGGTTCTGTTCTGCTCTGCCAGTGTAGTCTGGTATTGCATTTGCTTTTGCAACTTTTATCTTCCCCTTAGCGTTCAATGTTTTTTCGCCTAACTCTTTCAATGCATTGTTTAGGCTTCCGCTCTTGCCTGAATACTTAGGATAGTATTCAGGTTCTTGACGTTTCATAGAAACTTCTGTCTCTCGATTTCCTCAAGGACAGCCTCTCTGAACTTCTCAGGCACTTCATCAATGGTTCTGCTACCTAAGATAACTAATCTTGCATATAATTTAACCATTCTTTCAACCTCCAATCGTTGCGATCATCTCGTACATTTCGGCCAAAGCTTCCATGATTGCTTCGTTGTTTGCAACCTGTGCTTTGAATGCTTCGGACTCAAGCTGTTCCATCTCTGAAATGTATTGCTCGTACTCATCAACTGTCAGCTGCGCCTCTTGGTATGTGTAGCCTTCAATGTTGCCACTTTCCATCTCTATGGTAGTTGGCTTGATGTCTCGTCTTAGATACACTGTATCCTGGCTTGATGTCACATCTACTTCAAGCGGAACTTCTGTCTGTGTACCTGTCACGGTTCTCCATGTAATTTTCACGCCTAATCGCCTCCTTCTTTCTTCTAACAGATATGAATTTTTTCAGCTTTCCTATATTCACAACCGGTCTGATGTATTCTTTGTAGACCATATATGAATCGGTGTTCTTGATGTATCCCATGTAGCTAACCATGCCGCACGCTCCTTGGATGGTCACGTTCTTGGCCACTCTCCTTACTTTCCTTGTGATTCGATAGTAAATAGAACGTCTTAAGATGGTTCTGTTTCTCTTGAACCTAAAACCCATGAAATCAAGGTCTCTTCCGTGGAGCTTTCCATCCTTACGCGATACATATTCGAAGCGGTATACTTGCCAGTTCTCTTTGACTCTCAAATGGAACCTTTCTCTCAAGTATCTTTCTATCTCCTTGTGTATCCTGTGGAGCTCTTTCTTATTAGGTCCAAAGATTACTATGTCATCCATGTATCTAACATAGTATTTAGCCTTAAGCTCCTCCTTAACGTAGTGGTCTAGCTCGGTCAACATGAAGTTCGCAAACCATTGTGATGTGTAGTTACCAAGCGGTAGACCTCTTTCACATCCGTCAATGATTTCAAATAGTAGATTGAGCATCTTCCAATCTCTAATCTTTCTCTGGAGCATGCCTTTTAGGATATCCTTATCTACACTTTCATAGAAATGTTTGATATCCATCTTGAAGATATATTTTGTATTTTTAGCATCAGAACGAATCCATTTTTCAATTCTCTTTCTGCCGTAATGTGAGCCTCGTCCTGGAATAGATCCGCAGCTCATCTCATACATAGGCTTCATCAGAATGGGTTCCAACACTTGTATCACCGCGTGGTGTATTATCTGGTCGTATTTGAAATGAGGCTTTCTGATTCGCCTTACTTTCAAGTGCGTCCCTTCGTTGATTACACATACTCTGTCGATATGCGCTGAATATTCTTCATTTATCAACATCTTTTGAACTCTTTCAACATGATAGTCCATGTTGTTGAGCACTCTTTTCACATCTCTTCGCTCCCGTTTGCGTTTTGCTGCCTCTTCTATCGCTTGCCTTATATTATCCTCTGCAACCACTTGCTCGAATAAATGCTTATATGTTTTCATGACTTATTCACCTAGAAGGCGTTCATTATGTCCGTATTACTAGCCCTCTCCTTCATCGGCTGAATTTCCACTCGGCAATAGCCTAGCCGTATTGCAACGGCCTGCGGTGTAAATGACCTTGAGATGCATTGGTTATTATTCCAAAAGCAGAAAGTAAAGGCCAGCCCGTAGTTCCAATTCGAGTTCGACAGCGCATTGTTCAGATTCACAGCACAGCCACAAAGAAGACCATTGTTGCCATTGCCACCGAAGCGCGCAAAGCACGATGGGACACGGTCAGTCGCATCTCAAAGCCCCTAGTATATTTAATTATGGAGATACGCGGGGGAGAAATCCCCCGGTCCCCCTTTAGCGTTGCTATGCAACGGAAGGTTGGTCGCAAGTCAAGGCGAGCCCGAAGGTCCAAGCCGAGAAAGACAGCGCAGCGTTCAGAGGCACAGCACAGCCACAAAGAAGAC
>NZ_JAFUSK010000023.1 GCF_017471675.1 Pseudobutyrivibrio sp.
TGGTGGTGGTAGAAAACCTTGGAGACAGAAGGGAACAGGTCATGCAAGACAGGGTTCTACAAGATCTCCACAGTGGACAGGTGGTGGCGTAGTATTCGCTCCAACACCAAGAGATTATACATTTAAGCTTAATAAGAAGGAAAAGAGAGCAGCTCTTAAGTCAGTTCTCACTTCTGCAGTTAACGAGAACAAGTTCATCGTTGTTGACGAGCTTAAGTTAAACGAGATTAAGACAAAGGATTTTGCAAAGGTTCTTACAAACCTTAACGTTGAGAAGGCTCTTGTAGTTCTTGACACAAACGACAAGAACGTAGTTATGTCTGCAAAGAACATTCCTACAGTAAAGACAGCTCTTACAAACACAATCAACGTTTATGACATCCTTAAGTACAACACAGTAGTTGTTACAAAGGCTGCTGTAGATCAGATTCAGGAGGTATATGCATAATGGCAAATGTACAATATTATGACGTAATCCTAAAGCCTGTAATCACAGAGAAGTCAATGAACGCTATGGCTGAGAAGAAGTACACATTCTTAGTTCATCCAGAAGCTAACAAGACAATGATTAAGGAAGCTGTTGAGAAGATGTTCGACGGAGTAAAGGTTGCTTCAGTTAACACAATGAATGCTGATGGCAAGACAAAGAGACGTGGAATGACTTACGGAAAGACAGCAAAGACAAAGAAGGCTATCGTACAGCTTACAGCTGATAGCAAAGATATCGAGATTTTCTCAGGTCTTTAAGATTTAGCCTAAAGGCAAGAGTAAATTAATGTATGCGCAGTCGAGCGCGATAATAAACGAGTACATGAAAGGAGAACTAAAATGGGAATTAAGACATATAACCCATATACACCTTCTAGAAGAAATATGACTGGTTCAGATTTCGCTGAGATCACAAAGACATCTCCAGAGAAGTCACTTGTTGTTTCTTTAAAGAAGCACGCTGGTCGTAACAATCAGGGTAAGATTACCGTTAGACATCACGGTGGCGGTAACAGACAAAAATATAGACTTATCGATTTCAAGAGAAATAAGGATGGAATTCCTGCAAAGGTTATTGGTATCGAGTACGATCCAAACAGAACAGCTAACATCGCTCTTATCTGCTACGCAGATGGTGAGAAGGCTTACATCCTTGCTCCAGCTGGTCTTACAGACGGCATGACAGTTATGAACGGTGCTGACGCTGAAGTTAGAGTTGGTAACTGCTTACCACTTGAGAAGATTCCAGTTGGTACTCTTATTCACAATATTGAGCTTTATCCAGGTCGTGGCGGACAGCTCGTTCGTTCAGCTGGTAACTCAGCTCAGCTCATGGCTAAAGAAGGAAAGTATGCAACACTTCGTCTTCCTTCAGGCGAAATGAGAATGGTACCTCTTAACTGCCGCGCATCTATCGGTGTTATCGGTAACGGTGATCACAACCTTGTTAAGATTGGTAAAGCTGGTCGTAAGAGACACATGGGTATCAGACCTACAGTTCGTGGTTCTGTTATGAACCCTAATGACCATCCACATGGTGGTGGTGAGGGCCGCGCTCCTATCGGACGTCCAGGTCCATGTACACCTTGGGGCAAGCCTGCTCTTGGTCTCAAGACTAGAAAGAAACATAAGCAGTCTAACAAGCTCATCGTAAGAAGACGCGATGGTAGAGCAATCAAGTAAGGAGGATACACATGGCACGTTCATTAAAAAAAGGACCATTTGCTGATGCAAGCTTATTAAAGAAGGTTGATGCTATGAACGCAAACGGCGACAAGTCAGTTATCAAGACATGGTCACGTCGTTCTACAATCTTCCCACAGATGGTTGGACATACAATTGCAGTACATGACGGAAGAAAGCACGTTCCAGTATATGTCACAGAAGACATGGTTGGACACAAGCTTGGTGAGTTCGTTGCTACAAGAACCTACAGAGGTCACGGCAAGGACGAGAAGAAGTCAAAGGTACGCTAATTAACAGAAAGGAGTTTTTATCATGGCTAAGGGACATAGATCTCAAATTAAACGTGAGAGAAACGATGTAAAGGATACAAGACCTTCAGCAAAGTTATCTTATGCTAGAATGTCAGTTCAGAAGGCTTGTTTCGTACTTGATGCCATTCGTGGTAAGGATGTTGATACAGCACTTGCTATCGTAATGTACAATCCAAGATACGCTTCAAGCGTAATAGAAAAATTACTTAAGTCTGCTATTGCAAACGCTGAGAACAATAACGGCTTAGATCGTAAGGACCTCGTAGTAGCTGAGTGCTATGCAAACAAGGGACCTACAATGAAGAGAATCAGACCAAGAGCACAGGGTAGAGCTTACAGAATCGAAAAGAGAATGAGCCACATCACAATCGTGCTTGATCAGAAAAATTAAGGAGGCAAAACATGGGACAGAAAGTTAATCCTCATGGCTTAAGAGTCGGTGTTATTAAGGACTGGGATTCTAAGTGGTATGCTGAGGGCGAGAACTTCTCAGACTACTTAGTTGAAGACTATAATATCAGAAAATTTCTTAAGAAGAAGCTTTATGCTGCAGGCGTTTCAAAGATTGAAATCGAGCGTGCTGCTGGTAGAGTTAAGGTTACAGTTTACACAGCAAAGCCTGGCGTAGTTATCGGTAAGGGCGGCGCTGAAATCGACAAGATTAAGACAGAGCTCCAGAAGCAGACAAGCGATAAGCTTGTTGTAGATATCAAGGAAATCAAGAGACCAGATCGTGATGCACAGCTTGTTGCTGAGAACATCGCTGGCCAGCTTGAGAACCGTGTATCTTTCCGTAGAGCAATGAAGTCTTGCATGTCAAGAGCAATGAAGACTGGCATCAAGGGTATCAAGACAAGCTGTTCAGGTCGTCTTGGTGGTGCTGATATGGCACGTAGCGAGTCTTACAATGAAGGTACTATTCCACTTCAGACACTCCGTGCTGATATTGATTATGGATTCGCTGAGGCTGACACTACTTATGGTAAGGTTGGCGTAAAGGTATGGATCTATAAGGGTGAAGTACTTCCAAAGAAGAAGAATGTGGAAGGAGGAGCCGAATAATATGTTAATGCCAAAGAGAGCGAAGCATAGAAAACAGTTCCGTGGAAACATGGCTGGTAAAGCTTCAAGAGGAAATAAGATTTCATACGGTGAGTATGGTATCGTTGCAATGGAGCCAGCTTGGATTAAGTCAAACCAGATCGAAGCAGCTCGTATCGCTATGACACGTTATATTAAGCGTGGTGGTAAAGTTTGGATTAAGATTTTCCCAGACAAGCCAGTTACTGCAAAGCCTGCTGAAACTCGAATGGGTTCAGGAAAGGGTACACTTGAATATTGGGTAGCTGTTGTTAAGCCGGGCCGTGTATTATTCGAGATCTCAGGAGTATCTGAGGAAGTTGCTAGAGAAGCACTTCGTCTCGCTACACATAAACTTCCTTGCAAGTGCAAGATAGTTTCCCGTGAGGATTTAGAAGGCGGTGAAGCATAATGAAGAATACAAAGTACGTAGAAGATTTAAAGAACACTTCAGTAGCAGAGCTTAACGCTCAGCTCGTAGAAGCTAAGAAAGAACTTTTCAACTTAAGATTCCAGAATGCTACAAATCAGTTAGACAATACAGCAAGAATCCGTGAGGTTCGTCGTAACATCGCTCGTATTCAGACTGTTATCACAGAAGCTGAGAAGAATGCATAAAAGTGATATTAGAAATCGAACATAGTGAAGATTTCTAATGTCAGGAGGCTTTAGCCGACGATAGAGTTGAATCTTAACTATTTGAAAGGAGAACAAAGACGTGGAAAGAAACTTAAGAAAAACACGTACAGGTGTTGTTGTAAGCGATAAGATGGATAAGACAATCGTTGTTGCAATCCGCGACAATGTAAAGCATCCACTTTACAACAAGATCGTTAAGAAGACATATAAGCTTAAGGCTCACGATGAGAACGGCGACGCTCACATCGGAGATACTGTAAAGGTTATGGAGACTAGACCACTCTCTAAGGATAAGAGATGGAGACTTGTTGAAGTAATCGAGAGAGCAAAATAATTAAAGGAGGCTACTATAATGGTACAACAGGAAAGTAGATTAAAGGTAGCCGATAATACAGGAGCAAAGGAAATCCTTGTTATCCGTGTTATGGGTGGATCTACAAGAAGATATGCCAATATCGGCGACGTAATTACTGCTACCGTTAAAGATGCAACACCAGGTGGCGTTGTAAAGAAGGGTGACGTTGTTAAGGCAGTAGTTGTTCGTTCAGTTAAAGGTGCCCGTCGTAAAGATGGTTCTTATATCAAGTTTGATGAAAATGCTGCAGTCATCATTAAAGATGACAAGACTCCAAGAGGAACTCGTATTTTTGGACCTGTAGCTAGAGAGCTTCGTGAGAAGCAGTTCATGAAGATTGTTTCTCTCGCTCCAGAAGTATTGTAGGAGGAAGAGTAGAATGGCAACTATGAAAATTAAAAAGGGCGATACAGTTCGTGTCATTGCTGGTGGCGATGTAAACAACGAAGGTAAGGTTATCGCAGTAGATAAGAAGAATAACACCGTTACAGTTGAAGGTGTTAACATGGTTAAGCGTCATGTTAAGCCTAGCATGGCTAACCAGGCAGGCGGTATCATCGAGCAGGAAGCTCCTATCGATGCTTCAAATGTTATGTTACTTCATAACGGTCAGCCTACACGCGTTGGCTTCAAGATGGACGGAGATAAGAAAGTCCGTTTCGCTAAGAAGACTGGCGAAGTGATTGACTAATTGAAGAAAGGAGAACAGTTCGTTGAGTAGATTAAAAGATCAGTATCTTAATGAGATCGTACCAGCAATGGTAGAGAAGTTCGGATACAAGAATATTATGGAAGTTCCTAAGATCGACAAGATCGTTGTCAACATGGGTGTTGGCGAAGCAAAGGACAATGCAAAGCTTCTTGAGTCTGCAGTCAAGGATATGGAAATGATTACAGGCCAGAAGGCAGTTACAACAAAGGCAAAGAACTCAGTTGCTAACTTCAAGATTCGTGAAGGTATGGCAATTGGTTGCAAGACTACACTTCGTGGAGAAAAGATGTATGAGTTCGCAGATCGTCTCATCAACCTTGCACTCCCACGTGTACGTGACTTTAGAGGTGTAAATCCTAATTCATTCGATGGTAGAGGTAACTACGCTCTTGGTATTAAGGAGCAGATTATCTTCCCTGAGATCGAGTACGATAAGATTGACAAGACTCGTGGTATGGATATCATCTTCGTAACTACAGCTAAGACAGATGAAGAGGCTAGAGAATTACTTCGTTTATTCAACATGCCTTTCGCTAAGGAAGCATAGGAGGAAAGTTATGGCAAAGAAGTCAATGAAAGTTAAGCAGCAGCGCAAAGCAAAGTTCTCTACACAAGAGTACAGTCGTTGCAAAATCTGCGGTCGTCCACATGCATACCTTAGAAAGTATGGTATTTGTAGAGTATGTTTCCGTGAATTAGCTTACAAGGGACAGATTCCTGGCGTTAAGAAAGCTTCATGGTAATTAAGCGAGCACAGATTGAAAATTAGGAGGAAATTGCATCATGACAATGAGTGATCCAATAGCAGATATGCTTACAAGAATCCGTAATGCAAATACTGCAAAACATGATACAGTAGATGTTCCTGCATCAAAGATGAAGGTTGCAATTGCAGACATTCTTGTAGATGAAGGATTTATCACAAAGTATGACATCGTTGATAATGGTAACTTCAAGGATATCCGTGTTACATTAAAGTACGGTGCAAACAAGAACGAGAAGATTATTTCTGGTATTAAGAGAATTTCTAAGCCAGGTCTTCGTATTTACGCAGGTAAGGACGATATCCCATACGTTTTAGGTGGTCTTGGTATCGCTATCCTTTCAACAAACAAGGGCATCATCACAGATAAGGAAGCTCGTAAGCTTCAGGTTGGTGGCGAAGTTCTTGCATACGTTTGGTAATCATATCCAAACAAGTAACTAATTACCCAAAAGTATAACCCGATTATTGAAGTCGGACATACTATTATTTAAAGGAGGTACGGGCATGTCACGTATAGGAAGAATGCCAATCGCAGTTCCAGCTGGTGTTACAGTTGAGATTGCAGAAAATAATCATGTGACTGTAAAAGGTCCTAAGGGCACATTAGAGCGCACACTTCCATCAGAGATGGATATTAAGCTTGAGGGTGCAGAAGTTGTTGTTACTAGACCTAATGATTTAAAGAAAATGAAGTCTTTACATGGTCTTACAAGAACACTTATCAACAACATGGTTGTTGGTGTTACAACAGGCTATGAGAAGACTCTTGAAGTTAACGGTGTAGGTTACAGAGCATCTAAGGCTGGTAAGAAGCTTACTCTTAACCTTGGTTACTCACACCCAGTAGAGATGGAAGATCCAGAGGGTATTGAGTCAACAGTTGACGGAAATAAAATTATCATCAAGGGTATCGACAAGGAAAAGGTTGGCCAGTATGCAGCCAACATCAGAGATAAGAGAAGACCTGAGCCATACAAGGGTAAGGGTATTAAGTACGCTGATGAAGTTATTAGACGTAAAGTCGGTAAGACCGGTAAGAAATAGTAAAGGAGTGAATGTAAAATGGTAAGTAAGAAATCTAGATCAGTAATTCGCCAGACAAAGCATAGAAGACTTCGTAACACTCTAGCCGGTACAGCAGAAAGACCACGTCTTGCAGTGTTCAGAAGTAACAATCACATGTATGTACAGGTAATTGATGATACATGTGGAAATACACTCGTTTCAGCATCTACTCTTGACGCTGACGTTAAGGCAGATCTTGCAAAGACAAATAACGTAGAAGCTGCTTCAAAGCTTGGTACAGTTATTGCAAAGAAGGCACAGGAAAAGGGAATCAAGGAAGTCGTTTTCGACAGAGGTGGTTACATTTATGCCGGCAAGGTTGCAGCTTTAGCAGATGCAGCTAGAGAAGCTGGATTAGAATTCTAGGAGGAGAACACATGAAACGTGAAATCATTGACGCTAGCCAGTTAGAGTTAACTGAGCAGGTTGTAGAAATTAAGCGTGTAACAAAGGTTGTTAAGGGTGGACGTAACATGCGTTTCACAGCTCTTGTTGTAGTAGGCGATAAGAACGGACACGTTGGCGCTGGACTTGGCAAGGCAGCTGAAATTCCTGAAGCTATCCGCAAGGGTAAGGAAGATGCAATGAAGAAGCTTATCACAGTTAAGCTTGACGACAACCACAGTATTACACATGACATTCAGGGTAAGCACACAGGCGCTTCTGTACTTCTTAAGAAGGCTCCAGAAGGTACTGGTATCATCGCTGGTGGTCCAGCACGTGCTGTATGTGAGCTTGCAGGTATCGGAAATATCCGTACAAAGTCACTTGGATCATCAAATAAGCAGAACGTTGTTCTTGCTACTATCGAAGGACTTAAGCTTCTTAAGTCACCTGAAGAGGTAGCTAAGGCTCGTGGCAAGAAGGTTGAAGACATTCTTGCTTAAGGAGGAAAGTTAAAATGGCAGAGAAGAAGTTAAGAGTAACACTCGTAAAGTCTACAATCGGTGCTGTTCCTAAGAACAAGAAGACTGTAGAAGCACTTGGCCTTAGAAAGGTCAACAAGACTGTTGAGCTTCCTGACAACGACAGCGTTCGCGGAATGCTTAGAATGGTCAATCACTTAGTAAAAGTTGAAGAAATTTAATAGAAGGAGGTGCCATAATGGATTTATCTAACTTACAGCCAGCAGAAGGCTCAAAGCATAGCGATAATTTCAGAAGAGGCCGTGGTCACGGTTCAGGTAATGGCAAGACTGCTGGTAAGGGTCATAAGGGACAGAAGGCTCGTTCAGGCGGAAGCATTAGACTTGGATTCGAAGGTGGACAGATGCCTTTATACAGACGTCTTCCTAAGCGTGGTTTCAAGAATAGAAATACAAAGGAAATCGTTGGTATCAATGTTTCTTATTTAGAGAGATTTGATAATGGTGCTACTGTAACAGTTGATACACTTATTGAGAGCGGTATCATTAAGAACCCTCGCGATGGCGTTAAAATTCTTGGCGGTGGCGAGCTTACTAAGAAGCTTAATGTTCAGGCAAACGCTTTTAGTGCTAGCGCAAAGGAGAAAATTGAAGCCTTAGGCGGAACAGTAGAGGTGATCTAATGTTTCAGACACTACGCGATGCTTTTAAAATTAAAGATTTAAGAAGAAGAATTGGTTTTACATTTATAATGCTTATTGTTGTTAGGCTAGGAAGTTTACTTCCTGTGCCTGGCATCAATGGAAGTGCATTTGCTAGTTTATTTGAGAATAGCGACAGTGCATTGAATTTCTTTGATTCAATCACTGGTGGTTCATTCTCAGCTATGTCAGTATTTGCGCTTAATATTACACCATATATTACATCTTCTATCATTATGCAGTTGCTTACTATTGCTTTCCCTAAGTTAGAGGAAATGCAGCGTGATGGTGAGCAGGGCAGAAAGAAGATGACGCAGATTACTCGTTATCTTACAATAGCGTTAGCGTTAGGTGAATCAATTGCAATGGCAATTGGATTTGGTAGAAGCGGATACCTTGTATCTTATTCTGTTCCATACATTAATTATGTGCTTGTAGTAGCTTCTCTTACAGCAGGTTCTGCAGTATTAATGTGGATCGGTGAGAGAATCACTGAGAAGGGTATTGGTAATGGTATTTCAATAGTTCTTACTATTAACATTATCAGCCGTATCCCAGCTGATTTAACAAAGCTTTATGAGCAGTACATGGCTGGAAAGACAATTCCAAAGGCTACACTTGCAGCAATTATTATTGCAGCAATTATTGTTGCATTAGTCGTATTTGTAGTTATTCTTCAAAGCGCAGAAAGACGTATTCCAGTTCAGTATTCTAACAAGATTCAGGGAAGAAGACAGGTGGGTGGAAACTCATCAGTTATCCCAATGAAGGTAAATACAGCTGGTGTTATTCCAGTAATCTTTGCACAGTCATTACTTCAGACACCAATCATGCTTGTTCAGTTATTTGACAAGGATGGTGTTCAAGGATTCTGGGGCAAGATTCTTAATGGAATGAATCAGTCAAACTGGTTCACACCATCAAATTGGATTTATACAATTGGTGCTCTTGTATACGTATTGCTTATCATTGGATTTGCATATTTCTATACAGAGATTACTTTCAATCCTTTGGAAATTGCAGAGAACTTAAAGCGTTCCGGAGGATTTATTCCAGGTATTAGACCTGGAAAGCCTACATCCGATTATCTTACAGCTATATTAAGACATGTAATATTTATTGGAGCAATAGGTCTTTCAATAGTGGCTTTACTTCCAATCATCTTTAATGGTTTACTTGGAGCAAGCGTTTCATTCGGTGGTACATCAATCATCATTATTGTTGGTGTTATCGTAGAGACACTTAAGCAAGTAGAATCACAGATGATGGTACGTAATTACAAAGGCTTTTTAAATGATTAATAATCATTAAACACTTAAGAGAGATACGCGTATTGCGTATCTCTTAATGTGTTTAATATGAGTAGATTAATGGATTTAATCACTTATTTAATATTAGTTTTCAACTAAACATGCAGGAGGGTTTGTTTATGAAGATTATTATGTTAGGTGCACCTGGTGCAGGCAAAGGAACACAGGCAAAGCAAATTGCAAATAAGTATTCTATTCCTCACATTTCTACAGGTGATATATTCCGCGCTAACATTAAAAACGGTACAGAACTTGGCAAGAAAGCAAAGGAATACATGGATCAAGGTTTGCTTGTTCCAGATGAACTTACATGTGATCTTGTAATGGACCGCATTGCACAGGATGATGCAAAAAATGGATTTGTATTAGATGGGTTCCCAAGAACAATTCCACAGGCAGAGGCTCTTGATGCAGCTCTTACAAAGATTGGCCAGGCTATGGATTATGCTATTGATGTAGATGTTCCTGATGAGAATATCATTAACAGAATGTCAGGTCGTAGAGCTTGCCTAAATTGTGGCGCTACATATCATATCGTATCTATTCCTCCTAAGAAGGAAGGCGTTTGTGATACATGTGGTAGCAATCTTGTGTTAAGAGATGATGATAAGCCAGAAACAGTTAAGAAGAGACTTGATGTTTATCATGATCAGACACAGCCATTAATTGAGTACTACAGCAAGAAGGGCATTCTTAAATCTGTTGATGGTACACAGCCTATGGAAAAAGTATTTGAGGATATCACTTCTATATTAGGAGCTTAAGATGTCAGAAGTTATTACTATTAAAACTGAAGAAGAAATTCAATTAATGAGAGAAGCTGGCAAGATTCTGGCTCAGGTTCACGAAACATTAGCTAAAGAGATTCATGAAGGAATGTCTACTTTAGATGTAGATAAGCTTGGTGAAGAAGTTATTAGAAGCTTTGGATGTGAACCTAATTTTAAGGGGCTATATGGTTATCCAGCAAGTGTATGTGTTTCTGTTAACGATGAGGTTGTTCATGGAATACCTACAGATGATCGCATATTAGTAAATGGTGATATAGTAAGCCTTGATACTGGAGTGTTATATAAGGGGTATCATTCAGATGCCGCAAGAACTGTTCCAGTTGGTGAAATTAGCGAAGAGGCAAGACTTCTTATAGAAAGAACTCGCCAATCATTTTTCCAGGGTATGAAATATGCCAAGGCAGGAAATCATCTATATGATATTTCAGGAGCTATTGGAAGCTATGCTGAAAGCTTTGGATATGGTGTAGTAAGAGATTTAGTTGGTCATGGAATTGGCACTAGTCTTCATGAGGCACCTGAAATTCCAAACTTTAAGCGTCCATTCAGAAGAGGACCAAAGCTTAGAGCGGGAATGACATTAGCAGTTGAACCAATGATAAATGCAGGTTCTCCTGATGTTGCATGGATGGATGATGAGTGGACAGTAGTTACAATGGATGAGTCATTATCAGCTCATTATGAAAACACTATTGTTATTACTGATGGAAATCCTGAAATATTAACTCTTACACCATCTGAGCTTGCTAATCCGGAGGGTAACAAATGGATTTAATGCTTGCCAAATCAAAAGCTGGACATGATATAAAAAAGGTGTATGTGGTAGTGAGAGAGGAAGATGAATATCTTTACTTAGCAAATGGAACCACAAAGCTTTTATCAAATCCTAAGAAGAAAAAGAAAATTCATTTACAGCTTATAAAAAATATTCCATCTGAGGTGCTTGATGAAATCAAAGATGTCAGTGCACTGGATGATGTTAAAATTAAAAGAATTCTTAAAAGTTATAATAGGAGGAACGAAGATGTCTAAGGCAGATGTTATTGAGGTTGAAGGAGTAGTTGTTGAGAAGCTTCCTAACGCAATGTTTAAGGTTGAGCTTGAAAATGGTCATCAGATTCTTGCTCATATCAGTGGAAAGCTTAGACAAAACTACATCAGAATATTACCTGGTGATAAGGTAACAATCGAAATGAGTCCTTATGATCTTTCTAAGGGAAGAATTATTTGGAGAGATAAATAAAAAATTGTTGACATATATATAAACGGCCGCTATACTATTAAACGGACGTTTTTAATGTCCAATTTATAGATTGACCACAACCTTTGAATAAAAGGGCATGGAAAGGAGGAACATCGTGAAAGTAAGATCTTCTGTTAAGCCTATGTGCGAGAAGTGCAAGGTCATCAAAAGAAAGGGTAGCATTCGTATTATTTGCGAGAACCCTAAGCATAAGCAGCGTCAGGGTTAATCTGACATAGTTTGTGTAGCATTTTATTATGTGCGGCTGCAGTCTAAAGTGTATCTAATTTAGGCTGTTCATAATAAATAGGCCTATCATACCGAGGCCACATTGTTCCAGATGCGGGGATGCACACATTTCAGGCCGAGTAATCGGAGCTGCATTACTTGTATCGTTATTAATTAAGTAGAATTTTATGGAGGTGTAAACACACATGGCTCGTATTGCAGGTGTAGATTTACCAAGAGACAAGAGAATTGAAATTGGTTTAACTTACATATACGGAATTGGTAGAGTAAGCTCAAACAAGGTTCTTGAGGCAGCTGGTGTAGATCCTAACACTCGTGTTAAGGATTTAACTGACGATGAAGTAAAGAAAATCAGCACAGTTATCGATGAGACAATGACTGTAGAAGGTGATCTTAGAAGAGAAGTTGCCCTTGATATCAAGAGACTTCAGGAAATCGGATGCTATAGAGGAATCCGTCATAGAAAGGGTCTTCCTGTTCGTGGACAGAAGACTAAGACAAACGCTCGTACTCGTAAGGGTCCAAAGCGTACAGTAGCAAATAAGAAGAAGTAATTATATTCATAGAAAGAAAGTAGGTTAGTTTAATTATGGCTAAAGTTGCAAAGAAGACAACAAAAAAGCGTGTAAAGAAAAACGTTGAACACGGACAGGTACATGTTCAGGCATCTTTCAATAACACTATCGTTACTATTACTGATGCTCAGGGCAATGCTCTTTCATGGGCAAGTGCTGGTGGTCTAGGATTTAGAGGTTCAAGGAAATCTACTCCTTATGCTGCTCAGATGGCAGCTGAGACTGCAGTTAAGGCTGCATTAGTTCACGGTTTAAAGAGTGTAGATGTATTCGTAAAGGGACCAGGTTCAGGACGTGAAGCTGCAATCAGAGCAATCGATGCAAACGGCGTTCAGGTTCTTACAATTAAGGATGTTACACCAGTTCCACATAACGGATGTCGTCCACCAAAGCGTAGAAGAGTCTAATTAGGAGGGAAATCTAATGGCAGTTAATAAGACACCAGTTCTTAAAAGATGTAGATCTCTTGATTTAGATCCTACATTTTTAGGATATGATAAGAAGTCACACAGACAGAAAAATAGAGGAAGAGGAAAGAAGTCAGAGTACGCTCTTCAGCTTCAGGAGAAGCAGAAGGCTAAGTTCATCTATGGCGTACTTGAGAAGCCTTTCCGTAATTATTATGAGAAGGCTGACCGTATGAAGGGCATGACAGGTGAAAACCTTATGACAATCCTTGAGAGCCGTCTTGATAACGTAGTATTCCGTATGGGATTTGCTCGTACAAGAAGAGAAGCTCGTCAGGTTGTAGATCACAAGATGTTCCTTGTAAATGGTAAGCCAGTAAATATTCCTTCATATCTTGTTAAGGCAGGAGATGTTATCGAAGTTCGCGAGAAGTCAAAGAGCCTTCAGAGATTTAAGGATATTACAGAGGTAACAGCTGGTAGAACAACTCCTGAGTGGGTTGACGTTAATGCTGAGAGCCTTAAGGGTACAGTTAAAGAGCTTCCTAATAGAGAGCAGATTGATGTTCCTGTAGACGAGATGCTTATCGTCGAGTTATATTCAAAATAATAAATTTTAGTGAATGTTTACAAAAAGCACTTATACAAGCTTGCTTGTATAAGTGCGATTTGTTACAATTTTACTATGCGGCAGTAAGCGATGATACAGAATATTATTTAATATTCTGTTTTTTAGAGTCTATTAATTATTTAAGGAGGCAATGTAGTGTTAAATTTTGAAAACCCAAATATTGAAATCGCAGAGATTTCTGAGGACAAAAAATACGGCAGATTCGTTGTTGAACCTCTTGAGAGAGGATACGGTATAACACTTGGTAATTCACTTCGTAGAATTATGCTTTCGTCTCTGCCAGGTGCTGCAGTTAGCCAGATAAAGATTGAAGGCGTCCTTCATGAGTTCAGTGCTATTCCTGGTGTTAAGGAAGATGTTACTGAAATTGTTATGAACATTAAGGAATTGGCTATCAGAAACAATAGCTCTTCTGATGAGCCTAAGACAGCATATATTGAGTTCGAGGGTGAAGGCGTAGTTACAGCAGCTGATATTCAGGTTGATTCTGATATTGAAATCATTAATCCTGATCTTGTTATAGCTCACCTTAATGGTGGTAATGACTGCAAGCTTTACATGGAGCTTACAATCACAAAGAATCGTGGATACATTTCTGCTGATAAGAATAAGACACCTGATACACCAATCGGCAAGATTGCTGTAGATTCTATCTATACACCAATTGAGCGTGTAAACATGACTGTTGAAGACACTCGTGTTGGTCAGGTTACTGATTACGATAAGCTCACACTTGATGTATATACAAATGGTACAATGGGTCCTGATGAAGCTGTTTCTATGGCTGCAAAGGTACTCAGCGAGCATTTAAATCTTTTTGTAAATCTTTCAGATGCTGCACAGGATCTTAGCGTTATCGCTGACAAGCCTGATGATACAACAGGTAAGACTCTTGAAATGAGCATTGATGAGCTTGAGCTTTCAGTTCGTTCATACAACTGCTTAAAGAGAGCTGGTATCAACACTGTAGCAGAACTTTGCGATAAGTCCCCAGAGGATATGATGAAGGTTCGTAACCTTGGTCGCAAGTCTATGGAAGAAGTAGAGCAGAAACTTAGTGAACTTGGTCTTTCACTCAAAATGTTAGAAGACTAGTTTTTAAGTTATAACCAGGAAATAATGCATGGAAGATAAGACCGATGAGCACATCCGTGTATACTTTCCATCACTTAAGTTGCGGGGTAAGACCGATGAGCACCTGCGGCATGTTATTTAGGAGGAAAGCAAAATGGCAAAGTACAGAAAATTAAGCAGAACATCATCACAGAGAAAGGCTCTTTTAAGAAATCAGGTAACTGAGCTTCTTTACCACGGCAAGATTGTTACAACTGAAGCTAAGGCTAAGGAAGTAAGAAAGCTTGCAGAGCACATCATTACACTTGGCGTTAAGGAAAAGGATAACTTCGAAGAAGTTACAGTTCAGGCTAAGGTTGCTCGTAAGGACAAAGATGGTAAGAGAGTAAAGGAAGTTGTTGATGGCAAGAAGGTTACTGTATATGATACAGTAGATAAGAAGATTAAGAAGGATGCTCCTTCAAGACTTCACGCTCGTCGTCAGATGATGCAGGTTCTTTACACACCTACAGCTAAGGGTGTTAAGAAGAGCGAAACACACAAGGTTGACATGGCAAACTTCGTATTTGATGAGATCGCTCCAAAGTATGTTGATCGCAAGGGTGGTTACACACGTATCGTTAAGATCGGACCACGTAAGGGTGATGCAGCTATGGAAGTAGTTCTTGAGCTTGTTTAATATGTTTAACATGGGCTAGGACATTTGTCCTAGCTCTTTTTTTATTTCATACAATATATTTTACATATTATCTAAAATACTTTACAAAAATCTAAAAAACTAATGCTATTATTAATCAAAAAACTGTTGTAATATAAAAATAGTGATACTAATAAACAATGAGGATAAAATATGGCAGCTGATTCAACAAAGAAAATGACAGAGGGAAATCCACTTGGACTTATATTAGGATTTTCAATACCTATGCTTGCAGGATTATTATTCCAGCAAATGTACAATCTGGTTGATACGATTATAGTAGGCCAAACATTAGGCGATAGTGCCTTGGCGGCTGTTGGCTCTACAGGTTCTATAAATTTCTTAATTAATGGATTTTGTATGGGTATATGTTCAGGCTTTGCGATTCCTGTGGCTCAAAGATTTGGTGCAGAGTCTTATGATTCAATGCGCAAGTTTGTAGGAAATTCAATAATTCTTTCAGCCATTTTTGCAATTGTAATAACCACATTCGTAAGTATATTTTGCTTTCAGATACTGGAGATAATGCAAACTCCTGAAGATATTATTGAACTGGCATATTCATATATTTCAATTATTTTCTTTGGAATACCAGTTACATTTTTATATAATCTTACAGCTGGTATTATGCGCTCCTTAGGAGATAGTAAGACACCTACCTATTTCCTTATTATGGCAGCAGGTATAAATATAGTATTAGATATTGTCTTTATACTTGTTTTAGGAATGAGTGTTGATGGACCTGCATTAGCTACTGTTATATCCCAGTTAATTGCGGGACTTAGCTGCTTGATTTACATGAAGAAAAAATTCCCAATCTTAAAGCTAAAGAGAAGTGATTTGAAGCTAGGTCCTCACCATAGTCAGGTTTTGATTTCTATGGGTATACCATTTGGCCTTCAATACTCAATTACGGCTGTAGGGTCAGTAATCCTTCAAACAGCGGTAAACGGACTGGGAACAATCGCGGTTGCATCTATGACAGCAGGTGCTAAGGTGTCCATGTTTGTAGTATGTCCTTTTGATGCATTAGGTGGAACTATGGCTACATACGCAGGTCAAAATGTAGGCGCAAAGAACATTCCTAGAGTAAAGAAGGGAGTATGGACAGCCCAATTGCTTGGAACTATATATTCAGTATTTATATTTATTGTATTGTATTTTGCAGGAAGATATATTTTACGATTATTTACATCTACAGATATTGTAATAGAACAGGCAATGATGTTCTTGCTTGCTAACGGAATAACATATACATTACTGGCAGCTGTTAATATATTTAGATTTGCTATTCAAGGAATGGGCTTCTCAACATTTGCCATATATTCAGGCGTAATGGAAATGATTGCAAGAATTCTAGTAGCATTTACCTTTGTTCCAATGATAGGATTTTCTGGAGCAATTTGGGCTAGTCCTGTTGCATGGCTTTTTGCGGTAATATTCTTAGTTCCGGGATTATATTATTGCTGTCGAAAGTTAGAGGTTAAATTTAACGGTGAATATACCCATCATCTATAATTAAATATTAATTTAAAAAGGAGTCTTCGGACTCCTTTTATAAATCACATTGACTTTAGTAGATAAAAGTGCTAAAGTGAACACATTATAAATAAACTAGGAGGGGTTGCTATGAAAAAAATAGTTAGCACTTTACTTGCTCTTTCACTTGCAATGTCGCTTGTTGCTTGTGGAACAGATGCAGCTAAGGAAAAAGAATCAGCTACCGCAGCAACAGAAAAGACAGAAACAGCAGATAAGGCAGCAGATGATTCAAAAACATACAATGTAGGTGTTATTCAGCTTGTACAGCATCCAGCACTTGATGCTGCCACAGAGGGCTTTTCGGCTGCTCTTAAGGAAAAACTTGGCGAAAATGTAGAGGTTAATGTGCAGAATGCATCAGGTGATACAGCCACATGCGCTACAATTGCAAATTCATTTGTTTCAGACAATGTGGATTTGATTATGGCAAATGCGACACCAGCTATGCAGGCTAGCTCAACAGCTACAAACAGTATTCCAATCGTTGCTACATCTATCACAGATTATGGCACTGCACTTGGAATTAAGGATTGGACAGGTACAACGGGAATCAATGTAACTGGTACATCTGATTTAGCTCCACTTGATGGTCAGGCAGAAATGTTAAATGAGCTTTTCCCAGATGCAAAGGAAGTTGGTATCATCTATTGCTCAGGTGAGGATAACTCTTTATTCCAGGCTAATCAGATTACAGAATATCTTAAGGAATATGGATACAATGTAACAGCTTACACATTCTCTGATTCAGCAGATGTAGCTACAGTAGTTCAGACAGCATGCGGAGAAAGTGATGTTATCTATGTACCTACTGATAATGTTGCAGCCAGCTGCGCAGAGACAATCAATAACGTAGCAGTTACAGCAGGGGTTCCAATCATTGCTGGCGAGGAAGGAATCTGCAAGGGCTGTGGTATCGCAACACTTTCAATTTCATACTATGACATCGGATACGCTGCAGGTCTTATGGCTTACGAAATCCTTGTTAATGGAAAGGATCCAGCTTCATACGAGATTCAGTATGCTACAGAATTTACAAAGGAATATAATCCTGTAATAGCAGAGAAGTTAGGAATCAATCTTCCAGATGACTATGTTGCAATAGAAATGGAAGATTCTGAAGAATAAGATTTGCAATAAAATAAAAAATATTAGTGGGCAAGGTCAGTGTTTTGACCTTGCTCTTTGGAGTTAAAAAATGGGAATTGAAACATTAATAGCAGGAATGCCTGGTACCGTAGCACAGGGAATTATCTACGGAATCATGGCACTTGGAATTTACATTACATTCAAATTATTAAATTTTGCAGATTTGTCAGTAGACGGTTCTTTCGCCACAGGCGGAGCTGTTGCTGCAATGGTTATTATATCAGGTCACTCTTGGGTGCTTGCGCTCGTGCTTGCATTTATAGCTGGTGCCCTTGCAGGATTTATCACTGGTATGCTTCACACAGTATTTGGAATACCAGATATTTTGGCAGGTATCCTTACACAACTGGCGCTTTATTCAATAAACCTAAGAATAGCAAAGAATCAGCCAAACACACCAATCTCTGTAGATAAGTATAACCTGGCTGTTTCACTTAGATATAAGAATGATGCTCTTATTACAGTTTTTGTTATAGCTGTAATCATCATCGCTGTAATGTACTGGTATTTCGGAACAGAAATGGGTTCAGCACTTCGTGCCACAGGTACAAACCCTGCCATGGCTAAGGCACAGGGAATCAGTGTTAATGTAATGAAGGCATTTGGTCTTGTTATCTCTAATGCCATTGTTGCTTTTGCGGGAGCATTATTTGCCCAGTTTAACGGAAACGCAGATGTTAATATGGGTCGTGGTGCAATCGTAATAGGATTGGCATCAATCATTATAGGTGATGTGCTTTGCCAGGCATTGTTTAAGAAGAAATCAAATTTTGCTCTTTCACTTGCCTTTGTAGTAATGGGTGGAATTCTTTATTATATTTTTATTGCAATAGTTCTTTGGCTAAAGATGCCAGCAAACGATATGAAGTTATTTACAGCAATTATAGTGGCAATTTTCCTTGCAGTGCCATATCTCAAGAATAAGGCAAATAGCTCATTTTCTAAAGCTGCAAAGAGAGGAGGAAAGGTAAATGCTTAATGCTTTCAACTTACAAAAGACCTTTAATCCAGGCACAATAAACGAAAAGGTAGCTTTGAATGGAGCCACACTTTATCTTGAAGAGGGAGAGTTCTGTACAGTAATTGGTGGAAATGGTGCAGGAAAATCCACATTTCTTAACGCTGTAGCTGGCGTGTGGCCAGTAGACGGTGGCAAGATTGAAATAGACGGTATAGATGTTACTGGACTTCCAGAGCACAAGCGTGCTAAGTACTTAGGCCGCGTATTTCAAGATCCAATGACTGGGACAGCTGCCAACATGCAAATAGATGAGAACATGGCTTTAGCAGCCCGTAGAGGCAAAATAAGAGGCCTTGGCTGGGGTGTAACCAAGAGTGAGAGGGCTAAGTACCATTCTATGCTTAAAGAACTGGATTTGGGCCTTGAGGACAGACTAACAGCAAAGGTTGGCTTGCTTTCAGGTGGACAGCGCCAGGCTCTTACACTTCTTATGGCCACTATCCAAAAGCCAAAGCTCCTTCTTTTGGATGAGCACACAGCCGCTCTTGATCCAAAGACAGCATCTAAGGTACTTGAAATCACAGATATGCTTATTAAGGAGCATAATCTTACAGCGATGATGGTAACTCACAACATGCGCGATGCCATTAATTACGGTAATCGCCTTATCATGATGAATGAGGGAAGAGTTATCCTAAACATCAGCGGTGAGGAAAAGAAAAACCTCACAATAGAAGACTTGTTACACAAATTTGAAGAGGTTTCAGGTACAGAATTTACTAACGATACAGAAATATTATCAAAGTAAATAACTTAGCTTTTAAATAGATTCCTGTTTTTACCGAAGCGGGAATCTATTTATATGTATAAAATTTTTATTAAAACCATTACTTTTTCACCCATTTATGATAAATTAGAAGATGAAATTCTAGTTTAATCGGAGGCAGATGTGAACGAAAATAATAACAACCAAAACGGTGGAGATAAAAAGAATAATCGTCAGCCTTTTTATACATTAGGAATATTAGTACTGATAGCTTTGTTTTTTACCAGTATGATGTATAAGGGGGCCAGCGCCACCACTAACCAGGAAATCTCTTATACAGAGTTTATAACACTTGTAGAAGAGGATAAGGTTGCTGAGGTCAACTTTAAGGATGATGTGATTAATATCACCTTAAAGGAAGGCGAGACTTATGAGTCGGAAGATGAAGAGACAAAGAAGATTAATCAGCTCTACGAGAGTGCAGGTCAGACTGTGCAGACTAAGCTATATACAGCTTACCTCAGGGATGATGAGCTACTTCCATTACTTAAGGTTCATGGTGTAGATATAAAGGGTACTATTGCTGATTCCACAGCAGCCATCATTTATAACATCCTTTCATTCATCCTTCCACTTGTACTTCTATGGGTACTTTTAGGCTTCTTCATGAAGAAGATGGGTGGCGGTCCTATGGGCGTTGGTAAATCCAATGCCAAGCTTTACAACATGGAGCGCGCTACGGGCATCACATTCAAGGATGTTGCAGGCCAGGATGAGGCTAAGGAATCTGTGCAGGAGATGGTAGATTTCCTTCACAATCCTAAGAAGTACACCGAAATCGGTGCTAAGCTTCCTAAGGGTGCACTTTTAGTAGGCCCTCCAGGAACAGGTAAGACACTTCTTGCCAAAGCAGTTGCAGGTGAGGCAGGAGTTCCATTCTTCTCTCTTGCAGGTTCAGATTTTGTAGAGATGTTCGTTGGTGTAGGTGCTTCACGTGTTCGTGACCTTTTTAAGGAGGCACAGAAGGTTGCACCTTGTATCGTATTCATAGATGAGATTGATGCCATCGGTAAGAGCCGTGATGCTCATTACGGCGGTGGCAATGACGAGCGTGAGCAGACACTTAACCAGCTCCTTTCAGAGATGGATGGATTCGATTCTAACAAGGGTCTACTGATACTTGCTGCTACCAACAGACCAGAGGTACTTGATAAGGCTCTTCTTAGACCAGGCCGTTTTGACAGACGTATCATCGTTGACAGACCTGACCAGAAGGGACGTCTTGAAATCCTCAAGGTTCATGCCAAGGATGTTAAGATGGACGAATCTGTTGATTTGGATGCACTTGCACTTGCATCAGTTGGTCTTGTAGGTTCTGACCTTGCCAATATCATTAACGAAGCAGCTATCCTTGCTGTTAAGGCTAAGAGAAAATACGTTACACAGAAGGATTTATTCGAAGCATTCGAGCTAGTTGCCGTTGGTGGTAAAGAAAAGAAGGACAGAGCTATGAATGAAAAGGAACGCAAGATTGTTTCTTATCATGAGGTTGGGCACGCTCTTGTTTCAGCACTTCAGAAGGATGCTGAGCCAGTTCAAAAGATTACAATTGTTCCACGTACTATGGGAGCACTTGGATACACTCTTCAGACACCTGAGGAGGAGAAGTTCCTTGAGACTAAAGATGAGCTTATTGCCAAGATTGTTACTTACATGGGTGGTCGTGCTGCAGAGGATATCAAGTTTGGCACATACACATCAGGCGCCGCTAACGATATCGAGCAGGCTACCAAGATAGCAAGAGCTATGGTAACACGCTTTGGTATGTCAGATAAGTTTGGAATGATGGGTCTTGCTACAGTAGAAAGCCAGTATCTTGATGGCAGAGCATCACTTATTTGTGGTGAGAATACAGCAGCTCAGATTGATGACGAAGTCCTTTCTATGATTACAGATGCATACGCAAAGGCTAAGGAGCTTCTTACTGATAATATGGAGAGCTTAGATAAGATTTCCGAATATCTATTTGAACATGAAACAATTACAGGTAAGGAATTCATGAAGATTTTCAGAGAGATTAAGGGGATTCCTGAGCCTGAGGAAAAGAAGGATGAAAAGAACAGTTTCTTTGAATCAAGTGATTCACCAAAGGAAATTGTAGATGATCCTAATAACTTAGTAACAGATAATATTTTTGATGAGTAATTTATGGTAACTGAAGAAGACCTTAGTAAACTCCCGGACCAACCGGGAGTTTATCTAATGCATGGGAAAAATGACGAAATCATATACGTAGGTAAGGCACTGTCGTTGCGTCACAGGGTGCGACAGTACTTTCAGCCTAGCCATGATGAGGGGCTCAAGAAAAAGCAGATGGTGGCAAATATTGATTATTTCGAATTCATTGTCACAGATTCTGAGCTTGAGGCTCTTATTTTAGAATGCAATCTTATAAAAGAATATCGTCCAAAGTACAACACCATGCTTAGGGATGATAAGACATATCCTTATATCGAAGTTACTCTCCAGGAGGCTTATCCTAGGGTATTGTTTTCCCGCAGGATGAAAAAGAACGGTAGCAAATTCTTTGGACCATTCACATCTGCTGGGGCAGTTCACGATACAATAGATTTGGTTCAAAAGCTGTATAAGATAAGAACCTGCAATCAAAAGCTTCCTGAGAATTTTGGAAAGAATAGACCTTGTCTTAATTATCATATTGGTCAATGCTTAGGCCCATGCCAGGGCAACGTGCCAGAAGAAGAGTATCGTAAAAACGTAGATAAGGTTATCGATTTTTTAAATGGTGATTATTTTGACACCATAAAAGACCTTAAGGCAAAGATGCTAAAGGCATCTGAGGAAATGGATTTTGAGAAGGCTGCCATTTACAGGGATTTAATCGAATCTGTAAAGGCCTGTGCCGGCAGACAAAAGGCTACCCAGCTTGATGGTGAGGACAGAGATATTATTGCCATGGCTAAGGGACAGGAGGATGCTGTAGTTCAGGTATTCTTTATCAGAGGCGGCAAGATGATAGGCAGGGAGCATTTCTTTATAAATGTCAGAGTGGATGACACAGATGAGGATTTGTTGGAATATTTCCTTAAGGATTATTATACAGGCACCCCTTTTATTCCTAAGGAGATATTCGTCCAGATTGAGATGGAAGAAGCAGGTCTAATAGAAACATGGCTTACTAATAAAAAAGGTGCAAGAGTATATCTTAAGACACCAAAGGCAGGAACCAAGCATAAGCTTGTGGAGCTCGCAGCCAAGAATGCTCAGATGGTTCTAGATCAGGATAGAGAAAAAATCAAAAAGGAAGAAGGCCGTACAATTGGGGCAATGAAAGAAATTGCAG
The DNA here is from genome assembly GCF_017471675.1 of Pseudobutyrivibrio sp. GTDB lineage: Bacteria > Bacillota > Clostridia > Lachnospirales > Lachnospiraceae > Pseudobutyrivibrio. The sequence goes on from NZ_JAFUSK010000023.1 coordinate 22,925, forward strand.
ACATACTTAATCTTCCAGGCGCAAGCCGCATGGAGGCTTATGATATTTCTAATATTTCCGGCTTTCAATCAGTTGGTTCCATGGTGGTGTTTGAAAAAGGCAAGCCTAAACGCTCAGATTACCGCAAATTCAAGATTAAAACCGTTGAGGGACCAAATGATTACGCCTCAATGCACGAAGTCCTTACAAGGCGTTTTTCACACGGTATAGAGGAGTTAGAAGAAAACGGTGGAGTAATAGAAGGCAGCTTTACTAAATTCCCGGATATCATTATGATGGATGGTGGTAAAGGCCAGGTGCATATAGCAGAGCAGGTTATGGCTGAGCTTGGTCTTCATATTCCAATTGCAGGTATGGTAAAGGACGACCACCATAGAACCAGAGGCCTTTATTATAAGGACATGGAGCTTCCAATCGACACTCATTCAGAAGGCTTTCAGCTTATTACCAGGCTTCAGGACGAAGCCCATAGATTTGCCATCGAGTATCATAGAAGCTTGCGTAGCAAAGGTCAGGTTCACAGCTTCTTAGATGACATAGATGGCATCGGTCCTAAGCGAAGAAAAGCACTTATGAAAAAGTATGTGTCAGCAGAAAAAATGGCAGAGGCTTCTGTGGAGGATTTAATGGATACAGAATCCATGTCAAAAGAAGCAGCAGAAAATGTATACAATTACTTTCACCCTATTAATTCAAGCAAAAATGAGCTACAATAGGTTAAGATTTTAATTGTGAACGGAGGTTTTTATGGCAAATAATAAATTTGTTACAGTTGCTACTGTTATGGAAAGATTTAATCTTACCAACTACACACCAGAATTGAATTTGGAAGAGGCTAAGGTTACAGTTGCCGATGTTAACAGACCAGCGCTACAGCTTCATGGCTTTTACGAGCATTTCGAACCTAGCCGTATCCAGGTTATCGGTAATGTAGAAACTGCATATTTATCAAAGAAAACAGACGAGGAGAAGGCAGAAAGCTTTGCAAAGCTTTTCTCTTATGATATCCCTTGCGTGATTTATTGTAGGGATGAAAAGCCAGAAGAGGTTATTCTTAAGGAAGCCAACAAGGCAAAGATTCCAGTGCTTGGTACAGACCGTGCTACATCAGAATTTATGTCTGCTCTTATCTTTTCTCTTAACATGGATTTTGCTCCATACACCACTATTCACGGTGTACTTGTAGATGTTTACGGTGAAGGACTTCTTATCACAGGTGAGTCTGGAATCGGTAAATCAGAGGCTGCATTGGAGCTGATTCGTAGAGGTCACAGACTTGTTTCTGATGATGTTGTAGAAATCCGTCGTCCTAACAACGAAAGATTATATGGTAGAGCACCTTCAATCACTCAGTACCTCATTGAGCTTAGAGGTATTGGTATTATCGATGTTAAATCACTTTACGGTGTTGAGGCTGTTAAGGATGAGCAGCGCATCGATTTAGTTATCAAACTTGAGGATTGGTCAAAGGAAAAGGAATATGACCGCCTTGGAATGACAGATGAGTACATGAATATCTTGGGTATTGATGTAACATGCCATTCACTTCCAATCAGACCAGGTCGAAATCTCGCTATTATATGTGAAGCTGCAGCAGTTAACCATCGACAGAAGAAGATGGGATATAACGCAGCAGAGGAACTATATAGACGAGTTCAAAATAATATAAATGGTTAACAGGAGATTTTTAGTATTATGGAACGCAAAAACGCATGGAGTAAGTATACATCTGAAAAAGATGTAAAAAAAGTTATGGAATTTGGTGAGGAATACAGACAGTTCCTTTCAGCATGTAAGACTGAAAGAGAGTGTGTTGCATTCTTCGTTGAGAAGGCTAAGGAAGCTGGTTATTTAGACTTAAACGATGTTATAGCAAATGGCAAGAAGCTTAAGGCTGGAGATAGAGTATATGCTGTAAATAAGGGCAAGATGCTTGCTATGTTCAACATCGGTACAGAGCCACTTGAAAATGGTCTTAACATCCTTGGTGCCCACATTGATAGCCCAAGAATGGATTTAAAGCAGAATCCACTTTACGAGGATACAGATATCGCACTTCTTGATACACATTATTATGGTGGAATTAAGAAGTATCAGTGGGTTACTATTCCACTTGCACTTCATGGTGTTCTTGTTAAAAAGACAGGTGAGGTAGTTAACGTAAATGTTGGTGAAGACCCATCTGACCCAGTATTTGGTATTTCAGATTTACTTATTCATCTTGCTGCAGACCAGATGGATAAGAAGGGTGCTAAGGTTGTAGAAGGTGAAGACCTTAACGTAATCGTTGGCAGCATCCCAGGCTTCGATAAGAAGGGTGAGAAGGAAAAGGAATCTGTTAAGAAGAATATTCTTAAGCTTCTCAAGGATAAATATGATATCGAAGAAGAGGATTTCATCTCTGCAGAAATCGAAGTTGTTCCTGCTGGTGAGGCTAGAGACTTTGGTTTTGACCGTTCTATGATTTTAGGTTACGGTCATGACGATAGAGTATGTGCATATCCTTCATTTATGGCACTTGCTAACACAACTAAGAAGCTTAATAAGACAGCTTGCGCACTTCTTGTTGATAAGGAAGAAATCGGTTCAGTTGGTGCTACAGGTATGCAGTCTAAGTTCTTTGAGAACACTTTAGCAGAACTTTACAATTGTGTAGGAGAATATTCTGAGCTTAAGCTTCGTCGTGCTCTTACAAATTCAAAGGTTCTTTCATCAGATGTATCTGCAGCTCTTGATCCAAACTATGCATCAGCATTTGAGAAGAACAACGCAGCTTACCTTGGACGTGGTCTTGTATTCAACAAATACACAGGCGCTAGAGGAAAGAGCGGTTCTAACGATGCATGTGCTGAGTATGTTGGCGAGGTACGCGCTATCATGGATAAGGATAATGTATGTTGGCAGACAGCCGAGCTTGGTAAGGTAGACCAGGGCGGCGGCGGAACAATCGCTTACATTATGGGTAACTATAACATGCAGGTTATTGATTCAGGTGTAGCAGTTCTTTCTATGCATGCACCATGTGAAATCATTTCAAAGGTTGATTTGTACGAAGCATTATTAGGATACGAGGCGTTTATTAAGTATGCTTAATGAGAAATATACGAGCCTGGCCAAGAAATTGGCCGAGGCTTTTGTAAACTCCACAGTACTTACTGAGGAGCCAATGAAGGCGCATACCACCTTTAGAATTGGCGGCCCTGCAGATATATATGTGGAGCCGGCTTATAGTGACATAGCGGACATTCTTCTCTTTTTAAAGGGGGAGAATGTGCCTTTTACTGTAATTGGTAATGGCAGTAATCTTTTAGTTTCCGATGCTGGAATCGAGGGCGTTGTTATTGCACTTGGAAAGAAATCATCAGCAATCACTATCAGTGGTGACACTATTGTAGCTGAGGCCGGTGCTCTTTTATCTACTGTAGCAAATGCAGCAGCCGATGCAGGCCTTACAGGGTTAGAGTTTGCATCTGGCATTCCAGGTTCCTTAGGTGGGGCAGTATATATGAATGCTGGCGCCTACGGTGGCGAGATAAAGGATGTGCTTGAATCTGTCACAGTAATTAATACAGATTTAGAGAAACAAATTTTTACCCCTGAAGATTTAGATTTGTCTTACAGACATTCTATTCTTATGGAAAAGGGTGGATTTGTTACAGACGTAACAATCAAGCTTGCCCAGGGTAATACGGATGAAATCAAGGGTAGAATTGAGGAAATTAGAAATCAGCGTGTTTCTAAGCAACCTCTAAATTATCCAAGTGCTGGTTCAACATTTAAGCGCCCAGAAGGATATTTTGCAGGAAAACTTATTGACGATGCGGGACTTAGAGGCTATAGTGTAGGCGGGGCACAGGTTTCCGAAAAGCACTGTGGCTTTGTTATCAACAAGGATAATGCTACAGCTTCTGATGTACTTAAGCTTATGCATAATGTTGATGATATAGTCTATAATAAATTCGGTGTTCATTTGACACCAGAGGTACGAATCATAGGGAGGGACATCAATTGAAGCTATTAATTCTCACAGGAATGTCAGGAGCAGGTAAAAGTACAGCCTTTAAAATGCTAGAAGATATGGGATATTACTGTGTGGATAATTTGCCTATACAATTACTCAAGAGTGTAGTGGAATTGGCTGAAAATGGCGCGTTCGACGAGAAAATTGTAGTAGGGATTGATGTTCGTAACGGCAGGGCGATGAAGCTTTTGCCGGATATTCTGCAAGAATTAGACAACGATAACAAGCAATTTTCTATACTTTTCTTGGATGCTGAGGATGATGTCCTTATAAAAAGATACAAAGAAACCAGACGTAACCATCCATTGTCAGGTAGAGAAAGAATTGCGGCAGGTATTGTTAAGGAACGAGAATCAATTGGCTTCTTAAGAGATGAGGCTGATTATGTAATTGATACTACACATCTTCTTACAAGAGAATTAAAAGCAGAGCTTGAAAAAATCTTTGTTGATGATGTAGATTATAAGAGCTTATTTATTACAATTGTTTCCTTCGGATTCAAATACGGTATACCAGAGGATGCTGATTTGGTATTCGATGTAAGGTTCTTGCCGAACCCTTATTATGATACAGAGCTTAGGCCTTTTACAGGAAATGACCAGCCTATTAAGGATTTTGTCCTTAAATATGATGAGGCTCAGACCTTCCTGGAAAAGACTACAGATTTAATCAAGTTTTTAATACCTAATTATATAAAAGAAGGAAAGAATCAGCTGGTTATTGCAGTTGGCTGTACAGGCGGTAAGCACAGAAGCGTATGCCTTGCTGATGAAATCTTTAATGCACTTAACAGTGACGAGTCTTACGGACTTAAAATAGAGCATCGTGATATTGGAAAAGATGCTTTGAGAGGAAAGTAATTGTCGTTTTCAAAAGACGTAAAAGAAGAGCTTTTTTCTATAATCCCAAAGAGCAGACATTGCATAGTTGCAGAGCTTGCTGGGATTTTTCTAATGCATGGAATAGATATACACAAAAGTATGTCAGATGATGCATTACAAAGAAAAGTCTTTACTTTATTAAATAAAACACGTAATATAGGAAAAGATGTCACGGTACTTTCAGAGGATGTCTATTTAGAGACCATAAAAATGGTTAAGCTAAAGGATGATTGCTCTATGGTTGACGAATTAATTATTCAACAGCCATGCTGTAAGCGTTCATTCATAAGAGGGGCATTCCTTGCCGCAGGCTCTATTTCTGACCCTAATAAGGGATATCATTTCGAAATAGTATGCAACTATGAATCACAGGCTATACAGCTTGTTAAGGCTATGAATGTATTCGATGTTGAGGCTAAATATGTTAGCCGCAATGGTAAATATGTAGCCTACCTTAAGGAAGGGGCACAAATTGTCGAAATACTTAGGGTAATGGAAGCAGCCCATTCGGTTATGGAATTGGAAAATATTAGGGTTGTTAAGGAAGTACGAGGCACTATTAATCGCAAGGTTAATTGCGAAACCGCCAATATAGGAAAGACTGTCAGCACTGCAGTTAGGCAGATAGAAGATATTAATCTTATTGATAAGTATCTCGGATTAGAGAATCTACCGCCTCAGCTACAGGAGATAGCCGCAGTCAGATTGGAATATCCAGATACACCATTAGGTTCGCTGGGCCAGTATTTGGATCCGCCTATTGGAAAATCAGGTGTTAATCACCGATTGAAAAAATTGGCGAAAATAGCAGAAGAGTTTAGATAATCCAGCGTAGGTATTTAGTTTTTCAGGAGGAAGTAATGCAAAAACAAGTTACAATCCAGATGTCAAATTCAATGGAAGCCACACCTATTGCACATTTGGTGCAGTTAGCTAATCAGTTCGCAAGTTCAATCTATTTTGAGATGGACGAGAAAAAGGTAAATGCTAAGAGTATCATGGGAATGATGAGTTTAGTTTTAGCTTCAGGACAGACAGTAGTTATCGATGCAAGTGGTGATGATGAAGAAAAGGCAGTAGCTGAGCTTTCTAATTTCCTTACAAAATAATTAATAAAGAGGATTATATGTCAAAGAGATTATTATTTATAGTAAATCCCCGTTCAGGTAAGGGACAAATAAAGGAACATCTTGCTGACATCCTAGACATTATGATTAAGGCAGGCTATCAGGTTAGTGTTCATGTTACACAATCTGGTGGTGATGCTACTACACAGACAATTGAAAGAGCTAAGGAATTTGATAGAATCGTTTGCTCTGGTGGTGACGGCACCTTGGATGAGGTGGTTACTGGAATGATGCAGCTTGCTGTATCTGACAGAAAGCCTATAGGCTATATCCCAGCAGGCTCCACTAACGATTTTGGCAATTCCCTTGGTATAGATAAGAATATGTTGAATGCAGCGCGTATCAGTGTATCCGATAATCTATTTCCATGTGATATAGGAAACTTTAATTCGGATTCTTTTGTATATGTAGCTGCATTTGGTATTTTTACCGAAGTTTCTTATGCTACACCACAGGATATGAAAAATGTTCTAGGACACGCAGCTTATATTATAGAGGGTGCTAAGCAACTGAGGGATATTCCTTCCTTCAGAATGCAGGTAGAATACGATGGCAATGTTGTCTACGAAGAATTCATCTATGGAATGATTACCAACTCTAAATCAGTTGGTGGCTTCCAGGGAATCATCAGAGGAGATATTGGCCTAAACGATGGAGTGTTTGAAGCTACACTTATCAAGATGCCTAAAAACCCAATGGAGTTAAACGAAATATTAGGCTTCATGACAGGCATCATCCCTGATTCAGACATGGTATATTCTTTCCAGACATCACAGATAAAACTTACCTGTAGCGAAGAAGTACCATGGACATTAGATGGCGAATTTGGAGGAAATCATAAGTCTGTAACCATCATAGATGAAAAGGGTGCCTTAGAAATTGCTATTGAATAGAAATATTCATTATGGTAGAATTTCGGTTAGATAGGGTTCTAATTAAGAATCCAAATACGCATATATGGAGGAATAATTTATGTTAGTTTCTGCAAAAGAAATGCTTGATAAAGCAAAAGCAGGCCACTATGCAGTTGGTCAGTTTAACATTAACAACCTTGAGTGGACAAAGGCCATTCTTCTTACAGCTCAGGAGCTTAACTCTCCTGTAATCCTTGGTGTATCTGAGGGTGCTGGTAAGTACATGACAGGCTTTGGCACAGTTGCTGCTATGGTTCGCGCTATGGATGAGGAACTTGGTATTACAGTTCCTGTAGCACTTCACCTTGATCACGGTACATACGAAGGATGCTACAAGTGTATTAAGGCTGGTTTCACATCTATCATGTTTGATGGTTCACACTATCCATTCGAGGAGAACCTTGCTAAGTCTACAGAGCTTGTTAACGTAGCTCATGGTCTTGGTCTTTCTATCGAGTGTGAAGTTGGTTCAATCGGTGGTGAAGAAGATGGTGTCGTTGGTATGGGCGAGTGCGCTGATCCTAACGAGTGCAAGACAATCGCTGACCTTGGCGTAGATATGCTTGCTGCTGGTATTGGTAATATCCACGGTAAGTACCCAGAGAACTGGCAGGGTCTTTCATTTGAGACACTTGATGCTATTCAGCAGAAGACAGGTGCTATGCCACTCGTACTTCACGGTGGTACAGGTATCCCAGCTGATATGATTAAGAAAGCTATCGAGCTTGGTGTTTCAAAGATTAACGTTAATACAGAGTGCCAGCTTTCATTTGCTGACGCTACACGTAAGTACATTGAAGCAGGTAAGGATCTTGAAGGTAAGGGATTTGACCCACGTAAGCTTCTTGCTCCTGGTACAGATGCTATCAAGGCTACAGTTAAAGAAAAGATGGAACTTTTTGGTTCAGTTGGAAAGGCCTAAGCTGCATTGTCAGTTTAGCTTTTAGTTGAACTATTGAAAGACAATCGGTGGGGAATCTTGCTGATTGTCTTTCTTTATATATGTTATGGGAAAGGATACTTTATACATGGAAGAATATTTTAATGTGGCAGACATCTTTGGTGAGAACGTATTTAATGATAGCGTAATGCAGGAGCGCCTCCCAAAGAAGACTTATCAGAAACTGAAGCAGACCATTCTTGCAGGAGAAGAGTTAGATTTAGAGACTGCTGATGTTATTGCACACGAGATGAAGGAGTGGGCTATTGAAAAGGGAGCAACCCACTACACACACTGGTTCCAGCCACTTACAGGAATTACTGCTGAAAAGCATGATTCATTTATTTCTGCACCTCTTCCAAGCGGAAAGGTGTTAATGAGCTTTTCAGGTAAAGAGCTTATAAAGGGCGAGCCAGATGCTTCTTCATTCCCTTCAGGCGGACTTAGAGCCACATTTGAGGCTAGAGGCTACACAGCTTGGGACCCTACTTCACCTGCCTTTGTTAGACAGGATGCAGCAGGCGCAACACTATGCATTCCAACAGCCTTCTGTTCATACACCGGCGAAGCACTTGACCAGAAGACACCATTACTTCGTTCAATGGAGGTTCTATCTGAGCAGGCACTTCGTTTACTTAGATTATTTGGAAATACCACTTCAAAGCGAGTAACACCTTCAGTCGGTGCAGAGCAGGAATACTTCCTGATTGACCGCGAAATGTATCTTGCCAGAAAAGATTTGATGTACACAGGACGCACATTATTTGGCGCTATGCCACCTAAGGGTCAGGAGATGGATGACCATTACTTCGGTGCTATTCCAGAGCGTATTGAGGCCTATATGCGTGACGTAAACATAGAGCTTTGGAAGCTTGGTGTATCATCAAAGACACAGCACAACGAGGTTGCACCAGCTCAGCACGAGCTTGCTCCAATCTACGCACAGTGCAACGTGGCAGTTGATCATAACCAGATTATTATGGAAACTCTTAGAAAGGTAGCTAACCGTCATGGTCTACAGTGCTTACTTCATGAGAAGCCATTTAACGGCGTTAATGGTTCTGGTAAGCATGATAACTGGTCACTTGTTACAGATGATGGAATCAACCTTTTTGAGCCAGGCAAATCACCACATGAGAACATTCAGTTCTTGCTGATTCTTTGCCTTGTGCTTAAGGCAGTAGACCGCCATGCAGACCTTCTTAGAGAATCTGCAGCAGATGTTGGTAACGACCAGCGTCTTGGAGGTAACGAAGCACCTCCAGTTATTATTTCTGTTTACCTTGGAGAACAGCTTCAGGATGTTTTAACACAGCTTATCTCTACAGGTACAGCTACCAAGTCTAAAAAGGGAGGAAAGCTTGAAACAGGTGTTAGAGCCCTTCCTGATTTTAGAAAAGATGCTACAGATAGAAACCGTACATCTCCATTTGCTTTCACTGGAAACAAGTTCGAATTCAGAATGGTTGGCTCACAGGATTCTGTTGGCGAACCAAATGTAGTTCTTAATACAATTATGGCTGAGGCTCTTTGCGAGGCATGTGATGAGCTTGAGAAGGCTAAGGATTTTGATGGCGCAGTACATGATATGATTAAGAAGCTTGCTACAGACCATCAGCGTATCGTATTCAATGGAAACGGCTACGGTGACGAATGGATTGAGGAAGCTAAGAGAAGAGGCTTACCTAGCATTAATTCATTTGTAGATGCTATTCCAGCTCTCACAACAGATGCTACAGTATCTATGTTTGAGAAGTTCAAGGTATTCTCAAAGGTAGAGCTTGAATCTCGTGCAGAGATTGAATATGAGCAGTATATCAAGTCTATCAACATTGAAGCTAGAACAATGATAGACATGGCTTCTAAGCAGATTATTCCAGCTGTAATCAGCTATGCAACAGAGCTTGGCCTTTCTATCGGCACAATCACAGATGCGTGCCCTGAGGCCGATGTAAGCACTCAGAAGGAGCTTTTAATTAAGGTATCTAACTATCTTAAGGAAACAAAGGAAGCTCTTGTAAATCTTAGAGAAACAAACGATAAGGCATACACTATGAAAGCCTCTAGCTGCGAGAAAGCTAACTACTATCACGACGAAGTAGTCAAGGCCATGGACGCCCTTCGCGCCCCTGTAGATGCCCTGGAAATGATTGTAGACAAAGATTCTTGGCCAATGCCAAGCTACGGCGATATGATATTTGAAGTTTAATAACAAGGAAGGCAGCACCCATTATGATTGCCTGCGGCAAAGAGGGTGCGCCGTGGCAAACAAAAAAGAGCTCAATTTGAGCTCTTTTTTATATGCATATTATTCACCCCAACAACTTCAATCTTCCCTTCCCCTTCCGGCGCAACCTCGCCTCCGCCAATCTGGCCTGAGTTAGGAAGTGGCTCTCCAGGATGGAGTGGGCAATACTGTCCAAATGTGGCTGCATTAACTGAGAATGGTTCATCGGCAGAACCTGGTGCGCCATCTACTATAAATACTCCGCCATAGTTAGGACAGGTAGAATTTGCAAACATGTGTGACTGTGTACATACATAACCTACATAGTGCTTGTCACAGGTTTCTGTAGGCTCTGTGCCCTTTTCAAAATATTCTGTATAAATCATTGAACCACGTGGGTCGTGGTCGCATGTACCAGGAATTGCAAGCTTTCCTGATTTTTTACAAACCTGAACAGCAACAATGTCATCAGGCATAGTAAAGTCTTTATAAGCAAGTCCTGAGTGAATTCTGCTCATTACAGCCTTCCATATTACCTTAGAGTATGTGGTGTAGCTTTGCGGTGTATTATCGTCAAATCCACCCCAAATAACACCAGTATAATAAGGTGTAAATCCAGCAAAAACGGTATCCTTGTTCTTTGTAGTTGTACCGGATTTTCCGGCCACAGCAACACCTTCAAAGTTAGCAGCAGTACCTGTTCCAGATGTCATAACATCCTTCATAGCGCTGGTAAGAAGCCATGCTGTAGTAGCCTTTAATACACGCTTAGAAGCGTTTTCTCTGTTATCAAGGATTATGTTTCCCTGATGATCAACAACTGTTGTGTAGAAGATTGGCTTGTTGTATTCACCACCATTTGCGATAGTAGCATAAGCAGCAGTCAAATCCAGGTTTGTAACACCCTGGGTAATACCACCCAGCGCAATGGCTGCGTTGTTATCCTTATCTGAAAGAGTAGTGATACCTAAATCCTTAGCGTACTGATAGCCAAGGCTTGTACCAATATCCTGAATAACCTCGACAGTAACAACATTAATAGAATTAGTAATGGCTGTTCTTATGTTAGTCCAACCAAGATATTTGTTGTTGTAATTCTTAAGTGATGTGCCATCTGCGTAGGTAGTAGGCATATCGTTTTCTACAGAAGCAAGTGTCATACCACCTGCATCTAGTGCAGCTGCGTAGCAGGCAATAATCTTAAATGTAGAACCAGGCTGTCTGGTAATACCTGTAGCACGGTTAAGTGTTTTAGCAGCGGTCTTGTCGCCACGTCCACCTACCATTGCAACCACGTGTCCTGTGGTTTGGTCGATGATTGTCATTGCAGCCTGAGGCTGAAGTGTATATGTAACAGATTCGCCGGCAACCTCGTCGCCTTCCTCCATTACAGCAGCCTTGTATTCTTCAATGGCAGCGGCAGCTTCTTCCTCGCTATCATACTCCAGATTGCTTCTGGAGCTGCTGGCCTTAATATAATTAAGCATTGTAATATCGGAATAGTTAGCAGTTGTACCATCGGCCTTGTTAATGGTTAATCTATAAGAAAAAGAAACCTTTTCTATATTGTTGTAGTTAGCAGTATTATTAATCTCTTCCTGAACGATATCCTGAATAGCAGAATCCTGTGTAGAATAGATTGATAAACCACCTGAATACAGAAGCGAATATGCCTCTGATTCTGTATATCCTAAGTTTTCCTGCAAATCAGTTACAATTTCATCTGTAAGAGCATCAACAAAGTATGATGTAGATGTTGTGGCAAGCTCGGTATTTAACACCTGTATTCTTTCGTAAACATCATCAGCTAGAGCTTCCTCATACTCAGATTCTGTGATGTAGCCCTGCTTTAGCATATCTCCAAGAACCTTCTTGCGACGCTTCGCGTTATCCTCTGGATGAGTGATAGGATTATACTTTGAAGGATTCTGTGTAATACCAGCAATAACAGCACTTTCTGAAAGTGTCAAGTCAGAAACAGGCTTGTTGAAATATCTTTCGGCAGCTGCCTCAACACCTAAGGTGTTCTGTCCTAAGTTAATACTGTTAAGATAGTTTTCTAATATAGTAGATTTAGGAACAATCTTTTCCAACTGAACAGCCAAGTACTGCTCTTGAATCTTTCTATTGATACTATCAAGCTTAGTGCGTTCAGATGTCCATGTGGTGAAATAGTTATTCTTTAATAACTGTTGCGTAAGTGTACTGGCACCCTGTGAAAAATGAAAGCCATTTAGAATACCAGTCATAGCGGCTCTTACAATACCCTGTGGGTCGATGCCGTTATGTTCATAAAAACGAGAATCTTCGATTGCAACAAAAGCATGTTGTAAATCCTCTGGAATCTCTTCTAAAGTTACATAGGTTCTATTAGCACCTGTTGAAGCCAATGTTTCGATTTCATTTCCATCTGAATCGAAAACAGTACTCATATAACCAGTTGGTGAAATATCTATAGTAGAAACATCCGGTAACTGGTCAATCAAGTTCTTTGCGTAGAGGTAAGCAATTATTCCGCCGGCAAGCACCACCGAAATGATGCAGATTAGAGATAGACGAATAATTGCAAGTCCTACGCTATGGCGTTTACGTCTCTTTCTCCCCGACAGCTTAGCGGATTGCTTAGCTGCATTTTCTTTTCCGTAATTCATAATAACCTCCAATTTAGACTTCATTATACCAAAATTATCAATTATAATAAACCTATGGAAAATAAGAGCTTTAAAATTATTTATGAAGGTGGAGTAGGTGAGCTAGAAGAAAAGAAATCCAGATTTATCGCCCACATTTCCCCTGTGAAAACTGAACAGGAGGCAATCGATTACATTGCTTCTAAAAAGAAAGAATACTGGGACGCCAGACATAACTGCGCAGCATTTGTAATAGGAGACAATAACGAGATAACCAGATGCAATGATGATGGTGAGCCTGCCGGTACTGCTGGAAGGCCTATGCTTGATGTACTCCTTAGAGAGAATATTCATAATTGCGTGGTTGTTGTTACCAGATACTTTGGTGGTGTGTTACTTGGGACAGGCGGATTAGTAAGAGCCTATCAGGGTGCAGTCATAGAAGGTCTTAAGGCATGCAATATAGTTGAGCCTAAGGAAGGCAGACCATGTGCCATTGCCACCGATTACAATGGCTATGGCAAGATAGAATATGTTTTAAGAGAAAGCAATCTTTCAATTTTGAACACAGATTTTGGTGCCGATGTGGTTATTTCTACAGTAGTACCTGTTGAAGATATAGATGCAATCACAAAAAAGATTGCAGACAAGACTGCTGGCACTGCAAATATCACTTGGGAAAACCCCGTAAAATACGGCATTATCGACGGTCAACTAATAAAATTTTAAAAAAGTGAAAAAAATATGAAAAAAATGCTTGCGTTTTTTAAAAGTAGGCCTTATAATAACATTCGTTGACGCGGCAAAGCGGAAACGAAAAACACATTGGCCCATCGCCAAATGGTAAGGCAACGGACTCTGACTCCGTCATTTCAAGGTTCGAATCCTTGTGGGCCAGCTAGACCTAAGCACTTCATTGCTTAGGTCTTTTTTGTTATAGTAATGTAGTATTAAGGAGATAGTATGTACAAGTACAGTGACAGAGTCAGCTACAGCGAAGTAGACTCAAACCTCAATTTAACATATTTTGCATTGGTCAATTACATGCAGGATTGCAGCTGTTTCCATTCAGATGATGTGGGAGTTGGTGTTAATTATCTTAATCCTATTGATAGAGGTTGGTTCGTTACAAGCTACGAGATACATATTAATCGTCTACCTAAATATCTGGAGAGAATCACAATAGCCACATATCCATATCAGGTTAGAGGCATGGTGGCCAGACGTGTGTACACAATATGTGATGAAGCTGGTGAAGTTTTGATATACGCAGATTCCCTTTGGGTTCTTATGGATATCAAGAATTTGCGTCCTGCCAGAATCAACGAGCAGATTGCAGCAGCATATCCAGAGGATAAGGATAGACCTCAGTTTGATTTTAAACGTCCTAAGCTTCATTATAATGAAGAAGGACAGAAGGTAGGTTCATTTACAGTTACTGAGAATTACATCGATACCAATGGGCACATGAACAATTCCTTCTATATAGATGTTACACGTAGATTTTTACCAGAAGAGGGATTTTCTAGTATAGATATTAGCTATAAAAAAGCAGCTTTATTATTTGATGAATTAGATGTATATTTGGTAAAATTAAATTCAGGTTATCAGGTAGTCCTTAAGAAGGACGAAGAAGTATATACAATAGTGGAGTATAAATAATGAAATTAGGTGAAATTCAAAAGCTTAAAATACAAAAGAAGGTAGAGTTTGGCGTATACCTTACAGATGGTGAAGAGCGAGTATTGCTTCCTAAGAAGCAGGTTCCAGAAAACGCTGCCATCTCAGATGAGCTTAGTGTATTTGTATATAAGGATTCCAAGGATAGGCTTATAGCTACTACAACAGAACCTCTTCTTACACTTGGGCAGATGGGAGTTCTTACAGTTAGCCAGGTTAATAAGGTTGGTGCCTTTTTAGATTGGGGTCTTGAGAAGGATCTTCTGCTTCCATTTAAGGAGATGACTAAGCAGCCATCTGAAGGTGATGAAATCCTTGTCAGAGTTTATATCGATAAAAGTCAGAGATTGTGCGCCAGCATGAAGGGCATATATGATATGCTTTCCAAGAATCCACCATACCAGGTGGGGGATGAAGTAGAAGCTAGAATCTATGAGTTTGGACATGATTTTGGTACCTTCGTAGCATTGGAGGATAAATATTCTGCAATGATACCTAGACATGAGGATGTTAGTAAGTTTAAAATTGGAGATGTCCTTATGGTAAGGATTACTGGTATCAAAGAAGATGGTAAATGTGATGTTACCATCAGAGATAAGGCATACATTCAGATGGAGGATGATGCCAAAGCAATCCTTGATTTAATTGATAGCTATGCTGGAGTTTTGCCATTTTCAGAAAAGGCTTCTCCAGAGGTTATAAAAAGAGAAACTGGTCTCTCTAAGGCTGCATTTAAGCGTGCCATTGGAAGACTATACAAGGAACGTTTGATTACTCTTGACGAGGGTAAGATACGTAAGGCATGAGAATAGCTAGTGAGTAACTGGCAAGCAAAAGGAGGATTAATGTAATGAAAAATGTTATCTCAACCACATCAGCACCAGCCGCTATCGGCCCATATTCACAGGCAATCGAAGTTAACGGCATGGTTTACACATCTGGAATCATCCCAGTTGATCCTGCTACAGGGGAAATCCCAACAGGTGCAGCAGCTCAGGCAGACCGTGTATTTAAGAGCATGAGCGCACTTTTAGAGGCAGCAGGCACATCAATGTCTAATGTTGTTAAGACAACAGTCTTTATCAAAAACATGAATGATTTTGCAGCTATTAACGAAGTTTATGCAAAGTATTTTCCTGAGCCATTCCCAGCACGCTCATGCATCGAGGTAGCTCGTATACCTAAGGATGTATTGCTTGAAGCTGAAGCAATAGCAATTAAGTAATCTAGCGGAGAATAATAATGATTTATGATGTAATAATAATTGGGGCAGGGCCAGCTGGTCTTGCTGCGGGCATTTATGGCAAAAGAGCTGGTTTTGACATTCTGATACTTGATACTAGTTCAATCAGTGGCGGACAGATACTTAACACCTACGAAATAGATAATTATCCAGGCTTCCCAGGCTCCTCTGGTCAAGAGGTTGCCGATGCAATGAGACAGCACTGTGATAAGCTTGGTGTGGAGTTCGCCAGAGGACGAGTTACTTCTATTATAGATAATGGTGCAACCAAGGATTTAGTTACCAAGAAGAATACATATACAGCAAAGTCTATTATTATCGCCACAGGGGCATCTAATAAAAAGCTTGGTTGCCCAGGAGAGGAAGAGCTTTCTGGAATGGGAGTTTCTTACTGTGCTACCTGTGATGGTGCTTTCTTCAAGGAAAAGCAGGTGGCAGTTGTAGGCGGCGGAGATGTTGCTTTAGAGGATGCTATTTATCTTTCTAGATTCTGTACTAAGGTATATCTAATACATAGAAGAGATGAGTTTAGAGGAGCAAAGGTTTTACAAGATCAGGTTAAATCTACAGATAATATAGAAATAATATATGACACTGTGGTTAATTCTATTAATGGAACACAGTCTGTAGAATCTATCACTGTGCAGAATACTAAGACAGATGCCAGCTCAGAATTAAAGGTTGACGGTATATTTATTGCAGTTGGAACAGTTCCTAATACACAGATACTGTCAGGCTTAGTGCAGATGGATGATAAGGGCTATGTTATAGCTGATGAAACCTGTAAAACCTCTTGTCCTGGGGTATTTGTAGCAGGTGATGTTAGAACAAAACCTTTAAGACAAGTGCTTACAGCTACTGCTGATGGGGCCAATGCTATTACATCTATTCAGAAATATTTTAGTGAATAATTAATTTACAAAATAATTACAAACCTACTTCACAACAATCCCTTTTAAAAGTCACTGTAAAGTGAGACTTGACATATAGGATGTTAACCTATATAATTACAACAGTTGTAATAAGTTTGTAATAAATTCGGAGGTTTTTTACAAAATGAATTCAAAGTTTACAAAGACTGTTAGCTACACACTTGCCGCTTGCGTGGTTGCATCTAGCATTTCACTTTGTTCTGATGCTGCAAGCGCTACATCAGGTGTTAGTGCTCTTTCTAGTGCTACTGGTGTTCTTGAGACAACCAACTTCACAGCATTTGCAGGCGCACAGCTTTCAGTTAACGATATGCTTGCTAACGCTACTGCTATTGGTGCAGAAACACAGTTAGCAGAGAACGAATCAGAGTGGGTTGCTACAGCAGAGAATCCTTATGCTAACATAGCAATCGCTCAGGTTGATAATTATGTATATATTCGTAAGAGCCCATCAGCTGACAGCGAATACGTAGGAAAGCTTTATAACAAATCTGCTGGTACAGTTTCAGAGACAGTTGAGGCAGAGGATGGTACATGGGTTTGCATCACATCTGGTGATGTAACAGGATATGTTAAGAGCGAATTCGTAGTTCAGGGTAACGAAGAATTAGCTAAGGAAATGTCACGAAGAGTTGCTACAGTTAATACTCAGACATTATATGTCAGATCAGAAGCCAGCACAGATTCTTCTGTAATGGATTTACTTCCACTTGGTGATGAGCTTACAATCATTGATGAGTCTATGGAAGATTCTGGTTGGGTTAAGGTTACATGTGATGCTGGTGATGGTTATGTTAGCACAGACTATATTAATATTTCTACAGAGTTTACCGTTGCAGAGTCTAAGGCTCATGAGGAAGCTCGTATAGCTAAGGAAGAGGCTGATAAGAAGGCAGCTAGAGAAGCAGCTGAAAAGGCTACAGCATCTGCTAAGTCATCTTCATCTTCTTCTAAGTCATCATCTTCAGGTAAGAGCTATTCAGCTCCATCTGGTTCAAGCGGAAACTCAGTTGTTAACTATGGTTCACAGTTCGTTGGTAACCCATATGTTTACGGTGGCACATCACTTACAGGTGGTACAGACTGCTCTGGATTCGTAATGAGTGTTTATTCAGCATTTGGTGTAGGTCTTCCACATTCATCAAAAGAAATGCGTAGTGTAGGTTACGGTGTATCTTACGATGAGATGCAGCCTGGTGATATCGTATGTTACTCAGGCCATGTTGGTATCTACGCTGGTAACGGAACATTACTTCACGCTTCAAATGCAAGAACAGGTATTACATACTCAGATGTTAACTACAGGGACATTGTTGCAATCAGAAGAATCTTCTAATAATGATTATTATTATGGCGTCGCTAATGCGGCGCCATTTTTATGGTAGAAACGATATAGTCAACACATTCCTACGAAACGTTACGAAAATACTGATAGCTAGAACAGCTTGGAATTAAATAATATCTAATATAAAGTATGAACAATTGTCTGAAAATAACATTAAATAGTTTCTCTGGATTTTAAGAAAAAGTGCACAAAAAAGTTGTTAGTTAAAATGTAATATAATTTATCAAAGTGTGGAAATGAAATTATTTTTCAACAATAGTTTATAAAAAATGTGCGCAAAATCGGACTTGTAAACCGTTTATCCACTT
This sequence comes from Pseudobutyrivibrio sp., assembly GCF_017471675.1. Classification (GTDB taxonomy): domain Bacteria; phylum Bacillota; class Clostridia; order Lachnospirales; family Lachnospiraceae; genus Pseudobutyrivibrio. The sequence goes on from NZ_JAFUSK010000023.1 coordinate 41,173, forward strand.
TATCCACAATAATTGTGAAGACTAAGCCGAAGTTATCCACAATTTGCAAAAACAAACGTTTTGTTCCAAATCGACAAAAGTTGTCAAATTGCTAAAAGCACTTGACTTTAGAAGTGCAGTACACCAATCTGAAAATTAGGTATAATATCAGACAACTTATCAAATTTAATCCTATTTCACAAAAGCTTCATAAATATATAAATATATTGAGACTTGTGATTTTGCATAAATAAATGTAAGTTTGCTATTTCTTTTTTTGGTTATTTATATTAAAATGGGCATAGGTTATGTGAATTTGTATGCAAAATATCATTTGGTCATTGTTAATATTGCATATATAATCGGGAGGTAATCCATATGATTTCTAATCAAATCATGCAAAACACAATAGAAGGCTTGCATCAGCTTACTAAAATAGATTTGGCTGTAACAGATTCTGATGGGGTGGTTTGCGCATCTACGTTTAACGATACAGCGCAGATTTCTGACGCTGTAGCAGTTTTTGCAGCTTCAGAGGCTGACAGTCAGGTGGCTTTAGGTTATCATTTCTTCAAGGTATTTGATGACACCCAGCTAGAGTTTGTTATATTGGCTCATGGTGATGATGAGGAAGCATCTACAGTTGGAAAGATAGCTGCTCTTCACATCCAAGAGTTAATGATTGCCTACAAGGAAAGATTTGATAAGGATAACTTTATAAAAAACCTTCTGTTAGACAATCTGTTGCTTGTTGATATCTATAATCGCTCTAAGAAGCTTCATATAGATATTAATGCCAGAAGAGTAGTTATGATAGTTGAGGTTGGCCCTGACAAGGATGGGGACGAGCTTGACAGAGTTCGCTCAGTATTTGGTGGCAAGAATAAAGACTTCGTTACCGCTGTTGATGAGCACAACATTATTGTTGTTAAAGAATTAGGTGAAAATGATACCTATGATGAAATCGAAAAGATTGCAGCTGTTATTATTGATGCATTCCACGATAAGGATTCTAAGAATATCCGTGTATCATACGGTACAGTTGTAGGAGAGATTAAAGAAGTATCTCGTTCTTATAAGGAAGCTAACATGGCAATGGATGTTGGTAAGATTTTCTTCAGTGAGAAGAGAATCATTGCATATTCAGCACTTGGTATTGGACGACTTATTTACCAGTTACCTATTCCTCTATGTAAGATGTTTATTTCAGAGATATTTGACAACAAATCTCCTGATGATTTCGACGAAGAGACACTTACAACAATTGATAAGTTCTTTGAGAACAGTCTTAATGTATCAGAAACATCTAGACAGCTTTACATACATCGTAACACTTTAGTTTATCGCTTGGATAAGCTTGAGAAGAGCACAGGCCTTGATTTAAGAGTTTTTGAGGACGCTATCACATTTAAGATTGCCCTCATGGTTGTTAAGTACATGAAATATATGGAGGATGAGAAGTTTTAATGATACGATTAGATCACGTTAGCAAGTCATACGAGGTTGGCAAGCCAGCCTTAGAAGATGTGACTATTCATATTGATCCCGGTGAATTTGTTTTTATAGTTGGTGATAGTGGTTCTGGTAAGTCTACACTTATTAGACTATTACTTAAGGAATTAGAGCCTACAAAAGGCAAGATTTATATAAACGGACAGGATTTAAAGAAGGTTACACACAAAAAGGTTCCTATGTACCGCAGAAATGTGGGAGTTGTGTTCCAGAATTTCCGTCTTCTTCCTGACCGTAATGTTTATGAGAATGTAGCATTTGCGATGAAGGTTGTAGAATCATCTAACAGAGATATCAAAAAGAAGGTACCTAACATCCTATCTCTTGTTGGACTGGCTGCTAAATACAAATCTCGTCCAAGTCAGTTATCTGGTGGAGAGCAGCAGCGTGTGGCTATTGCAAGAGCTCTTATTAATGAGCCAAAGATAATCCTTGCAGACGAGCCTACAGGTAATCTTGATAGTGATAACACATGGGAAATCATGAAGCTTCTTGATGAGATTAATCAAAGAGGTACCACAGTATTAGTTGTTACTCACAATATGGAAATAGTCAGAGCTATGAATAAGCGAGTTATCACCATTAAAAAAGGCGTGGTTGTAAGCGATGTTGGAGGTGATAACTATGAAGATTAGTACACATATCTACAATATCGGACAAGGCCTTAAGAATGTATGGCGAAATAAAATGTTCTCACTTGCATCTATTGCAACTATGACAGCGTGTATATTCTTGTTTGGTATTTTTTATTCCTTGGGAGCAAACTTCCAGTCCATGGTTAAGACTGCGGAAGAAGGTGTTGCTGTTACAGTGTTCTTCAACGAAGGCACATCGAAGGCCCGCATTGAGGAAATAGGTAAGGAAATCTCTAAGAGACCTGAGGTTGCCAGCTATGATTTTATTTCGGCAGAACAGGCCTGGGCGGATTATCAAGAGGAATACTTCGGAGATAATCCAGCTTTGGCAGCAGGATTTGCAGATGACAATCCCCTTGCTAATTCAGCCAACTACGAGATTTATCTTAGTGATGTATCTATGCAGTCTACACTTGTTTCCTTCTTAGAGGGATTAGATGGCGTTAGACAGGTTAATAAATCAGAGGTTGCCGCAAAGACACTTACAGATATTAATAGAGCCATCACTATAGTATCAATGGCTATTGTAATTATTCTTCTTGCTGTATCTGTTTTCTTGATTAGCAATACAGTAATGGTTGGTATATCAGTCAGAAGAGAAGAAATAGCCATCATGAAATTAATCGGAGCTAAGGATGCTTTCGTAAGACAGCCATTCGTGGTAGAAGGTATATTTATTGGTCTGATTGGTTCAGCCATACCTTTGATTCTTCTATATTTTATCTATGGAAGAGTTATCGGATACGCAGCTGACGAGTTCAACTTCCTTAGCAATATGGTAACATTCATTCCAGTTGAAACAATATTTAGGACACTTGTTCCAATCTCACTTATTCTTGGTATAGGAATCGGCTGGGTGGGCTCAAGAGTCACATTACATAAACACCTTAGAGTGTAGTTTTCATTGTTTGTTACACAAAAGTTTTTAGTAAATATATCTATTATAAGTGCCTTGGCGTAAGCTTTGGCACTTTGTCAATATTATGGATAATTAGAAAGGCACAAAATGAATACAGAAATAGAATCCACTTTAGAACAGGAAATTCAGCCTAAACCAAAGAAATGGCCAATAGTTCTTAGCCTGATTATCGGTCTTGCTTTAGGTGTAGTCATTACCTATGTAGGTCTTCTTAGGATTGCATATAATAACAGGTCTAAGATAGAAGAGGCATCCTCAGATGTAATTGAATCTCTCAATAATGATAAGATTACAGGAAACCAGGGAATGTTATCAAAGGTTTCTGCTAGTAAGCTAGAAACTATAATCTATATATTAGAAAACTACTATTATAAGGATATTGATAAGGAGGCTATGGTAGACGGTGTGTATAAGGGCATTGTAGGCAGCCTCGATGATCCTTATTCTGATTATTACACAGAGGATGAATACAATGATTTGATGCAGACTCTTACTGGTAACTATGCAGGTATAGGAGCTCTTCTTCAAAAGGACGTTAAGACCGGGGAGGTTACCATTACTAAGGTGTATGATAATACCCCAGCAGAAAAGGAAGGCTTGCTTGCTGGAGATAGCATAGTATCTGCTGATGGTAATTTGGCAGTGGATGAGGATTTGGATATTTTTGTTCAGCATATCAGAGGTGAGGCTGGAACAGATGTAAAACTTGTAATCAACCGTGATGGAGAGAAGCTAGATATTAAATGTACAAGAGCTTCTATTGCAACTCCAACGGTTGAGCATCAGATGCTTAAGGGCAATGTTGGATACATAGCCGTTTCTCAGTTCACTGAGCACACCTATGATGATTTTGTAGCAGCCTACGAGGATTTGGAAAGCCAAGGCATGGAAGCTATCGTATTTGATATGAGAAATAACGGTGGAGGACTTGTGGATTCCGTTGTAGATATATTAGATTATATCCTGCCAGAGGGCACAGTTGTGTACACAATGGATAAGGCAGGCAACCGTGAGGATTACACATCCAAGGCATCAAGCTACAAATCAATTCCAATTACTGTTCTTGTAAACGAAAACACTGCATCTGCAGCGGAGATTTTCACAGGAGCAATCAGGGATTTTGATTATGGTACAATAATCGGTACAACCACATTTGGTAAGGGTATTGTTCAATCTACAATTCCTCTTGAAGATGGTTCAGCCTTAAAGCTTACAACTCAGACCTATTACACACCAAGTGGCGACTCCATCCAAGGCAAAGGAATTGACCCAGACGTGGAACTTGAGTACGAGTTCCTAGGTTCTAAGGACGCCGAATACGACGTAACCCTAGACAACCAAATCCAAAAAGCCCTAGAGGTCTTATCCTCTAAATAACGTGTTTTTGACAAGCTACCAAGCATGAATGCATATAGATAGCAAGTAGCTATCAAGCGTGAACACCTATAAATAGCAAGTAGCTATCAAAAATGAGAAATACAAAGTGAGACATCCCGTCGAGCGTGTATTTCTCATGTTTGAGAGCGTAACTTGCGAGGGTAGAAGTAAAGTGCTTGAGAGCGTAACTTGCGAGAGAAAGAGGTGATTTTCGTGATAGAACTAGATCAGTTCAAGCAGCGACTAGCGTCGCAAAAAAATTCTATGACGGAAGTGAGGGATTCACTTTGACGTCGCAGCTAAGAAAGCTCGCATAGAAGAGCTAGAGCGTGAGATGGAGGCTCCAGATTTTTGGACAGATGCAAGCACATCTACCATGAAGATGAAACAGCTTAAGTCTATGAAGGATGATGTAGCTGTAATAGATAAGATAGAAGATTTATATACGGAAATAGAAGATTATATTGAGCTTGGCAATGAAGAAGAGGACCAGGAGATTGTAGATACTGTTGCAGTTTTAATAGAAGAGTTTGAAGAATCTCTTGAAAAGCTAAGGATGAAGACTTTGCTTTCTGGCGAATATGATGGAAATAACGCCATCGTTACACTTCATTCAGGAGCCGGTGGAGTAGAGGCCTGCGACTGGGTACAGATGCTTTATAGAATGTATAGCCGCTGGGCTTCAGATGAAGGCTTCGAGGTAGAAGAATTAGATTATCTTGAAGGTGATGAGGCTGGAATCAAATCCGTTACCTTCCAGGTAAATGGCGAGAATGCCTACGGATTTTTAAAATCTGAAAAGGGTATTCATAGATTGGTTAGAATCTCCCCATTCAATGCACAGGGTAAAAGGCAGACATCCTTTGCTTCATGCGATGTTATGCCAGAAATCAATGAAGATGTTGATGTAGAGATAAAGGATGAGGATATCAGAATAGATACCTATCGTTCTTCAGGTGCAGGTGGTCAGCATATTAATAAGACCAGCTCGGCTATACGTATCACACATTTTCCAACAGGAATAGTGGTTACATGCCAGAACGAGCGAAGCCAGCATCAGAATAAGGATAAGGCTATGCAGATGTTAAAGACTAAGCTTCTTCTTTTGAAGCAGGAAGAAAATGCTGCCAAGGCCAGTGGCATCAGAGGAGAGGTTTCTGAGATAGGCTGGGGTAATCAGATTCGTTCCTATGTGCTTCAACCATATACTATGGTTAAGGATTTAAGAACAGGTGAAGAAACTGGAAATGCAGATGCTGTTTTAGATGGAAAAGTAACTCCATTTATGAATGCTTATCTTAAGTGGCTTTCGCTTGGATGTCCAGATAGAGGAAATTTAGATACAGATTAACTTGCTTTATAGATTAATTAATGTTATTATCTTCTGAACGAATACAAATGTATTCGTGGGAAAGACACCTACGGAGGGATTATGTCGGAGAAAACTACCTATTATGTTTTAAAAGAGAAGGCTGTACCTGATGTATTACTTAAGGTTGTTGCAGCAAAAAAGCTTATAGAAGAGAAAAAATGCTCTGTCCAGGAAGCTACAGAAATAATAGGAATCAGTCGTAGTTCTTTTTATAAGTACAAAGACGACATTAATCCATTCCATGAGGACACCAAAGGTAAGACGGTTAATGTGGTTATTCAGCTTTTGGATGAGCCTGGTATTTTATCTCGAGTGCTTGATGAAATTGCGCATTTCAAGGTTAATATCTTGACCATACATCAAAGTGTCCCTGTTGGAGGCTCCGCTTCACTCACTCTTTCTGTCAAGATTCCAGAAACAGGTGTTGATTACGCCGATTTGGTTTCTGCCATAGAGAACGTGGAAGGTGTTCATTACGTAAAAATTTTAGCAAGGGAGTGACAACATGAAAGTAGCAATTATGGGATATGGAACCATCGGTTCTGGTGAGGCAAAAGTATTGTATACTAACAAAGACATAATTACTGAGAGATTAGGCGAATCGTTGGATTTAAAATACATCCTTGATTTAAGAGATTTCCCTGATGACCCACACAAAGATTGTTTTGTTAAGGACTACAAGGACATTGTCAAAGACAAAGAGGTAAAGCTTGTAGTTGAGACCATGGGTGGCGTTGAGCCTGCATTTACATTTGTAAAGGCGATGCTTGAATCAGGTAAATCAGTTACCACCTCCAACAAGGCTTTGGTTGCCGACAAGGGCGCAGAGCTCATGAAGATTGCCAAAGACAATGGAACGAATTTTGTTTTTGAAGCTGCTGTTGGCGGAGGAATTCCAATTATTCGTACTCTTACAGCATGTCTGACTGGTGATGTTATTGAAGAGATTGCTGCTATATGTAATGGCACAACCAATTATATGCTTTCTAATATGGAACAGTTTGGAAGTGACTACGACCAGATTCTTTCCGAGGCACAGTCTTTAGGCTATGCTGAAAAGGACCCTACAGCAGATGTAGAAGGTCACGATAGCTGCCGCAAGATTGCAATCCTTACATCTATAATTGCTGGCAAGAATGTTGACTATAAGGAAATTCCTACAGAAGGTATCAGCAAGATTTCTGCAACAGATTTTAAGTATGCTAAATCTATGGGATATAGCATCAAGCTTGTTGCAAGAGCTGTTAAGAAGGGTGATACATATTCATGTAGAGTAGCCCCATATTTAGTAAAGCCAGATCAGATGCTTTATCATGTTTCTGGTGTTATGAATGCAGTTGCAGTAGTTGGCAATATGCTTGGAGAATCTCTATACTATGGCGCTGGCGCAGGTGCACTTCCTACAGCATCAGCAGTAGTAGGCGATTTAGTATTCCTTGCAAGAAATACAGACAAGCACGTTCGAATCGGCTGGGCTAACGAGCACTTACAGCTTGCTGATTCAAACGAGCAGCGCTTCAAATACTTTGTTCGTACATCAGCATTGCAGTCTAATATCGAAAACGAATTCGGCAAAGTTCGCTACACCGATTTAGACTTAGATGACGAAACAGCCTTCATCACCGAAGAAATGACCGAAGCCGAATTCGCCGAGCGCAAAGCCGCATTAGGCGGCGTCATCAGCGTGATACGTTTCTTCTAGGAAATATTTTGGTAACTGTAAAATTTAGATGAGCATTAATAGTAGACAATTATTATTTTACTAAAGCGAATCATGTTAGATGAGCGTAGTGAAATAATGATTGTCTACGTAATTAATGCGGACTTGGAGATATTATGTATATTACTTGTTTAGATTTAGAGGGCGTTTTAGTTCCAGAAATATGGATAGAATTTGCCGAAGCCTCAGGCATTCCAGAATTAAAGAAGACAACAAGGGATGAGCCAGATTACGATAAGCTTATGCGATATCGTATTGATATTTTAAATGAGCATGGCCTCGGTCTTAAAGAGATTCAGGATACAATTTCTACAATTGATCCACTTCCAGGCGCTAAGGAATTCTTGGATAAGCTAAGAGCTAATGGCCAGGCAATTATTGTTAGTGATACATTTTCACAGTTTGCCATGCCGCTTATGAAAAAGCTCGGCTACCCAACAATCTTTTGCAACGAGCTTGTAGTTTCAGAAGATGGTAAGATTACAGGCTATAAGATGCGCTGCGAAAACACTAAATACACTACAGTTAAGGCTCTTCAGTCTTGCGGATTTGAAACTATTGCCAGCGGCGATAGCTATAACGATTTGGGAATGATAGAGAATTCTGCTGCAGGCTTCTTATTCAGAAGCACAGAAGAAATCAAAAAGTCTCACCCAGATATTCCTGCATTCGAGGAATATGATGATTTATATAATGCTATTATGGCAGCACAGAAGTAAAAGCAAGAAGTCATATAAAAATTAAACTTAAATCATAAAGCAATCAAGAATTATCTTGGTTGCTTTTTTAGATGTAATATTTGTAAATTGAATTTTAAAAACAAGGAATGATTGAAAATCTTATGATATACTAATAACTGGGCGAGTTATGACATTAAATTATATATTTCAACAATTCGGAGGAAGCTAAAATGGCAGATAAGACCAATGCTAATATTGGATTTGAAAAACAACTGTGGGATGCAGCTTGTGTTCTTTGGGGACATATTCCTGCAGCAGAATATAGAAAGGTTATAATTGGGCTTATTTTCCTTAGATATATTTCTGCAGCTTTTGATAAGCGCTATCAGGAGCTTGTAGATGAAGGTGATGGTTTTGAGGATGACATGGATGCCTACATCATGGAAAATGTTTTCTTTGTACCAGAGGAAGCTAGATGGAGTACTATATCAGCTGCTGCTCATACACCTGAGATTGGTACAGTTATTGACAATGCTATGCGTGCAATCGAAGCTGACAATAAGGTTCTTAAGAATGTATTACCTAAGAATTACGCCAGTCCAGATCTTGATAAGAGAGTTCTTGGTGAAGTTGTAGATATATTTACTAATAATATTGATATGAGTGACACTGAGGCAAGTGAAGATTTGCTCGGACGTACTTACGAATACTGTATCGCGCAGTTTGCAGAAAAGGAAGGTGTAGGTGGAGGAGAATTCTATACACCATCAAGTGTAGTTAAGACATTAGTTTCCATACTTAGACCATTTGAAAACTGCCGTGTGTATGATTGCTGCTGTGGTTCGGGCGGTATGTTTGTCCAGAGTGCAAAGTTTATAGAGGCTCATTCTGGCAATAGAGGCTCTATCTCTGTGTATGGTCAGGAAGCAAATGCTGATACTTGGAAGATGGCTAAGATTAATATGGCAATCCGTGGTATTGATGCAGATTTTGGGCCTTATCAGGCTGATACATTTACAAATGATTTGCATCCTACACTTAAGGCTGATTTCATTCTTGCTAATCCACCATTTAATTATCATCCTTGGAATCAGGAAAAACTTCTTGAGGATGTTAGATGGAAATACGGACTACCTCCAGCAGGAAATGCCAACTATGCATGGATTCAGCATATGATTCATCACTTAGCTCCTAATGGAAAGATTGGTTTGGTACTTGCGAATGGAGCTTTATCTACACAGACAAGTGGTGAAGGAGAGATTAGAAAAAACATAATAGAGGATGATTTGATTGAAGGTATTATTGCAATGCCTACTCAGTTATTCTATAGCGTTACTATTCCGGTAACACTTTGGTTTATTTCTAAAAATAAACAGCAGAAGGGAAAAACACTGTTTATAGATGCCAGAAATATGGGCCATATGGTTGATCGTAAGCATCGTGATTTTGATGATGAAGATATCCAGAAGCTTGCGGATACATTTGAAGCTTTTCAGAATGGAACACTTGAAGATGTTAAAGGCTTCTGTAAGGTCGCAACTACAGAAGAGATTGAGAAGCAGGATTATATTCTTACTCCAGGTAGATATGTAGGCATTGAAGAGCAGGAAGATGACGGTGAGCCATTTGAAGAAAAGATGGATAGATTAACATCTGAGCTTTCTGATATGTTTGCAAAATCTCATGAGCTCGAAGACGAGATTAGAAGAAAGTTGGGGGCTATTGGATATGAAATCTAATTGGACAATAAAAAAATTATCAGATATTGCTGAGTTCAATCCTAAGGAACGACTTTCTAAAGGAACAGTTGCAAAAAAAATAGCAATGGATAAGCTTCAGCCTTTTTGTAGGGATGTTCCAGAATACGAAAACGTAGCATTTACAGGAGGTTCTAAGTTTCGTAATGGGGATACTATTATGGCTAGAATTACTCCATGTCTTGAGAATGGTAAAACAGCTAAGGTAGCTATTCTTGACGATGGTGAAGTGGGATTTGGATCAACTGAATACATTGTATTTAGAGCAAAGTAAGAAGTTGATGAAGATTATTTATATTATTTAGTATGTAGTCCAGAGGTAAGAGAGCCTTCAATAAAATCAATGGTGGGTTCATCTGGAAGGCAGAGGGTTCAGACAGATGTTGTTCAGAATTTGGAAATTTTGGTTCCTACGTACGCTGAGCAAAAAGCTATTGGAGCAACATTAAAATTATTAGATGACAAAATAGCTTTAAACAATAAAATAAACGATAATTTAGCGGCTTAAATATCTAGTTCGGTGACATCAATTTCACCGGACATCAAACGTGGCAAAAGTATATCCCTTAAGGCTGATAATCGTTCATTTTCTGAACGATTATTAAGGTATTCTTGAATCATTGGCTGAACTTGCTTTTTCCATTGCAATTGCCTATCTATTGGCGGACATTGAAATGGAATCTTTTTAAGGTTGGTTGCAGGTTGAGCAATTGATGGTACACCTGTTTGATTAGCATAAGAAAGTAACTCATGCTGTCCAATTGCGCTGTGAAAAAACATAAGTAGGAATTCAGGAACAACTTTTGTTTCATCACATCGTAAATAGAATTGACGCTGTGATAGTACATAATAATCATATTTAGAACCATCAGGAATCATTGATACTTGTCCAATATTCCCAGCATGAGTAAATATGAGATCATGAGGGTACACAATTGAATTTTTCAAACGTTCAGCATGTTCTTCTGTTATGTAGTTGAATTCTGGTTCTTCCAAGAAATACCCTCGCAGATGGTTTCCACTAATAATAGGCACACCTTCTGGAACGAAAGTAGATACTTTAATGTTTGAACCAAAAGGACCCATGGCCACTTTCTCTGCTACATCAAGAATAGTTGCTGTTGGCCAATTATTATCCTGAATAAGGTGTCCATATAAAGCTATTACTTGCTGAAGTAAATTATCGTTTAGTGCATGAAAATGATTGAAAGGATTTGTTTTATGAATGATTTAATAAAATATACAAATACAAATGATATTATGAATGATGCGTGTAATATCATTGAAAGTGCACAGCGAGTGGCGATTCAATCAGCTAATATTTCTTTGGTATTAAGAAATTGGCTTTTAGGAAAGCGTATTTCTGAGGAGGAATTAAAAGGCGAGGATAGGGCTGAATATGGCTTGGAAGTTGTAAAAAGACTTTCTGATTCACTTACTGAAAAGTATGGAAAGGGTTTTAGTAAGAGAACGATTTATAAGTTTTTACAATTCTATAAGACATTTCCAAAGATTGTGCCGACAGTGTCGGCACAATCAGTAGAGAATGGAATTGTGCCAACACTGTCGGCACAATTGCTGTCATGGTCTCATTATGAGCGTTTACTACAGGTTGAGGATAAGGATGCTCGCGAATGGTATGCAAAGGAAGCGTATGAGCAGACTTGGAGTATCAGAACTTTGAGCAGAAATATTTCAACTCAGTATTATTATCGATTGTTGAAATCACAGGATAAAACTGGTGTTGAAAATGAAATGATAGAACTGACAAGACCATTACAGGACAAACTTGAATTCATTAAGAATCCTGTTATAGCTGAATTTCTTGGGATGCAAGAAAACACATCTTACTATGAGTCAGATTTAGAACAGTGCATTATTGATAATCTACAGAAATTCCTTATGGAACTTGGAAAAGGATATGCGTTTGTTGCAAGGCAGCAGCATATACATACCGATAAGGAAGATTATTATATTGATTTAGTGTTTTATAACTATCTTTTAAAGTGCTTTGTTCTAGTGGATTTAAAAACTGACAAAATAACACATCAGGATGTTGGGCAGATGGATATGTATATCCGAATGTATGATGAGTTGAAAAAAGCTCCAGATGATAATCCAACTTTGGGTATTGTATTATGCTCGGAGACGGACGAAGATATTGCGAAGTATTCCGTACTTCATGAAAATGAACAACTATTTGCTTCAAAGTATAAATTATATCTTCCAACTGAAGAAGAACTAAGGGCAGAAATAGAAACGCAGAAACAATTTTACTATTTGCAGAGAAAAGATAAGGAAAAAGAGTAAATAAAACTCTCATAGGCGGCGGGAGTAAAAATACGGAACTGCCGCCCGTATCGTTCTTATATATAAGGAGTAACGATATGAGAGATGAATTAATTGCTGAAGTAGTCCAGAGAATGTTGCCATACCTTGATAACAAGCAATTGGTAAATTTGCAAAACAATTTAAATCAAGTTTTTCAAAGATATGATGTGGAACTTATTAAGGATAGCAACTCAGAAAATGATAACCAAGAATTAGTTAAAAAATTTATTTCAGCAAAAAGAGTAGAAGGTTGTTCTGAAAAGACGCTGAAATATTATTTGGCAACAATTGAAGCCATGAATAGCAGTTTGGAGAAAGATGTAAGAATAATCAAAACAGAGGATTTAAGAAAATATCTTACAGATTATCAGATTCAAAATGGCTCAAGTAAGGTAACTATTGATAATATACGAAGAATTTTATCAAGTTTTTTTGCGTGGCTGGAGGACGAAGATTACATCATAAAAAGCCCTGTTAGGCGTATTCATAAAGTTAAGACAGTAAGTAATATAAAAGAAACTTATACAGATGAAGAACTTGAAGTGATGCGTGACAATTGTGAAGAATTAAGAGATTTGGCAATTATAGACATGCTTGCATCAACAGGCATGCGTGTGGGCGAGATGGTTTTATTGAACCGCGCTGATTTGAATTTTAATGAGCGTGAATGTATTGTTTTTGGTAAAGGTAGTAAAGAGAGAATAGTATACTTTGATGCTAGGGCAAAATTGCATTTGCAAGAATATTTGAAAAGTAGAGTAGATGAAAATCCTGCATTGTTTGTGACATTAAGAGCACCATATAAAAGGATACAAATTGGTGGAATTGAGAATAGATTGCGAGAACTTGGAAAAAGTCTAGAGATAAGTAGGGTTCATCCGCATAAATTCAGAAGAACATTAGCGACAATGGCTATAGATAAAGGAATGCCTATAGAACAATTACAAAGATTGCTCGGGCATCAGAGGATAGATACGACCTTGCAGTATGCAATGGTTAAACAGAGTAACGTGAAGATTGCTCATAAAAAATATATAGGATAGAAAGGCAAATAGATGAGTAAATGGAAAACTTGTACCATTGGTGATATAGGTACGGTAGTTGGTGGAGCGACACCTCCTACGAAAAAAGAAGAAAACTATTTAGATGGAACAATATCATGGATTACTCCGAAGGATTTAGCTGGATTTTCTGGTAGATATATATCTAGAGGAGAAAGAAATATAACAGAAATAGGTTTAAATAGCTGTTCCACACAGTTGATGCCAGCGCATACTGTCCTTTTTTCTTCAAGAGCACCGATTGGTTATGTGGCAATTGCAGAAAATGAAGTATGCACAAATCAGGGATTTAAAAGCGTTATTCCAAATACAGATACTGATTATATGTTTCTATATTATTTGCTTAAATATAATAAAAATAAGATAGAGAATCTTGGTAGTGGCACTACATTTAAGGAAGTTTCAGGATCCACAATGCGTAATGTTGAAATTAAGGTACCTGAAACTATAGAAGAACAGAGAAAGGTAGCATCTATATTATCCGCAATTGATGACAAAATAGAAAATAATAATGCAATAAACGATAATCTTGCCAATTTAAGAGATGCCTTATTACCTAAGCTTATGTCTGGTGAATTAGATGTCTCTGAACTCGACATCTAAGCTGCTAAATTATCGTTTATCAGAGGAACTCAATATGACTAAACAACATACAGCAAAACAACATTTTGTCCCTCGATTTTTGTTAAAACATTTTTCTTGTGATGAGAATCATGTGTTTGTTTTAAACAGGATGATTGACAAAATCTATAGAACGACAGTTGATAGTATCTGCTATGAGAATGATATTTACGATGAAAAGTGGAAAGATGTTATCGAGGAATTAGGCAAATATGTTTTAGATAATCAAATAGAAGAGTATTTTGCTGATTTAGAATCCAAAACATCACCTTTAGTTAAGCATATAATAGCATTGATTAAATCTGGAACGCATAATGTTAAATTATCAAAAGAAGAACATGACATTATATCAGAGTTTATAACAACGTTGTATTTAAGGAATCCTTATACGTTGAAATCTATTATAGATTATTATGACGGTGTTGAAGATGAGCCAGATTGTGAAGCAATGATGTACGTTGTAGATTACCTTTTCTCTACAGCTAAATGGGGTAGTCCAATGTCATTACTAGTTTATTCTAAGAAGGCTGGAATATTTAGTAAGGAAATCGAAGGAAGTCCATATAACGTAGAGTATGAAAAGATAAGTAATATGAAGTACATATTCTGGTATGCAAAAGAAGGAGGTATTATTACATCATCGTTTCCGCTGCATATCATGTCTGCCGATGGTGAACGTGCAGAGCGTATCATATGTCCGCTTTCAAATGAAGTTGCACTAGTATTATTTGATTCAATGCCATATCCTATGAAAGAGGGGATGGTTATAGAGATTGATGAAGATAATCTCAAATGGAATATGAACTTTTTTTATAGAACGTATTCAAAAGAAATGGCGAGATTATTTATAGCAAAAGACGAGGAAACACTTAATCGAATCAAAAAGAATTGAGGGGTTTATTATGACAGCATTTTACACAGAAGCTGATTACGAAAATTCAATAATTGAGCTTTTTCAAAACATGGGATACAGATATCTATATGGTCCTGATGTGGAAAGAGATTTTAACAGCCCTATTTATGAACCAGAACTAGTGGAAGCGTTAAATAGGATTAATCCAGATATGCCCTCTGATGCAATTAATGATGCGCTGTTTAAGCTTAAAAATTTCGAGAATGCTGAACTTGTTCAAAAGAACGAGCTGTTTATGGATTATCTTCAGCATGGAGTAGAAGTACGTTATACAGCTAAGGGTGAAGAACGCTCAGGCTTAGTGTATCTTGTTGATTATAATAATCCTTCAAATAATTCTTTTATAGTGGCTAATCAGTGGACATTTGTTGAAAATAGCAACAAACGTCCTGATGTTTTATTATTCTTAAATGGTCTTCCTATTGTTTTAATTGAATTAAAATCCCCATCTCGTGAAGAAACCAATGCATCAGAAGCATATCTCCAAATTCGTAATTACATACATGAGATTCCATCTATGTTTATATATAATTGTATTTGCGTCATGAGTGACCAGCTTACATCCAAGGCTGGTACTATTACATCAGGTGAAGATAGGTACATGGAGTGGAAGACCAAGGATGGTAATTACGAGAACACTCAGTATGCACAGTTTGACACGTTCTTTGAGGGTATGTTTGAGAAAGAACGTTTACTTGATATTATTAAGAATTTTATATGTTTCTCAAGTGATGGTATAAAACGTGCAAAGATTTTAGCTGGATATCATCAGTATTTTGCTGTAAACAAGGCTGTTCAGTCTACAAAGCATGCAACATTAACAGATGGAAAAGGTGGTGTTTTCTGGCATACACAAGGTAGTGGTAAATCATTATCCATGGTTTTCTACGCTCATCTTTTACAGGAAGCACTGGATAGTCCTACAGTTGTTGTTCTTACAGATAGAAATGATTTGGATAATCAGCTCTATGGACAGTTTGCAAAGTGTAAGGATTTCTTGCGCCAAGAACCAGTTCAGGCTGAAAGTAGGGAGCATCTAAAGAGATTATTAGATGGTCGCAAGGCTAATGGCATCATTTTTACCACTATGCAAAAATTTGAAGAATCTGATGAGCCTCTATCAGAACGTAGAAACATTGTAGTAATGGCGGATGAGGCCCATCGTGGACAATATGGCCTTAGCGAAAAGGTAGATGCTGAAACAGGAAAAATAAAAATTGGTACCGCTAGAGTTATTAGAAACAGCCTGCCAAATGCAACATATATTGGCTTCACAGGTACACCTATTTCTTTAAAAGATAGAAGTACTAGAGAGGTATTTGGAGATTACATCGATATATATGATATGACACAAGCTGTTGAGGATGGTGCAACTCGCCCTGTCTATTATGAAAGCCGTGTAATAAAGCTTAAACTTGATCCAGAAACCATAAAGCTTATTGATTCTGAATATGATATCATGGCAAATAATGCAGACCCAGAGGTTATAGAAAAGAGCAAGCGTGAGCTTGGTCAGATGGAAGCAATTCTTGGAAATGATGAAACAATAACATCACTTGTGAAGGATATATTACATCACTATGAGAACTATAGAGAAAACTTATTGACAGGTAAAGCTATGATAGTAGCATATTCTCGTCCAATTGCTTTAAAGATATATAAGCGAATATTAGAGCTAAGACCTGACTGGACCAAAAAGGTTGCTGTCGTAATGACAGATAGTAATAAGGATTCAGAAGAATGGAAATCTATTATTGGAAATAAACGTCATAGAGATGAACTTGCAAAAGAATTTAAGGATAATAAAAGTGAACTGAAGATAGCAATAGTTGTAGATATGTGGCTAACTGGATTTGATGTTCCATCATTGGCAACCATGTATGTTTATAAGCCAATGCTGGGTTATAATCTAATGCAGGCAATTGCCAGAGTAAATCGTGTATTTGGCGATAAAGAAGGTGGTCTTGTAGTTGATTATGTAGGTATTGCATCTGCATTGAAGGCTGCTATGAATGATTATACTGCTCGTGATAAGAAAAATTATGGTGATACAGATGTAGCTACTGTTGCTTATCCTAAGTTTTTGGAAAAGCTTTCAATATGTCGCGATATATTCCATGGATATGATTATTCGGGCTTCCTTTCAGGTTCTGACTTAGATAGGTCTAAAGCTATCAGTGGTGCTGTAAACTTTATTGTTGCGCCAGCAAAGGAAGAGGAACGTAACACATTTCAAAAGGAATCGTTGCTACTTAGACAAGCGCTTTCCTTGTGTTCATCATTAGTAGAAGAACAATTGAGAATAGAGGCGGCATTTTTTGAGTCTGTCAGAGTACTTATAATGCGACTTATGAATCAGGGAGAGGGAAGGAAGATATCTTTACCTGAAATGAATGAGCGAATTAATGCACTACTTAGTCAGAGTATAAAGAGTAATGGTGTTATTAATCTTTTCTCTGATGTTAACGGTGATTTTTCTTCATTTGATCCTAAGTTTTTGGAAGAGATTTCAAAGATGAAAGAAAAGAACTTAGCTGTTGAACTTTTAAAGAAATTGATAGCTGAACAGGTTATTATTTATAAGCGGACCAATGTAGTAAAATCGGAAAAATTTAGTGAGATTATTCAACAGGCTATGAATAGATATCTTAATGGAATGCTTACAAACGAGCAAGTTATCGAGGAATTATTAAATCTAGCTAAACAGATTCAAACTGCTCAAAAGGAGGGAGAAAAGCTGGGACTTACACCAGACGAATTGGCATTTTATGACGCCCTTACCAAGCCTCAAGCCATTAAAGATTTCTATGAGAACGAGGAACTTATCGCGTTAACTAAAGAGCTAGCTGATGCTCTTCGTAAGAACAAGACTATAGATTGGCAAAAGAGAGATTCTGCAAGAGCCAAAATGAGAATGATGATAAAGAAACTTTTGAAGAAGCATAAATATCCACCCGAGGGAATGGATGATGCAGTGCAGACTGTTATGAATCAGTGTGAGCTCTGGACAGACAATAACGATATGAGTGATGAGCGCGTTGATAATTATTCTAAGAGATTAGAACAATATGTTGATGAGGTAATGAATTTCTAGGAATTCAAAATCGTGACAATTGTATATGTAGGGATATATGATAAGTGTTTTTAGAGAGTAAGAAAAAACACTTATAAAATGTAAGTGTAAATCTTGGTAAGACAAAAGTCGCTTACTCGGACGGAGAAAAAGTTAAGTGGATTCTGCCTTTATCTTTTAAAAGCTTACTAATTTGGCATTCAGTTAAGTGTATTAAGACAAGATGCTGTTTCCACTTATAAATTTTATAAGTGTTTTGTAGCGTTCTTTCAATTACGCTTATTTTACATGTAAAATAGTGCGTTTTTAGCTGATTGGGTCTGAATCCACTTAACTATTTTTTGAAGGACGTAGGTGTATATTTTCAAGGACGAAAAAACACTTAATTATTGTCACAAAGGTATGTGGAACTTAAAGAATCTAAAAAAATTATAAGAAAGAAGATACTGCCACTTACTGTATAAGTCTGTAGGATATGGATTATTTTATGTAGGTGCTATAATATGCAGCATGGGTTGAGTGAAGGTGTTCAGAAAAAGAGGTTTTTTGTGCAATCTGTATTTATTCCGGACCTCGGATTTATTGAATGGTCACAAAAATAGTAAATATGTACAGAAAACGTCTAAATTGTGAAAATAATATGTTGATATTTACCCAAATGTGAGTTATTATGTATTTACAAAAGTTAATAAACGCCCGTGAGAGAAGAGAATGTGGCTGTGAAAAAGAGATGAGCTCTTTGGTTCTATAGGCATGTTCTTTTTTTGTGCCTAAAAGGATGAAAAATAAGGGTATTTAAGGAGTATAAATTATGCATAGAGCTTTCATCGAAAAACTGGAGGCAAATCCAGTTATAGCAGCCATAAAGGACGACAAGGGATTGACAAAGGCTGTTGAAACCGATTGTGAAATAATCTTTATATTATATGGGGATGTTTGTACGATTCCTGGAATTGTACAGCAAATTAAGGATTCAGGCAAAATCGCAATGGTTCACCTAGACCTTATAACAGGTCTTAACAACACCAAAGAAATCTCAGTTGACTTTATCAAGAATAATACTAAGGCGGATGGTATTATCACCACCAAGGGTAATCTTATCTCAAGGGCAAAGGAGTTAGGTTTGTACACAGTGCTTAGATATTTCGTGATTGATAGCATGGCTCTTGTGAATATTGAAAAGCAAGATCGTCACGGAGTATCTCAGCCGGATGTCATCGAAATCCTGCCTGGTATAGTACTTCCTAAGATAATCAAAAAGGTGAACGCTGTTAGCCGTGTTCCCGTTTTGGCAGGAGGACTTATCAGCGATAGGGATGATGTAATGAACGCGCTAAATAATGGGGTGCTTGCTGTATCTACCACTAACGAGGCGGTATGGCAGCTTTAGATGCGTTCCCTTTCTCCTGATAACTTGACTATAGCCACAAGGCAAAAGAAGGAGGAGTAATAATGGCAAAATACGTAATGGCGCTAGATGCCGGCACAACAAGTAACAGATGTATCCTTTTTAATGAAAAAGGCGAGATGTGCTCTGTTGCACAAAAGGAGTTTACCCAGTATTTCCCACAGCCAGGTTGGGTAGAGCATGATGCTAATGAAATCTGGCAGACACAGCTTTCTGTAGCACGTGCAGCTATGCAGAAGGTTGGCGCTTCAGCGGAAGATATCGCAGCAATCGGTATCACAAATCAGCGCGAGACGGTTATTGTGTGGGATAGAGCAACAGGTCAGCCTATACATCATGCAATTGTATGGCAGTGTCGTCGTACAGCGGATTTCGCTGAGCAGATGAAGGGCAAGATTCCAGGAATTGTTGAAAAGTTCCAGCAAAAGACAGGTCTTAAGTTTGACCCATACTTCTCAGGTACCAAGATTCGTTGGATTCTTGATAATGTTGAGGGCGCTAGAGAAAGAGCGGAAAAAGGCGAGCTTTGCTTTGGTACTGTAGATTCATGGTTAATCTACAAGCTTACAAAGGGCAAAGTACACGTAACAGATTATTCTAACGCTTCAAGAACATTGTTGTTCAATATCAACACACTTGAGTGGGATGATGAGCTTTGTCAGATTCTTGAGATTCCAAAGAGCATGCTTCCAGAGGCTAAGCCTTCCAGCTGCATCTATGGTGAGTCTGACCCAGAATTCTTCGGTGGTCCTATTCGTATTGCAGGTGCTGCAGGTGATCAGCAGGCTGCATTGTTCGGACAGACATGCTACAACGAAGGCGAAGCTAAGAACACATACGGAACAGGTTGCTTCATGCTTATGAACACAGGTGAGAAGCCTATCTTCTCTAAGAACGACCTTCTTACAACTATCGCATGGGGATTAGATGGTAAGGTTACATACGCACTTGAAGGCTCTGTATACGTTGCTGGTGCTGCAATCCAGTGGCTCCGTGATGAGCTAAAGATTGTTGATTCTTCACCAGATTCAGAGTACTTCGCTACTCGCGTTAAGGATACAAACGGATGCTACGTTGTACCTGCATTTACAGGTCTCGGTGCTCCATATTGGGATCCATACGCACGTGGAGCTATCACAGGACTTACCCGTGGTGTTAACAAATATCATATTATCAGAGCAACACTTGAATCACTTGCATATCAAACCTATGATGTACTTCATGCTATGGAGCTTGACTCAGGCAAGCATCTTACATCACTTAAGGTTGACGGTGGTGCATCAAACAACAACTTCTTGATGCAGTTCCAGTCAGATATTATCAACACTAACGTTCTTCGTCCAAGCTGCGTTGAGACAACAGCTATGGGAGCAGCATACTTGGCAGGCCTTGCAGTTGGCTACTGGAAGAGCAAAGAAGACGTTATCAAGAACTGGGCAGTTGATAAAGAATTCAAGCCAGAGATGTCAGACGAAACTCGTAACAAGTGCATCAAAGGCTGGTCACAAGCCGTAGCCGCAACCCGCGGTTGGGCTAAGGAATAATAGGCTTCCCCCTTTGGGGGAAGCTGTCACCGAAGGTGACTGATGAGGGCGCGTAGTTAATATAAAAACTAAATATTAGGGGGTAATGTATATGTCAGTATATTTGGGAGAATTTATTGGTACAATTATTCTTGTTTTACTCGGCGATGGAGTTTGCTGCAATGTAAACCTGGAAAAATCAGGTTTCAAAGGCGGCGGTGCAGTCCATATCCTTATTGGTTGGGGAATGGCGGTTATGGTTCCAGCCTTTGCAATGAGTAGTTTTACAGGCTGTCCATCAGCATTCAACCCAGCAGTTACAATTGGCATTGCACTTAGAACTGGGGACTGGAGCACGGTTCCTGGACAGATTGTTGCACAGCTTCTTGGCGGTTTTGTAGGAGCAGCAATTCTTATCCTTCTATATCATGATCACATCAATGCAACAGGTCATGATGATACAGTTAGAGGATGCTTCTGTACAGCACCTTCTATCCCAAACCCAGTACTTAACTTCCTTTCTGAGTTTGTAGCAACATTTGTACTTGTATTCACACTTGCTCTTATTCCAGGAGCAGCTGGCGAGTCAAATGTTTCATGGGTACTTGTTTATGGTGTAATCGTAGCTTGCGGTGCTTCATTCGGCGGTCTTACAGGATACGCAATGAACGCAGCAAGAGATTCAGCTCCACGTTTGGCATATCAGCTTCTTGCACCAAACTTTGGTAAGAAGAATGCTAACTGGGGATATGGCTGGATTCCACTAGTAGCACCTATCTGTGGCGGTGTTGTAGCTTCACTTCTTTACAACGCACTTGCAGCAGCTCAGATGTTTGGCTAAAAAGTTAACCATTTTTTATCAACCTATATAAGTATTTCAGTATTCAATACTGGAACCATTTTTAAAAACTGAACTATTGTATACACTGAGGATTGGAGTCGGTATTGAACGCATGATGAGATGCGTCTAATTGCCGACTCCTTCTTTAGTTGTAAAAACTAATTAAGTTAGGAGATTAAATTATGTTGTATGATGTCATAATCATAGGCGCAGGCGTTTCTGGCAGCGCAATTGCGAGGGAACTTTCAAGATACGAAGCAAATGTCTGTGTTCTAGAAAAATGTGAGGATGTTTGCGAAGGAACATCAAAGGCCAATTCAGCAATTGTACATGCAGGATTCGATGCAGCTGCAGGCTCATTAATGGCTAAATTAAATGTACGTGGAAATGAAATGATGGACGACCTCTGCCGAGATTTGGATATCCCGTTCAAGAGAAATGGTTCCATGGTTGTGTGTATCCACAAGGAAGCTTTGGGAGGACTTCAGGACCTTTACGATAGAGGTATCAAAAACGGCGTTAAGGATATGAAAATCCTAACTCGCGAAGAGGCTTTGGAGCTTGAACCAAATCTTTCTGATAATGTTGAAGGAGCTTTGCTTGCACCAACAGGTGGCATCATCTGTCCATTCAAGCTCAACATTGCAATGGCAGAGAACGCTAACGTGAATGGTGTTGATTTCAGATTTAACACTAAGGTGGAAGACATTAAAAAGGATGAAGAAGGATTATGGCATATTCGCACTAACAATGGCGAGTATGTAACAAAATATGTTGTTAATGCAGCAGGTGTTTATTCAGGCGTAATCCACAATATGGTAAGCAAGGATGATGACAAGATTGAAATCATCCCAAGGCGAGGAGATTACTGCTTGCTTGATAAGGAAGTTGGTACTCACGTATCACATACAATCTTCCCTCAGCCAACAAATCTTGGTAAGGGCGTGCTTGTATCACCTACTGTTCATGGCAATCTTATTGTTGGCCCAACTGCTATTGATATCGATGATAAAGAAGGAACAAATACAACAGCAGAAGGCATTGGTGATTTAATTGCAAAGGCAAATGATCATGTTAAGAATCTTCCTATGAGAAAGGTTATTACATCATTTGCAGGACTTCGTGCCCATGAGGCAAGACACGAATTTATCATCGGTGAGGTAGATGGAGCACCACACTTTATTGATTGCGCAGCTATCGAATCACCAGGACTTACATCATCTCCTGCAATTGGTGAGATGGTAGGAAATATGTTAAAGGATATGATGGGACTTTCTAAGAAGGCTAATTGGATTAGCACTAGAAAGGATATATTAAATCCAGCAGATTTATCAATTGAAGAAAGAAATGAACTAATAAAGAAAAATCCAGCTTATGGAAATATTATTTGTAGATGTGAATCAATTTCAGAAGGAGAAATTCTAGACGCTATCCACAGACCACTTGGAGCTCGTTCCCTTGATGGTGTTAAGAGAAGAACACGTGCTGGTATGGGAAGATGTCAGGCAGGCTTCTGCTCACCAAAGACAATGGAAATTCTTCACAGAGAACTAGGTCTTCCTTATGAGGAGATTACAAAGAGTGGTGGACGTTCAAATATCGTAATGGAACGCACCAAGAATCAGAAGGGAGGCAACAACTAATGACAAATTATGATATCGTAATCGTAGGCGGTGGCCCTGCAGGTCTTGCAGCAGCTGTTTCCGCAAGAAATGCTGGCGTTGAAAAAATCCTTATTTTAGAGCGAGATAAGGAATTAGGAGGAATCCTAAATCAGTGTATTCATAATGGCTTTGGTCTTCATACATTTAAGGAAGAGCTTACAGGTCCAGAATATGCATATCGTTTTATCGAAAAGGTTTTAGATGCAAAAATCGAATATAAATTAAATACAATGGTAATGGATATCTCTAAGGATAGAGTTGTTACAGCCATGAGTCGTGAAGATGGAATGTAACAGATAAAAGCAGGGGCAGTTATCCTTGCCATGGGATTTCGTGAGCGTCCAAGAGGAGCCTTAAACATTCCAGGTTACAGACCTGCAGGAATCTTTTCCGCAGGTACAGCACAGCGCCTTGTTAATATCGAAGGCTATATGCCAGGCCGTGAGGTGGTAATCCTGGGCTCTGGTGATATCGGACTTATCATGGCTCGTCGTATGACACTTGAGGGGGCAAAGGTAAAGGTTGTAGCAGAGCTTATGCCATACTCAGGTGGATTAAAGAGAAATATCGTACAGTGTCTGGATGACTTTGGTATTCCACTTAAGCTTAGTCACACTGTTGTAGATATCGAGGGTAAGGAGCACCTTACTGCTGTAACTATCGCAGAGGTTGATAATCATGGCAAGCCAATTCCAGGAACAGAAGAAAGATACACCTGTGATACTTTACTTCTTTCTTGTGGACTCATTCCAGAAAACGAGCTTTCAAGAAATGCAGGGGTAGAGATGAGCCCAATTACAAGCGGCCCAGTTGTAAACGAATCCCTTGAAACTAATATCCCAGGCGTGTTTGCCTGCGGCAACGTACTTCACGTACATGACCTTGTTGATTACGTTTCAGAGGAAGCAGACAGAGCTGGTAAGAATGCTGCCAAATTTATCAAGGGCGAGCTTGCAGAAGGCTCTTCAAATGAAATTGAAATCGTTGCAACAGAAGGTGCCCGCTACACAGTTCCATCTACAATCGATGTAGATAGAATGGACGACAAGCTCACTGTTAGATTTAGAGTAGGGGCAGTGTACAAGGATTCTTATGTAAGTGTTTACTTCGATGATGAAAGAGTAATGCATAACAAAAAACGAATCATGGCACCAGGCGAGATGGAGCAGGTAATCCTTCTTAAGGATAAGCTTACAGAGAAACCAGGCTTAAAGAAAATTACAGTAAAGATAGAAAATCAGTAAAAGGAGGGCGAAGATTATGGAAAAAAGAGAACTAACCTGTATCGGCTGCCCAATGGGCTGCCAAATCACTGTAGAACTTGAAAATGGTGAGGTAACTTCTGTCACTGGAAACACCTGCGGCATTGGGGACAAATATGCCAGAAATGAGGTAACACATCCAGAGCGCACTGTTACTTCCACATCAATTGTTCTAGGGGGAGATAAGCCACGTGTATCAGTAAAAACTGCAAGCAACATTCCAAAGGATAAAATCAACGCTGTCATGAAAGAAATTGATTCAGCTGTAATGCACGCTCCAATTCACATTGGAGACATTGTTGTTAAAAACGTCTGTGGCACCGGCGTCAACGTCATCGCCACCCGAAACGTAGAAGCAATCTAAGTCAAAAGCCTTCCCCGCGAGGGGAAGGTGCCCCTTAGGGGCGGATGAGGTGTCTTTACAAAGTTGCTAACAAATTGAATTTTATATATACTTAACTAGAATAATAATCCTAGGAGAGTATACATGAAAAAAAGAATCATCGGCCTTGATATCCTCCGCGATATCGGTGTCATTTTTATTTTTTTATATCATTTCTGTATCGAATATATTAATCTGGCTCAGGGAACAGATCCTCTGATGCCATCTCTTAATTATTTCGCAAATATATGGGCTCGCCCAGCCAGCCTGTTTTTATTCATCATTTCTGGTTATGCTCTTATGTATAACAAAGAAAACATCCTTCCATTAAAGGATTATTACATCAGAAGATTCAAAGGTCTTTATATACCTTTTTATATCGCATATACGATAATGTTTCTTGCCTACTTTGCAGTAAATAATGTTGCAGCAGGCTCAACCTCACCAATGTATATGTTCGTATTTACGATACTTGGTGTGGATGCACTTGTTCAGGAAATGAGTGGAGGTCTTGGTTTTTACCTTATAGGCGAGTGGTTCATGTCCTGCATAGTTCTTTGTTATCTGCTTTTCCCACTATTGGCAAAGCTTATGCAAAAATTTAAATATATCCTTTTAGCACTGCTGATTATTTGGAGCGGATGTCTGTTATTTATAAATAATCCATTCCCAATTCAGGTAGAGCACAATCCATTATTTGTACTTTTGTACTTCTATATAGGAATGCTGCTCTATGCTTTAATTGGTCACAAGGAAATCTCAAAATCATTTAGAATCATCGGCACTGTTATTTCAGTGGTAATATTTATATACCTGTTAATCGCAGGCTACACAGCCTTTGTGGATGTGCTTCCAGCAAAAGCCTTCGAGGTTGTATGTGCCATCTGGTCACTTGCCATGTTTATAGCTATAAAAGATGTTGACATTTCACCTGACAAGAAATCCTACCAGTGGATAACTTATATTTCCGGTATTAGCTGGAATGTTATTTTAGTACATCACATGATAATTATTTTGCTGTTTAGGCATTATGATATTTCTCTTTACAGCAGAAGAGAAACCTTTACAATGTTGCTATTAGCCCTTGCTCTTACATGGGCATTTGCGCTATTAGTAGGCAGCTTATCTAAAAAGCTAAAAAATCATTCAAAATAAGATTTTATATAGGAGTTATTAAATGAATATTACAAAACAAATTGCATCAGAGCTTACAGTTAGGGAAGCTCAGGTAGATGCGGCAATCAAACTACTTGACGAAGGAAACACAGTACCTTTCATTTCTCGATACAGAAAAGAAGTTACAGGTGGTCTTAATGACGAACAGCTTCGTACATTGTCAGAGCGATTAACGTATTTACGAAACCTGGAAGATAAGAAGGCTACTTGCCTTGCATCTATAGAGGAGCAGGGCTTATTAACAGAAGAACTTAAAAAGGCTATTTTGGAGGCTACTACGCAGGTTGCAGTAGATGATTTGTATCGTCCATATCGTCCTAAGAGACGAACAAGAGCAACCATCGCCAAGGAAAAGGGATTAGAGCCTCTTGCAAATATAATCATCCTTCAGATGACAGATAAGCCTCTTTCAGAGGAGGCAAAGGCTTTCATCAATCCTGAAAAGGAAGTAAACACTCCAGAGGAAGCCATTGCAGGAGCATGTGATATTATTGCAGAATCTATATCAGATGATGCTACTTATCGTACATGGATTAGAGAAAAGACCTTCAAAAATGGTCGAATTGTTTCAAAGGCTAAGGATGCTGAGGCAGAATCAGTTTACGAGAATTACTATGATTATGATGAAGCTATCGTAAAGCTTCCAGGTCATCGTATTCTTGCTCTTAACAGAGGTGAGAAGGAAAAGATTCTCAAGGTCTCTATTGAAGCTCCTGTAGAAGATATTCTTAATTATTTGGAAAAGAAGGTTATCAGTCGCGACAACCCAAATACTACAGAGGCTCTAAAGGCTACTGTAGAGGATGCCTACACCAGATTAATTGCCCCATCTATCGAAAACGAAATCAGAGGCAACCTTACTGAGACTGCCGAGGATGGCGCTATTAATGTATTTGGTAAGAACTTAACACAGCTTCTTATGCAGCCACCTATTGCAGGCAGAAATGTGTTAGGCTGGGATCCTGCTTTTAGAACGGGCTGTAAGATTGCTGTAGTAGATGCTACAGGAAAGGTTTTGGATACAACAGTTGTTTATCCAACTGCACCTCAGAACAAGGTTGAGGAAACTAAAAAAACAATTAAGGCACTTATCAAAAAATATAATGTCTCACTTATTTCGCTAGGTAATGGTACAGCCAGTCGTGAATCTGAGCAGATTATTGTTGATATGCTAAAGGAAATCCCTGAGAAAGTTGAGTATGTTATTGTTAACGAGGCAGGTGCATCTGTTTATTCTGCTAGCAAGCTTGCCACAGAGGAGTTTCCTAACTTCGATGTAGGACAACGTTCCGCTACATCCATGGCTCGTAGATTACAGGATCCACTTGCGGAGCTTGTTAAGATTGACCCTAAATCTGTTGGCGTTGGTCAGTATCAGCATGATATGAACCAAAAGAAGCTAGATGAGACTCTTGCTGGTGTAGTAGAGACTTGCGTTAATGCAGTTGGTGTTGATTTGAACACAGCCTCTGCATCACTTTTAGAATACGTATCAGGTATCAACAAAACTCTAGCAAAGAATATTGTTGAATACCGTGAAACAAATGGACGCTTCAATTCCCGTGCAGAGCTTAAAAAGGTTCCTAAGCTTGGACCAAAAGCCTTCGAGCAGTGTGCAGGCTTCATGCGTATCACAGGTGGTAAGAATCCTCTTGACGCTACAGCTGTGCACCCAGAGAGCTATGATGCAGCCAAGGCTCTCCTTGAAAAGCTGGGATATGACACCAAGGATATTGCAGCTGGTACATTAAAGGATATTCACAAGAGCATACAAAATATCAAAGAGTTGTCCACAGAGCTTGGCATTGGTGAGATGACTTTAGAGGATATTATCAAAGAGCTTGAAAAACCAGGTCGTGACCCTCGTGAGGACATGCCTCGTCCAATCCTAAAGAGCGACGTTCTTGAAATGAAGGATTTAAAGCCTGGCATGCGTCTTAAAGGAACAGTTAGAAATGTAATCGACTTTGGTGCATTTATCGATATAGGTGTTCATCAGGATGGTCTTGTACACATCTCTCAGATGACCGACCGATACATCAAACATCCTCTTGAGGTTGTTTCCGTAGGTGACATCGTTGAAGTGGAAGTCCTTTCTGTTGATGAAAAGAAAGGCCGCATCGCCCTAACCATGAAGCTGAAGAACTCCTAAGCCTTCCCCTTAAAGGGGGAAGGTGTCTGCGCAGCAGACGGATGAGGGTGTATCCTTATTGTAATCATATACATAAATAATATATTGAAATTGTTACAATTCAACAAAATGTGTATGCAAACAGTCTTTTTAATTGACAATTATAACCAATTCTCCTATACTCATATTCAGTTAGAGAAAGTTACAGTGAATGTGCTTTTTAGGAGAAATGATAGGAGAGCGAGTCGTTAGGGGTTTCGACTCGCTCTATTTTTATTCATTTTAAAGGGGAAATATGGTAAAATAGAAAATAATCGGGAGAATGAGGGCTTATGGGACAGAACATTAAATTCAGTGTAAAAATAACAGAGGATGATTTATTTCGCTTTAATCTACATCATTCATATACTAGCTCCCAAGGGATATTATCCGTGGTGCTATTTGTGCTTTTAATTTTTGTATGGATACTTCGCTTCGCGGTGCTATCGCCAATATACAGGATGTTTTATCCTCTTATTGCAGTTATATTTTTACTGTACATTCCCCTAACCTTAAAGGCCAGGGTCAAGGTACAGATTAAACAAGAGGTATTTTCCTACCCTATTACTTACGAGCTTAAGGATGAGGGTTTATGGATTTCATCCCCATCATCAGAGGAACCTGCAGTACTTCCGTGGGAATACATTTACAAGGTTTCTACCTGGAAGGGCTACCTGCTTATTTACAGTAACAGAGTAAATGCATACATCATCCCAATTGCAGATATTTTATCGGATTATGATAACATAGTTGCATTTATGAAATCACACATAGAGGATTATAAAATACAAATAAAATGACAGAAATAATCGAAACAAATTCAGCAGAAGAAACAGAGGCGCTTGGCCTTAGGCTTGCAAAGGAAGCCACTCCTGGTCAGGTGTTCACTCTCATAGGAGATTTGGGCGTAGGCAAGACAGTATTTACCCAGGGCTTTGCCAAGGGTCTTGATATTGATGAAGCCATCTGCAGCCCTACATTTACCATAGTTCAGGTATACGATAGTGGTCGTATGCCATTTTATCATTTCGATGTATATCGCATTGGCGATGTAGAAGAGATGGATGAAATCGGCTACGAGGATTATATCTATGGGGATGGCGTTTCCCTTATCGAATGGGCCAATTTGATAGAGGATATTTTGCCAGATAGCTACACTCGTGTTACCATAGAGAAAAATTTAGAAAAAGGATTTGACTATCGCAAAATTACGATAGAAAGCATTTAAGATGAAGATATTAGGAATAGATGGCTCAGGCTTAGTTGCGTCTGTTGCCGTGGTAGAAGATGATAATTTAATTGGAGAATACACTACAGGTTATAAGAAGACTCATTCTCAAACATTGTTGCCTATGCTTGATGCACTTGGAACGATGATAGAGCTTGATCTTAATTCAATAGATGCTATAGCAGTTGCAGCAGGTCCTGGTTCTTTCACTGGCCTTCGTATCGCATCAGCTACAGCTAAGGGCATAGGATTATCCTTAGGCTGCCCTATTGTTTCAGTTCCTACAGTAGATGCAATAGCGTTCAATATGTGGGGCAATAGCGGTATCATCTGTCCAATTATGGATGCCAGAAGAGGTCAGGTATACACTGGGCTTTATTCATTCTCCCAGGATGGCAGCTTCAATGTATTGCGTCAGCAGTGTGCAGTAGATTTTCATGATATTGCAGCAGATATTAACGCCAGAGGTGAGGCGGTTACATTCTTAGGTGACGGTGTACCTGTATTTAAGCAGCTCATAGAGGAGCTTATCACAGTTCCTTTTCGTTTAGCACCAGCTCACCTAAATAGACAGCACGCATCCAGCGTTGCCACACTTGGTGCAATCTACTACAAGAATGGCGAGTGCGATACAGCAGCAGACCATCGCCCAGAGTATTTACGTTTATCTCAGGCAGAGCGTGAACGACTTGAAAAGGAAGGAAAAGCTTAATGGCTTTTACATATAGATATGCAACAGAAGCAGATGTTGATGCTATTGTATCCATCGAAGAGGCTTCAATGAGCAACCCTTGGAATAGGGATAATTATTTAGAGGCTGTTAATTCAGACCACGCCTTTATTATGGTGGCGGCAGATGATGACATTATAGCAGGCTTTGCCGTGTTTTATTTAACCCCACCCGAATCAGAGCTACCTGACATAGTGGTAGCTGAAAGCTATCGTGGCAAGGGTCTAGGTAAAACACTTTTATCCCAGTCCATAGCTACCCTAAAGGCGCAGGGCATAGATACCATATACCTGGAGGTTCGCGTCAGCAACACTCCCGCTCGTACCCTCTACTCCCGCCTGGGCTTCGAGGAAATCGGCAAACGCAAATACTTCTATTCCAACCCCGTCGAGGACGCCATCTGCATGTCCCTACGCATGGAGGAATAATCCGTATCTACGTATTCTGCCTGCATAATAAGTGTAAAAATAGCTTGTAGTTCACAATATAATATATTCTGAAAGGAGCATCTAGCGACTGAGCGTATATTATATTCTGCCTGCATAACAAGTGTAAAAATAGCTTGTAGTTCACAATATAATATATTCTGAAAGGAGCATCTAGCGACTGAAAGAGTATATTATATTGTGAGCGTAACAAGCAAGCCAAAGACTTAAAGACTTAGTATTTTGAAAGGATTTATAGATGTTAGATGTTTGTTTGTTGGGAACTGCAGGCATGATGCCTCTTCCTAATAGATGGCTTACCTCTTGTCTGTTTAGATTTAATGGCGAGGGTTTGCTGATAGATTGTGGCGAAGGTACACAGGTAGCTCTTAGAGAAGCGGGCTTTTCCCCTAATCCTATTTCTGTGATTTGCCTTACCCACTATCATGCGGATCATGTTAGTGGTCTGCCAGGGTTCTTGCTGTCGATGGGTAATTCAGATAGGACAGAGCCTGTGACTATTGTTGGTCCTAAGGGGCTGGAGAGGGTGGTCAATTCTCTTAGAGTGATTGCCCCAGAGCTTCCTTTTGAGATAAAGTTTCATGAATTGCAGCAGGATGAAGAATACTTCGAAATTCTGGGGTATCACATTCATGCATTTAAAGTTAATCATAATGTTCTGTGCTATGGATATTCTGTGGATATCCCAAGAAAGGGCAGATTTGATGTAGAAACTGCAAAGGCGCTAGGCCTTCCTGTTAAGCTGTGGAATCCGCTTCAAAAGGGTAATTCAGTAGAGTTTGAGGGAAAGACTTATACGCCTGATATGGTTATGGGGGCGGCTAGAAAGGGGCTAAAGGTTACTTATTGTACAGATACCCGCCCTACAAAGTCTTTGGTTGAAGCGGCAAAGGGGTCAGATCTTCTTATCTGCGAGGGAATGTACGCAGAGGAAGATAAGCTTGTTAAGGCAAAGCAGAATAAACACATGACCTTCTATGAGGCTGCTAAGGTGGCTAAGGATGCTGATGTTAATGAGCTTTGGCTTACACATTTTTCACCATCAATGACAGGACATAAAAGATATATGAAAGCAGTCTGTGATATTTTTCCACAGGCTAAATTGGGGGAAGACGGCAAGTTTGTAGAACTTGATTTTGCGGAGGAGTAGTATGAGAAAGGCGATACGAATAGTAATAGCTATTATCTGTATGGTGACACTTGTTGTGGGGTACTATGCGTATTTGTCACGTAAAAATGATTCTGTTTCAGCAGATTCCAATGTTGAGCTATCAGAGGTTCAGGCGATAGTTTCAAAGAATTTTATGAAGGAATATCCTGCTACACCACGCTCCGTTGTTAAGTGGTACAATCGAATAATTACAGCCTATTATGCCGAAGAATATTCTCAGGAAGAACTTGAAAAAATGGCAGAACAGGCTAGAATGCTAATGGACGATGAATTGTTAAAATACAATCCAAAGGACACTTATCTTGCATCCCTTAATCTTGAAATAGAAGATTACCGCAATCGAAATAGGGTTATTGTTTCCAGTACAGTCAGTGATTCTAACGAGGTTCAGTATAAAAAGGTTAATGGCTATGACTGTGCATTTTTAACCACCTATTATTTCATCAGAGAGGGAAGCTCTTATGATAGAACATACGAAGATTTTTGCCTAAGAAAGGATTCTAATGGTAATTGGAAAATCCTTACCTGGAGGCTGTCTACAGAGGACGAAGTAAATGGATACTAAAGAAATAAAAATACTTGCAATTGAAAGCTCCTGCGATGAAACTGCAGCAGCTGTTGTTATAAACGGAAGAGATGTCAGAAGTAATGTCATATCTACTCAGATACCACTTCACACCTTGTATGGTGGAGTTGTTCCAGAAATTGCATCAAGAAAACACATAGAAAGAATAAATCAGGTTATAGAGCAGGCACTTGAAGATGCAGACATGGGCTTAGAAGACATGGATGCTATTGCTGTTACCTATGGCCCAGGACTTGTTGGCGCTCTTTTAGTAGGTGTAGCTGAAGCTAAAGCTATTGCTTTTGCTCAGGGGTTACCTCTTATTGGCGTACATCATATAGAAGGTCATATCAGTGCCAATTATATCGAGAATAAGGAATTGGAACCACCATTTTTATGCCTGGTTGTATCTGGCGGACATACACATCTTGTTAGAGTTGTAGATTATGGTAAATACGAAATCTTAGGACGCACCCGTGATGATGCTGCTGGAGAGGCCTTTGATAAAGTCGCCAGAGCTATTGGCTTAGGCTACCCTGGCGGCCCTAAAATCGAAAAGGCTGCTCATGAGGGAAATCCTAATGCTATTACCTTCACCAGACCTAAGGTGTCAGATGTAGTATATGATTTCTCCTTCAGCGGTCTTAAGTCCCAGGTGCTAAATTATATCAATGGCGCTCAAATGAAAGGGGAGCCAGTAAATGATAAGGATGTGGCTGCATCCTTCCAACAGACTGTTATTGATACATTATGTGACCATGCCGCTCTTGCAATTGATGAATTTGGCATGGATAAATTTGCCATTGCAGGTGGAGTGGCATCCAACCAGACTCTCAGGGCTGCAATGGAAAAAATGTGTGAAGAAAAGGGAGTTAAGTTCTACCATCCATCCCCAATTCTTTGTACAGATAATGCTGCTATGATAGGTGCAGCAGCTTACTATGAATTCTTGGCAGGTAAACGTGATGGCTGGGATCTTAACGCCATCCCTAATCTTAAACTCGGAGAACGCTAGGGTGAAGCCTTCCCCGTTATTGATGAAGGTGCCCCGCAGGGGCGGATGAGGGTATCATGAACAAATTCACAGCGATAGTCCTTGCTGCAGGCAGCGGTAAGCGTATGAATCAAGAAATTCCAAAACAATATATGAAACTAGGAGATGCACCACTTATGGTGCATTGTCTTCGTACATTCCAGGAAAGCAAGGTTACACAAATTGTTCTTGTGGTAGCCCCTGGCGATGTGGAAAAGTGTCGCAAGGAAATCATCGAACGCTATCATATAGATAAGTGTATCGCTATAGTAGAGGGTGGCGAAGAACGCTACAATTCTGTTTATGCTGGCCTCCAGGCTATTAACGATGGCTATGTTCTTATTCATGATTGTGCTAGAGCTTTTGTCTCTATTGACATTATCCATAGATGCATGTCGGCGGTAGCATTGTACGAGTCATGCGTAGTGGGTATGCCATCCAAGGACACAGTTAAGCTTACTGACACTCATAGAAAGGTATTAGATACTCCAGACAGAAGCAATGTGTGGATTGTTCAGACACCTCAGTGCTTTGAGTACAATCTTATTCGTGGCGCATATGATAGGATAATTGAGAATGCTGACACATCTATCACAGATGATGCAATGATAGTAGAGAAGGCTACAGACCATGATGTTCACATGATAGAGGGCTCTTATATGAACATTAAAGTAACCACTCCAGAGGATGTTGCATTCGGCGAAGCAATCCTTAGAAACAGGCGATAATTCACTGTCTGAAATGCCAGTAAAATTGCGGCGTTGTCACAATTTTCTGAATTTAAAATTTTTCAAAAAAACTTATGATTTTTTGTTGACATACTAAGCTTGTGATGATATTATACTATTCGTGTTCGAGAGATACACATGCAGAGGTATCGAAGTGGTCATAACGAGGCGGTCTTGAAAACCGTTTGTCCGCAAGGGCGCGTGGGTTCGAATCCCACCCTCTGCGTTACATAAGGCAATCGCGAAAGCGGTTGCCTATTTTTGTATATAAAGCCTTTCTATATTGCTGTTAGGCTGTATATACTTACACACAAAGTTGCTCGAATTCAAACGATAAGAGAAGGTGCCTGCTGGGTTACTAGCGAGGCAATTAGGAGGATTTAATATGTTATATTTTTCATGTGACTATGCTGAAGGATGCCATCCTAAGGTATTGGAGGCTTTAACAAATACTAATATGCTGTCCACTCCAGGCTATGGGGAAGATGAATTCTGTGATAGCGCAAAGGAAAAGATTAAGAAGGCTATCAACTGTCCTGATGCAGATATATACTTTCTTGTAGGTGGAACTCAGACTAATCAAACAGTAATCGATTCCATGCTGTCTAATTATGATGGGGTTGTAGCAGCTGCTACAGGACATGTTGCAGTACACGAAGCAGGAGCAATAGAATACAGCGGCCACAAAGTAATTACTCTGCCAGGACATGCAGGCAAAATTGACGCTTTAGAATTAAGACAAATGCTGGCAGATCATTATGCCGATGAAAGTGCTGAACACATGGTTAATCCTGGGATGGTATATATATCATATCCTACTGAATACGGCACTCTTTATTCCAAGGCGGAGCTTGAAGCTATCTCTTCTATATGTAATGAATATCAAATACCTTTGTTTATAGATGGGGCTAGACTTGCCTATGGTCTTGCAGCGGCAGAAGATGTTACTCTATCAGATATTGCCAAGCTATCAGATGTATTTTACATTGGCGGAACCAAGGTGGGGGCTTTATTTGGCGAGGCTATTGTTTTTACCAAGAACAATACTCCAAAGCACATGATTACTCAGATTAAGCAGCACGGCGCTCTATTAGCTAAGGGTAGATTACTTGGAATACAGTTTGATACTTTATTTACAGATGGGCTATATATGAAGATGGGAGAACATGCTGTAGCTTGTGCTAATTCGATAAGAGCTACACTTCGTGAAAAGGGTTATCAGCTTTATATGGATAACCCTACCAATCAGATTTTTGTTGTGATGGATAATAAAGAGCTTGAAAACCTTTCAAAAGAGCTTTCTTATGGCTTCTGGGAGAAGTATGATGCTACCCACACAGTTATAAGAATTGCCACCAGCTGGGCTACTTCAGATGCAGCTGTTGAGGGACTGAAAAAAATCTTATAAAATTTGCAAAAAGCTGTTGACAGTTTGCAGGTCCTTTGATATTATAAACGAGCTGTCGCAAACGGGGACTAAACAGCGGAAACGCTTGTAATAGTCAACAAAAACGACATCAAAAAATAGTAAAAAGTGCTTGACAAAATGCCACGCAGATGTTACTATTTACAAGCTGATTCGAAAGAGTCGTAGCTCTTGAGTTTCTTAAGAAATTCAAGAAAATAAAATGAAAAAGTTGTTGACAAAAAGCTTCAATCGTGATAATATAAACGAGTTGCTGCTAAGGGCAACAACAAAGTGAAGATTGATAACTGAACAGTGAAACAAACCTTGAATTAATACAAGTTTTTAAAACATGTATCCTTGAAATTCATTTAAGTTTCTAAATGAAACGAA
>NZ_JAFUSK010000024.1 GCF_017471675.1 Pseudobutyrivibrio sp.
AAGTAAGATCTGACTCTTGAAACTCTTTTCTGATTTTATTCCAGTTGTAATTTTTTCTTTTGACCATAATGTTTTCCTCCTGAAAGGATTATGGCATTTTGGGATGGGCTTTCCAAGACGGCCGTTCTAGCTACACTTACTATTCCTTAAAGTTTTCGCCTTTTTCTTTAAATAAAAAGCTTAAATAATTAGGACTCACATACACATAATCTGCCACTGTTATTAGTGATACATCCTTTGATAAATTTTCTTCTACATATTTCTTTGCTTTTTCAACTATACCTTCACTTCTGATAAGCCTGTTTCTGTTGATGTACTCGGATATATCTACTAATATGTTTGTAACTTCTTCTTGCATAGCCAAAAGTGTTGATATTTTATTTTTCCTAAGCCCATCAAGATAGGATTCCAAAGGTTCATAAGTTATTTCATCCATATTTTTCGCCTTCATCGACCTGATTAAAATGGATATATACATTATGAGCTCATCATAAATGTTCTGAGGTTTTCCATCATATAGTTCTTTTAATTCTGCAAAGAGCTCCTCCGATTTTATCCTTGTATCTCCAGTATCTCCTGTACTAATGCATGTAATAAGCTCCTGCTCTATTTGCGTCAATAAGCACTGATCACCATTGTTGTCGTTTTCCAAGTCTCCAATATAAATTACGCTATTATCTCCCATAAAAAATTTATAAGATAATGCATTTTCTGCTTCGATATATGCCTTTTGTACATGCCCTATATTGTTTAATAGTCTGCTAACTCCAACACTTATAGTAAGACCCCATTTTCTCTCCATTTCACTTTGAATTCTTCTTCCCTTACCAGTAAGATAAAGAATATTATCACTATTTTTTATTGTCTTATCATAATTAAGTATTACGACTATCCTGTCCTTTAAGTCGGAAAACATTACGCAGGGATACTGTAAAACTTCCTTACAAAGCTCCTTTATTTTTATGTTGATTAATTCCATTTCCTTACTGCTTTTATCCCTTGAATCACATTGGAACAAGAGCACTACCAAGTTGTCTGTATTTATGTTGATATCATAATAATCAAACTGCCCTAAAATATCTTCATCAGCAGTTGTTTTTCCGCTTATAATTTTATTTAAATACTGTTCGCGCAAAATCGGCTTACTACGCTCAAGTTCTTCTCGCAGTTTGCTTTCTTCACATATTTTATCCTGTTCTTCCTGTATTTCCTCTTTAATCTTAAGAAGGGCTTCCTGTATAACTTCTATTTTGGCAGGCTTTAGCAAATATTCCTTTACCCTATATTCAATAGCTTTTTGGGCATACTGAAATTCCTCATGTCCTGACAGCATCACAATTTTAATATCTGGATATAATTCACTTATTTTACGAGTAAGTTCTATGCCATCCATTACAGGCATAACTACATCTGTTAGCACTATGTCAGGCTTGCATTTTAAAATCATCTCTAATGCTTCTTTTCCATTTGCTGCCAGACCACAGATTTCTATTCCATTTTCTTCCCAATTTCCCACCTTATAAAGGCCTTCACGTAGAATAGTTTCATCTTCTACTATCAATAACTTTACTTCCATAAAACCCCTTTACTGCTTATAATTTTTAGGAAAGCTAATACATACTTGCGTCCCACAAGATGCTGCTTCGTCAAAGTACACTCCATAGCCTTCTTTTGTATAAAGCACTATTCTCTCTCTTACATTTTTTATTGCATAGCCGTGGTTATCATCACTTTCATATTCACCACCATTTATTTTTTGTAGTTGCTCTTTATCAATACCTTTCCCATTGTCTCTTAGTTTAAAATAAATAGTATTTTCGTCAGAATTAATATTGATGATTACCTTCCCTTTGTAGCCAATATTTTCAAATCCATGCAACAGTGAATTTTCTACAAAAGGTTGCAAAATCAACTTTGGAATTCTGCATTCATATAAGCTTTTATCCACATTGATTTCATAATCAAATTTCTCTACCATTCTTATTTTTTGAATATCTAAATACTTCTGCACATGTTCCAACTCTCTTTTTACTGTAGTTATATCTTCTCCCTTATTAAGACTAAGTCTAAATAGATCTGCCAAATCTAATACCATTTGCGCGACTTTATCATTTCCATCTATTTTTGCAAGCCAATATACAGTATCAAGCGTGTTATACAAAAAATGAGGATTAATCTGGGCCTGCAAAGCTTTCATTTCTTCAGCTCTTTTTTGTTGTTCAATCATCTTTACTTCATCCATTAGGCTATGTATTTTAAACATTAGCACAGTAAAACTATTACCTAGTTTTGCAACCTCATCATTATATTTAAAGTTAAATCTGACCTCTAAATTATTCTCTATAGCATCATCCATTGATTGAGATAGAATCTTTATTGGTTTTACAACCGAGTCAGATATAACACTAGCTATAATAATTAATGACAGCATTGAAAAAATAAAAATAATCAATGCCACTTTTCTAATTCCGCCAGCTTCTTGATATAACGCGTTTAAATCATATATATAGACTAGATTCCAATCCATTATGGCTAGCCCTTTTTGATATACGCCAACATCATGATTGCTAATTTTTGTTTCTAAATATTCTGTGGATTCATTTTCTGTCAATATGTTTGATATATCCGCTCTATTGCACCAATCAAAGTTTCCAGCTTTAACTACTATATTGTTATTTTGGTCCGTAACATATATGCCTAGTTCCCTCTTCTTAGCCTCTTTATTAATTAATTTTTTCAGATAATCCTTTTTAAGTACAAATATCAGGGATGAGTAGTCCTCGTTTTTATCAGAATTGTAGCCTGCTACAGGAAGTGATATTTTGGGGCTATTATCAGTATCAAAATAAAATGATCTCGCCAACACAAAATATTTTGAGTCCTGATCATAGTCTAGATAATGTATTTTATTTTTCTTGTTCATTAGGGTTTCAAAAATTGTCGATTCTTGAAATTCATTATAATTTAGCTCTGGACTATATGTATCTGCATATACGGTTTTATCCTTCCCCATTAGCTCTATTGCATAGATAATATCACTATTTCTAACTCGCTCTTCTAAAAAATAGTCTTTATATACATTCTGAACTTCCACTTGTTTAGATACATTTCCATTTACATAATTACTTTGGAGATATAGATTGATAAAATCAGAATTGTCAAAGTTATTAATATATTCTTCATTGATGGATTCTATACGAGATTCTATTATTTGTTCCAGATAAGCTACTGAATCATTTATAGCTTCATGTTCAGTTTCTTTTAGTCTTTCAAACATAAAATGGTAGGCATAATATGTCATTATGCCTACCACTGCAATTGTAAATATGGTATATAATATTACAATTCTCGCCTTTAATGAGCGATTCATCAACAACTTCTTTAACATGGCATCCCCCAACAACTCTTCCCTTTAATATAGTATTAATTGAAGATAATTAATTACTATATATGTAGGTTTTCTTACTATACCATGTTATAAGTTATTATTAAAGGCTAATTCTTTAAATATAATTCTTCAAATCTCCTTACCGGAAGTGGCCTATCAAAGTAATAGCCCTGCAGATAGTCTGCTCCAGTGCCTGTCAGGTAATCAACCTGTTCCTTAGTTTCTACACCTTCGATGATAACCATCATACCAAGGGCCTTGGCTAAGGTGATGATTGTATTTACAATCTTGCGGCCTTTTTTAACATTCTTGTCCATAGAAAGGAATGCCATGTCCATCTTAAGAATGTCCGCTGGCACTTCCTTAAGCATGTTAAGAGAAGAATAGCCGCTGCCAAAATCATCAATCTCAATAAGGAAGCCGTATTCCTTAAGCGAATTAAGGATTTCGATTTGTCTCTCCTTTTCATTCATGAAGATTGATTCTGTAATCTCAAGCTTAAGCCTGCGAGGGTCAACACTATATTTTTCAACGATACCAACTAAGGTTTCGTATAAATCGATATAATAGAAATCCTTTACCGAAATATTCACCGATAGTGACAAATCTGTTTCGCCTAATGACGACCAATAGGCCAGGCGCTTAGCTGCCTGTTCCCAAATGTACATATCAAGCTTGTAAATGTATCCTGTCTTTTCTAACAGTGGTACAAAGGATGCTGGCGCAATTATGCCTCTATCCGGATGAATCCAGCGAACCAGAGCCTCGGCAATTGCCACCCTTTTATCCATGTTTACAACAGGCTGTAAGAACATTGCAAATTGGCCTGTCTGTAAGGCTTCTTCAAACTCCGCAATTATCTTTTGCTCTGTAAGATATTCGTGGCGAAGCATATCTCCATAGTAAGCGATGGAGTTCTTAAAGCTATCCTTGATAGAATCGATTGCAAGGAATGCTCCATCCACCATAGAAATAACAGGTGCTTCTCTATCAAAAATCTCGTAAACACCTACCAGAATAACCATTCTATAATGTGCATTGTTAAGATAATAGCTTACCTTGTTCATACCTGTCATGAACAGCTCTTCTGTATATCTGCTCTTTGGCATTAATACTGCAAATCTATCCGCCTCTAATCTGGCAAAAGTAGAACCAGTCTTAATCTTTTCTCTGATAGTATCAGCACATCTGATTAATAGCTTATCCGCCTCATCTGGGCCAAACATATCGTTAACCAGCTTAAATCCCTTGATATTGCAGCACACCATGATGTACTCCACACCTGGGTTATCGTGAAGCATGTTTTTAACCTCTTCATAGAAGGCCTCACGATTAAGGGCTCCTGTAAGGCTGTCGTGACTGCTTCGGTATTTTTCCTCTTCGTATGCTATGAAATCACCTGTCACATCATAGAATGAAAGATAGCATCCACAGTAATATCCGCGCTTATCGTAAATCTTATTAAAATGCACATCAAATCTGTACTCTTCACCGTTTATGTTATACAGCTGATTAAAGCTAGTGTTTGAAATAGAATTAGCATCACGCCCTGCTTTCCACTTTCTAAAACGATCCTCATACACACGCTTGTCACCGGTAGGTGCAAACATTCTGTTGGCAAACTGATTAGAATATATACAATTATCATTCTCATCAAATGAAATAAGCGCACACTCCATTCTCTCCGTAATGGTGGTAAGCATATATTCCACGAATGTCTTCGGATTGTAAAGCAGCGAATAATAGCCAACAAACACTGCTCCAATCGCATAAAAGCAAATAGATACATCAATTGGGAAATCAAAGAACAGATAAAGCACGTTCAACAATATGATTCCCATAAACATAATAAGTATGGATAGATATCTGCTACGATGGAAACCACTGGTCTGAATAGTCTTCTTTAGGAAGATTACTATTATAATGGCAACCATTATGTAACAGAAAATCAAATGTACATAATAATAATCATTGATGGAAAAGGTGTAAAACCATTCCCCTGGATTTAAAAACTTAGCATCCAACCAAAATGCATGATGCCATTTTACGTTCGCAAAAAGACTTATATTGTCAAAAACAGCAATTGTTGTAGTGAAAATCGGTGATGCATAGCTGTCTAGCCAAACCTTAGTGTATTGCCTAGCGTAGAATATGAAGCTAATCAGTATCC
This sequence comes from Pseudobutyrivibrio sp., assembly GCF_017471675.1. Lineage (GTDB taxonomy): Bacteria > Bacillota > Clostridia > Lachnospirales > Lachnospiraceae > Pseudobutyrivibrio. The sequence continues at coordinate 5,559 of NZ_JAFUSK010000024.1, forward strand.
AATCCACACCCGCAAAATAGATGATATATCCATATTCCGCCTGCCGGATATCATGGGTAGCAATGGCGTATGTGTAACTAAGGCAAGTAACTATCGCCACTATGAACAGCTGGATAATCGCAATGCTCAGCTTACTATATTTTATTGTATGTTTTGTTCCAATGTATACTGCACACCCCAACAGAATAAATGCAGTAAGCATGAACAGCAGAATATAAAATCTTATCAAAAGATGCCCCCTAACTATCCCGCTACTCTACTATCTTCAAAATCCTCGCCCTTTGGCTTGATATCAAATCCCATTCTCTCCCCGGTAACAGGATGATTGAACCCAATAAAATGAGAGCAAAGCGCCAAACTATGCCCTGTGGAAACGCCGCCATACTTAACATCACCGACGATTGGAGCAGTACGGCTTGCAAGCTGTGTTCTGATTTGATGATGTCTACCTGTATAAAGGTCGATATCCAAAAGCTTTCTATCATCCCACTCATCCACTACTCTATATCGGAGTATAGCCTTTTTGCCTCGTGGGTCTGTCTCCTTTACTACCTTTGACAGATTGGTTCTATTATCCTTTACAAGGAAATCTGTAAGCTCACCCTCCTCTGGGAATGACTCGCGGTTGATAATAGCATAGTATTTCTTTCTGAAAGTATGCTCGGTAATCTGCTTTGTAAGCTTGTTCGCTGCCTCAGATGTCTTGGCGAATACCATTACGCCCTCTACAGGCTGGTCAAGCCTATGAACCACGTGGGCTGTAGGCTTTTCATTCTTTGCGGCAAGATAGTTGTTTACCAGGCTTACCATGTCCTGCTCGCCAATGTTTTTTGTCTGAGTTGCAATGCCTGCTGGCTTGTAGCATACGATGATGCTGTCATCTTCAAATAATACGTCCATAATAATTACCCTCCCCTAAAGGTATATATGTATATTATAACTAAATTGTGCTCGGCTTGCTAGACCTTAAGCTTATACCTTAAAGCGATATCCAACACCCCAAATAGTCTCGATATACTGAGGCTTGGATGTGTTCAGCTCAATCTTCTCACGAATCTTATTTACGTGCACTGTTACTGTGGAGATGTCTCCGATAGATTCCTCTCCCCAAAGAGTTTCGAAAAGCTGCTCCTTAGAGTAGATTACGTTAGGGTTCTCTGCAAGGAAGGTAAGCAAGTCGAATTCCTTGGCTGTGAAAATCTTTTCCTCGCCGTTAATCCATACGCGGCGGCTGGCCTTGTCGATTCTAAGGCCACGGATGCTGATTTCGTTTTTCTGGATTGCTGGAGACTGAACTAATCTCTCATATCTAGCTAAGTGTGCCTTTACACGGGCAACAAGCTCGCTAGGTGAAAATGGCTTAGTTATGTAATCGTCTGCACCAAGACCCAAGCCTCTGATTTTGTCGATTTCTTCCTTCTTGGCTGTAACCATAAGGATTGGTACGTTCTTGACCTCGCGGATGCGCTTGCAAAGCTCAAAGCCATCTATTCCAGGAAGCATTAAATCCAGGATGTACATGTCATAGTTTCCTGCCAACGCCTTCTGTAAGCCCTTTTCACCATCGGCTTCTATATCTACCTCAAAGTTAGAAAGCTCCAGGTAATCCTTTTCAAGCTCTGCAATTGCTTCCTCATCTTCAATGATTAATATTCTACTCATTTCTAGCCTCCTCATTTTCTAAGAATTTTCTGATTACGAAGTACATGGTAGTGCCTTCGTTTTCCTTGCTGGTAACCCAAATCTTGCCACCGTGGTCCTCTATAATTTTCTTAACAATAGATAGACCTATACCGCTGCCACCTGCCGCAGAATTACGGGAAGTATCGGCACGGTAAAATCTATCAAACACATAAGGTAAGTCGTGTGTGGCAATACCCTTACCATTATCTGAAATCTCTATCTGAACAAAATCTCCTACATCCTTAAGCACTATGCCAACACGTGATGCCACATCAGCCCTCATGTATTTAACTGAATTGCTGACAATGTTGTGGATGATACGCCCCAGCTGCTCTGGGTCTGCGATTATCAGCACGTCAGGGTCTACAAAATTAGCATAATCAAGCCTTATGTGCTGATTATCCAAATCCATACCCAGTTCTTCGATGCAATCCTCAAAGTATGCATGAAGATTAAGCTTCTGGAAATTGTATGGAATCTTGTTAGTATCTATATTTGAGTACAGTGTAAGCTCATTGATGAGCGTGTTCATCTCACCAGCCTTGTTATAGATAGTTCGGATGTATTTTTCCTGTTTTTCTGGTGTGTCTGCCACTCCATCAAGCATGCCTTCTGCATAGCCCTTTATGGCTGTAATTGGTGTTTTCAGGTCATGGGCGATGTTTGAAATCAGTGCTCGCTGCTCCGCCTCATCCTCCAGCCTATCCTTGGCATTATTCTTAAGACGGATTCGCATATCCTCAAAGGCATTGCAAAGCTCACTCATTTCATCCTTGCCAGTAGATGCCACGCTGAAATCAAGGTTCCCCTCTTTTATATTGTTGGCAGCTATCTTGAGCATCTTTAGCTGTGGGGCAATACCTCTATAAATCCATACTACCATGATTATGGCAGTCAGCATCAATATAACAAACTCCGCCACACAGAAATTTAACACCAGCTGGTCGAACTTTCCCGCCTCATCCATGTAGTTTTTCACTGAATGGATGATTTCGTTTGTAAGTATTTGTTCCTCTGTGGCTTCCTTTACGATACCCTTTAGGCCTAGCATAAGAGAGCTGAAGATAGCTACGGGGACTATTGTTATTATTAGGAATGAAATTATAAGTCGGTTTTTAAGTTTCATATTTTACCCTCATCAGTCAGCTGCGCTGACAGCTTCCCCCTAGAAAGGGGAAGCCTTATTAAAAAAGCAGCCACGCTACGTGACTGCTTTTATTATAGCATATTTGACAATATTAAAGATATTTCTTTAATGCATCCACCTTATCTGTGTGCTCCCAAGGTAAATCAACATCTGTACGGCCGAAGTGACCATAAGCTGCTGTTGGGCGGTAGATTGGACGACGAAGGTCGAGCATCTTGATGATTCCTGCTGGACGAAGGTCGAAGTTCTCGCGAACGATTTCGATAATCTTCTCATCTGAAAGCTTTCCTGTGCCGAATGTGTCTACCATGATAGATGTAGGCTCTGCTACGCCGATAGCGTATGAAAGCTGAATCTCGCACTTATCAGCAAGACCTGCTGCAACGATGTTCTTTGCAACGTAACGTGCTGCATAAGCACCTGAGCGGTCTACCTTAGTGCAATCCTTACCTGAGAATGCACCGCCGCCATGGCGAGCCATTCCACCATAAGTATCAACGATAATCTTGCGGCCTGTAAGACCTGCATCACCGTGTGGACCACCAATAACGAAACGGCCTGTTGGGTTGATGAAGAACTTAGTCTTGTCATCAATAAGCTCCTTAGGGAGAACTGGGTCGAATACGTATTTTTTGATGTCTGCGTGAATCTGTTCCTGAGTAACATCTTCATCATGCTGAGTAGATAAAACTACAGCCTCAAGTCTAACTGGCTTGCCAGCCTCGTCATACTCTACAGATACCTGTGTTTTGCCATCTGGGCGAAGGTACTTAAGTGTACCGTCTTTGCGGACATTGGTAAGCTGAAGAGCAAGTCTATGAGCAAGAGAAATAGGATAAGGCATGAGTTCTTCTGTTTCGTTAGTAGCGTAACCGAACATCATACCCTGGTCACCAGCGCCTGTATCCAGGTCGTCTGTAAGTGAACCTTCCTTTGCCTCAAGAGCCTTGTCAACACCCATAGCAATGTCAGCGGATTGTTGATCAAGAGCGACCATAACAGCGCAAGAGTTTCCATCGATGCCTTTCTTTCCATCGTCATAACCGATTTCAAGAAGAGTCTTGCGAACAATAGCAGGAACGTCAAGCTGTGCCTTTGTTGTGATTTCGCCTGTTACAAGAACGAATCCTGTACAAGAAGCAGTCTCACAAGCTACACGGCTCATTGGATCAGCTGCCATACAAGCATCAAGGATGGCATCAGATACGGCATCACATACCTTATCTGGATGGCCTTCTGTTACTGACTCTGAAGTAAAAAGTAACTTTTCCATTTTTTGACTCTCTTTCTGTAAAAATAAAAAATATTTGCCTAAGCTTATCTAGTATAACGTCATTATGCCTTTTCTTCAATATACAACTATTATTTTTTGTTAGCAATAAAGACATAGATTTTTCAGACTTTTAGCATTGCCTGTAGTTTATTTTCTGTTAAAATTTATTTATAAGATACTAGGGATACTATAGCTTGAATACAAAAAGGGACGTTGATTATGATTACATTAACAGTTGATAATCTAACTCCTGGCATGATAGTTGCTTCGCCTATTGTAACTAAGCGCGGGCAGACTATTTCAAAGCCAGGTGAAAAGCTAACTCCACAACTAATTGCAAAGCTTTCATTCTACAAGATTGACGTGGTGACTGTTGAAGGACAGGCATCTGCGCCTGTGGACACCGATGTTGTAGCTGCAAAACAAAAGCCTGTAGAAGATAAGCCTGTGTCACAGAATAAGAAGGCTGAGCCAGAAAAGGCCGAACCACCTAAGCCTGCGGAAAAGCCTAAGGAAGAATCCCGAGTTAGCGATCAGATTACTTACTCTCAACGGCTTAAGCAATCAAGCCATTTCCAAAAGTTCCAGTCTGACTATGCTTTAAACATTGCAAATCTAAAGGAGCATTTTACCGCTATAATCGCTGGCGGCAACGCTGACTGCTGCACTGATTTACTAGAACAATGCGAAGCATTATTCAAATCTAAGACTACGCTTGAGCTTTTCGATATGCTTTCCAATATGCGAAACCTTGAGGATCCAATCTATTCTCACTCATTAAATGTGGGGCTTATTGCCCGCTGCATTGGTAAATGGTTACACCTATCCAAGAACGATTTGAACACGCTCACCTTAGCAGGCTTGCTTCACGATATTGGAAAGACTCAGATTCCAGAGGAAATACTTAACAAGCCTGGCAAATACACAGATGAAGAATTTGCCACCATGAAGACACATCCTCTCCTTGGAAAGAAGATTCTTAATGGCAAAGGCTTTGATTCCAGAATACTTGCAGCCACATTGCAGCATCACGAAAGAAGTGACGGCAGCGGCTATCCTAGAGGACTTATGGAAGATGAAATAGATGATTTTGCTGCTATTATTGCCATTGCAGATGTGTATGATGCCATGACTTCTGCAAGAGCTCACCGTGATCCACTGTGTTCCTTCCAGGTTATCAACCAGTTTGAGAAGGATGGACTTAACAAATATCATACTAAATACGTGCTTACCTTCCTAGAACACATGGCTAACACCTACAACAACAGCCGCATTATGCTTAACACCGCAAAAACAGGCCGCGTAGTCTACATTAATAAAAGCGACTTATCACGACCTGTCATTCAGCTTGATTCTGGAGATATTATTAATCTCTCCGACAACAAGCATAAGGATTTATATATTAAATCTATTCTCTAAAGGCTTCCTCTATTCTGGCACTTAGGCCTGAATAGCGCTTAGCCTGTGATGTATTATCCACCATTGAATAGAAAACATCTGCGTCGCCTACCATGGTGACGCATTTTTTTGCTCTGGTAATGGCTGTGTACAGTATGTTTCTGTTCATCAGCATCTTAGGCCCTTCCATTATAGGCATTACTACCGCAGGATATTCCGAACCTTGGGATTTATGGATAGTGATAGCGTAAGCAAGCTCCAGCTCATCAAGGCTTGCAAATGGATATACCACCTTTCTGCCCTCTTCATATTCTACAGTGATGGTTTTAGCCCAATCATTAATATCCTTGATTATACCCACATCACCGTTGAAAACACCTACGCTCTTTTCAACGGCGATGTTGTAATTACCAGTTATCTCCCACTCCAGCTGATAATCGTTACGAATCTGCATGACCTTATCTCCCTCACGGAAGATTCTGGTATCACCGCTCCACTCTTTTTTCTTAGGAGATGGTGGATTCAGGAAATTCTGCAATATTCCGTTAAGCCTCTCTACACCAATCAACCCCTTTCGTGTAGGGGTAAGCACCTGAATCTCACTGATTCCTGCATCTACATACTTGGGCATCTTATCCCTTACTAAAGTCAGCATCACACTGATGATTGTATCTGCATCATTTCTCTTTAAGAAAAAGAAATCCTTTGATTTATTATCCAGTACCACATGCTCACCCTGATGAATCTTGTGGGCATTCATTACGATATCACTTTCCTGAGCCTGTCGAAAAATCTTCTCTAAGGTTACGGATGTGAATTTCTGAGAAGCCAAAATATCCTTTAGCACATTTCCCGGACCTACGCTTGGCAGCTGATGCTCATCTCCCACCAGTATCAGTCTGGTTCCTGGCGAGATTGCCTTAAGCAAGGCATACATTAGGGATACATCTACCATGGACATCTCATCTATTATAATAACATCGCACTCCAGCGGGTTATCTTCGTTTCGCTCAAACCTGGCAAAGGATGTGTTGTCATCATCATCGCTGATGTTTCCTGCTACCTCAAGCATACGGTGGATTGTTCTTGCCTCGTAGCCTGTGGCCTCACTCATTCTTTTAGCAGCACGACCTGTTGGTGCAGCAAGAAAGATGTTATAGCCTTCATTCTCAAAAAGCCTAATCATTGTAGTGATAGTAGTGGTCTTTCCAGTACCAGGGCCACCAGTCAGCACGAAGAAGCCCCTCTCAGCTGCTGCAATTACCGCATTCTTCTGAAGCTCATCCAGCTCTATCTCTTCTTCTATTTCGATTTGTCTGATGGTGTTTGACAAATCTTCTTTATCAACCTTGTAGGTAACATCTAGCTCCCTTAGCATGCCGGCTATAGATTCTTCCATTCTATAGAATGACCTTGAATATATCTGGCTGTTGCCCTCGCTATCCTTCTTTATAATCAGCTTTCTATCCATTGCAAGATTCATAATCTGGGCATCGATAGAATCTGCATCTACTCCTAGCAAATCCTGGGACATCCTGGTCAGTGTCTCTATAGGAAGATATGTATGTCCCATACCAGCGCCCTGGCTTAGGATATACTGAATACCACCTTTGATTCTGAATTCTGAATCCACCTTGATTCCCACCTGGCTTGCGATTTCATCTGCTGTCTTAAATCCGATTCCAGAGATTTCATCTGCAAGCTTATAAGGATTATTCTGAATCACATTGTAGATTTCATTTCCAAATCTATTGTAGATTTTGATAGCCTTATTGCCATGCAGGCCATATTTATCCAAAAAAATAATGGCGTTACGAATATCCTTGGCACCAACAATCTGGTCGGATATTTCCATAGCCTTGGTGATAGAGATTCCCTTTACCTCTGCAAGACGCTCCGGCTCATCCTCGATAATTCTAAAGGTATCCGCGCCAAACTTCTTAACAACTCTGGCTGCAAGCTTTGGACCAATTCCCTTGATTGCGCCTGAACCTAGGTATCTTTCCATTGAAAGCTCATCAGCTGGTGCCTCCACCTCGTAGCTTGCCACCTTGAACTGCCTTCCGTAGGTAGGATGGTCTACAAAATCCCCCTTAAGTAGGAGATTCTCCCCCTCACCAATCACCGGAAATATTCCCGTACAGGTAACTAAATCCTCATCCGCCACGAAATCCAGTACCGTGTAACCATTATCTGTATTTCTAAATATTATATTTTCTACATAACCTGTTAATTCTTCCATAGGGTATATGATAACATAAAAAACCCACCATGTCTTTACATGGTGGGCGTTAGGTTATGCCTGTATTGATTGTACTGTGGAAGCATTAGATCGGGCAATATCATCTGACACCTTTGTATTATCCTGACCCGCCGTCTCTGTAGGTGCACCAGATGTTCCTGTGATTCCGTAATTACGCATAATCTGGTCTACGAAATCATCCGTTACATCGCCTCCGATTTGGTCAACCAGCTGGGAAGCAATCTCCGTGATAGCCTTATCCATATACAAATCTTTGTACATGCCCATTGTATCACTATTATCTTCCTCGCCTACAAATGAATCCTTCACCTGTTTGATGACCTTTTCAACCATAAAGGTTTCGAAGCTCTTTACAGCATTTTCGATTTCCTCTTTTGAAGAATCCTTTGAAATGCCGCCGATTGACTTGGCAGTTGCCTCTGCCATGGCCTTGTTTTGATTTGCGTACTGCGTTTGCAGATACGTGCTTGTTCCTAAAACATCCATTTTTTTATCCCCCTGTTGAAACAATAAGTTACTGTATGTTACTTTTCACAGTGATTAAACTACATTCATAATTGAACTCTTTCAGAGTTCTGTCAAGTGCTATCGCACTTGCAATTATTCATGTAGTTTAGTCACTGATTCCAGTTTATAAATATATAATGATTCTTCTCTTACAAGCAAGCTTGACGAGATTCATCATTATATATTTATAACTGTGAAAAGTAACATTTATCTCTTCAAGTTATTAGCCTGCTCCAGCATAGTATCTGAAGTGGTAATAGCCTTTGAATTCATTTCATATGCACGCTGAGATATGATTAGATTAACCATTTCATCCGCTACATTTACATTGGAGCCTTCTAAGTAATTTTGAACCACCTGGCTTCTAATCACGCCCTGTGTGTTCCACTCACCCATTGGCTCACCTGATGCATCACTTTCATCGTATAGATTTTCGCCTATCTTCTCAAGGCCTACTCTATTGGTGAACTGATACAAAGCTACCGACTGACCTGTTGCAACATCTACACCCTGGTTATTCCTATATGTGACCGCCAGTGTATCTGGATTAACCTTAAATCCTTCTGTTCCTACTGCTGCACCTAATCTAATAGGCTGGCCTGCCTGGTCTAGCACTCGATATCCTTCTGCTGTAGTAAGGGTTCTGGTGCCATCTGCTTCTGTAGACCATCCAAAATTACCATTTCTGGTGTAGTGAACCTCCTCACCATCCTGCACTGCAAAGAAACCAGAGCCGATGATGCACATAGCTGTGTTGCTATCATTAGCAAGCTGCGCTCCCTGAGTAAAATTAGAATTAAGAGATGCTACTCTTGTTCCTAGTCCCACCTGAGCGCTAGTTGGCTTTGTCTCACCCTGGGCATTAGTACTTGGCGACTGCATTGTCTGATAAAGCAGCGTCTTAAACTGCGTGCTCTGGGATTTATATGCTGTAGTGTTTACATTTGCTAAGTTATTTGCAATTGTATCAACTGCTACCTGCTGGCCCTTCATACCTGAAGCACCAGACCACAATGCTCTCATCATAATTTCTGTACCCCCATGGTCTTTGGCTCGCCTGTTACGCTCTCAAGCCTAATTATTTCCTTCGTCGACGGGATGTCTCCTTCGGAAACAATTATGCTTGATAGCTACAAGCTACTTTTACCTGATTTATTACAGGCTATTTATACTATATGTGTACTATTTTACTGATTTACCATTATCTTACAGAACCTACGTTGTTTACGGTTTTGTCTAGGGTGGCGTCCTCGGTTTGAATCATTTTCTGGCCGGCCTCGTAGGCTCGGGCTATCTGAATCATGCTAACCATTTCGTCCACCACGTTGACGTTGGAAGCCTCTAGCATGCCCTGCTCCATATAGGCTTCGCTTTCGATTATCTGTCCACCGTCGATTAAATCGTACAGGTTCTCTCCATATTTATTGATGTAGTCGTAATCAGCTATATCGATAAGCCCCACGGTATCAACCTCTTGCTGATTCTGAGTGATTGTTCCATCCTTTGCTATACTATATGGAAGGGATGGATCAATCTGTACATAAGAATCCTCTCCAAGTGTAGAATTAAGTGCCGCATCCTGATTTAACACGTAGTCGCCATCACTTGTTCTAAGGAAACCTTCGCTATCTACTGTAAAAGCCCCATCTCTTGTGTACTTAATAGAAGTTTCTCCAGCTTTGTTTGTAAAAGCAATCGCGAAGAATCCTCTTCCAGCTATAGCCAAATCAGAATCCTTATCAGTAATCTGAAATGCGCCCTGGTCCCAATTAGTGTAGGTCTCACCAATCTTAGCTCCCAGAGAAATATATCCGATGTTCTCCGGCATATTGTTCAAAGCCGATGTATCTTTGATTTTGATTGCAAGCCTTTCATCAAAAGCCTGTGCAACCATCGCTTCTTTCTTGTAGCCTGTTGTAGCAGAGTTGGCGAGGTTGTTGGTCATAACATCCATTCGCCTCTGTTCGTTTACCATTCCGGTATAGGCTGTATATAGTCCTTTTACCATGGCGCCCCCTTTAAGCTTAGTCTACAATACTCTCCATCTCATATATCGGATACCCCAAAATAAAATTAACCCCTTTTATAGAAAAAATTACAAAAAAAAATCTTTTCCACAAAAGGGGTTATCTTCATTATTGTATTTAATTAATCATCTGATAAAAGCTCTACATAACGGCCTGTTCCGATAGCTACGCATGTTGTAGCCTCGTCAGCTGTCATTGTGTTGATGCCTGTGCGATCCTCGATAAGCTCCTCAAGACCACGAAGAAGTGCACCGCCACCTGTAAGCACGATACCTCTATCAGCTACATCGGCTGCAAGCTCTGGTGGAGTCTTCTCAAGTACTGAGTGGATAGCCTCAACAATCTGCATTGTAGATTCCTTAAGAGCTTCCTCAGTCTCCTCAGATGAAACAGTGATTGTCTTAGGAAGACCTGAAACAAGGTTACGTCCTCTAACATCCATTGTCTCTGGCTCGCCAAGTGGGAAGCAACGACCAATCTTAATCTTGATATCCTCGGCTGTACGCTCACCGATAAGAAGATTGTGCTTCTTACGCATGTAACGAACGATAGCCTCATCGAAATCATCACCAGCCACCTTGATAGATGTGCTGACAACTGAGCTACCAAGTGAGATAACAGCGATATCTGCTGTACCACCACCTATATCTACAATCATGTTACCCATAGGAAGTGAAATATCAATACCAGCGCCGATTGCTGCTGCAATAGGCTCCTCAATAATCTTAACATCACGTGCACCTGCTGCAAAAGCTGCATCCTCAACGGCACGCTTCTCTACCTCTGTAGCCCCAGAAGGAACGCATACTGCAATACGAGGCTTACGATAGCTCTTCTTGCCCATTGCCTTCTGAACGAAGTACTTAATCATCTTTTCTGTAACTGTATAATCTGAAATAACGCCCTGACGAAGTGGACGAACTGCTACGATGTTACCTGGAGTACGTCCAATCATAAGACGTGCCTCCTCACCGATTTCCTTAATCTTGTTAGTATCTCTATCAAAAGCCACAACTGAAGGCTCTTTTAAAACAACGCCCTTACCTTTTGCATACACAAGAACGCTTGCTGTACCTAAATCTATTCCGATATCTGATGCTGCCATTTTATCAATCCTTTCTATCTACTAATAATAGTCTATTAAATGCCCAATGGACAAAAAAACGCAATTTCACGTTTCTATTATATACGAAAATCCTTAAGATTCAAGAGGATTTTCTTTCTATAATATATACGTGAAATCACGTTTTAATTGGTAATTATTTACTAATGATATTTAAAAGCATTTATCGCAGAGCTTACAGGCCGAAGGAGTTATTGCACAGCCGCCCTTTGCGGTCTCTCTAAATTCCACTGGAAGGCGGCGTCCCACGTTGTACATGCAATCTAGCATTTCATCTAATGGAATCATCTGGGTAATCCCTGACAATGACATCTCCGCTGCTATCAAGGCATTGGCTGCCCCTGATGCATTCCTGTTCTGACAAGGATATTCTACCAGACCAAGCACTGGGTCGCAGATAAGCCCCAGCATATTCATAATCACTGTAGATGCTGCGTAGGTGCATTCCTTTGGTGTGCCACCCATCAGCTCTGTTGCTGCCGATGCCGCCATGGCTGCTGCAACGCCAACCTCTGCCTGACAGCCTCCTACGGCGCCTGATACTGTGGCGTTTTGCATAGCTAGATAGCCTATTGCGCTGGCATTGAATAGACCATCTATTATTTTATCGTCTGAGATATTATATTCTTCCTGGAGAGCTAACATTACACCTGGCAGCACCCCAGATGAACCGGCTGTTGGGGATGCCACAATAAGTCCCATGGAAGCGTTTACCTCCAGCACTGCCATTGAATAGGTAATGGCCTTTGACATTAGATTGCCAACTATGCTCCCCCCTGCCATTCTATGGTCGTTAAGCTTCTTGGCCTCTCCACCTATTAGTCCGCCCATGGATTTAACTGCTGTCTTAGTTGGGCTGATGGCAGATTCCTTCATTATTTTCCAGGCCTGCTGCATCCTATTTAGTATATCTTCTTCAGTTGTTTCAAACTTGCTACATTCACGCATTTTCATAGCTTGAGATATACTAATTCCATTACTCTCGCATAGCTCAAGCATTTCTTCTGCTTTCTTAAAATCCATATTGCACCTCTTATATCTGCACTAGCATTACATCTTCAACATATTTATTTTCCATGATGGCATCCTTCAATTCCTCTGGAAGTGAGCTATCTGTCTCCACGATAGTGTATGCTCTCTCATGCTTGCCCTCTCTGAAAAGCCTCATGAAGGCTATGTTGATATCTCTGTCGCTAAGTGCACTTGCAATATGCTTGATTACACCAGGCATGTCCTTCTGCACGATGATTGCGGCACTGTATTCACCTGTAAAATGTACAGGCACATTGTCGATTTTCACAATTCGGCATTTGCCACCGCCGATAGATTCCCCTCGCACATCAAGGGTCTTGTTATCGCCTGTAATAATGTGGATATCCACAGTGTTAGGGTGTACATCAGTCTCTATCTCGTTAGTGGTAAACTGAAATTCCACACCCATCTTCTTTGCTATTTCAAAAGAATCTCTTATTCTTGTATCATCTGTTTTAAATCCAAGGATTCCGCCGAGCAACGCTTTATCCGTGCCATGACCCCTATACGTCTCAGCAAATGACCCATATAACGTAAAATCAACATGTTTTATACTCCCCCCTGCCATTTTCCACGCTAAGTATGCGATTGAACTAGCTCCCGCTGTATGTGAGCTGGATGGACCTATCATATTTGGTCCCAAAACATCAAAAACACTAATAGAACTCATATTAAACACCTTTGGTAATTGGACATTTCATTAAATAGTAATTTAATTTTAGCACAGCTGTAATTAACTATAAAGAAAAAAACACCAGCGTTTTCACGCTGGTGGAGTATTCGGGGAGTGCGACCAAAGTTACCTCCGGTCGCTGAGTTATGAAAAATTTGGTATTAGCTTTCCGCTAGTACATGAAGTAATATAACCCCCTTATGTGAAGACTAAGTGAAGATTGGGAAAATTTTTTCACAAAATAGACAAACTTACTCACTTATTTTTGTTTGTGGTCTACAAATATTCCTTAAGGTATTGTCCCGTGTAACTCTTCTTCACCTTTACGATTTCTTCTGGTGTACCCTTTGCTATAACAGTACCGCCTCTATCGCCGCCATCTGGTCCCATATCGATAATGTAATCAGCACACTTGATTACATCTAAGTTATGCTCAATAACTACTACCGTATTTCCGGAGTCAGAAAGCTTACGCATGATTTCTACAAGCTTGTTAACATCATCAAAATGAAGTCCTGTGGTAGGCTCATCCAGGATATAGATGGTCTTGCCTGTGGCTCTTCTTGAAAGCTCGGTAGCAAGCTTGATACGCTGAGCCTCACCACCCGACAAAGTTGTGGAAGGCTGACCAAGCTTAATATAGCCAAGTCCTACATCATACAGACTCTGAATCTTGTTAAGGATGCTTGGCACATTCTTGAAGAATTCCACTGCCTCCTCAACTGTCATATCTAGTATGTCATAAATTGTCTTTCCTTTATAATGAACCTCAAGTGTCTCACGGTTGTATCTCTTACCACCGCAAACCTCACAAGGTACGTAAACATCTGGAAGGAAGTGCATCTCAATCTTGATGATACCATCACCTGAGCATGCTTCGCATCGGCCGCCCTTAACATTGAAAGAGAAACGCCCCTTGCTGTAGCCACGCTCCTTAGCCTCTGTTGTTCCTGCAAACAGGTCACGAATTAAATCAAACACGCCTGTGTAAGTAGCTGGATTGGAACGAGGTGTACGTCCAATTGGAGACTGATCAATATCGATAACCTTATCAAGAGCCTCTGTTCCTATAATATCATCATGCTTTCCTGAAACCTTTCTGGCACGATTCAGGCGCTTTGCTAAATCCTTGTAAAGGATTTCGTTTACAAGAGAGCTCTTTCCTGAGCCTGAAACACCTGTAACAACAGTCATTATTCCAAGTGGGATATCTACATCAATATTCTTAAGGTTGTGCTCCCTAGCGCCCTTTATAGTAAGCCAACCTGTTGGCTGTCTACGCTCCTTTGGAACCGGGATGCACAGCTTACCGCTAAGATACTGGCCTGTGATGGAATCTGGGCATGCCATGATTTCCTCTGGGGTTCCTGCGGCGATAACTTGTCCACCGTCCTTACCTGCGCGAGGACCGATATCCACAAGATAATCCGCAGCCTTCATAGTATCCGCATCATGCTCTACTACGATAAGTGTGTTGCCCAGGTCTCTAAGGCCCTTAAGGGATGCCAAAAGCTTGTCGTTATCCTTCTGGTGCAAGCCGATTGATGGCTCGTCCAGGATATAGGCTACGCCAACCAGGCCTGAACCTATCTGTGTTGCAAGGCGGATACGTTGAGCCTCACCACCTGAAAGTGTGGCTGTGGCACGGCTAAGTGTAAGGTAATCCAAACCTACATCCACCATGAATTTAAGTCTAGCCTTTATCTCCTTTAAAACAACAGCACCGATTTTCTTCTGCTGTTCAGTGAGATGCAGATTATCTATCATGTTGTAAAGCTCATGTACAGGATACTGGGTCATTTCAAAAATGTTCTTGTCATCTAAGGTAACTGCCAGCGATTCCTTCTTAAGACGCTGACCGTGGCAGCATGGGCAATCACTGTAGAACATGAACTCTTCGTATTCCTTTTTAGCTGATTCAGAAAATGTTTCCTTATATCTGCGGTTAACATTTTCAATTAATCCCTCGAAAACTGTAGGGTAAACGCCTCTGCCTCGCTGGCCCTGATAGTGCACATCTACCGAACGGTCAAAGCCATGGATAAACATGTGTCTTATGTTTTCTGGAAGCTCCTTGTATGGAGTGTCCAGTGAGAAATCGTATTCCTTTGCAAGTGCCTCCAAAAGTGCATGTGCAAAGCTGGTGCTCTTGTTTGAAGACTGCCAGCCCATAACCTGAACAGCTCCCTGATTAAAGGAAAGGCTCTTGTCTGGAATCATCAAATCCTCGTCAAATTCCATTTTGTAGCCTAAACCAAAGCACTCTGGACAGGCACCGAATGGATTGTTGAAGGAGAAGCTTCGTGGCTCTACCTCATCGATGCTGATTCCGCAATCAGGACATGAAAAGCCCTCGGAAAATCTGATAGGCTCCCCATCGATAACGTCTACAATCATCAGGCCATCAGCCAGCTTAAGCACTGCCTCTATGGAATCTGTGAGACGCTTTTCAATGCCTTCCTTTACAACCAATCGGTCTACTACTATTTCTATATTATGCTTGATGTTCTTATCAAGCTTAATTTCTTCGGATAGGTCGTACACATTGCCATCTACGTTGACACGCACATATCCGGATTTCTTAGCCTTTTCAAAAAGCTTTTCATGGGTACCCTTACGACCTCTTACAACTGGGGCAAGCAGCTGAATCTTAGTGCGCTCAGGAAGTGCCATGATGGCATCCACCATTTGGTCTACTGTCTGCTTGCTGATTGGCTTGCCGCAGTTAGGACAGTGTGGCACACCGCATCTGGCATACAGAAGTCGCATGTAATCATATATCTCTGTAACTGTTCCTACTGTAGAACGTGGGTTGTGGTTAGTACTCTTCTGGTCGATGGAAATAGCTGGTGGCATACCTTCCATGTGCTCTACATTAGGCTTTTCCATCTGGCCTAAGAACTGGCGGGCGTAGCTGGAAAGGGATTCCATGTATCTACGCTGGCCCTCTGCAAATATTGTATCAAAGGCTAAGGATGATTTTCCTGAGCCTGACAAACCTGTAAGGACAACGAACTCATCACGTGGGATATCCAGGCTGACGTTTTTAAGGTTGTGTTCGTTGGCGCCTTTTATTTTTATGTATTTTCTTTCTTTCATTTAACACCTCATAAAAATGACTTGTTTCACAAGTCAAACAATCATTCGGAATTTGTTCCAAATTCCGAATGTTGTTAGATGTCTCAAGAGAATTTATTATTCTTGCAAGCAAGATAATAAATTACTCTTCAGACATTTTTATCATCATATTTTTAAGTTCAACCATCTTGTCGCGGTATTCGGCGGCAGCCTCGAAGTTAAGCTCTGCGGCAGCCTTTTGCATCTTCTTTTGAATGTCTGCAATGAGCTTCTCAAGCTCTGCCTTATCCATCTCCTCAGGGTCCTTCTTAAACTGCATCTCCTTGTGGGCAATGTCCTTGGAGATAGATATAAGCTCACGGACAGATTTCTGGATGGTCTTTGGAGTGATGCCGTGTTCCTTATTGTACGCCTTCTGAATTTCACGACGACGCTCTGTCTCACTAATAGCCTTTTCCATGGATTCTGTCATGGTATCTGCATACATAATAACATGGCCTTCGCTATTTCGGGCAGCACGTCCAATAGTCTGAATCAGTGAACGCTCACTTCTAAGGAAGCCTTCCTTATCTGCATCAAGAATGGCAACCAGTGTAATCTCCGGAATATCAAGACCCTCACGAAGTAGGTTGATACCTACCAAAACATCAAATACATCCAAGCGCAAATCTCTGATGATTTCTGCACGCTCCATGGTATCTATATCAGAATGCATGTATTTAACTCTAACGCCAAGCTCTGCCAGATAATCTGTAAGGTCCTCCGCCATACGCTTGGTAAGTGTGGTAATCATTACCTTATTCTTCTTTTCAACTTCCTTTTGGATTTCGTTGAATAGGTCATCAATCTGTCCCTCAACCGGCCTTACCTCTACCTCAGGGTCAAGTAGACCTGTAGGCCTGATAACCTGCTCCGTTCTAAGAAGCTCGTGCTCCTCTTCGTAATCACCAGGTGTTGCACTTACAAACATAATCTGGTCTATCTTCGATTCGAACTCACCAAAGTTAAGTGGCCTGTTATCAAGGGCAGATGGCAAACGAAAGCCATATTCTACCAGTGTCTTCTTACGGGCCTGGTCACCTGCAAACATGCCCCTTACCTGTGGAAGTGTGATGTGACTCTCGTCCACTATAATAAGGAAATCATCATCGAAATAATCAATCAGGCACTTAGGTGGCTCTCCCGGCTGCTGATTGGTCATGTGCCTACTATAGTTCTCAATGCCGGAGCAAAAGCCTGTTTCACGAAGCATTTCTATATCAAAATTAGTACGCTCCGCTATACGCTGAGCCTCAATCAGCTTATCCTCAGACTTAAAAAACTTTACTCTCTCGTCAAGCTCCGCCTCAATGCTGGCGCAGGCTGAGTTAATCTTATCTTGAGGGATAACATAATGGCTGGCAGGGAAAATGGCTACATGCTCAAGCTCTCGCTTCACCTGCCCTGTCATAATATCTGTCTCGCAAATGCGGTCTATCTCATCACCAAAGAATTCAATGCGAATACCATAATCGCTGGTGTTTGCTGGGATAACCTCAAGTGTATCACCACGCACTCTAAAAGTACCGCGGTCAAAATCCATATCGTTACGCTGATACTGAATGTTAATCAGCTCATGGATAACATCATCCCTGTCCTTCATATCCCCTGGGCGCAGGCTAACCATCATGTTCTGGAAATCGTCTGGCTCACCAATGCCGTAAATGCAGGAAACTGATGAGACTATGATAACATCCCTTCTTTCTGACAAAGATGCTGTAGCAGAAAGCCTCAGCTTATCTATCTCATCATTAATAGAAGAATCCTTAGCAATGTATGTATCTGTGCTAGGCACATAAGCCTCTGGCTGATAATAATCGTAGTAAGACACGAAGTATTCCACAGCGTTCTCTGGGAAGAATTCTTTAAACTCAGAATATAGCTGACCTGCTAATGTCTTATTATGTGCAATAATCAGTGTAGGCTTATTAAGCTGCTCAATAACATTAGCCATGGTAAAGGTCTTACCTGAACCGGTAACACCTAGCAATGTCTGCATCTGGTTACCTTCCTTAAAGCCCCTTACCAAATCCTCAATAGCCTGTGGCTGATCACCTGTTGGTTTGTACTCGGAATGTAATTTGAAATCCATAACTGGTCCTCGAAATCTACATTATTGTTAACAGTTCTATTACCGATTGGCATTTTGGTTGTGCGCAATCGTATGTATTGTATTATATCATAGCTATACAATATGTCAAACATCTGTTTGTTGTTATTTCTATGTTGACATTTTGTTTAGCACATGTTATAAATAACGCTGTGTTATTCACAGGACACATTGCTGTAATTTTTCTACAGCATCTTATATATTCGTCATGCACATCTAGTACAGCAGGATTCATGACCACTACAATTGATTAGCCTCAGGCTAATAGCAGCTCTTTTGTGGTACTTTAGTTGAAGCTAAACAGCAGGCTTCCTCTAATGATAAGAATATATAATATTACCCCACAATAATTTACAACTGAATAGGTATAACATGCAGCTTTAGGTAATTTAGGAGTATTTGTCTTTTTAGAGCTTAGGACTATTGGGAAGATTGGCTTTCATCTGGCCTGGTACTTTAGGTAAATTGCGTTTGTGGCTTTTTTGAGTAATATTGCCCCTAATTTGGAGTTCTAAGACATTTTAATGCTTTAAAAGTTAAGTTTTTATTGAGAATCACAATTCCCGATAAAGCCCATATAATGGTGTAAATTCTAAAATTTATTAAAAAGAGCCAAGTGCTCATCTTTCAGTTAAAATTAAGTTACCACACAAAACATAATTGAAAGGATGAATACTATGGCTCAATTACATTTTACATTGGATC
>NZ_JAFUSK010000025.1 GCF_017471675.1 Pseudobutyrivibrio sp.
GCCCATATGAAAACATTCAAAAACTGCTTTAAGATTCTACTAGGCTCATTCCAAAATCATGCAATTAATACTAATATTGCCGCCACTGCTATTTCTTTAGTCTGAGGGTGTCTGCGAGATACATACAGTGCCGACAGAATTGTCAAACCTTGAAAGAACACGTGTAATAAGGGATGCGAGTGTGGCATTTAGAAAATCAGTAATTCTTCGACTGTGCCATTAGCAAGACATACAGGGTGAGCATTTGGCGGGCACATTGCACTGCTAGTAGAGGCTGACCCTGTGCAGTATGTTGCGTAGACTCACTGCTAAATCCACGTACTCAGTTTATGCAGACCTGTGAATGGTGGTTTTGGGGGCTTGCAAAATTTTGAGAAATATATTAGTATTCTTTTGGGTTTTAGGTCATCGCTATCGTAGATAGTGGTGACCTTTTTATGTTTAGGTTTGACGCTCATTAATTTATAGAAATGAGGTCAGAGATATGACAATAGGAAACAGATATAGGATTACAATTCTTACTAGCAGATTAATCAGAATGGAATATCAGAAAAACGGTATTTTTGTGGATGAAGCTACACAAGCCGTGGTCAACAGGAATTTCCCATTGGTAGAGTATTCAACACTTCATGAAAAAGGCAGATTGATAATAGAGACAGATGATTTAATCTTTTCCTATGATGGAGAAGAATTTTCTCCGGAAGGGCTTTCAATTGAAGTGAAGGCTACAGGTAAGGTATGGCATTACAGCGTGGTTTATGGCAATTCAGATAGAAACTTGTATGGCACAGCAAGAACCTTAGATGGGGCAGATGGTGGCATTATGCTTGAGCCTGGTATATTTGGTGAGAATGGATATGCAGTAATTGACGACAGTAACAGTGCAATCTTAGATGATGGTGGAGAATATGTATCAAGAAGAGGAGAGGGAATAGATATCTATTTCTTTGGCTATGGTACAGATTTTGCAGGAGGCCTAAGGGACTTTTATCATTTGTGTGGACAGGTTCCTATGATTCCAAGATATGCTCTGGGTAACTGGTGGAGCAGATACTATAGATATTCGGAAAAAAGCTACAATGAAATGCTTGATAAGATGGCAAAGGAGAATATTCCTTTGTCGGTGGCTGTTATAGATATGGATTGGCATATAACTGATGTGGATCCAAAGTATGGTACAGGATGGACAGGATACACTTGGGATAAAGAGCTATTCCCTGATTACAAGAGATTTTTGAAGAATCTAAAAGATAGAGGGCTTGCTACCACATTAAATTTGCATCCTGCCGATGGCATCAGGGCTTTTGAGGCGCAGTATGAAGCTATGGCCAAGGAAATGGATTTTAATACCAGGGAAGAAAAGGCAATAGAGTTTGATTTTGCAGATAAAAAATTCAGGAATGCATATTTTAAATGTGTAATGAATCCATACGAGGATGATGGAGTGGATTTTTGGTGGATTGATTGGCAGCAGGGCACTAAAAAGGGTGGCAGCGATATTGATCCATTATTCCTGCTTAATCATTATCATTATGAGGATAGAAAAAGAAATAACAATCGACCAATGATTTTCTCAAGATATGCAGGTGTGGGAAGCCATAGGTATCCTTTGGGATTTTCGGGAGATACTTTAGCTACATGGAAGAGTCTGGATTTTCAGCCTTACTTTACAGCTACAGCCTCTAATATTGGCTATGGCTGGTGGAGCCATGATATTGGTGGACACATGTTAGGTGATAAGAATGAGGAGCGACTTATTAGATGGATTCAGTATGGTGTGTTCTCGCCAATAATGCGTCTTCACTCTAGCTGTAGTGAATTCTTTAATAAGGAACCATGGAATGTGGCAAGCCCATACAGGCAGATTATGGGAAGATATCTAAGGCTTCGCCATCAGCTGATTCCATACACTTATACCATGAGCTATGAGGCGCATATAAACGGTGAGCCATTGATTCAACCTATGTATTACAAGCTTTCTGATGATAAGCAGGCATATAAGCACAAGAATGAATATTTCTTTGGAGACAGCTTACTGGTTGGCGCTATTACAAAGGAAACCAGCAAGTCCCTTAGAATGTCACACATAAATATGCTTATTCCAGAGGGCAGATGGTACGACATCTTTAATGGCCGTGTATACGGAAAGGGTGTTAAAAATCTATATCGTAATGTGGATAATATTCCTGTTTTACTTAAGGCAGGTGGAATTGTGCCACTATCCCTAGAGGAAGGCAATGGCGTGGATAATCCAACAAAGCTTAGACTGCTTGTTGGCGCTGGTGCAGATGGTGAGTTTAACATGTACGAGGATGATGGCAGGTCCTTGGATTATGAAATGGGAAAATTTGCTATCACTAAGCTTGAAACTAAGTTTGATTCAGATAGAAATATGACTACAGTAACAATCAATGGCGCCACAGGTGACCTTAATCAGATACCAAAGGAAAGAGAGTACGAAATAGTTTTGTATGGTGTGAATGGTGGCAAAGTAACTGTGTCTGCACCTGTAGTTTCAAGTAAGGATGGCTATACAGTAGAGATTGAAGGTGCACTTACAGCGGAAAATGATTACAAACAGGCTGCTTTTGAAATATTAGAAAATGCCTGGATTGAGATTGCGCAAAAGGAAAGAATCTATGCCCTTATAAAAGCTTCGGGCTCAAAGAAGGAATGTGAAGAGCTAATACTAAAAGAGGATATTGATGTAGAACTTAAAGATGCGTTAATGGAACTATTTTAATTGACAGAAAAGTCTAAAATGCCTATAGTTATAAGTGGTTAAACGCTTTAGCAAATATTAACCTAGGAGAGCATAATGAATTTAAAAGACATCGCAAAGCTTGCAGGGGTTAGCACAGCCACTGTATCTAATGTATTGAATGGAAATACCAGTAAGGTATCTGAGACCACTAAGGAACGCATAGAAAAAATCATAAAGGAAGTGGACTATAAGCCTAATGCTATGGCCCGCTCCCTTGCCAAAAAAGAAAGCAAAATGATAGGTCTGGTAGTGCCATATATTGGACCAGACGAGGATTTCTTTATGAATCCATATTATGCAAGAATGGTAGCAGCCATAGAGCGCTTCGTAAGAAGTAAGGAATACTACCTGATGCTTAGGTGCGTACCTGATTGTAGGCAGGTAATACCACAGTTGTCTTCATGGAATGTGGATGGTGTATTTTTCTTAGGAGTAGTGGAGCCTGATGTTAAGGAAATCATCAGCGCCCTTGATGCACCAGTGGTATTCCTGGACACCTATACCAAGGAAAAGAACATAGTAAATGTAGGCTTAGACGACTATAAAGGCGGCTACCTTTCTGCCAGATACTTAATAGGCAAAGGACACAAGCGTATCGCCTTAGCCTGCCCTGATTATAAAGGAACAGGGGTTGTTAGAGAACGATACTTAGGCTTTAAAAAGGCATGTGAAGAAGCTAAGATTGAATTTACAGAAGATGACATCTACAGGACTGACACTGTGTACAAAGGTGCAATCTCAGTTGGAAACGACATAGCACTTTCCGGCAAAGGCTACACAGCTGTTGCCACTATGTCTGATATTGTAGCCTTCGGAATCATCGAGGGCATAAAGCAGTGCGGATTTAGCGTACCAGATGATATATCCGTCATCGGATTTGATAACCTTGCAGAAGGGGAGTACGTTTATCCAAAGCTTACCACCATATCCCAGGACATCAACGAAAAGGCAAATGCAGCAGGACGGGGCATGTTTGAAATCCTAGAGGGCAACAAGGGTTATACTGCGGATATCCACCTTCCAGTGCAAATCATCGAACGTCAAACCGTAAGACAGTTGTAAGTTACTGCAGCAAGGGGACATACAATGTTTTGGAGAGCATTTGCAATTGGGGAGATATGTAGTTATTGCATTTGCTTTGGAATGAGCTTACAAAAATAAAAGCAGGTTTTGAAATATATAGGCATGGGCCGCTAGGACGGCGGCCCAAGTGCGTAAGCAACAGGACGTTGCATCGAGCACGGTGCCTATATATTCAAAACCTGCTTTTTAATTTTTGTTAGCGAATGTAATAGCAAAGGGAATAACTACATATCTCCCCGATTGCAAATGCATAGAAGAATAGCATGTCCCCTTGCACCCCGGTTTTTGTATAAATCTTCCAAAATTTTTACCTTGGTCTTATGGATTACGGCGAAATGAAAATTGGTACTTGACGATTTGAGGGGTGGAAACTATACTTCTAGTTAAGCGATTAACCTAAATTAAACCCAAAAGAAAAACCTTGCTATGATTGGCAAGGAAGTTAAACGCACAACTTTAAAGTAACGGAGGGAAAAGAAGGATGAAGTTGAAGAAATTTACAGCATTGATGCTTGGGGCAATGATGCTGGCAGGCGCATTTGTAGGATGTGGTTCTGCAAAGGAGGAGAGTGCTGGTGCTAAGGACCAGGCAGCTACAGAAGAAACTCAGGATGTAACACTTAAGATTTGGGTGCCTGAGGAAGAGGTAGAAATCACAGATGCAATGGTAAAGAAGTTTGATGAGCTTCATGATGAGTTTAACATCACATACGAAATTGCAGTTGTAGGTATTGATGAAGCTCCAGCTAATCTTGAGACAGATGCTGATACAGCAGCAGATATTTTCTATACACCATCAGGCGGTGTAGCAGATCTTGCTAATAAGGGATTGCTTCTTCCAATCGTAAAGGACTTCGAGACAATTCAGGATGAGCTTCCAGAGTCAGCTCTTAATGCTGTAACTGTTGATGATATTACTTATGCAGTTCCATTCTCACCTAATACATTCTTTATGTATTACAACAAGGACCTTTATACAGAGGATGAGGTAAAGAGCCTCGATACAATGATGGCAAAGGACCTTGGTGAGGGTAAGTATAACTTTGGTTCTAAGATGACAGATTCATGGTATACAGAAATGTATTTCCTTGGAAATGATGGAACATTATTTGGTGAGGATGGCCAGGACCCAACAGACTGCTCATTTAATGATGCAAACGGTCTTGCTGCTGGTGAGTACTTAATCGACCTTGCTCACAATCCTAAGTATATCGAGGATATCGATGGTGTTGCAGGTAGTGAGTTTAAGAATGGTAACTGTGGTGCTGTAACATCTGGTGCATGGTCAGCTCCAGAATTTAGAGAGGCACTTGGGGATAGCCTTGGTGCTGTAGCACTTCCAACAGCTACTATTGGTGGCAAGGAAGTTCAGCTTTCTAACTTTGTTGATTTCAAGACAATCACAGTTAAGTCTAATACACAGTATCCACTTGCTGCACAGCAGCTTGCAGTATACATGGGTAACGCAGAAAGCTGTCTTACAAGATATCAAGAGCAGGGTGATATTCCAGTGCTTGAGTCACTTGCATCAAGTGAAGAAATCCAGGCAGATTTTGTTGCAGTAGCTCTTAATGCACAGGCAGCTAAGGCAACTAATCAGCCAAGTATTCCTAAGATGGGTGATTACTGGGATCCAATGAAAGCCCTTGGTGAAGGAATCTACTACGGTGATGTTACAAAGGCAAATCTTCAGGAGCAGCTTGATGCACTTGTAGACAGTATTACAGGTACATTAACAGAGTAATAAATTATGAATAAAAATATTTTTTCAAAACTATCTTATGTTGTCTGCGGAGCGGCTAACGCCGCCTGCGGGCAAATTTTAAAGGGACTTATTTTCCTTGGTATAGAAATATCATATATCGTATTTATGATAGTTTCTGGTTTCGAAAGGCTAAAAGGATTGGCCACCCTTGGTGATAATGTACAGGGGATGGCATTTAATGAAGAGCTTGGTATTTACGAAATGTCTGCCGGTGACAACTCAATGCTTATATTGTTGTCAGGCGTAGTTACAGTAGTAATTACTATAGCATTTATTTTGTTTTGGTTGTTTTCTATTTCATCTGGAAAGGCAGCTATGAGGCGTGCCAGTGAAGGCAAGCATAACAATAGCTTTATTGAAGATGTTAGAAGCTTAGCTAATAAGAATATCAGATTCTTGTTCTTAAGTGTTCCAGTAGTTGGACTTGGTGTGTTTACAGTAATGCCACTTATCTATATGATTCTCATGGCATTTACTAATTACGATTCTAATCATCAGCCACCGGGAAATCTTTTTGATTGGGTAGGTATTAAGAATTTTATCACCTTGCTTTCTACCAGTGATAGATTATCATCCACCTTCTGGCCAGTGCTTGGATGGACACTTATCTGGGGCTTTGCCGCTACATTTTCTTGCTATTTTGGCGGAATGTTCCTTGCCATGATTATCAATTCAAAGGGAATAGAATTTAAGAAGGTTTGGCGTACAATCTTTGTACTTACAATGGCAATCCCTGCATTCATTTCTCTTAGAGTAGTGGCAACAATGCTTGGTGAAAAAGGAATCTTCAATGTACTGTTGCAGCAGTGGGGCTTTACTAATTCGGCCTTGCCATTTTTATCAAATGCCACATGGGCAAGATTTTCAGTAATCATAGTAAACTTCTGGATTGGTGTTCCTGTAACAATGCTTATGGTTAGTGGAATTCTTATGAATATTCCAGGAGAGCTGTACGAATCAGCAAAGATTGATGGGGCAAGCCCATTTATGATGTTTAGAAAGATTACATTCCCATATATGTGGTTTGTAACAACACCTTATTTGATTTCTAACCTTATTGGTAACTTTAATAACTTTAATACAATCTATTTCCTTACAGCAGGAGAGCCATTGACTCTTAATTACTACAAGGGTGCAGGTAAGACAGATTTGCTTGTTACATGGCTTTATAAGTTGACAAAGGATAGTAACGATTACAACCTTGCTGCTACCATCGGTATCATCATATTTGTAATCTCAGCTATATTTACATTAGTTTCTTTCTCCAGATCTAATGCACTTAAAAACGAGGAGGGATTTAGCTAATGAACAGAACAGTAATAGGATTAAATCTTAAGTATTTTATCCATTCTATCGTAGGCTCAGTGCTTATGCTTTTAGGGTTGATTTTGCCTTATGCTAGTATTAATGATGGCAAGCTAAATCTTTTCGCAATAGCATCTAAGCTTGCAGGGGTTAATGAAAAATCTGGTTTAACATTATTTATGTATTTAACTATCGTATTTACGATATTATCATTTGCATTTTGCGTAGCAAATATTATTAAGACAACAAAGCTTTCATTTAAAATTTGGCAGGTAGTGCAGGCTTTAGCCACAGCCTTCTGGACATTTCTTTTATTCACTTCAAAAATGATTCTTGAAGGTGGAAATCTTGCAAAGGGATTTTTGAATAAGGATTTATCCATTGGATTTTGGGTTGGACTTATTTTCTCATACGTGGCACTTGTTTTCATTATGAGAGTAACACAGACAAACAGAGGATATATTGCACTTACAATTATGAGTGTTATTTGGGTATTTCCAATTCTTTGGATTGTGCTTACTGCTCTTCGTGCAGAGCCAGGTTATTACGTAGGATACTTCTTCCCAAAGCATTTGACACTTGATAATTTTGCAAAGCTTTTTGCAAAGGATTCAGTTATTCCATTTGCAAAATGGTGGCTTAACACATTTATTGTTGCAATGTGCGCATGTGTCATTAACACACTGATTATTCTTGCAACATCTTATATCCTAAGCCGTACCAGATTTGCAGGAAGAAAGATGTTTATGAACATCCTTATGATTATTGGTTTGTTCCCAGGCTTCATGTCACTTATTGCTGTGTATAACATTCTTAAGGGGCTTGGAATCAATCAGTCGCTGTTTGCTCTTATTGTAGTAGGAGCTGCAGGCGCTGCCATGGGATACCATGTAAGTAAGGGATTCTTTGATACAATTCCAAGGGCTATTGATGAGGCTGCCATTATTGATGGAGCATCAAGACTACAGATATTTACTCATATCACATTGCCACTTGCAAAGTCTATCGTAGTTTATCAGGCCCTTGGTGCATTCCTTGCAGCATGGAGCGATTACATCTTCCCAAGTATGTTGTTTGGAGATAAGCAAAGCTCATACACAGTAGCAGTAGGTTTGTATTGGCTTACAGACTTTAGACGAATCGATGCCTACTACACACAGTTTGCTGCTGGTGCAGTAATAGTAGCTATTCCTATAGTTATTCTTTTTGTATGGTTACAGAGATTCTATGTAGAAGGATTATCTGGATCAGTAAAAGGCTAGTTTTTCAGGCAGGTATAATATGGATTTATTTACAAAGAGTATTTATTCAGATGGAACCAAAAACTATGTGGACAAGCCAATTCCAAAGCTTAATGATAACGTCAACATAGGGTTATCAATGCTTGATGATGATGTTTCATCAGTGTTTCTTCTTAGGATAAGAAATGGTGCTGAGGAATATCACGAAATGAAGCCTATTGGTAATCGTGGCAAGCTTGCTTATTATCAGGTTTCTATAGACATTAACGAGCCAGTTCTTTCATATCATTTTGTAGTGGTAAGAAAGAATGTAATCTATTATTACACACAGGCTGGCGTTACCACCTATGTGCCTGATAATGCTGACAATTTCGTGATTCTTGCTGATTTCATACAGCCTGCATGGGTTGAGGGAGCAGTGTTTTATCAGATTTTCCCACATGCATGGGGCAATCTGTATAAGGTGATAGAGCATATCCCTTATTTAAAGGATTTAGGAGTTACTGCCATTTATTTGAATCCTATTTTTAATGCACCTTCAAATCACAAGTATGACTGTAGCGATTATTTTCATGTAGATGAGGAATTCGGCGGGGATAAAGCCTTGGAGGAATTATCAAAAGCATTGCATGCAAATGATATGCAGCTAATCCTTGATATATCCATTAATCACACTGGAATTACTCATAACTGGGTGAAGGAAAAAAGGCATTTCTATTTTGAAAATGATGATCACTCTCTTATGGGATGGTGTGGGGTAGAGACTCTGCCGGTTCTTGATTATAGGAATGAAGAGCTTAGGGATTTAATCTATAGAGCACCAGATTCTGTCCTAAGAAAATGGTTAAAGCCACCTTATTCCATTGATGGCTGGCGTTTTGATGTGGCAGATGTTTTTGCCAAAAAGGATAATGTGCAGCTAAGCGATGAGCTTTGGAAAGAGGTATGTAATGCTATTAGAGAAGAAAAGCCTGATGCATTTATTATAGGTGAGCACTGGGCTGATTGTACCAAATATCTCCAGGGGGATTTGTGGAACACACCAATGAACTACTATGGATTTGGTAGAATCCTAAGGCAGTTTACAGGATTGCCAGAGCTGTTTGTTTCAAGAAATGAAACACTTGCCAAGGTGCCTTACAAAATGACAGCAGAGGATGTTGTGGCAAGAACTATTGAGCATTACAGCAAGTTCCCACAGGTTATTGCAGATGCCCAGATGAATCTGGTGGACAGTCATGATGTTCCAAGAATTCATAATTACGAAGGATACTCCTTTGAAAAAGTGAAGGCTGTGGTGATTTCGCAGCTACTTTGGACAGGAATACCTTGTGTTTATTATGGTGATGAGCTTGGTATAGATGGCTACACATATCATGATTCGGGCTTTAGGTATGAAATGCCTTGGAATCTTGTAACTGATGATAATCAGTATTTGCAGCTATATAAAAAGGCTATTTCTCTAAGAAGGAACAAGGATGCTTTTTCAAAGGGCAGCAGGCTTGTTTTATATGCTAAAGATTATGTTTTTGCAGTGGCAAGGTTTTTTAAGGATGAGGTGTATATAGGAGTTGTATCTATGGAAGAAAATGCTAAGACGATAAAGCTTCCTATTTCACTTGTTGGAGCAATAGAACCTAGTGAAAATATAGATGTATTTGGCAGGTCCTTTGAGGGAAGCATGAATGCTTCTAATGAATATGAGCTTACCATAGAACCTGAAAGTGGGCTGTTAATCAAATTTAGTTGCGCACAGTTGCGCAGCAGATAAATAGCGGCTTTCATGAAGATGACAAAAAAATGCTAGAGTTTTTTGTTGACTCTGGTATTTTTTTGCCCTATATTTTAGATATTGATTGATAAATAATCAATAAATAAAAGGTGCGCAACTAATTGCGCTAAGTTAATTTCAACCAGGCTTCTGTCCTGGCAAATGGGAGGTTAAAAATGAAGAAAATGAGTGAGTGGGCAAAGCGCATAGCTTCTGCCGGACTTAGTCTCGCACTTCTCTTAGGTTCGGGAAACCTAGGATTAGCCGCGGCTAATGTAAAGGATTTAAACACAGTTCATGCGGCTTCTGCAGTCAGCAGACAGTCAATCCATGATGGAACAATTCTACATGCATTTGCATGGAATTTTAACACAATTAAAGAAAATATTCCTGATATTGCAGCAGCAGGCTATACTGCAGTTCAAACATCACCTATTAATGAGTGCTTGTCTACAGAGCCAGGTCTTACACTTTTTAGCGATACAGGAAAATGGTACTATCACTATCAGCCTACAGATTGGGTGATTGGCAATTACCAGCTTGGTACAAGAGACGAGTTCAAGGCAATGTGTGACGAGGCTGATAAATACGGAATTGGTATTATCGTAGATATCGACCCTAACCACACAACACCTGTATTTGATCAGCTTGGTGATGGACTGCTTAATGCAGTTGGTGGCAAGGACAATCTCTATCATATCAACGGTGCAGATACATCTAGAAATATGAATTACTCAGACCGTGTATCTACAACCTATGACCCAATGGGAGGCCTTCCTGATGTTGATACAGAAAGTGATGCTTTCCAACAGTATTTCTACGAGTTCTTACAGGACTGTATTGCTTGTGGTGCTGATGGATTCAGAATCGATACTGCAAAGCATATAGCACTTCCTGATGATGGAGTTCCAGCAGAGTATGCAGGACAGGAGGATAGAAATGATTTCTATCCAAACATGAAGAGCTACATAGATGAGTATGCATCTAAGGATTATGCAGATTTGTTTGTGTACGGCGAGGTACTTCAGGGAGACACAGCCCGCCTTGCAGCTTACCAGGATATGCTCGGTGGAACAACAGCCAGTGATTACGGCGGTACAATCAGAACTGCAATTTCAAGTGGCAGCCTTGCAGCATCAAAGCTTGAAAGCTACAAGATTTCTGATGATGTAACAAATGGTGTTACTTACCCTGCTGATTCTGACAAGCTTGTTACATGGGTAGAGTCACATGATAACTACATTAATGACAAGTCATATAACGTAGTTGATGATACAGATGTTATCCTTGCATGGTCAATTATCACAGCAAGAGAGGATGGCACACCACTGTTCTTTAGCCGCCCAATGGGAAGCTCAAAGGACAATGTATGGGGTGACAACATCTTAGGTGCAGCAGGTAGTGATATCTACAAGGACCCACAGGTAGTGGCTGTTAACAAATTTAGAACAGCTATGGTTGGCGAACCGGAGACACTTAGAAATGCCAATGGTAACAATTCACTTCTTATGATTGAAAGAGGTAACAAGGGTGTTGTTATTGTTAATGCCAGCGAATCTGATATGGATATCGATACAGAAACTGGTATTTTAGATGGTACATACATTGATTCAGTTGAAGGCAGCGATGCATTATTCAACGTAAAGGATGGAGTAATAACAGGAACTATCAAAGCAAAGTCAGCAGTTGTACTTGATAAGATTGCTGACGGAGACTATTCCACGCTATTCTTCTTCAACTCAAGACAGTGGTCAGATGTTAAAGCCGTTGTTGATAATAACACTTATAATGGTCGCAATACTGGTGATGGCTGGTGGTCTGTTACTATACCATCGAAGGAATTCGAAGTAGAGTTTACAGATGGAACAGACAAATCAGATAAGTTTACAATCACATCTACATCAGGAAGATATATGACAGGTGTGGATGGAAGAATATTTGCAACAAAGCAGGAGGCTGAGGATGCGGTAGGCATCATTACAAAATCAGTTTATTTCTTCAATACAGTGGGCTGGTCAACAGTTTACGCATACGCTTGGACAGATTCCACACAGTATTTTGGTGGTTGGCCAGGCATGTCTGCTAAGAATGAAGGCGGATACTGGTGGCGAGCTGATGTTAAGATGATGAGTGACACACCTTTCAATATCATCTTTAACAACAATAACGGTTCGCAGACTGTAGATGTGAATATGTCAGATGCATCTAAGAACTATGTAGTATTAAGCAATAATCAGCCAGGTGGAAACCTTGCTGTAGAGCAGTATTCATCAAAGCAGGAGGCAATGGATGCCATTGGTATCTATAGCGATAAGACTACTGTATATTTCTATAATACAAGAGGCTGGCAGCAGGTTGGTGCATACACCTGGGGAGATGTTCAGGTTGGCGAATGGCCAGGAACTCTTGCAGAGTATGAAGGCGACAACTGGTGGAAGGTTACACTTAATGCTGCACCATCTGCAGATTTAAATATTATCTTTAATGATTATGGTGTAGGTTCACAGACAGGTAACCTTGTTGTTGACAGCGTTGCCAACAGATATTTCTGGGGCGATAACAAATATGCCTCAAAGGCTGCAGCTGAGCAGGCTGCATATGACTTCGAACATGCAGAAGGTGAAGACCTTGAGCAGAAGGATGGTCACGCGCTTGTTTATTATTACAACGAGTCATATTGGAACGATGTTTATGTATATGCATGGGGCGGCAATTACAACAATTGCATCGGTGATTGGCCTGGCACAAAGATGTCAAAGGTAGATGGCAATTGGTATGCTGCAAATGTACCTACAGAGGCATTAAATAATACAGAATTACACCTTATTTTCAACAATGGAAATGGCACACAGAACCCTGATAATGTTGTAACTGATACTTCAAAGCTATACTTTACAACAAGCAGCTTAGATGGCTTTGCATCAAAGCAGGATGTAGAAGATTATTTAGGTGTGGTTAAACCATCAGAGCCAGAAGAACCAACAGAGCCAACAAAGCCTGAGACAAAGCCTGTTGATGAAGAACCAGAAGTAGCTGATGGTTACACAAGACTTTACACAAAGGTTGATTCATCTAATACAGATGATGTGTACATGTATGCATGGCTTAAAAAGGATGATGGTTCATCGGCAGGCGACCCATTTGGAGCATGGCCAGGTAAGAAGATGATACATATCGGAAATGGATGGCATGCAGTAGATATCGAAAACAAATATCTTACAGGATTTGCAGAGGTTGAAGTGGAAGATATTGTTGAGGATGCTACAAAAGAAGAAAAAGCTGATGAAGTAGCAGATGAAACAGTTACTACTGATGCGGTTGAGACTACAGAAGAAAATGTAGGTGAGATTACAGAAGAAAATAACCAAGACATTATAGAGGACACTGTAGAAGATATTACTGACACAGAGGAGTCAAAGGACATTATTTCTACCATCACAAATGTGTTAGATGTAATCACAAGTGCATTTAAGCCGATGATTGCAAATGCTAAGGAGATGGTAACAGTTCCTGTTCAGATTCAGTATATTGTTCATAATAATAATGGCAGCCAGGATGATGCTCCTGTTGTTACAACAGTTCGTCCTAGTGATGAGGAGCTTGGTAAGGTGGCAGAGTCTGAAACACCATCTACTCCAGAAAATCCAAGCACTACACCAACAGTGACACCATCACAGCCTAGCGGTTCCGGCTCTACACCTTCAGCTAGCCCATCACAGGCCACTGTAGCTCCAAAGCCAGCTGTAACAGTAGCAGAACCACAGGTACCACTTGCAGGCACAGTAAAATCTGCAGATACAACTACAAAGAAGACTTCTAAATCTACAAAGAAGACTGTAGCTGAGGATAAAGAGGTGGCTACAGAGGAGACTTCAGAAGATACTACAGAAGATACTGTAGAGGATACTTCAGAGGATACTTCAGAGGCAGCTGGCGATAAGACAGTTGAGGAATCTTCTTCCGAGGATGAAGCTCCTGTAGAAATCGCAGAAGAGGAAGCGCCAAAGGCTGCTGAGAATTCTACATTCCCAGTAGCACCAGTTGCAGTAGCGGTTGTTGTAATCGTTGCAGCAGTAGGCGCAGGATTATTTATTAAGCGTAAACGATTCTAACTATAATAGATTTAACCCGAAAAGATCACTTTCGCTATCAATATTAGGTGGCGAAGGTGGTCTTTTTTAGTTATGAAAGAACTTGTTAAGTTTTTAGCCCTCATATTATGCTTAAAACAACCGAGCCACTTGTCTGAGACAGCTGTAAATGATAAAGTCATAACGTAAATACTAAAAGAGGATGCAAAAAATGGAAAAGAAAAACATTAAAGCTGTTCTATTTGATATGGACGGCACACTTACAGATACAGAAAAATACTATCAGGAGGCTTGGCCTAAAACCCTTGCTCATTTTGGCTACGAAATGACTAAGGAACAGCCCTTAGAGCTTCGTTCCTTGGGGCGTCCATTTGCTGTGGAAAAGTTTAAGGAATGGTATGGGGATGATTTCGATTATTGGGCTGTCAGGGAATATCGCAAGGCTATGGTGGAGGATATACTTCGTAAATACGGTATCCCACTTAAGCCTGGTGCTAAAGAAACTCTAAAATGGCTAAGGGACAATGGAGTATTTATTTCACTTGTTACTGCCAATGACAGGGAAAGAGCAGACAGATATCTTAAAAAGATTGGTTTATTTGAATATTTTAACGCAGTAGTGTGTGCAGATATGGTTGAAAGAGGAAAGCCCGCACCTGATATCTATGCCTATGCCTGTAAGACACTTGGCATTGCACCTCAGGAGACCTATGCAGTGGAGGATTCACCTAATGGCTGCATGAGTGCATATCAGGCTGGATGCAATGTAATTATGATTCCTGATTTGACAGAGCCAGATGAAGAGCTTAAGAAGGTATTATATGCAAGATTAGACTGCCTGCTTGATATATGTGATTTGTTTAAGTAATTTTAGTACTTCCCCTTAAAATCTGACAATTAGATGAAATATATGTGAAAAACCGTCATTAAACAGTTAAATGTGGTAAATTTCAGTATATAGACTTCTCATTGGCAACTTTGTGTTTTGTCATCACGAAGGCCAGCAAGAAGTAAAAATGTCACGGATTTTGGGGAAGGAGTTAACATGCAAATTTCTATTGGAACATCTACAAAGGCTGATTGTAATGGGGCTGTTGCAGAGGCAACTGCTAAGGTTAGTAATCCTAATTTGTTAATATTACTCTGTTCTTACGAGCATTTAAAAGATGCATCTAAGATTATTTCGGAAAAATATAAGGGCGTACCGCTTATTGGTACAAGCACAACTTCATATTTTGAATCTGAATCATCGGACAAGAGAATGATAGTTCTTTGCTTCGGAAGCGATGTTGCTGCTGAGGTTGGAATTATCAGAAAGCTTTCATCTGCTCCTATTGCAGATATTGCAGCTATGGAGGAGAAGGTGTCTAAGATTCAGGCAGGGGATAGCAATACAGTGTGCTTAGAATTCTGCACTAATGATGAAGAGCGCCTTGTTACCACAATGAATGTTGCTCTTGAGCGAGCAAAGATCCCTGTTGTAGGTGGAACAATCTTTGGCTATCCAGCTGGTGCTACAGGATACGCCATGCTAAACGGTGAGCTTTACCCAGATGCATGCTGCTATGCATTGATTAAGAATAAATCCGGCAAGATAAGAACCTATTCAGAAAATATCTTTGGACCTATGGAATGTGGCAAGACACATATTGCAACAAAGGTTAATCTTGCTAATAAGGAGCTTATTTCATTGGATGGCCGTCCAGCAGCAGATGTTTACTGCGAGGATGCAGGGGTTAGCCGTTCAGAGCTGGTTGATAATGTGCTTGTAAGCCCACTTGGCCGTGTAATCGGTGATGAAATATTTATCAGTAGTCCTTATGCTATTGGCAACAATGGTTCATTAATCAATTATAAGAAGATTAACGAGAACGACACAATTCAGGTACTTGAACTAAAGGATTATGAGGAAATAGGAAACGATACAAGAAGAGCAATTAAAGATGAAAATGGTAAGATTTCATTTATCTTCTCAGTGAATTGTATCTATAGGCACTTGCTATTTAATCAGCGCAATTATATGACGGATTTCCTAACAGCTATGAAATCAGTGGGACCACATGTAGGAATCGTTGGTGGTGGAGAGCAGTATAAGAAACAACATGTAAATCAGACAATGGTTTGCGCTGTATTTGAATAAGATTGCAGGAGGTCAGTATGGGACTTTTTAGTAGAAAAAACAAAGTAGAGACACCAGTAGAGGTGCAAAATATGCCTGAGAAAAAGGCTAATATCAAGGATAGAATGAAGGCTATCAAGGAAGTAGGCAGATTTTCTATCGAGCAGAAGGATAAGCTGCAGCAGGAGGAGGCTAATACCATTCGTGGTATCGAAACTATCAGAGATTCTTTTTCTGTGGTAGAGAATAAATACGGAAGTATCTCTGAATCGGTAGCTAATTTCCAAAATGAGTTTAAGACAATCGAAGAAATAACTCAGGCCTTTGATGAAATCGTTAAGAAGCTGGTTCAGACTGCTGATGATTCACACAATGGAATGGAGAACGTAGATAGAAGCTCTGGTGCAGTGTCAGATACCATTGCAGAGGTTGAAAAGGTGTTTGAAGCCTTCCAGGCAAGCTTTGATGAAATCAGAGAGAAGGTAGAGCTTATCGGTGGCTTTGCAAAGCAAACAAATCTGCTTGCACTTAATGCATCTATTGAGGCTGCCCGTGCTGGTGAGGCAGGACGAGGATTTGCCGTTGTTGCAGATGAGGTTACCAATCTATCTACAGAAATTCAAAGCGTAGTAACATCAATCTTTGAGAGTATGCAGGCTCTTGATGAAAACAATAACCGCTTGGTTGAATCAGTAGACCATACGAAAGAGGCAATCGAAAAATCCCATGATAAGGTTGTGGAGACCCAGGAGGTTGTAGGTCAGATAAAAACTGTTGCCGATGAGGTTACAGACCAAAGTATTCAAATGGCAGGAGTGTTTAAAAACTGCGAGAGCTCAATTAACAGTATTTCTGATAATATCGAGGATTCCAGAAGTTATTTTGATACCGTTTCAAATGACATCGAGGATATTAAAGTTAAGATTACCAAAAAAGGCTTTATGTTTGAGGATATGAATAATGTCCTAGAGCAAATTGACCCATTAACAAATCTATAAAAAAGAAAGCCGATTAGTTACTGATGACTAATCGGCTTTATTATTTAGTCTAACTTCATATCTCCATTTTTTACCCAACCAAGCTTTACAGCTACCATATTGAATAGTGGACAAAGAACTGCTGGAAGGATAAAGCAAATAAGGATAAGGCCTATCCAGTCTGTGGCAGTTATTGCAGCTTTGTTACCGGCAGCAATGTCATTTACCCAGCCAGTGTACACACCAATCTGTCCTACAAGTCCGCAGGTTCCCATGCCTGATGAAACAGCAGCACCGTTCATTTCCATCTTAAATATGCAGGTGGCAATAGGACCTGTTATTGCTGAGCATAGTATTGGTGAAATCCAGATTCGAGGATTCTTGATAATGTTTGGCATTTGAAGCATTGAAGTTCCAATGCCCTGTGAAACCAGGCCGCCCCATTTATTTTCCTTAAAGCTCATTACTGCAAAGCCCACCATCTGTGCGCAACAGCCTGCTACAGCAGCACCTCCTGCAAGGCCTGTAAGGGAAAGGGCTGCGCAAATTGCAGCAGATGAAATAGGAAGAGTAAGTGCGATTCCTACAATAACTGAAACAAGGATACCCATGATAAATGGCTGCTTTGTTGTAGCCCACATAATAAGTGTACCAACAGAGCTTGCAGCTTTTCCAAGAGCTGGAGCCCACCAGGCTGATAGTGCAATACCTACACCGATAGTTACAAGTGGTGTTATTAGAATATCAATCTTTGTTTCCTTAGATACAGCCTTGCCTATTTCAGCAGAAATAATGGCTACAAAAAGTACCGCAAGTGGACCACCTGCGCCACCAAGAGCATTAGAGGCAAACCCCACTGTGATAAGTGAAAACAGCACAAGTGGTGGTGCCTGTAGTGCATAGCCAATGGCAACAGCCATAGCAGGACCACTCATTGCAGTGGCAAGACCGCCAACTGTGTAATCGACACCTGCCACAGTGGCAACAGGTACTGTGAGAAATCCTATTCCAAACTGTGTACCAATTGTATTAATGATTGTGCCAATCAGCAGGGAACAAAAAAGTCCCTGTGCCATAGCACCAAGAGCATCGATGAGATATCTCTTAACTGAAATCTCTATGTTTTTTCTTTTTAAAAACTCTTTCATAAATCTTCTCCTTTAATAGTTAGTAACAGTTGTATTATAATTGATTTAATCGCGGGTAAAAAGATATTTTATAAAAAGAGGTAATAGATTTGAGAATATTACTAGTTCGTCACGGACAGACAGATTTGAATGTACAAAAAAGATTGCAGGGAAGCTCTGAGATTCCACTTAATGCAAGGGGCAGACAACAGGCAAGCCTTACCCATGAATATGTGGTAGAAAATGGTCTGCTTCCTACTAAGGTGATATCAAGTCCACTTGGTAGGGCAATAGAAACAGGCTGCATTATTGCAGGTATTGATATTAGCAGATTTAAGGAGAAGGAAATAACAAGAGATTATATGCCAGATTCCATTGAGATTGATAATGATTTAATTGAGATGTCCTTTGGAATCTATGAGAAAAGAAACATGGATAAAGAAAATCCTAAGTTCTTATATGAGTGCTTTGACAGGCCAGACGGCTACAATCCACCAAAGGATGGGGAATGCTATGATGAGGTAGTGGCAAGAGCCGGCAATGTGGTGGAAAGGCTTAGGAAAAGAATAAATGCAGGGGAGTTTTCTAATGATGATATCATCATGCTGGTAAGCCATGGAGCTCTAAGTCACGGCATGTTTGAATATATCAAAAAGACTCCACGCGAAAAGTATTGGGATGTGGATTTTAACAACTGCGCCATAGCAGAATTGTTTATATCTGCAGATGGAAATGGCGACGATTATAAATTTATTTCAGATGGATTTGAGAAGAATTGGTAGAATTTGTTCTGGGATAAGCTAAAGCAGGAGGTAATATGAATTTTCCAAAGGATCCAGTGATGCTTTTATCTGTTGTAAACACTGCACTTCGTGATTACTACAGCAGCTTTGAGGCATTGGTTGAAGATAATGAGGTAGATGGTGATGAAATCATAGCTAAGCTTGCAATGATTGATTATCACTATGACCCTGAAAAAAACAAGTTTAGGTAGAGGAGGATTATGAAGAAATTTTTTAAGGTATTGATTAATACGGTACTGGTGCTGGTGCTTGTATGTACATTGGGATGGTATTTTGTTGGGGACGAAATGTTTGGAAAAGTTATTGCTGATGTGGTAGCTTCTGACAATGAGACGAAATCAACTGATAGTGCTGTAGTACAAGAGGAGGTTCCAGCTGAGACACCTGTAGAGGAGCCTGTGGACGAACCCCAAAGTACCACCACTAATATTGTATTTACAGGTGATGTAGAAATCAGTGAATATGTTCAGGCTGCCTATAATGCCAAAGGTATAGACGGCGTTGCATCAGCCGATGTGCAATCACTTCTTAAGGATGCTACTTTTACTATGATTAACAACGAATTCTGCTTTTCCGAAAGAGGGCAGAAGGCGCCTGATAAGCAGTATACATTTAGGGTGAATCCAAGCTATGTAAGTATTTTAGGGGATTTGGGCGTAGATATTGCAGGTCTTGCTAACAATCATGTGCTTGATTTTGGTCACGATGCCCTTACAGATACCTTCACCACCTTAGAGGGTGCAGGCATTGATTATACTGGTGCAGGAAATAGCTTAGAGGACGCCAGCAAGCTGATTGTTAAGACTGATGATATGGGTCGCACCTACGGTTTCCTTGCTGCCAGCCATGTTATTCCTGTTGGAAGCTGGAATGTACTTAATTCTCAGCCGGGAGAATTTTGTTTTTACGACGAGACAGATTTGTTAAATGCTATTACAGCAGCCCGTTCACAGGTGGATTATCTATTCGTTATGGTTCACTGGGGCGTGGAACACACTACAGAGCTTACTGACTATCAGACAAACGACGGTCATAAGATGATAGATGCCGGCGCAGACGCAGTCATTGGAATGCACAGCCACTGCCTACAACCAGTGGAATATTACAACGGCAAGCCTATTTTTTACAGCCTTGGCAACTTCATCTTTAATCAGTCCATCAAATCAGGTGGTGGCGGAGCGGTACAGTTTAGTGTTGATGAAAACGGCGCCGTAACCTACCGCATCATTCCTATCACCGCCTCAGGCGCCTGCACATCAGTTGATGCAGCTGGCTACAGCTACGTAGAGAGCATATCAAGCAATGTTGCTGTTGATGATGGTGTAATTAGCCCCCAATAAAATAGCCTTCCCCCTCTGGAGGGGCTCAAGAGGTCCAGTGGACCTCTGCTCTGAGCCGACCGTTATAATTCACTCTCAAAATATTCTATCAGCCTATTCACATTCAAATCTGAGTGCTCTACTTCTCTTGAGTATAGGTAGATGGTTTCGGCTAGGTTTGTATTTGGGTGGGCAATGTCAAGCATCATCAGCCAGCGGGTGCTCTGAACTGCAATCATGGTGCGGGCGTAGATTTGACCATCGTAGACTGCGCCACAGAAGTAGGTATAAAGCAGGCATTCTAGAATCTTTTCAAATAGGAATTCTTTTTCAGCTGCTGGATACATGGTAGCCTTCCAAGTGGTGAAGCTTTCTTTATGGGCAATCCAAAAAGCTTTGGCTTCTTTAATAGAATCTCGCCATGATTCCTCTAAAACTTCCATTTCGATTAGGGCATCAAATCCCTTGATGCAATTATCTAAAGATAGCATAGCGCTGGTACCTGTAGTTTCAAAGGTGTCATCAGCGGTTACATCATCCATCTCAAAAATATCGCCCTCATCATAAAGCTCCTGCAATTCTAAGGCCATGCAGGCAATAATATTCATTCGCTCCTGCAGAGGCAGTTCATTTTCGGATGCCAGCTGGAGCATTTTATCCCTGGCATATTCCAGCTTATCGTAAAGCATGAAGTCAAAATCATCAAACTCATCTGGATTATCTTCAATATCATCCTCAGTCTCTGATATCGTAAATACGAATTCAGGTTCCATAATCATTCGCGTAACTTCAGGGCAGGAAAGGGAAAGTGAATATTCCCTAATATCCTGGAATTCCTCAATGTGTCTTGGGAACATCCTGCAGGTATTGCAAAGATAATCCTCTCCAAGTGTAGACTGCAAATCGCAAAGCCCATTATCGTTAAGCATTGCACATCTGGTGGCATTTTGCTTGAAACACTGCTCACTGTAATCTACGCCAGCCTTCAGCTTATCAGAAAAATTCCCGCAAGTATTCGTGTATTTATTAACGCTGTCCTCATCAATCACAATCTGCCAGCCAATGCAGCAGCTCTTAGGACATTTATCAGCTATGCACTTAAACTCATCGTATCCCGTTTGTTTTCTATAAAGCATAATAACCTCTTCAATCTATTTTCTAGAAGGCATTATAACACGAATTTTGGGTGTGTAATAATTGACAAATAATTAACAAAAAAATACAAAAAAGTACAAAATAAGAAACATTTTAAAATACCACCCATTTTTCACAAAAAAGTAGTACACTAGCAATTGGTTTTGAAAAACTAACACCTTGGTTTTACTTAAGGTTAAAATATTTATTTAAAGAAAGAAAAGAGGAAATTAAAAATGGCAGGATTTGGAGCATTAATTGACATCCTAAAGAAGGATCCTAAGAAAATCGTATTTACAGAGGGTACAGATCACAGAATTATCGAGGCTTCTAGCCGTTTACTTGGTTCTGATTTCTTACAGCCAATTCTTATTGGTAAGGAAGAGGAAGTAAAGGCAGCAGCTGAGGATGCTGGTTTTAACATTCGTGGTGCAGTTATTATTGATCCAGATAACTACGATAGATTTGATGAGATGTGCGAGCTTTTCTGCGAGCTTAGAAAGTCTAAGGGCGTTACTATGGAGCAGGCTGCTGCTACATGTAAGCAGGCTAACTATTTTGGTACAATGCTTGTAAAGATGGGCGTTGCTGATGCACTTCTTGGTGGTGCTACATACTCAACAGCTGATACAGTTCGTCCAGCACTTCAGATCATTAAGACAAAGCCAGAGAACACAATCGTTTCTTCATGCTTTATCCTTGTTCGCCCTTCAGCAACAGGCGAAAATGAAGTTATCGCAATGGCTGACTGTGGAATCAATATCAATCCTAACGAGGATGAGCTCGTAGAGATCTGTGGCGAGACAGTTA
>NZ_JAFUSK010000026.1 GCF_017471675.1 Pseudobutyrivibrio sp.
ATGGCTTTGCTTAGTGACTCTATTTTTTATAATTATAGGGGCAAAAGAAAATCCAAAAACAAAATAAAAGAGGATTCAGGGGCTATCCGAGGATAGTCACTGAATCCAGTCCTTTTTTAGGGGAGTTTTTTAACAGCCCCTATACTTTGACTACATTGAGTATCCTATTAGTATTTTTTTACATAACATTTTCCATAGATGTTTTGCAAGTTTTCTTGTAACTCTTTTATTTTATCGGCGGAGAACTGTTCCTTATCTATGTATATAAAATAGTATGAATTTGTCATTGTAAAAAAAATATACTTTTGCGTATCATATACAAATACGCGAAAATGCTTGTTCTTATTAATTTGAAACAACGGATACTTAGGTAATAATATTATCTTTTCAGAATGATATGTAATAT
The DNA here is from genome assembly GCF_017471675.1 of Pseudobutyrivibrio sp. GTDB lineage: Bacteria > Bacillota > Clostridia > Lachnospirales > Lachnospiraceae > Pseudobutyrivibrio. The sequence goes on from NZ_JAFUSK010000026.1 coordinate 407, forward strand.
AAGCTTCGTCCGAAGTTATATTAACATTTATTGGGTCATTATCTTTAAATCTGTCGAAATATATTTTTCTATTAAGATATAAAAAAAAGCGACGCCAAGCAAAGATTGATATAGATATAGCAATAATAATTAATGATAGACACAATATATCTAATGCTATGTCTAAAATATTATCAATGATTTTCATACAATCTTTTTGCAAAATATACACAAAAAACAAAAAAAATGGTCCCAAAGCTATTATCATTGCTTTTGCCTGTCTTCTTTTTAACTTTCCACCTATTATTTGGTAATAAATATCATTTGTATTCCTCTCAAATATATTTGTATATTTATAATTTAATTCAAACATGCTAATCCTTCCTAGCGCACAAGTATTCATTTTTTGATAATAGACCAAGAATTGTGAAATCTTATCTTGGTCTATTATTTCTACCATATTACACAGTTATCATGGAATACAATGCCGCTATAGCTAGAGCGATAATCACAATGTATAAAACATATCTTATTTTATCAACATATGATATTTCTGGTGCCTTTACTTTTTGTAGATTTTCCATAAGTTCGTCCCACAACTCTTGAGTGATACTTTCCGGCTTTGCCATATTATTATGATAAACAATCTTCACTATTACCGCAAAGTCCTGTTTTAGTGTATCATTTTCTGTAGATAATACAATAGATTTGATTTCAAAAACTGTTCTATTTGCATCCCCAGAAACAGATATTTCCAGTCTTCCATTTCCAATTTCTGTAGCTAGACTATCTACATCAGGAATTAAGTTTTTATCAATGCCTTTTAGTGATGCCTTCATATTTGCAAACTCTACTGAAAAATCTGGATCATTAAACTGATGATGAGTAATACCTACAGAATATATTGCGTTTTTATTAATTGTCACATCATAAGATATTTTAGCATATACTTCAACATTTTCTGTTATTACGATTGGTATTTCTTCATTTATACCATATTCAGCACCTGTTATCTCCCTTAATTTAAGGCTACTTAGAATTTCGTTCGTTTTATTTCGTATGTACTCCTTCTTCTCGCTTTCAATAAGATTGAATGGCACATCAGGATCTACTAAAACACCTCCATCTCTTCCAGACATGATGTTATTATCAATCTCAAGTAAACCTGCACCTTTTCCAATCTTCACCGTAGAAATCTGATCATAAGCCCAGTTTGGTGGTAGTGGCTTTCCGATATTACCCGCAAACCCTGATGACATATCACAAACAAAGCTGCTTGTTACAAGATTTGCTCTAGTTAACTCTGAACAAACATATCTAGGTCCATATACGCCAATTTTATAATTCCTGTTATTAAGTGATCTGAACTGTTCCCAGAAGGTTCTAAAGTATGGGATAATTACATTTGCAACTTCCTTCTCGTTAACATCATAATCTACAGCAACATAAAAAGTTGTTCCATTAGGAAACTTCAACTTACATAGATTAATATATGCCCTTGACGCATCCTTTAATGCCTGTTCCTTTGTAAAATAACTTGTAGAATTATTTGTAGTCTGGTAGATTGGCATTATCTTTAATTCTTTATTATAAATAATTCTTTCTTCGTCAAGTGTTAGGATTTTGTCTACGCCGCCTACAATATATCTACCTACAACTTCTCTACCATCATTTTTTAATGAAATGGCAGTTGGCTTTGTTATAGGAGTCTTGCAATCACATGCCTTTCCCTTTCTGTTCTTGTCTCCATAACTTACCATAAGAGATGCCCATGTCTGCTTTTGTACCATTCCTGTGATATTTATATTAGAAAACTTCTGAAAATTCTTAACAGCCGTTTCCACTTTGTCATTAAACACTCCATTAAAGTCTCCTGTTGGAAACCCATTTGCATAAAGAGCATACTGTAAAAGATAGATATAGTTTTTATTTTTTACAGCATCGCCTTTTCTTAGTACTGGGCAATGTATATATGTATTACTGCCCCAGATTCCATCAATAACCATCTCAGGCCATTCTTTCTTAATCTCGTATTGCAAACCTTTGATTAAAGACCTAAGTGTCTGCTTTACAAAACGTCCATCGCAAGGAATTAAACCTATTAATGATGAATAATTCCTATTTAAGGCCTGCTGAATTGTTCTAATTCCAGCATCACCATTCTTTGCCAATACATATCCATCTGTAGTCAACAAGGCTCTCATGAAAGCAGCATCAGCATTGCCATTTGGATTAGAAAGGCCTGCATCAATTATTAATAATCTTACAGCCTTTTCTGCACCTGCTCCATATCCTCCATCTAATCTATTTGGATTATATCCCTTACAATAGAGACCTCCCTGAAGAATGAATACCTGTCGTCTCTTTGACTCACTAATCTTATTACAGCCTCTTGTTAATGTTCCAAACTTCTCAAGTGTTTTAGTTCCAAGAGAACCATCGACTGTTACACCTAACTCAATCTGTAAGGCTCTAATTAGTCCCTTTACTGTTCCATTTCCTGTAATACCATCTTCTGTAACCTTTACAAAATTAGGATTATTTCCATAAGTTGTGTTTAACCATTCCTGTGTCTTCTTTACCATTAAATCCATTTTATTAATCTCCTCTTCATATAAATGATATTTTGTACTTTTTAAAATTCTTATTTGGCTACTTTATCAATTGAGCCAACCATGTCTTCCAGTGAATCAATCACTGTCACCAACACTTCTGCTGCACTCTTAAGTTCTGCTAAGAGTTTTACAAGTTCTGTTAGTTTTCCCATTTTCATCACTTCCTTTCATTTTTAATATTGCTGTAATTAAACAAATAAAAAACGCCTGACAAAGCATAGAGATTATCTATAATCTCTATTACTTCGTCAGGCGTTGGTTACTACTAATCAATTAAGACTGTGTACCTATTTGCTCAGTACGAATCTTCTTATTATGCATACTAACTGCTATTACTGATTTACATCTGGGGCATTTGATTTTAATTATTCCATCAGTAGTATCTTCTGCATCAAATAATCGTTTGTTATTACAGCATGGACATGCAATGTGTATTTCCATTATTCTCGCCTCCTTAGTGCCAGTTGTATAGAAATGTCTGTCTGACTTTCACATTGCCTTGCCGTATCTACTTCCCTCAGTAGCGATGAATATAATATAGCAAACATATTTTCGATTGTCAACACTTTTTCGAAAGTTTGTTTGCTAATTATTTTATATATACTATTTTCTTATAAATCTATCATTTAACACTCCATTACTATCTACAATCAGTTTTCATGCATAGATAGTAGTAGTTTTTACTTAGGCTACTACCTGTATGCCATTTTATCTACCAGGTAGTAACTATTTTAACTTTAACTACTACCTATAAACTATTATCTTCCACAGGTAGTAATATCTCTAACTAAAACTACTATCTACAGCCTATTTTCTCCTACAGATAGTAACATCATCCTAAACAGCTACTATCTATAGCAAAATTTCCACCACAGATAGTAGCATACTACCAAAAGACTACTATCTGTAGCTAAATTCATGTCACAGGCAGTAATTTCTCCAAAGATGACTACTATCTATCACCAATTCTCACCTGCAGATAGTAACCGGTCTTATTCCTCCACCTTCAGGGTCTTCAAATCCAGCAAAAAGTCCTGGAGATACTCGAATACCTCTGATGGTTTGATGCGTGTGTTGGCTCTGGTATTAAATATAAAGGCCGGGTTTTTAGGGTCTGCCGCAAAGGTGATGTGTGGATTGTTGCGCTCTAGGAGAGCTGGAATCTGAGCCACATCTATCTTGGCCTTTTCGTACATGACGATACGGATGATGTCGCCCTTTTGCTCGATGGCTGATACATAAGCATCATGGGCCTTCACGCGAAGCATTGCCACCCAAAGCAGATTTTGAACACATCGCTTTGGCTCGCCGAAGCGGTCCACAAGCTCGTCAAGCATATCGTCTCTGGCTTCCTCACTGTCGATAGCAGCAATACGCTTGTAGATATCGATACGCTGCTCTTCGTTGGAAACATAGGTATCTGGAAGATATGCTTCGATATTTATATCCACTGAGGTGTTGAAGTTTTCTTCCTTCACCTCGCCCTTTTCTATCTTTACGGCCTCGTTAAGCATCTTGCAGTATAGGTCGTAGCCTACTGCAGTCATGTTGCCGTGCTGCTCTACACCAAGCAGATTGCCGGCTCCACGTATCTCCAAATCTCTCATGGCGATTTTAAAGCCAGAACCTAAATCTGTAAATTCCTTAATGGCAGCAAGACGCTTCTCTGCAACTTCCTTTAGCATCTTGTCTCTTCTATACATTAAAAACGCATATGCGGTACGATTACTTCGGCCAACACGGCCTCTTAGCTGATACAACTGAGACAATCCCATATTGTCTGAATCGTGAATGATTATCGTATTTACGTTAGAAATATCAAGACCGATTTCAATGATGGTGGTAGCTACAAGCACATCAATCTCATGGTTGATAAACTGCATCATTACATCCTCAACCTTTGCCTCGGTCATCTGGCCGTGGATGTAGCCCACTGTTGCCTCTGGAACCAAGCGCTCTATTTCAGCAGCCATATCCTGAATGCCTCGCACCCTATTGAATACGTAGTACACCTGGCCATCTCTTGCCATTTCACGCACGATAGCTTCGCGAACCATTTCCTCGTTGTACTCAAATACAAAGGTCTGTATAGGAGTACGCTCCATTGGTGCTTCATCCAGTACACTCATGTCACGGATTCCGACCAAAGACATATGAAGTGTACGAGGAATAGGTGTAGCAGAAAGTGACAGTACGTCTACCGTCTTTTTCATCTGCTTGATCCTTTCCTTATGATTAACGCCAAATCGCTGCTCCTCATCTATAATAAGAAGCCCTAAATCTTTAAACTCTACGTCCTTTGAAAGCAGGCGGTGTGTACCGATGACGATATCTACCATGCCCTTTTTCAAATCCTCAATAGTCTTTTTCTGCTCCGCAGCAGTTCTAAATCTACATAGCAATCCCATGTTTACAGGATAGCCACCCATTCGCTGAACGAAGTTATTATAATGCTGCTGTGCAAGAATAGTTGTAGGTACCAGATATGCAACCTGCTTGCCCTCCTGAACAGCCTTAAATGCAGCACGCATAGCAACCTCTGTTTTGCCAAAGCCTACGTCACCACAGATAAGTCTATCCATGATTTTCTTTGATTCCATATCCTTCTTAACAGCCTCAATAGCTGTAAGCTGACCCTCTGTTTCCTCGTATGGAAAGCTTTCTTCAAATTCCTTCTGCCATACAGTATCAGGCCCATACACAAATCCATCTGTATTCTGACGCAAAGCATACAAATCCACCAGCTCCTTGGCAACAACACCAACAGCCGATTGAACCTTCTGCTTTGTTCTGGTCCATTCCTGGGTACCGGCACCTAAAGAATTCAGCTTTGGCTTCTTGCCATCAGGACCAGAATACTTCTGTATCATATCAAGCTGGGAAGTAAGCACGTACAGATTGCTTCCCTTAGCATACTCAATCTTTATATAATCGCGGATTACCTTGTCCACTTCCATCTGCTCGGTTCCCTTGTACACGCCCAAGCCATAGTTTTCATGAACAACATAATCTCCAACGTGAAGATCCTGAAAGGAAGAAATAGATTCGCCCTCGTATTTCTTTACCCTGCGCTTCTTCTTACGAACATGTCCGAAGATATCTCCATCAGATAGCATTACAAATGCCGAATCAGGATAATCAAATCCTCTTTTAATATTTCCAACACATAGCATTGTTTCCCCAGGATTGATTTTATGATCTAAATCTGTAGTGAAATATGCATTTAATCCTTCATCCAACAAATCCTGTGCCAGGCGCTGTCCTTTAGTAGATGAGCTGGTCACAAGTAGCACCTTGTATTTACGCTTCTTATACTGGAGCAATTCCTTAGTCAATAGCTCAAACGAACCATTGTAGGCATTAACACCCTGCACTGCAATGCTGAAATGGTCTGCCGATTTAAGCAGCTTGTTTTTAGCATCCAAAACAGACATAAGTGTAGTAGGATATTTTTCGATTCTTCCAAATATCTCAGACACGCTGTAAAGCATTTCCATCTGGCCCTTTAGCATGTAGCCAGCCTCAACGCGACGTGTCATGGCATCAGCGAATTCAGTTTCTGTAACCTCGCCTTTGTTTATTACCTTCTGAACCTCGTCAATAAACACGTAGGTTCCCTTTGGCATGAAATCTATAAATGAACCCAGCTTATCACAAAAGTAAGTAAGATTAGTCTCCAGCTCCTGGGATAATCCCCATTCTCTTGTCTCCTCCACAACTCTGTCGGCATAGGTTTTCAGATGATATGCCTCTTCTGTTTTCATTTCCTTACGATACTGTTCATAGCGCTCATCTCGTTCGGCTTCAATCTTCTGAAGACCAGCCTCCACCTCGTCAGCCCCCAGTATTAGCTCGACTGCAGGAAAAATTAAATCTGAATTTATATTTTCGATAGACTTCTGATTGCTGGCATCGTAGGTACGAATGCTATCAACCTCATCACCCCACAGCTCAATACGAACTGGCAAATCCGAAGTAAGTGGGAACACATCGATGATTCCACCTCTAACTGCAAACTCACCTGGATGTTCGCAGGTGCCTACATTCTCATAGCCCATGGCAACCAGCTTGCGGCGCAACGCCTCAAGCTCGATTGTATCCGTATCAGATATAGCTACCACACCATCCTCGAAATAAGAAAGTGCAGGCAGCTTATTCATCAACGCATCTATGGTGGTTATTACAGTACATGAATTATTGCTGATAACTGCCTCTATGGCGCTCATACGCTCCCGGGTAAGGGCGTTACCTCTGATATCCGACTGGTAAAACAGGAAATCCTTTGCAGGGAAAAATACCGTATTTTCATCGTAAAAACGATATTCCTCCACAAGCTCCCTTGCCTTTAATTCATCTGCTGTAATAATCAGCTTATAGTTTATATCATGTCCAATACCAAAAATAAGGTGCGCCTTATCGGCACACCCTGTAATATCATAGACTTTCCCGCGGCGAGCTAGAGCCTCACGAAGAGACTCTACCGCTGTTAGATTTTCAAATGGTTCTAAAAATGTTTTCATAATTTATTTGCCTATAATTTTTTCTGCTCTATCAAGTGCTGCATCAATGTTTGGTGCAAAATTTTCTCTGCCCACTTCATTGATGAAATCAGCCTTCTCCATCATTCTTCTTGGCTGCTCATTTACGTGGGAGAACACAACTGTAACACCCTTGGCCTTAGCGCGGGCAACAAGATCCTTTAATGCTCTAAGTGCTGTAACATCAATAGCTGGAACGGAACGCATTCTGATAACAAGTACCTTAGTGAAGTGCTTTACATTGATATCATTTGCAAGCATATCTGAAACACCGAAGAAAAGAGGTCCTGTGATTTCGAATACACGGATTTCCTTCTCAACTGGTCTAAGGTCATCAACGAATTCCTCGTCATCAGACTGATATGTCCAACCACTTACCTGTGTCTCCTCGCTCATTCTCTTGATGAAAAGGATACATGCAACAATCATACCCCACTCAATAGCAACAACAAGGTCGAATACTACTGTAAGGATGAATGTAAGTACAAGTACAATGATATCTGACTTTGGAGCATATTTTACAAGTCTTACAAATGGTCTCCACTGGCACATGTTGTAAGCTACCTGGAACAGAATAGCTGCGATACATGGCATTGGAATAAACTTAGCATAAGGCATAAGTACTACAAGTACGATTAAAAGTGTGATTGAATGAACCATACCTGCGATTGGTGTACGTCCACCATTTTTGATGTTGGCAGCTGTACGTGCGATAGCGCCTGTAGCTGGGATACCGCCAAATAAAACTGAACCGATGTTACCGATACCCTGACCAATAAGCTCCTGATTACTTCTGTGTTTGCTGTTTACCATACCATCTGCAACTACAGCTGAAAGAAGTGACTCGATAGCTGCAAGGATTGCGATTGTAAATGCATTTGGCATTTCTCTTCTAATAACACCTAATGATAGATGAGGTACTGAAACGCTTGGCAAACCTGCCTTCAAATCTGGATAAAGAGTACCTATCGTATTTACGTTAAGGTGTAATCCCTGAACAATTGCGATACTGACAAATACTGCAATGATAGATGCTGGTATCTTCGAGAAAAACTTAGGCCAGATAATAAGCACTGCAAGACAGATAATACCTACTACCATAGCTTCTACATTAAGTGAATCAATATTGCTAAAGAATACCTTTAGCTTATCAATAGTCTCGATTGGCTTTTCCCCGCGGAAATCTACACCAAAGAAATCCTTGAACTGACCAATGAGAATAGTAACTGCGATTCCGGCTGTAAATCCTGTTGTGATTGTGTAAGGTATAAATTTGATAAGTGCTCCGGCTTTTACCAAGCCTAAGATTATCAAAATAATACCTGCCATAATTGTAGCGATGATAAGACCATCCATACCATCTGTGGCAATGATACCTGCTACAATAGTGGCAAATGCGGCGGTAGGTCCTGCAATCTGCACTGTACTTCCTCCGAAGAAGGAAATCAAAAAGCCTGCCACAATTGCTGTGTATAAACCTGGCTCTGGGCCAACGCCTGAGGCAAGGGCTAGGGCAATAGAAAGTGGCAATGCGATGATTGCCACGATAATTCCTGATACTAAATCCTTAAAGAACTGTTCCTTGCTGTAGCTTTTCATGCAAGTAAACAGCATTGGTTTAAAACTTTCCATCTTTTAAATCAAACTCCTAATCTTCTTCCTAACATTTCTGCATTAACTGCGTAATCCATAGCAGTTGCTGTTGTAATTTTGCCTGCCTTGGCAAGCTTGAATAAGCTAGAGTCCATAGATACCATTTCCTCAGTGTCGCTGGAATAAATAACACCTTCTATCTGTGGTACCTTATTTTCTCTAATCATGTTTCTAATGGCTGGGCTTACTGTCATTACCTCAAAAGCAGGCACAAGTGTGCCATCTACTGCTGGCACCAGCTGCTGAGATACAACCGCCTTAATAACCATAGAAAGTTGCAATGCTATCTGGTGTTGCTGCTCAGATGGGAAAACATCGATTATTCTATCAATGGTGTTTGCTGCTCCAATTGTATGCAATGTAGACAGTATTAAATGACCTGTCTCAGCCGCAGTCATTGCAACAGAAATGGTTTCAGCGTCACGCATTTCTCCAAGCAAGATAACATCTGGACTCTGTCTAAGTGAGGCACGAAGTGCTGTCACATAGTTTTCTGTATCTAAGTGGATTTCTCGCTGCGACACTATAGATTTAGAGTGCTTGTGCAAGTATTCCACCGGGTCCTCTAGGGTAATAATATGTTTATTATAATTTTTATTAATTCTATCTACGATACAAGACAAAGTGGTGGATTTACCACTGCCGGCAGGGCCTGTAACAAGCACCAGTCCTTTTGATTCGTTAGATAGCTTGATAACTGATTCAGGTATCATCAGTTCCTTGTAATCTGGAAGTGTAAATGTGATTACACGAATGATTGCTGCAAAGGTACCTCTTTGCTTAAATGCATTCACACGAAACCTTGATACATCCTTTATGGCAAACGAAAAATCATCATCACCATAGTTTTTATATTTAGAAATATCTCTTCCTGCAATTTCATAAATCTGGCCAACTAAGTCCTCCGCCATCTTAGGCACAATTGGACCATCGTCAGGTTCAGATTTTTCGGTATAGGTAGCCTCTAGCTCAGAACGGGTCATGACCTGGTCATTCACTCTAAAGGAAACCTCACGGCCTGTGATAATAAACACATCTGAGGCCTTGTACTTTCTAACAGCGTCGGTTAAATAGCTAATAATGTTCACACTCATACTCCACTCCCCTTAATCGTCGATTGTGATAACAGGCTGGGTGCTATCGGCTTCCCAATCAGCCGTATTTTCCACCTGAAAGCAAACTATTTCTCCCTTATCCACCTTGACATTTAACACCTGATTGTCATTAATATCAACAATAAATTCCTGATTTTCCCAATTATTTTTTGCAATTCTCTCGTAAGCTATGTTAGATGCCTTATAATATTCATCTGTATGGTCCCTAAGCTTGATGCTTAGATTGTAGTTATTGTGGCTGGATGAAATGGCAAGAGCCGCAATCACAGCAAAAGCCAAGCCTATGAGAATAACCACCATCAGGGATGTTCCTATATTTATTATTGTCCTCTGCTCTCTTTTCTTTTGCTCCATGACTTCTCCTACTTAAGTGCCTTTTCAACCTCAAGTGAATATATCTCTTCATCTGAAATGGTTGATACCACCACATGCATAGTTTGACATTGCCCCTTTTTCTCTGGCTCTATCACCAGTGTTGTAAGCTTGTAGGCGGCTTTATCATCACTGACGCTTTTCCAGTCTTTATCATAATAGTAGGTATCACTTTTGTATTCATCTGTTAAAAGATACTCTTCTGCCTCATTAGTTGCAAGATTTACTGCCCTGGTAATTTCCTTGGCACTCTTACTTTTGGCGTAGCTTCCAGCAAAGCACTGTAGGCATATAGCAGATATTATAATAAAAAAGAATATGGAAAACATCAGCTCCGTCATAAAGATTCTGGAACCATTATTTCTAATTTTCATCTGATTCCACCTCCGTCGACTTAACACCGATTAATACATCTAAAGATTCACCCTTAGTATCAGTAATCACTGCATTTATAGTGCCATTATCTTCCGTCAAATCTAAGCTATTTATCTGAAGAATCTTATTGCCAAAATCAGCTGTCGCACCAGCTGTATCCTTAGCCTCAAGCTCCATGAGAAATCCGTTATATTCATAGATATAAAGGCTTACCCCATCGCCCTCTGACATTTTGATACAATCTACCCCATCAAGCTTTGAAAGTGAAACCTCTCCTGCCTTATCGTGCTGCCTTACCTGCTCTCTGATATATGATGTGGCAATACGAGCGTTGGCGTTTGCCTCGTTGGCATACACTACCGATCTATATGAATTTACAGCCATCAAAAGAACACTCACTGCAGAAAAAGTGAATATCAAGAACAATACCATCAAAAACATGATATCTATATTATGTTTTCTAAGCTGCCCCTTCTTCAAAGCTGCTCCTTTCTCATGCTACTTAAGACTGATTATAGTAACCTCTGGACGCATATTACTTCCGTAGATTACATAATCCACCCTAAACTCTTCATCATCATAGATAATGCCATAGTTCTTTTGCAGATAATCAAAGCTTTCAGGGTATCTTCCCTCTGTTACATAGCACTGAATAATAGCCCTATCTATAGCATCAGTAAGGCTCTGCCTTTGTTCGTGCTCTGAGCCCTCAGATGCCTTTGATACAGCAAACAAAAATACAACAAATATGAGAATGAACAATACCGCAGAGATAATCGTAGTCTCTGCTGCGTTCTTCTTTTTGATTTGATGAATGCCATCAAGGCTTCCAAATCTGGTTTTTGCCATATTAAATCATCCCCGACATTATGTTAAGAAGTGGTAGCATTACTGATAACAGAATGATACCTACAATTACCGAAAGAATAATAACAAGTGTAGGCTCCACTACAGCAATCAAATCGTTGATTTCCTCGTCAGCCTCCTCCTGATATGTGGTAGCCACCTTTTCAAGAACGTTCTCCATGTTACCTGTCTTAGCTCCAAGGATAGCCATTCTTCCGTAAAGACCACCAAATATACCAGAAAGAGAAAATGCCTTTCCTATATCCATAGATTCTGCAAAGGAATCCTTGCACTTTTCTACCTTTTTCTCAAAATCAGGGGCATCTACAATCCTGCCGCTAACATCAAGTGCCTGCATAACATCCATACCACTTGAAAGAGTCATTGCCATTGCAGATGCAAAACGGCTTGTGGCAATCTTAGAATGAATTGATTTGAATCTGCGGCTCTTATAAAGAAGATTATTTCTTCTTGCCCTGCCCCAACTGCTCTTATTAAGAACAATTAGATATATAACTATTGCAAGCAATATAAGAAGTAATATCACTCCATGTGCCTTCATAAATGTACCAACTGCCAAAAAGCCTGCTGACAGCCCATCCATGGTGCCGCCTAATTGTTTGAACACCCTATTAAACACTGGCATTATCTCTGTCACAAGCACTATGATAATTACAAGCATCATGGCAACCATCATAAGAGGATAGGTAACTGCACTTCTGATGGCACTGCTAATAGCCATTTCCCTTGAATAATGGGCAGCCAGGTTCGTAAGCACTGAATCCATCTTACCTGTGGTCTCACCCATCTTGGCCATCTCCACAAAATAATCAGGAAACACTCCTGATTCCTCAATGGCCCTTGATAGGGAGCCAGTCTCTCCAACCACCTTTTCCATGTCAGTTAAAAGGTCCTTTTCTTCGCCGCCTTCCGATTCATCAAGCATCATTGTGATGGCCTGTATTGAAGAAACACCGCTGCTAATCATCATTCCCATCTCATCTGAGAATGCATATAACTCCTCTGAAGTTAACCTCTTTTTTGAATTTTCACCCATAATAACACCCTTAATATTTATATTTCAGTTGATAGTACGTATCATCTTCCCTATATTTCTTAACTGTGCTGTTACTTGCGTAAGAACCAAGTGTTGGATCCATAAGAATCCAATTCTTGCCGTCAAACTGAATGATTTTATCAATCCAGCCTGTTTCCTTGGTGTACACCGATATCCACGCATGATATTCTGTGCCAGCGTAGCCTATCTCAAGCCTGGTTGGTATTCCCTGGCTTCTTAGCATCGCCCCCATCAGTGATGCATAGTCAAAACAAATCCCCTTGCCTGTGGCTAAGGTTTCATCCACTGTTGGAATGTAGCCTGATTGCACTGTTTCGGCCTTGTCGTAATCATAGGTTACATTCTTGGTAATGTAATGATAGACATTTTGCACCACCTCAATATCAGTGTTAGCGCCTGCTGCAAGCTCCTGCCCCTTCTTAACCGCATTGGAATTGGCATTAAAATCCACATACGCATTTGGATACAGGAACATACTATATTCATCTTTTAGGGTTACGTTCACTGACTGAGTAAATGCTGTTGCATACTGGTCATCATGTAGGTTCTCATATACGCCGATTTTGTAGGTTCCGCTTCCCTCCGATAGTGGATAAACATCATAATTGCCATCCAAAGCCATCAGATAGTTGTAGGTGTTTCCTGCTGGCGTCTCTATAAGCATTCTTACCTTAGCTGCATCTCCTGTGTATTTGACCATAACATAGCCATCGGTGGCATTGCTGGCATCGATAGCCGCATCAGCGTTGGAATATACAGTCACTCCACTGGCTTCCGGAGTAAGCACATGGATGGCATTATCCCGTTTACCGCCTAATTCTTTGGCCATTGCCGCCGATGAACTGCTCTCGGATACAGAAGCTGTTTCACTATAAGCCGGCTGTTGGTCACCACAAGAAGTTACACTAAGACTCAGAACAATCAGTGAAAGCAAATATCTAAAACGTCCCATTTGCTTCCTCCACTCACTGCCCGTTTATTATTTATTTATTATTCTAATTAACTCAACTTCGCTATTAAAGCTGTATTCCTTATCTTCTGATTTGCTGTAAATCATTCCCTGCCATGTAGCGTTATCTCTGGCTGTCACCATAATGATATAAGCATTACGCTTGCACAGCTCTAAAAGCTTTTCAGTATCGAAAAGCTTCTCATTAGGGTCAATATCCACAAGCTCCATAGTAGGAAGAGTCTTTTTAAAGGCTCTATATTTAATCTTCTGTGCCGGAAATTCCAGCGCATCCAAAAATGCATTTACAATATTGAAAAACCCATCTACATCATTAAATGTTCTAGGCTCATTCTCGAAGCAAGTGTACAATTCACCTTTAAAACCATCGTTTTTAAGGGTGATACCCACGCAATTATGCATTCTTAACATTCTATCTGAAATTGCCATTATTCTTCACCTCTTACAATATCCTGCAACTCATCGGTGTCATTATCAGTACCTGCACTTGCAAGATTAACAGGCGCCAAATGATATTTAATGTAGCGCTTTCTAGATTCCTTGCTAAGATTCTCGTTAATTCTTGACTGTACTAAAACACAATCCTCCTGTGTGATATCAAGAAGCAATACAACAAACTGATTGTTAGAGTATCTCGCGTACATATCGCCACCTCTTGCAGATGTACGAATAGCCTCTGAAAGCTCATCAGCAAGTGTGTCTAATCTATCTGATTCGTTAAGAGCAAAACCCTTACCATCTGTAATAGTGCAAAGCATAAGCCATGCAGCCTGTCCTGAACGGCGAATAACTCGCTTAATGTATCTATAGCTTTCTACAAATACAGGATATGTACAATAGAAGGCACCCTCAATATCTTCCTTTGATGTATCAAGATTTCTCTTGACCTCGCTAATCATATCAGTGTTATTCTTAACCTGCTCACCTAGCTTATCAAGCTGCTTTGTCATGCTAGAAGACACTGATACACCAAGCTCCTCAAACATAAGAGTCTCAGTATCCTCATAAAGCTTAAGGGCATCCTTTGTGTTACCCTCCTCAATAAGAGCCTCCATTTCAAAGGTCTGCCATCCATCGTATGGATAAAGCTTGTTAGCCTTATGGCTGATATTGTACATAGATGAATAATCCTTCTGCACCTTGTACATTTCAAGAAGCTGATTCAAGCATCTATCAAACAGCTTTTTTAATCTAACCTGTGTGGTAACTACCCACTCATATCCGCTAAGAGTAGGCAAGAAATCACCATTGTATAGTTCAATAGCCTGCTCTAAAAGCTTCTGCTGCTCACTAACATCCTCTGAGCTAAGGGCTTTCTTAGCCAGCTCCTCAAACTGCACAGCATCGCACTCAATCTTTACATTAGGATTGATTCTGTAGGTTCCCCTCTTGATATAGACATAATCCTCGTCAGGAATGCCCAGGCTAAGAAGAGCCTTTCTAAGTCTGAATACAATGGCTCTAAGGCTGTTTGATTCATCAGCGATGTCCTCGTTGTGGAACAGATTATAGATAACCTGATCCCTGGCTATTCCATTTTGATAATATAGAAGCATCTGAAATAGCTGATTAACCTTTGTGGTGTTATTTCGCTCCAACACAATTGGTGTGCCTTCACATGAAATGTCTACCGTTCCTAAAAAATTGACATTAAAAATTACATTTGGTTCGTACATGTCGCTCCCTTTTCTTTATTAATTATTTTATATAATATAGTGCAATATCATTATATTTTTAAGTATAGAATAATAAACAGTTATTGTAAATAACAAAATAAAGATAGCCTGCATAACAATTTATGCAGGCCAATCCTTTAGTCAATCTTTTCTTTTACGTTGTATTTATTCATTGCAGCATCAATGTCACCTTCTAAAAACAATTCTACTGCGCCGATAACCTTGTCAAATGATGCATCCACCTTCTCGCGGTCCTCGGCACTATATCTGCCAAGCACGTGGGCTACCATATCACCGTTTTCACACTCACCTACGCCTACGCGAATGCGAGGGAACAGGTTTGTATCCAGGCGGGCTATAATGTTCTTTAATCCATTATGTCCACCGGCAGAGCCCTTCTTTCTTACTCTAATGTTCCCTGTTGATAGAGATACATCGTCGGAAATGACTACTAGCTCCGTCTCAGGGTCAACCTGGTAATAATCTACAAGTGGCTGTACGCATTCACCACTAAGGTTCATATAGGTCATAGGCTTTGCCAAAATTACCTTATGGCCGTTTATCATACCCTTTCCAACAATGCCTTTTTGCTCTCTTTGATTAATATCAATGGAAAAATGCTTTGCCAAGGTGTCGATTGCCTCGAACCCTACGTTATGTCTGGTTCCTTCATACTTTCTTTCTGGATTGCCTAAACCTACTATTAAATACATAAATCTTACTCTGGGAACTCTTCCTTATACTTGTTAAGGATCATTGTCTGCATCTGCTCCCTTGTAGTAGAGCGAATTGGATGTGCAATGTCCTTATAGCCGCCTTCAGAACCACGTCTTGATGGCATTGCTATAAACAGTCCCTTATCTCCTTCAATAATCTTGATGTCGTGAATTACAAACTCCTCGTCAATTGTGACAGAGACTACTGCTTTCATCTTGCCTTCTTTTTCAATCCTGCGAATCCTAATGTCTGTAATTTGCATTTTGTTATACCTCCCCAACTGGCATATCGTATCTGTTTTTGTTACCGGTTACAATGCGGATACCGTTTTCCCCAATATATGTTGATCCGCTGAGCAATGTCTCATGGCTTTCTACAATGCAGTTTTCTACATGCACGTTATCGCCAATGTATGCTCCATTTAAAATGACGCAGTTCTTAACAACAGAATTGTTTCCAACAAACGCCTTCTTAAATAGTACAGAATTCTCTACTGTGCTGTTTATAATGCAACCACCAGCAACAAGTGAATTGGTGACCTTAGAACCTGTGTTAAACTTTGCAGGTGGAAGGTCGTGAGTCTTTGAAAATACACCCGGCTCAGTATGGAAGAAGCTATCTCTAACATCCTTTCTAAGGAAGTCCATATTTGCCTTGAAATAGCTATCTACGTCTGCAAGATTAGCCCAATAGCCTTCCATCTTGTATCCGTAAATCTTCTTCATATTCTTATATCTAATGAGAATATCTGTTACAAAATTGTATCTGCCCTCTCTGTTGCATTCCTCCAACAAATCGATAAGAGCTCTTCTTCTGATGACATATACACCAGCCGAAACAATGTCTGAATTGGCAACCATAGGCTTCTCTTCAAACTCAACGATTCTGCCGTCTCTGTCCATCTCTACCACACCATAGCGGTTGATGTCGTCTCCCTCAGGAAGCTTAGCACATACTACTGTGATATCAGCTTGCTTTTGAATGTGATAATCAAGAACCTTGTTGAAATCCAGCTTGTAAACACAATCACCACTTGCAATTATAACATATGGCTCATGCCTCTTCTTTAAAAAATCAATATTTTGCCAAATGGCATCGGCAGTACCTCTGTACCACCAGCTATTATTAGTAGTAACTGTTGGTGTAAATAGGAATAGACCTCCCTGCTTTCTACCAAAGTTCCACCATTTTGATGAATTAAGATGCTCATTTAGAGATCTTGCGTTGTACTGTGAAAGTACTGCTACTGTCTGAATATGCGAATTTGTCATGTTTGAAAGAACAAAATCGATACATCTGTAGCTACCACCTACTGGCATTGCGGCAATGGCACGCTTTTCAGTAAGCTGTTGCATTCTGCTTGAGTTTCCACCTGCTAGTATAATTCCTAATGCTTTCATAATCGATCACCTGCCTTGATAATGTAGCCGCCACTAGCTAACTGTCCGTCAGGATAATCGGCCTCGCTAGTCTCGCCTTTGATAGCTGTATTTTTGCCTATAGTAACATTTGCTGGTATAAATGAGTTTTCTCCGATAACAGCAAGTCCAAATGAGTAGATACTTGCATTAAGCTTGCTCTCTGCCTCTTCGCCTTGTCCTATCTTAGTTCCTTCACCAACAACAGTGTTCTCTGCGATAATCGATTTATCTACTACGCAATTCTTACCGATAACAGCGCCTTCCATGATGATTGAATCTCTCACTACTGTGCCTTCATCAATCACAACACCAGCACCTAATACCGAATTATAAACCTCGCCATAAATCTGTGCACCTGCTCCTACAATAGCCTTTTCAACTACCGCTGTGCTTGCAACGAACTGTGGCTCGATGATATTTTGATTAGTGTATATTTTCCAAAACTCTTCATATAAGTTAAATTCTGGAATCAAATCAATAAGCTCCATATTGGCTTCCCAATATGATCCAAGTGTTCCTACATCCTTCCAATAGCTGTTGAATTCGTAGGCATACATTGGTGCCCCCTTCTCATGGAGGTATGGAAGTACATGCTTACCAAAATCGCAATTGCTTTGATCCTTAAGTGCAAGCAATGACTCCTTTAATACTTTCCAGCTGAATATATAAATACCCATTGAAGCAAGATTGCTTCGAGGATTTGCTGGCTTCTCCTCAAATTCGCTGATACGCTTTTCGTCATCAGCAATAACAACTCCAAAACGTGATGCTTCCTCAATAGGAACCGGGATAACAGCGATTGTAACGTCTGCGCCCTTAGCCTTATGAAAATCTAACATGGCCTCATAATCCATCTTGTAGATGTGGTCTCCTGAAAGGATAAGCACATATTCTGGATTGTAGCTTTCCATGTACTTAAGGTTTTGGAAAATAGCGTTGGCTGTGCCTGAATACCACTCACTTGTGTCGCTCTTCTCATAAGGAGGAAGAACTGTAACTCCGCCATTGTTTCTGTCCAAATCCCAAGGAATACCAATTCCGATATGAGAATTAAGGACTAATGGCTGATATTGAGTTAGCACACCAACTGTATCAATGCCTGAATTGATACAATTTGATAGAGGAAAATCGATAATACGATACTTTCCTCCAAAAGAAACAGCTGGCTTTGCTACATCGGATGTTAATACTCCGAGTCTGCTTCCCTGCCCGCCAGCGAGAAGCATTGCGATCATTTCTTTTCTAATCATCCTATCATCTGCCTTTCTCATGGTGTCAGTCAAGGATGTGCATGTAATAACCCATAGCACTCCCCTTTGTAACATTAGTATAGCAAATGCCACTATTTACTGCAATATTATTAATAATTTTTACCAAACCATTGTTAATTGTTTGACAATTCACTAGCAAAATCTACAATATATTCATTTTATCTTGCATGTAACCACGTTTGGGTTTAGAGTTAAATAGGTAAATTTTTGATTAAATTTATCGGATATTAATTTAAGAAGGATTATTTATGTATAAAATCGATTTTAACAACAAAATTCACGTGCATTTTATAGGAATTGGTGGTATCAGCATGTCAGGTCTTGCTGAGATATTGCTTGGAGCTGGATTCACCATTTCCGGTTCTGACAGAGATTCGTCAGACTTAACAAAACACCTTGAGGCACTTGGTGCAAAGGTTAATTATCCACAATCAGCAGCTAATATCACTGATGATATCGACCTTATTGTTTATACTGCTGCAATCCATGAGGATAACCCTGAGTTTGCTGCAGCCAAGGCATCAGGTAAGCCAATGCTTACAAGAGCAGAGCTTTTAGGCGAGATTATGGAAAACTACGCAAGATCCATTGCTGTAGCTGGTACCCATGGCAAGACCACCACTACTTCAATGATTAGCCAGATACTTCTTGAAACAGCTGATGACCCTACTATATCTGTAGGTGGCATTTTAGATGCTATCCACAGCAACGTTCATGTTGGTGACAGTGATGTTTTCATTACAGAGGCTTGTGAGTACACTAATTCATACCACTCATTCTTCCCTAAGTACAATATCATCCTTAACGTAGAGGCTGACCACTTAGATTTCTTCAAGAATCTTGAGAATTACCGCGCTTCTTTTAAGAAGTTTGCCTCTAACACATCAGATGATGGAATTCTTATCATCAATAACGAAATTGATGATGTTAAATATTTTACCGAAGGACTTAAATGTCAGGTAATTACTTATTCACTTAAGAATGATGCTGATATCTATCCTACAGATATTACATATAACGAAAAGGGCTGTGCAAGCTTTGTTCCTGTATTTAATGACAAATCCTGCGATAGGGTAACCCTTAATGTACCAGGCGTTCACAACGTTTCAAATGCCCTTGCTGCTATTGCTCTATCTATGGAAATGGGTATTTCTTACGAGAATATACTTGCAGGACTTGCTAAATTTGGCGGTGCTCACAGACGTTTTGAACTTAAGGGTACATATAATGGTGCAACTATTATCGATGATTATGCCCATCACCCAACAGAGATTGCAGCAAGCCTTGCTGCTGCCAAGAACTATCCACACGATAGACTTATTGTTTGCTTCCAGTCACACACATACACACGTACACTTAGCTTCTTAGATGATTTTGCTAAGGCACTTAGTGTTGCAGATATGGTTGTGCTTGCAGATATTTATCCAGCCCGTGAGCCAGATATCTATGGAGTAAGTGCAAAAGACATTGCAGATAGGATAGAAAAGTTAGGAACAGAAGTCCATTATTTAGGCAATTTTGAGGCCTGCGAAAAATTTTTACAAAAAAATCTTTTGAACAATGACCTGTTGATAACTATGGGCGCCGGAGATGTGTATTTAGTAGGCGAACATCTACTTGCAAAATAGTTATCCACATTATCCACATTTTTTACATGGTTTTGCTACTGTAAAAATGTGGATTTTTTTTTGCCCTTTTTTTAAGGTCTCATATAGTTTATCCACATTATCCACACTACTCACAAACCCTTTATTTACAATGGTTTGCGGACTTCACACCCTTTTCTTTTTGAAATGACTTTGCTATAATTTGCCTTAGTTTCGAGGGAGAGGATAATAAATATGGCTGACATCATGCTACACACCAGTAATAATTCTGGTTTTACTTGCATTTCTAATACTTTTATTGACGATTTCATGAAAGATGCCAATGGAGAGTACGTAAAGATTTACCTTTACTTGCTGCGTTGTCTAAATCGAGAGGATTATGATTTTTCCATCTCACAGTTGGCGGACTGCTTAGACCACACAGAAAAGGATATCATGCGAGCTTTTACTTATTGGGAGAAAGTGGGTTTGCTTCGTCTTGAGTACTCTGAGGACAATGAGCTTTCAGGAATCTGCTTAGTGGATGTGAATGGTACTAACAGCTCATTCACATCAGTAAATAATGCTGCGGTACCAGCAGTTGCTATTAATGCTGGGGCTCCTACAGTTTCAAATATACCAGCACCATTCAAACCTAGCTACAGTCCAGACGAATTAGATGCATTCAAGGAAGAGGACGAAGTATCGGATTTAATTTTCGCCACTCAGACATACCTTGGCAGACCACTTTCTAATTCAGATACCAACACATTACTGTTCTGGTACGATGGTCTTCACATGTCTGTAGATTTAATTCAGTATCTTATTGAGACATGTCTTGATAATGGACACAACAGCTTCCATTACATGGATACAGTAGCCAGAAACTGGACAGAGGACGGTATCACAACTGTAGAGGATGCTAGAAAGTCATCTAGTGCCCACACTAACACAGTTTATTCTATTAAGAAGGCACTTGGCATTGGAAACAGAGATTTAGTTGATTCAGAGCTCAACTTTATCGATAAATGGGTTAATACATTCGGCTTTAGCTTAGACATTATATTAGAGGCATGTGAACGTACTATTTCTGCTACTAATAAGCCAAGCTTTAAGTACACTGATTCTATTTTAACAAGCTGGAACAGATCAGCTGTCAAATCGCTGGATGATATTGCCCGCCTTGACCAGGAGTTTACAATGGCTTCGGTTGCAAAGCTTTCAGATGCTTCAAGAGTAAAGAACTCTAGCTTTGCAAACTCTGCTTCTGCAAGCTCTAGAGGAAAATCTAATAACAAGTTTTTAAATTTCGAACAACGTCAAAACTATGATTTTAATGCGTTAGAAAAGAAACTACTTGGAAATTAAAGGGAGGTAATTGATATGGCACTCACAAATGAGCAATACGACGCACTTATGCGTGAATACAATCACAAGCAGTCTAGAAACAATCAAATTATATCTTTCCGTACTAAAGAATTGTATTCTGCCATTCCTTCGCTTTCTTCTATTGATGAAGAAGTTTCCAGAGTTTCAATATCGTCTATCACATCTATTTTCGAGGGAAAGGATGTAGCAGTGGCATCAGCTGATTCTAAAGTCAAGCTGGAAGCTCTTAAGAACAAGCGCATGGAGCTTATGAAGGCTGCTGGCTTCCCTGAGGATTATCTTGAGCCTCCATACGACTGTCCAGATTGTAAAGATACAGGCTATGTTAATGGCAAACGTTGCCATTGCTTTAAGCAGGCTGCTATCAATATCGTCTATGGTCAGTCTAATATGAGCAACATTCTTTCAAAGGAAAATTTCCAGGCGTTTGACCTCAATATGTATGATGATGACTATTTTGAGCCTGGTTCTGAGGTTAGCGCTCGGGCTAATGCTGAAATAGCTTACGAAAGAGCCACTAATTTTGTGCAGAATTTTAGGCAAAAAGGTGGTAATCTCTTGTTGCTTGGAAAGACAGGCTGTGGTAAAACCTTCTTGTCAAACTGCATAGCTAAGGCTTTGCTTGATCAGGGTACTTCAGTTATTTATTTCACATCAAGCGAATTATTTAGAGTTTTTGAGGAACAGACATTTAAGAAGAATGCCAATGTGGCAGAACTTCATGATCATATTTTCGATTGCGATTTATTAATCATTGATGATTTAGGCACAGAATTTCAGAATTCATTCACTACAGCTCGCCTATTTCAATGCTTAAATGAAAGATTACTTCGCAACAAATCAACAATTATTTCCACTAATCTCTCTCTTAAGGATTTGAGAGACACCTACAGCGAACGTATTACTTCGCGAGTATTTTCTAACTATGATGTAATTAAGCTCATAGGAAACGATATTCGCATGAAAAAAGTAATATCAAAATAATAATTTAATAGAATCAAGGAGCAAAACATGCCAAATAATGAAATCGTGTTGGAAAACACACCACCTATGGCTGAGCTTGGGTTAATCCCACACAAGAGTTGTACAGCCATCGCGGAGAGAGTTAATGATTACCTTCTTGCATGGAGACAGGAACGCAAAAGCGACCAGTCAATTATTACCCTTGCTGGTTATCGCAGTGATTCCTACATTGTTGACGCTGACTGCCCACGTTTCGGTTCAGGAGAAGCTAAGGGTATCATCAAGCAGTCTGTTAGAGGTCTTGATTTATACATCCTTGTTGATGTTACTAATTACAGCCTTACTTACACTGTTTGTGGACATGAGAACCACATGAGCCCAGATGATATTTTCTGCGACCTTAAGCGTATTATTGCTGCTGCAATGGGTAAGGCTAAGCGCATCACTGTAATCATTCCATTCCTTTACGAAGGTAGACAGCACCGTAGAAGCGCTCGTGAATCACTTGATTGCGCTATGGCACTTCAGGAGCTTGTAGCAATGGGTGTTGATAACATCATCACATTCGATGCTCATGACCCTCGTGTACAGAATGCTATTCCACTTAACAGCTTTGAGACAGTTTCTCCTACATATCAGTTCCTTAAGGGCATTCTTAAGAACTGCAAGGACTTAAAGCTTGATAATGATAATCTTATGATTATCTCACCTGATGAAGGTGGTACTAAGAGAGCCGTATACATGGCTTCAGTTCTTGGTGTTAATGTTGGTATGTTTTATAAGCGTCGTGATTACAGCCGCATTGTTGATGGCCGTAACCCAATCGTCGCTCACGAATTCTTAGGAAATGATGTTGCTGGTAAGGATGTTATCATCGTTGATGATATGATTTCTTCTGGTGAGTCAATGATAGATGTTGCTACAGAGCTTAAGAAGCGTAATGCTAAGCGTATCTTTGTTGTTGCAACATTCGGCCTCTTTACAAACGGTATGGCTAAATTTGATCAGGCTGTTGAGGACGGTATCATTTACAAGGTTGTATGCACAAACCTTACTTACCTTCCAGAGGAAGTTCTTAACAAGGATTACTTCATCACATGTGATATGTCTAAGTACATCGCATATATTATCGATACACTTAATCATGAGTGCTCTATCTCAGAGCTTCTCAACCCATACGGACGTATCGAAAAGCTCATTACCCGTTATAAAAACGGCGAATATTAAAAAAAAGCTTCTCCCGCTGGTTGCGGGAGAAGCCTTTTTTTATTCTTCTGCATCTTCTTCAGTTTCTTCTATTTCTGGTTCTTCTTCAATGTAATTAGGGTCGTAAACCTTATACTCATTAGATTCCCTAAATACCGTATTAGAGCTTCCCATCTGGCACACCTTAATGGTATCCCCATTAGCTACATCTCCAATGTTAATTGATAGAACCTGTCCACTTTCGTATTTGGTAGGAACCTGCTCTCCATTTACAAATACCTTAGACCATTTGGTGAATTCATCACCGTAAATATGCAGCTTACCGTTAAAAAAGTAAGCGCTGTCAATTACAACATCATTAACGCCCATTGTAATCTCTGTAGGGCCGTATTTTGTGCCATCCTTGTAGGTGTATCTGTCACCGTAAAGGATATCATACTGAAGCATCTTAAGGCCGCCCATATAGTCATTGCTGCCGTATTTTTCACCTTCTGCCATCACTCTCTGGTGATAAGCATTAATATTGCCGTTGTGAATATCAAGTCTGTTTAAAAACTCTGATACAAGCTGATATGAAGCCAAATCCTGATCAATCTTCTCCATACCAAAGTTGTTCCATGTAAAGTACTTGGTCTTGTAAAGGTCTCCTGTAGCTACTTCGCTGTCTGTAAGACCCATAGTTGGGAGATGGTCACCAAACATGATAACAAGAGTATCCTCTCCTCTTGCATCAAGCGCTTCAATATAATTCTTAACAAAATCATCTACATTATAGATACGATTAATGTAATAAGTCCATGCATTCTGCTCTTCCTCTGTCTTACCCTTGGCATTAACCTTGATAACAGGGTCTTCCTCAACAGGGTATGTAGGATAAGCACCATGACCTTCTACAGTGATTGTATATACAAAATCAGGCTTATCATCCACATCCATGGCATCAACTGTGGCATCAATAAGGATGTCATCTGTAGGCCAGTTGCCAAGTGGTGTGTAATCTGTAATATCAAGCAATTCCTTTGATGTAAAGGTATCAAAGCCCATCATTGAGAAGGCGTTTGCTCTTGAATAGAAGTTACCACCATTATTATGAACTACATGGGTGCTGTAGCCATTATCGTGAAGCACATCTGCGTAAGACTCACAATCAGTCTCCTTGATGATGGTCTTCTGAGGGTACTCACCTGGGCCAAAGAAACTACAGCTCATACCTGTAAGAACCTCAAACTCTGAATTACAAGTACCGGCACCTACAACAGGAACGATACAATGTCCTGTAGAATAGTTCTGCTCCAATGAATGGATAAATGGGATTGGATCCTCACTAGTCTCTAGGAACTCTGATTCCGATACATCATAGAATGATTCAAGCAGCATAACTACTATGTTAGGTTGGGACTTATCCTCTGAAGGAATCTCTATAGTGTTAACATATGAAGCATCCTTCTTTAAAATATCATCAATCTTGCTCTCAGAATAACCAAATGGTCTATTCATACCTCTATCAAGTACTGATGTTGAAAATCCGTATAAATAGCCATAATCCAAATATCCCTGAGCCAGGTTACCAAAGTAAGATGTCATGATACCTGTCTGTCTAAGAAGAATTGTTGATGGATAAAGTGAAACAAACAATACAATCACAAGTATCAATCTCTGCCAAAATGGCTTTGAATTCTGCTTCTTAGGACCCTTAGCCATGTAGATAGACATAAGAATTATGTAAATCACCAGGGCAATCACAGATATCATAGCCTGCTCAGCTGAAAAGTAATTAGAATCCTGCATTGTAAGCAGGTCGCTAATCATATATAGGTCTGTATAACCAAATGGTGAAACACGATTCAACAAAATGATACAATTTATTATACCGAGGATAATAAATATCATACTGATGAAAACACGCCACCAACCTCTTCTCTTACTAAGGAAAACTATTGATAAGGCAACGAATACACAATATGAGTTAAAAAGGTACGGTCCGGTATGGTCTACTACAAATCCCCAGGCTGCTGCAAATGAATGTCTGGACATCCACTCCATTATATACACTATGATAAGTGCCAGTGGTATATGCATAGCCAGTGAATAATCGCTCCATAGCATTATCCAGGTCTTGTGGAACTTGCTTCCAAGATATCCTTGTACCAGCTTAGAATTACCAAACTTAACAAATGGTTTTTTTATAACTTTCCCCAGCCAGCCAGCGCCGGTTTTAATTTTCAATAATAATTTTTTCATGAATCCTCCGTAAAACCTAAGACAGTATGAAAAAATAGTGATAAAATAAACTTTATTCCGATTTAATATTAATCGAAAGTCTAACGGATTATAACACTTTATTTTTTATTAAGCAAGAAAGCGAGAATATATGAAATTACAGTTCTATAAAAAAGGCATACCTACCAAAATTATCAAAAGATCTAGCATATTATTTGCCATTTTTGTGGTTGCAATAATATTTTTTGAGGTTATTACAAATATTCAGGAGCCCAAAGAAGTTTCTAAGCTAAAAAGCCCAACACTTCCTGTGGTTTCTATCAATTATTTAGGTGATGCATCAAGTGAACTCCACGGCTATGTTACTAAAATGGACCCTGCATACATGCGTGATGCAATCATCCCTTTAGATTCCAACCGAACAGTTTCCTTATCTATTGATGCCAAGAATTACGATATCGATACTGTTTCATACGAAATTCGCTCTTTGGATACTCAGCGTAATATTTCCAACAACGATTTGGATTTTACCAACGATGATGGTGTATTAACAGCCAGCTTCCAGGCTGAAAACCTTATTGAAAAGAACGAGGAATACCTGCTCATCATTACTCTGGCAAACCCTAATAAGGAAATCTACTATTATACTCGTATAATGCAGCCAGATGGTTGCCATGAGGAAGAGATACTGGATTTCGCTCAGTATTTCCACAATACGGCCCTTTCAGAAGACACTACAGACCTTGCTACATATATTGAGCCAAAATCCACTGAGAGCAATGATTTGAGCCATGTGGATATTAATTCTAACCTGTCTCAGGTTTCCTACGGTAATTTTGATGGAACTCAGTTAGGGGAATGTAATGTGGCGCTTACAGATATCAGCACTAACTACATTAGCCTTACTCTTTCCTATTTATTATCAAGAGATAACTCTGGCAAGACAGAATATTACACTTGCTCGGAAGACTACCGTATTCGCTACACAGCCGATAGAATCTACCTGCTATCCTACAATAGAACTATGAATCAGATTCTTGATGCTGATTCGGCTTCATTTACTGATAATATTCTTACTATCGGTATTACTGATTCCAATTTGCAATATCTGTCAAACGAAACAGGTACCATTGTTTCATTTGTACAGAATGGTTCTCTTTTTGAGTACAACCAGACAGATAGAAAGCTTAAGCAGATATTCAGCTTTGTAGATGACGCTACCGACATCCGCTCTATCTACGACCAGCACCAAATCCTTCTACTAAACATAGATGAAAGCGGTACTATGGATTATGTTGTATACGGCTACATGAATTCCGGTTCCCACGAAGGAGAATGTGGTATCAACCTGTTCCACTACGATGCCATAGAAGATACCTCTACAGAGCAGGTTTTCATTACCTCAACAAGCTCTTATCAGATATTGAATGCCAACTTTTCTGAGCTATTATACGAGACTGCTAACAATGATTTTTATATCATGGTAAATGGCACTCTGCTTTATATATCTCTTAACGAGCTAACCACCAAGGAATTGATGACAGGGCTTGATGATGCCAAATATGCAGTATCAGGTTCTCGCAGATATTTCGCATGGATGGATGAAGACAATATGTCTGACACTATCCACATTATGGATTTAGAAACAGGCTCATCCTTTGATATCAAAGCAAATAGCGGGCAGCTACTGAAGCCTCTAGAGTTCCTGGATGACGATTTAATCTACGGAACACTTAACAAGAGCGATATCACCACTGATGGTGCCGGCTCTACAATCTATCCTATGTACAAGCTCACTATTGCAGATGTTTCTTCAGATAGCAGCCGAGAGCTAATGACCTATCAGAAGAACGGCTATTACATTACTGATACATCTATTGATTCATACACCATCTATCTTGATAGAATTCAGATTGGTGAGGATGGCATCATTACCGCAGCTGAGGGTGACACCATCAAAAACAGCGCCGGTGAACAAAACAAAGCTGTTGATATAGCTTTAGCCACTGATGATGTTAAGCAACAGGTGGTTACCCTTACCATGACACCACTGGCTGAGGACGAAAAGCTAGGCACTGTTAAATACGATATTACAGGCCTTGTCCTTGCAGACGAAAGCAGAAATATTTCTGTATCATCCGCAACTGCTTCTACTCAGTACTATGTATATGTAGGAAATAAGGTGGCACTTGCCACAGACGATTTGCTCTCTGCAATCAGCCTGGCTGATGAGGAAATGGGCATTGTACTTGATAACACTCCTAAATATATATGGAAGCGCGGTGGCAAAGCTTACCAGAACGCCATTACAGGTATCGCATACGGTTCTAGCGATGCTGAGGCATCAGGTTCTGCCAAGGCTTTATCCGCTATGTTAGTTCATGCCGGGGAAAATGTACAAGTCCACACTCTATTAGAATCAGGCGAGACGCCTATTTCAATCCTTAGAAAGACCCTTAAGGATTATGATATTCTTGATTTAACAGGAGCTAAGCTTAGCCAGGTACTTTATTATGTAAGCCAGGGAATCCCTGTTTACGCCTTTACTGGTGAAGATACTGCCGTACTTATAGTAGGCTATGATGCCTCTTCTATCATATATTTCGACCCTCAGACAAGCAAAAATGCTAAGATGGGCATGACTGAGGCCAGCGAATACTTCGAATCCTTCGGAAACGTATTCGTATCCTATATCGAATAGACACAGTCCGATAGTCCGCTGGTTACGTCTACAAACATAATAAATCCACGCTCATAAGATTATTCGCTTAGGAATTATTATGTTTGTAGACTACCAGCTCACTTAAAGGCTAAAAATAAATAATAAAATAGCTAGATAATACGTCGCGAGGTTTACGTAGTGGACCGCGCGCTTATTTTTTATGTGGCTAAAATGATAGAAATATAAGAAAAGAATTGTAAAATCACTTATTAAAAATAATACTCCTGCAACCCCAAGTAGTGTTAATCCGTTTAGGGCACATTCTACGGCTTTTAAGGTCATAGTTGATACAAAGTAGCAATAGATAACACAAGGGATTAAAAGGGAACCCATGTGCAAATGATACCTTTTCTTCATCCAAAGTAATATCAGGCATGCCACAACAGGTGCGATATATACCATCACGCTGGTTCTATTGGTAATCCTGCACATATAATTAAGGAATCCCACATGGCCTAGCATAAAGGCAATTATTCCAAGAGCTATAAATTGCTTTCGCATATAGGTATTATACAATCCCATCAATATATCCCCTACAAAGCATGCCAGTAGTGCCCATACCAAAAGTCCAAGCTTTGCGCTGTAATAATAGTTAATAAAGAAAATCACCAAAAAGGAGATGCTACACACCACCTTTAATGGGACATAGTATCTCCTTGAATATCTATTATCACATACAGCAAATAATGCAATTATTAGTGCTACATAAATAATAGTTTCTGCTATAATCATTTTTCCACCTGACTATTCGTCGTCATTCTCCCCTGCCAATATTGCTTCCAGTTTTCTCTGGTTACCAAATAGAATAGAACCTGCACCAAGTAAGAAGATTGCTATGCAAAGTAGATACTTGTTATCAAAGCCATCTGCTGTCTTTGGTGTTGTGTCCTTAGTATGACCAGATGATATAGAACCATCACTGCTAACCTTGTAGGTAACTGTGGTAGTTGTCTTTCCTTCTGTCACCTTAAGACCTGTCTCTGCATATCCATCCACGTACTCAAATCTGACTACATGGTCGCCTGTGGAAAACAGCTTAACAAATCCACCGGTAAATGTAAGGATTGTAGAACCAGATTCCAGGGTATATCTGCTTGGATCGATTCTAACCTTATCCACAAAGATTCCTGTAAGCTTGTTTAACTCGCCGTTGCAGACAATTTTTACAGGGCCTCCATTGCGTGCCACTGTCTGATTAGCTCCCTGTGTTACCTGGTAGATACCCTTTAAACCAGCATTTATATTGCTTGTAGCTGTTTTGGCAGCTGGTGAGCTTGAGCTGCTTGAAGAACTTGATGAGCCACCACCTGATGGTGTTGGTGTTGTACCGTTGGCCTTATATTTAAATGTTACTGTCTGTCCAGTTTTTTCTGAAGTTACTGTATAATTGCTGCCTTCAAACAATGTATAGCCTGATATAGATAATGGCTTAATAATATCATTTTCCTTATAATTTTGCGTTCTATCTGTATTTGAGCTAACCTTTGTATTTCCAGTAGAATCATAATACTCATCTATTACATCTACTAATGGGTCATCTGCTGTAGCTTCTGGCGAGTATATAAATGTAACCGACTGGATAGCCTCTGAAGTTACACTATAGCTTTTTGGGCTAACTGTGTAACCAGTTCTTGTATTTGGTGTATACGTTGAACCAGCTACTAAAGAATAAGGGGTAGTTGTATCTTCAAAGCTACTATCGCTGGCCGTTTCAGTTACATTTACAATAACAGTTGTCTCTGGTGTAGGATCATCTGGTGTAATATCAGATTCTGAATAATAAATACTAATCTTTCTTGATGAAGTAATTCTTGCTAAGAAAAACTGTGATACTGTTGAAGCTGCCTTCTCAGAAGAACCATAACAATATACTACTGTTCCATTAGCAGGCCAATCATTACTCTGTGAGCCAAAACTGCTAACTTTGTCTCCACCACCTTCAAATGTTATCGTGCTAACACTACTGCTACTAAATGCATCAGCTCTTATAGATGTTACTGACGATGGCACAGTAAAGCTCTCTCCTACTCCAGCTGGAACATATATTAATTCTGTACCGTCAGCACTGTATGTTGCCTCTGTTGTGTCATCAGAAGAGCTAGTGGCATTCAATGAAGCCCCCAGCATCATTCTCATATTATTTCCACTCAAAGGTGTTAAATTATCTTCCTCAAGGGTTGTTAAATCAAGTGTTGTAGTCTCTTCTCCATCTTTTCCCTCTTCAGGCAACTCAGAAGGTTCTTCAACATCTTTCTTTTCCCCTGTTTCATCTGGAATGTCTTGTGGAACATCTTCTGGAAGACTCTCTTCTACTAAATTCAAATCTTCATCATCAGCTTCAGACGTTGAGCTACCAAAGAAAGTCACGCCTGTCAAAATGATAGACGCGCTAATTAGAATACATCCTGTCTTTTTTAAAAATCCCTTTTTCACCATAGCTTCCACCCTTAAACTCCAAGTTTATAGACTCTAGTGTTGTTATTTGACTCTCTTGGCCACAACAAACATTCGTCCATCCTCGGTGTAGGTGTTGCATGTACTGAGAGTCAATATCTTGTCAGTCGCGCTGATATCAATTGTCTCATCATAAACTGATAAACTTTGGATATTGTCTAAGAACTCTTTGAGCTCGCTACCTGTAACCGCGTTGATGAAATTGTAGTATTTGTAGTTTTCATCGTCATCATAGCCTACCGCCGATAAGCCCACTCCTACAATTTCGTACTCTTGCTCCTCATAAAGAGTCTTAAAGATTATCGTTTTATGCGACTGATAGTAATCCTGTTTCAAGTAACGCTTCAATCCACCAAACATGGTTCCAGAGCGCATGTTGTGACCATATATGATGGTATTGGTAGTCGGATTTACTATGTCACAACGATAATCAACGAATAAAGTACCTGCTGTACTATCCTCTCCATAGAAATCCCTTCTCAAATAGTATTCTGGATCACTTGGTGTCTGAACAACAGGGTAGTTGATATCTGTTCCTACCACCTCCAAAATGCCTACCAAATCTGGATTTTCAGCATATAAACCTGTTAATTCTGGAAGAATTTCTCTGTCCTCAGGAGCATAATTTGTATCCCATGGGCTAGTAATTATATCCTCCGTAATTTCATTGGCTTTTGCTGTGTTACTAGACACATTTTCACTATTTGAGTTCTCTACAGAATCTATATCGTCATTTTCATTGTTTATATTAACGTTTTTTTGTGAATTATTAGTGTCCTGAGCGGACTTGACTTCTTCTTGAATTTTGGCGAGACGTCTGGTCTCCATTACCTCTTTGATTTCTATTGTGGCATAAATGCCAATAAGAGCTACTGCAAGCCCCACAAAAATAAGGCCTAAGCGCCTAGAACTCTTGGCCTTTGTAGCAGCCTCTTCGATAAGCTCCCTATCATCAAGTAGGCCAGCGGACTTATTAGCCACAATATCTGCCACATGCTCTGTATACTGAGCCCCAATAGGGCTATTAAATGTAATAATACCATCGCGAATATCATTATAAAGGCGCAAAGCAACCTCAGGATCTTGGATATCAAGCTCCTCATTGATGCACTCTATTTTCTTTACATCCTCTTGGGCTGCACGATATTCATAGTGAGTCTCAAATTCAAACCCGCCTATGATGAACCTTTTTTTCTCCGCCATACACATTTACCTTCTAATAAAATTCTACCTAATTGTAAATATTTCAGCAAGTCGAATAATCAAAAAATAGCTTAGCCAAATCTATAAAATTTGGATAGATTTGGCTTAGCTATTATTCAAACAAATCATCTAATATAACCTGATTAGATGCAATATTACTATACATATTTCGTTTTAAACCATAGGTAGTGATTAAGGTAAGTTGAAGGGAATTCTTATTATTTGTTTCTCTTCTAAAACGTTCTATCTTATTGCGTAATTCCATATCATATGATTTATCGATTTCATATTCATTTTGAGAATACTTAATCTCACATATGTTTATAACTCTATCGCGCCTTTCGATTAACAAATCAATCTGAGCACCCTTTTGAGCTGTGCCATTTTCATCTATGCCACCTTTTATCTGCCAAACTGACTCCTCGGATAATACACCTGATACCCCAAGAGCTTTCTTTATCTGATACACATGATCCTTACATACCTGTTCAAATGTAAGCCCTGTCCAGGCACGTTTTGAAGGGTTATCTATTGAATTAGTCCAAAAATGCTCATCCTTACCATAGTTATCTCTAATGAAATACAGATAAAAAGCAGTATAGTAATCGCAAAGCTGATAGCGTATTTCCTTCTTTTTCTTGCCATAGAATGCATTTATTCTAATAAAGCCTGAATCGACCAGATTGTTTAAAATCTTTGATAAAGATCCATTTGACTGGAAAGCACCGCTTTCTATAATTTCCTGCCTTGTAAGACCAGAGCGCTTCTTACTTAAAAGTTCCACAATCTTAACATAAACATCGCTATTAGAAAAAAGTGTGGCATACAAGTGCTCAAATTCATCCCATAACTCACCTTTGTCTTTGAAGAACAGTGCATCTATATTTTGAGATAAAGACAGATTCTTCTTAAGTAAACTAAGGTAATATGGAATTCCTCCCATAATCATGTAACATTCTGCAATGTCATATCTAGACCATATGAAATTCTTGTTTAGCAGATATTGCTCTACCTCCGCTAGAGTAAATGGTTTTAGATATAATCTACAGGTTTGGCGATTAAATAAACCGCCCTTATTATGAGATATATGTTCTACCATCCATGATGTTGCTGAGCCACAAACAATAAATACTACATTATCCTTTGTAGATGCATAATCATTCCAAAACCATTCAAAGGCAGGTAAAAAATCAGATTTATTAGTATCCATCCAAGGAAGTTCATCAAAGAAAAACACCTGCTTCTCATCTTCAGGTAAATCTTCAATATAGTTTCTAATTAATTCAAAAACGTCATACCAATCTGTAGGCTGTTCGTATTTTTGCTTAGTTTTACGAGAAAGCTCCTGTATAAAATTCTTTATTTGAACAGCCTTCGGCTGCATATATGCACCAGTGACTTTAAATGCAAACTTATTCTCAAAATACTGATTAATAAGATAAGTCTTTCCTACTCTTCTACGGCCATATACTATCACAAGCTGCGCAGAATCAGCCTCAAGAACCTCATTTAGCCTTTCACATTCTTCAATTCGTCCGATTATTTTTTTAGTATTCATATCTATAATATAATCCATTTAATAATTAGGCGTCAATCATTATCGAGCCAAATCTTAATTTTTTTACCACTTTTGGCTGGGTAATATTTTTTTTAGATAACAAAAAGAGGCTAAAAGCCCGAAAGCTCTTAGCCTCTAGAATTATTATTTAATTTTACTGAATTACAGCCTCTACATATTCTGACTGATTAACCTGTTCTAGCTTACCTGTTGTAGATGAGAAGCCATATCCTACTACGTAATAATAATATGTTGTTCCACTGTTAAGATTTGTGTTTGTATAAGCTCCTGTATCTCTTGGTAAGATTGCACACAATGTACCCTTGCTAGTTGTATCTGTTGATCTATAAATGTAGTAGATAACAACATCGCCATCGCTTGGAAGAGTAACTGTAGCTCTGGTTGGGTCTGAACTACTTCTCTTTACAGTAATAGATGACTTCTCTACATCGGTAGTCTTTTCTATAGTCTTATCATCACTATAAATTGTTACTCCTGTTGCTGGGTTTGCATAAGCTGTTGCAGTAATTCTGTAGGTTGTGCTGCCCTTAAGTCCCTCTAGCTTATATTCATTTCCATTTCCAGCAATTCTGGTTACCATATAATCCTTGTAGGTTCCATCTGAATTCATCACTTCAAACTTCAGCTGTGTTCCATCAGAGAACAGATCCTTAACCCACTTGACTGTCATAGAATCGCCAGTATTTTCTGTTACTCTCAGATTTGCAACTGCCTGCAAGCTGATTGTATATGGATATGTAGCTGTTCCTTCAAGCTTATCAGACTTTCCTGTAAGTGTAATATAGCAATCATCTTCGCTTGTACTATATACAAAATTACCGTAATCAACTGTGTAATCACCAGTATTTGTTGCTTCATCGAAGACTTGCAAATCAGTATAAATCTGCTCCTTATCTGTTTGCAGATTCTTTGAAATGATACTTATTGAGAATGCTGGTTCTACTGCATTTCCGGTGTATCTATGGAAGTCCTTAGCATATTCAACATTACATTCTTCGATAGGTCTTGGAACAATATTGTACTGTGTAGTAGCGGTATTACCCTTCTTATTTCCTACATCATAGGTTATTACTACGTCTATTGTTCCGTTATTTGTAAAGTATTGCTTATCTGCATCTGCGGTAGGGTCAATCTCTTTACTATTCTGATAGTACTTAGTAGATTTAATCTCTGCAGTAGATACATTCAGTGTAAACTTAGGAACGATTGGGAATCCGGTAAACTTATAATCACCCTCGTTATTATTAACATGAATTTCACTTTCGTTGAACTCAATGTCATAATATACCGATTTATCGCCCTTCCAATACTTAGCCTCAACACCTGAGTAGATAATAGTACCATAAGATACATAATTATCAGTATCGCCTACACCAGATACCATGTACTCTTCACCATAGGTAAGGATTACATCTTCAGGATAATCTGTTGTTCCTTCAAGCATCAAATATATCTGTGGATTACCCTTTGTAATGGATGTTCCAGTATAGATTTGCTTAGGTGCGCCCTTAATGTAATTTCCATTATCATCCTTTGAGCATTCCACGGTATCATTATTTAGGTTACCCATGATGTCAAAGTGCAATGTCTTGGTACCGGTATAGTTATTTACACCTGTAATAGTTACTGTAGCTGTACCTGGAATTACGTTATCCTCATATGTTAGCTTGTAATCACCTTCATCAGTACTCTCATCGTACTTAACAAGTGGTGAACCACCATTTGTAACAGATACTTCTGGCTCAATGAAGCTTCCTGTGTAATCCTGAGGCTTATCAAGACCTTCTACAAACTCTGCTACAAAGTCATCTGATGTAATATCTCTTGCAACGATGATGTATCTGAAACGATACTTAGCTGACTCACTGCCAACGTAATAATTTCCCTTGGATGTAGATTCAAGTGTATTAGTATTTGCCTTAAAGCCAATTGTTACTTCTCCACATCTTAAGATTGTTCCATCATCGTTAAACAGTGTCTTGGTATTATCATTCAAATAATTAATATCCAGGTCACCATCGTCTCCGCCAGCGATTTGCTTTGTTGTAGTTCCTGCAGTACCAAGGGTATTATCATACACTGTTATTTCAGGCTTAATAGCAGTACCTGAATATATTCCATAATAGTATCCAACATAATCAGCAGTCTGATTATTGTCATCATCAGTCTTTAATCCATGGGCTGCAAGATATTTCTTAGCGGTCTCGTCTGTTAGCTTGTTTAATCCAGTAAGTCGGAATGTTAATACAGGATTTCCATAGGTTCCAGCATCCGTCTTATCAGCTGCATATGGATTGACCTCTGTTGTAAAGTATGTTCCACCTGCTGCAGTCGTCTTTGGATTCATTATTACAGGTTCTGCCGTAATCTTCTTTCTATTTATCTGGTATCGTTGAATCATGGTTCCACAATAATCACCCTTACCAGTTATTACAACATACTTGTACCCTGCATTAATTGAACTGTCATCATTTCCTACGCCATCTGTGTAGGATACAGTGTAATCCTTAGTGCTTGATAGTCTTACATCACTGCTGGTTGTTACCTTTACTACTGGTACCTGTGCAGTTCCATTGTATGTATACTGCCATCTTGGACTTGTTGATGAATATGTGCCAAAGCTTGCATCATAAGCATAGTCTGTACCATTGACAGAATATGTAATCTTCAGACCTTGATTATTAATATTCTTACCAATGTTAAATGGCAATGTGATACTACCTGTGTAATCGCCCTGGCCAGTGATTGTTATAGCTGGCGATGTATCTGCAACTGTTGCATGTTTATCTTCTGTTGCCGCTCTATTCCACTCTGCAGTACCAGCTTTCTGGGCATTAGATACAGTTACAGTGTAATCCTTTTCTTTTATCAGCTCATAATTTTTTGATGAATCATCAGGATCTTTTACACCTGCATCTATAATGGCAATTTCAGGTACGTTATCTTCGCCTGCCTTTACTGTTGTGCAATCATAAATGTAAATCTTTAATTTATCATTTGCTAATCCACCTTCAGTAACAAAACCAGGCTTATAGTTTTCTGCTGTATCAAAATCAGCTGTAGTTAATTCTCTCCAGGTTCCCTCAAAACCAGGTTTTTCTGTAGAGTAATAATAGTGATAATTATTTGGTAATGAGCGCTGAGTAACTGTGAAATCAATTATTCTTTCACCGGTACAGCTATTCTTACCTGTGATAATCATCTTATATAAACCCATGGAGATAAGCGATGTTACAGCATTACCTGCTGAATCTAATATTTCAATACTATAATCTCCATTACCAGTTGCAGTTTCATATTTTACTAATGGTGTTTCAACATTCTTGTATGTTACAGATAAAGCTACTGCTTCATAAGGGTCGATTACATCACCAGTAAACTCTGCTGAAGTTGCCGCTATATTAACTGCCTGATTTGTTTCGATATCAAGCTTTTCAATTGTAAATTTAGCAGTGATAGAGCCAGTGTAGTTACCATTTGCTGTTGCAGTAATAGTCACGCTTGGCCTCATAGTCCAGCTGCTTTCCTCTGTGTTTCCATTTAATACAGCTGTTGCAATCGAACCATTATTTGCAAAATCAGCAGATGTGATTTCTTTATAATCTACCCCTGACCTAAGCTCTACTGTACCATTCTTTACAGTAACTGTAGGCTCAACATTAAGACCAGCGGCATTTCCTACATAATATGCATCTCCAAAGCTTACTGTACATCCACTTAAATCCTTCTTTGTAATAGTGAATGTCTTTGTTATACTTCCAGAATAATTGTTAATACCTGATATTAAGACTCTTGCTGTTCCAGCATTAATGTTATCTTCGTACTTTACTGTATAATCTGTATTTTCAGTAAGTGTTATAGCACCATTTTGAATCTTTACTGTTGCCTTTGGCGCTAAATTTTTTCCAGTATATTCCTTACTATCATACTCTAGAGTGACTGCTGCATCAGCAAGACTTATTCCAGATATAGCAAATTTTGCAGTACATGTACCATAACAATAATCTGAATCCTTCGCTGTTGCTGTAATTGTATATGTACCCATATCCGTCTTTTCAGTCGGATTTAGTGTAACAAGAGCATTATTGTCCTTTGAATATATCTCTGTTGTGCCATCATAATCTGTAATAGTTACATTATCAGTAAAGCTATAAGGATTTCCTGTATAGCCTACCTTTGGAGGGTTACTTGGGTCATCAGTATCGTAAGATGCATTAGCAAATGTCATCGTTGCATTATCTAAATCATATTTTATGTAAAACTCTAGTGACTTAGACGTACCAGGAATAAAGAATCTACTTGTAGTAGTAGGTACAACATTAACCTTCCATTTTCCTGCCTTAATTGCAGTATTTGTAACCTTTCCATCTGTATATTCATAGGTTAAAGCATAATCTGTGCCATCTCCATTGTGTATGGTTATAGTCTGGTCAGCATTTACCGTTACTGGTGCAGCCACAGCTCCAATATCTATAAGTCCATTGATTGCTGGAATTACCGCACTTCCTGTGTATGTATAAATGCCATTTCCACTTATAGCCAAATCACCATAATTAGATAGTCTAATCTGGAAGCATACATCTTTAGCATTAACTGACTGAACATTCTTAGCTGTTCCCGTACAATTATAAGCACCTGTTACTGCAATACTTCCATCAGGACCTGGTTTACCTTCACGGTCTCTGGTTATCGTATAGTTTGTTAAGGTCTTAGTAGTTGTTGTTCCATCTGTTTCTGATACTTGAACCTCTGGCGCTGTTAATTGCTTGGTATATGTATCCTGTGCTCCATTGACATCTCTGTACATTATAGTTGGAACATACTCAGTACCTGTAGGCTTGCCATCATCACCAAGCTCATAACTATCCTTAGGCATACTTACCTTAGTGTAAGCATCATTACCTAAATCAAGGATGATGCTAAATGGTATTCTACAATAGCCACTGTATATACCAATACCTTTAACAAATATGTAGTTTGTTTGATATGAAGGCAATGATTCTGTAACTACAGCCTTATCATATGTATTACCAAACTGTGCCTGGAATTTAGCTTCCTGAGTCTCAGCATCTGTCTCTACTAATTCAAAATCTATACCCTTTGTCAGCTCTGCGCCGCCCTTAGTTGTAGCAAGCTTCAATGTGGCCTTCTTTACCGTATTTATATCTACAGTAGTTGCTGTATAAGGTATGTCACTTAATGTGCCATAGAAGTCCTTAATATTGTTACTTGCTATCTTATAGGTAATAGTAATTGTCTGAGCCACATAGTTAGCACCCTTGATATTGATTTTAATAGTTAAATCTTCATCAAGTTTAGTCTGACCCTTTTGCTCAGCTTCTGTAGGATATGTAATATCGTAATCAGTTCCCTTAACTAACTTAGTTGTTCCATTTGTCGCAGTTAATGTGATTTCAGGACATTGAGCTTTGTTCTCTTTATATGCATATATTGCGCCTAAATCCTTAGTTGTTGTTGCGCTGCTTGTAGTTTCTGTATAGGAACCGTCTGTATCATCGCTCCATTTGGCTGTTACTATTACATAGCCACGCTCGACTTTAAGGTTATTCATATTATATGAATCTGTAAAATTGCCTACACCGTATACGGTATAAACTGGTTTATCAATAACTGATTCATAGTCAGCTGGGGTACCAATGTTTACTGGGTATGGAACATAATCCTCCCCTCCTACCAGGCTATATGCATCATTGCCATACTTAAGTACAAATTTAGGTCTATACTCACCAGCATTTCCATCATAATAGATAACACTACTTGTGCTTTCCCAATCCATACCGTTTCCGATAATAATGCTCTGTGGTTGGATTTCGTAGTATATTGTTGTACTTCCGAAATATTTACTTGCTCCTTCTTTTGCACTTACTGTATAAGTAATTACATTATAGTTATAATCCTCTTTATCCTTAGAATTTCTTGCTACATAAGAAACTCCACCCGATGCATCCTTGAACTTAGATGTTACTTCAGCTGCATTTAGATTTTCAGGTTCAATTTTAGTTGCGCCATCATATAATTCAATCTTAGCTGCTTTATTCTCTCTCCACTTAACACCTTTGAATGGGTTGGAAGCATCAGAATTATTATTAGCTGCAAATGTTCCAGCATTTCGCTCTTCCTCTGATGGAACAAATATTGCTGGGTTTGAATCTGTTGGTTCTATGATTCGTACTAATGCATCGCTTATATCAACACCAACAGTGTATGCTTTTATCACTTCACCTTCATATATTCCCTTACCTGTGATAACAGCATACTTTTTACCTGCCTTCTTTGTAGCGGGAACTGTGCATGCCTCATCATCGAAGCATGTTACTTCATAATCCGTTCCAAGTGTTAATGGAGTATTTCCATATGTGATTGTAAATGTAGGAACTACTACATTATTAGCATCATAATCAAGCTTTGAATTATTTGATTCAAAATTTATTGTTGCATCTGCAATACTTACAGGTAAAATCTTAAAATATACAATTGCATCATTTCCATCAAAAGAATTAATGCCTGTAATCTTAAGATATGGCCATGTTGCAGTTGAATATGGTTTTGATGGATTTACCTTATCCGTATTGTAATATGCATAACCGTAATCCGTCTTTCTACCATTCTTGTTAAGAACTTCATTTGTTGCAGGGTTAATAACTACAGGAGCACCATAGTTAGTTGTACCATTGTAGACTGCGTTTAAGTCACAATAGTATTCTCTATAATGGTCTGATTCAAATTTTTCTTCGCTATATAAATCAGCTGCTTTTCCATTGATAGAAATCTGATATTTATCCTTGCTACTTGTTATGTTAAATGTTAACAC
Source organism: Pseudobutyrivibrio sp. (assembly GCF_017471675.1). Taxonomy (GTDB): domain Bacteria; phylum Bacillota; class Clostridia; order Lachnospirales; family Lachnospiraceae; genus Pseudobutyrivibrio. The sequence goes on from NZ_JAFUSK010000026.1 coordinate 41,187, forward strand.
AACACTTCCTGTTAAATTGTTCTTTCCTGTTACAGTCACCTTTGCTGGACTATTTGTTGTAGAAAGTGCAGTATTATTCTCGTAGCTTACTGTAAAGTTCGTGCTTTCTAGTGTTGCTTCTTTATATTTGTAGGTTTCCGTAAATGTGCTGTTGTTAACCTTTACATTTACTGTAGGATATTTTGGATTTCCATCATATGATAGGCTCAATACTGGATTTGTAAAATCAAGTGTTGCAACAGCTGTTCCTGTGTTTTCTGCAAGACTTGCTGGTTTTATAGTAAATGATTTAGATGGCAAGCTACCTGTGTAATTACCCTTGCCCGTTACTGTATATGTTACTGTGCCAACATTTACCTGGTCGCCTGAATATTCAATAGTATAGTCATCCCCATATTTTAGATATGTGTTTCCATAATTTATCTTGAGATCATAATCAGTATCTGCATCACTTTCCGCAATTACCAAGCCCCATATAGAATTATTGAATATCTTATCTCTTGTTGATGTTTTATCAGTCACTGTAATTACAGCACTATTAATAGGCCTTGGCACTACAGTATAGGTTGCTATTACTGTGCCACCGCCTTCATATTTTCCACCAGCTTTTGCTGTAACCTTTATATATTTTGTTCCTACCGAAGGTGATAAATCAGATGAGCCATTTGGCGCACTTGCATCATCATCAACCTCGATATCATAGTCTGTTGATAAACTAATTGTATTTCCACCTACTAAAACTTTAATTGTAGGGATGCTATTTGTTGTATCATAGTACTTCTGATATCCTGTTTGGTAATATCCGTTCCCGTCCCTCTTATCATAAGTACCATTATATGTACCACCATCAATAATTCTTACAGTCATATTCAGGTCATAGCTTGCCTGGATAGTGTAGCCTAGGGATTGAGTAGAAAGATTTTCAAAATTCTTTCCAGTTGCTGTAAGCATCAATGTTGGAGAATCTGTAATCTTTGTGTGGTTATTTGCTGGTAAATATGAAATCTTATACTCCTGCTGATTTGTATTGTCTATTCTGATTTCATCACCTGAATCTCCACTTACATTTAATGTTACATAGAAATCTTTATCGGTAGTTCCATATGTGCATTCCTGTGGCTCGATAGGGTTTCCTGTATAGGAGAACTTACCTGTTCCATTAACCCAGTGAATCTCCACTTCACTCAGTGATCTTGGGTAAATAGTAAATGGCACTACAATGCTTCCACTAAATCCACTTGTAGGGCTAATAACTATTTCCTTAGCTCCTGCGTTAATGGAATCGCCATCTGTTGTTCCACTTGTATTAATTGTTGCGGTTGCATTATTCTTATTAATTGTTCCTGCAGGTAATTCATTACCTTGCATATCATAAAATGCTAAATCTGTCCAATTATCACCATTAACATAGTCGTTTAAGCTATATGCCTTTCCAGTATATTCATAGTAATATAGTGGTGAATCTGTCTTTATTTCTGCTCTAACAATCTGTGAAATATCACTTCCAGATATCTCTTTAACAACATCAACCTGGCCCGTAAAATTGTTATGTCCAACTACGCGATATGTATATTTTATTCCAGTGGAACTAAACACTGGTGTACCTTCCAGTGTTACTGTAATATCTCCATCACTAAATACTGGTGTTGCAGTAAGGACTCCGTTTTCATTTACTTTCTTTACATCCACTACCACACCGTTTTCGACTACAAATTCAGCTGTATCAAAAGCATCCTTTCCTGCCGCATTCTGCGTACTTACATCAAGAGCTGTAATCGTAAATAATCTATCATATGAATATACTTTACTTGCAGAATAATAGTATTTAATATTAATTGAAGCAGTTCCAGCATTTATATTTGTTGCAGAATCGCATCTAGTTATAGTGTATGGATAGGTAAGCGAAGACACACTAATAGCGCCGGTTCCATTAGGAGCAGATTTTACTGTTGTATCTGATAAATAATAGTAAGAATTTACTGTTCCACCAGCATCTGTAGTATTAACTGCTACTGTAGGTACTATGTTAGTTCCTGTATATTTTTCTGAATGACTAGCTGTTCCTTCTACACTACTATCTCCACCTATCTTTATATCTACTACATTAACAGTAATACTAAACGTACTTCCTTTATAAGTAGCATTAAGCTTAACACTTCCTGGATTTGCAGCTGTAATCTTTGTTGCCATTGGATTATTAGATACAGATGAAAGTGTTATTACATTAGAAGAACTTGGGTCTAAAGCCCAATTAATTGTTCTTTCTGCAGTAGCCTCACTTAAAATAGCTGTCAATGTATCTGTTTCTCCAATAGCATATACTACTGTATTTTCAGAAGCTAATTTATCGTTTTCTGATTTTACCGAAGCTATAGTATAAGAATCGCTTGGTGTATCTGTTACTTCAAGCGTGTAATCACTTGGATTTGTGCTACTAGTTGTTACCACGAAAATACCATTGTGCTCTGTCTCAGCCTTCCAAGTATCACCCTTACTAATATAAGTTGAAGAGTCACTTCCATTATTAAATTTGAAATATACATGGTTACTTGGTGATGATTCAAATGCTACAACGACTGAATAGCTATATCCTCTTGATACATATCCGTTTCCTACGCTCTTTTCTACTAACGGAATCTTTACAGTCTGCCATCCTACAGATGCTACTGTAACTTTATATGTTCCACTTGATTCGGATGCCAAATCTCCAGATGTTGGATTATCTGACGATGTTAAGTTCTTATATGATTTAGCAGTAAACACATAATCGCCAATTGCATCTGCATAGAAATCAAAACCTGCATAAGCTGCTCTTGTGTATGCATAAGCTGTATCAGCTGTTCCTATAAATGCAACTTGATTAATATCATTAATTTCTACCCAATCATTAGTATCTACTGTACCAGTTACATAAGTACTAAAATGCTCAGCCTCAAAGCTTACATCCTCTCCAGATGCATCAGCTGCTATCTCAGTTACGCTGTAGTCATCTTCAATTCTAAATACTGTTACTTCCTCATCTGGAACCTCTTCTAGCTTGTTAACTGATTCAAATGTAACCTTTACAGCGTTGTTATCATAGTCTGGTTGATACTTGTTTCCATAACGGTCATAGATTGTGATGTCATATGCAGCGTATGCCTTGAATACACCCTCATCCAGGCTATCATTTACTATATTTTCAATTGCCTTCTTGCCTACGTAGTAAATTGTTACGTCTGCATTTCTTGGCATATTACCTTCTACTGTTACAGTTGTTCCAAGGATTTCCTTAGAGAATGTCTGGAACACTAGCGAATTATCTTCGTAACCACACTTGCGGCATACTCCGTTTTCATCGTAGTCGCAGTCCTCCTGCTCTCCTTCCTCGCCGCACTTAGTGCACTTTCTAAAATGCGTACCATTTCCATTAGAAACATATTTCCATTCGTGCTCACACTCTTCTTCCTCTTCTTTAACTAATTCCTCTTCATCCTCTGTTTCTTCATCATCGATTCCCTCTTCCTTATCTTTCGCATCAGGATCTTCTATATCTTCTTCATTAGTCTTATCAGTTTCTGGTTTATCTATATTTTCAGGGTTAGGGGTAACTTCTGCATCATCAATAGACTCCTTTGGTTCTGCTGGAGTCTCTGGGCTTGGCTGGTTTTCAGTTGGAACAACTACAGGGTTTCCATTTTCATCAACTGTAGGCTGTGGTTCTGTTGGTATCTCAGCTTCATTAGTCGCTGGTTCTACTACCTGTTCTGGCTCTGCTGGTGTCTGCTGCTCTTCTGTTGCAGGCTCCTGTGGTATATCCACTGCTTCTGGCGCAGGCGCAGCTTCAGGTGCCGAACTACTGTCACCTGTTTCCACACTTTCCTCCGTAATTATTTCATCGCTTGTTGCCAATGAGAAGAAATCATTTCCCATCATTGTTGTCACAAGCAACATGGCCAGCAAAAATGCTGTCAATCTTTTGAAGAAATTTAATCTGTTGTTCATAGGCCAATTCCCCTTTGCGTTACCCATTTCTAACATCTTTTCTAATAAGTGTTTTGCAGTGCTTGCCCTAATTTTGGATACAAAAAATAGACATGGACATTCCACTACAATTTCCATATCGGAAAATCTCATTATTAAGTTTATAGACAACCCGCGTTATAAATATGAATTTTCTATGAAATATATATTAAGAATTTAACTCTAGATATCTACTAAACACTTGAACAACAGCTCTTCGAATGGAGCGTAGTTCAGCACAGAGCTTTCCTTGCTGGCAAGTATCATATCATTCTTAGTAGTCTTTGAAAAATCAATATCGAAATGTTTACTGTTCTTGCAGATGTATTCAATGAACACCCTCTGAGCCCTGCCGTTACCCTCTCTGAATGGGTGAATCATGTTAATCTCACCAATCAGGTATGCCAGTCTTTTAGACATAACTATCTTGTCATCCACATCCAATAAATAATTGTTCTGGATTATCCACTCCTGCACCTTATTAAATTCGATTTCAATGAATTGTGTCAGGCAGAAAATGGTGCCCTTTGAAATATCAACTGTGCGAATCTCCCCAGCCCAATCATAGATATCCTGGAACAGATACTTATGAATAGCCTGCAAATGCTTTAAAGAAAAATCGCCAGGTATAGGACGCTTGACGATTTCAAAATACCGCGCTGAACTAAGCTCCTGTTCTACCTTAAAGAGCTCATCCTTATCGCGAATATCCAATTTGTTCTTTAGGATATGAGTGTGTGGATAACAGTACTGGCCGTTATCTTCGTACTCATAACGGTAATATTCATCCATCATAGGCTTATCCTACTGAAACATACCTTGATGTAATCTCACGGACTACATCCTCTACATCAACCTCATTTTCAATAATCATTCTGCCTCGCTCTAGCTCCTGAGGTGTCAGAATCATATCCTCCATCGCAAAAGAAGCTGATACACTAGCGATTTTCTCATCTGTAGACATTAGTCTCTCCTTATTTATCGGTCTAATTTCCATATTTTCTAACCATTCCCCTAAATATTCACTTCGTACCTTCAAAATATGGTTTTATTATAGCATATTTAAATATCTTTAAAAACCTAGTTCACAAAAAGGCTGTAGTTGATATTTCTATCAACTACAGCCTTTATTTTAAGCATTTTGAATCTTTCCTGTATATAACTGGTAGTACTTACCACCCTCTGCGATAAGCTCCTCGTGGTTGCCTCGCTCAATGATACGGCCCTGATCAAGAACCATGATGCAATCAGAGTTTCTGATTGTTGAAAGTCTGTGGGCGATAACAAATGTAGTACGTCCATGCATCAGCTTATCCATACCATCCTGTACAATCTTCTCTGTACGGGTATCGATAGAAGATGTAGCCTCATCAAGGATAAGCACTGGTGGATCTGCAATTGCAGCACGTGCAATAGCAAGCAGCTGTCTCTGTCCCTGGGAAAGGTTACCACCATCTCCCTTGATTACTGTATCGTAGCCCTGTGGCAATCTGCGGATAAAGCTATCTGCATTTGCAAGCTTAGCTGCTGCAATAACCTCTTCTTCTGTAGCATCCAGCTTTCCGTAGCGGATGTTGTCTGCAATAGTTCCTGTAAACAAATGTGTATCCTGAAGTACGATACCAAGTGAACGACGTAAATCTGCCTTCTTAATCTTGTTAATGTTGATTCCATCGTATCTGATTTTACCATCAGCGATATCGTAAAATCTGTTGATAAGGTTTGTGATTGTTGTCTTTCCGGCACCTGTTGCACCTACAAAGGCTATCTTCTGACCTGGTGTTGCAAACAGCTTGATGTTGTGAAGTACTGTCTTATCAGGATTGTAAGCGAAATCCACATCATCAAATACAATGTCACCAGTAAGCTTCACGTAAGTTGTGGTGCCCTCTGCCTTGTGATAGTGCTTCCAAGCCCACATTCCTGTACGCTCCTCGCACTCAACGATTTCACCGTTTTCTTCCTTGGCATTTACAAGCATTACATAGCCTTCATCTGTCTCTGGCTTTTCATCGATAAGGCCAAATACACGCTCGGCACCAGCCATAGCAAGTACGATAGACTGGAACTGCTGTGATACCTGCATGATAGGCATGATAAATGAACGGGTAAACTGAAGGAATGATACGAGTGCTCCAAGTGTAAGTCCAGTCCATCCATTAAGAGCAAGTGTTCCACCAACAACAGCGCAGATAACATAGTTTACATTACCAAGCTGTGCATTTACAGGTCCTAAGCAGTTTGCTAATCTGTTGGCTCTGTATGAATTATTGTATAGCTGCTCATTTAAATCCTTAAATTTATCAATTACTTCATCCTCATGGCAGAATACCTTAACAACCTTCTGACCATTCATGATTTCTTCGATGTTACCGTTTACTGCACCAAGAGCCTTCTGCTGCTCACGGAAGTACTTACCTGATGTACCTGCAAGTGTCTTAGTAATAAGAATAATTACAACAATCATTGCGATTGTAACACCTGTAAGTGTTGGTGATAACATAAGCATGTACACAAACACTGTCACAATAGTGATTGCACTGTTAAACATCTGTGGGAATGACTGCGAAATCATCTGACGCAGTGTATCAATATCGTTTGTGTAGATAGACATGATATCACCGTGTGCATGTGTATCGAAGTAGCGGATTGGTAAATCCTCCATCTTCTCAAACATCTCGTCACGAAGGTCTCTAAGTGTTCCCTGACCTACGAAAATCATAATCCAGTTGTAAGCAAATGTTGCTGCGATACCTACTGCATAATATCCAATCAAGTGGAAGATGGCAGCCTTAAGTGGGCCAAAGTCCTTGCTTCCAGTTTCAAGCATTGGAAGGATGTAGGAATCGATAAGCTGCTGCATAAATGCTGTTCCCTTGGCATTACATATTACCGATAGGAAGATGCAGATTACTACTGCAACAAGGTGGATTGGATATCTTCCACCAACATATTTTACAAGGCGGCCTAAAACTCCTCGTCTAGCGGCCTTTTGTTCTTTTGTCAGCTTTGGTACTGATCCTGGTTGTGGTCCTCTAGGCATTAGTCCTCGCCTCCTTCCTCTGCTTTATCGAAGTCGCCGCTGCCGGCGCCTGTCTGCTGCTCAAATATTTCTTTGTATATCTCATTTCTGGCCATAAGCTCATCATGAGTGCCAAAATCGTTAACCTTACCATCATCCATAACAATGATTCTATCTGCATCCATTACTGATGAAATACGTTGCGCAATAATAAGCTTTGTTGTGTTTGGAATCTCTTCTCTGAAAGCACGTCTAATACTTGCATCTGTTGCTGTATCAACAGCAGATGTAGAATCATCAAGGATAAGGATTCTTGGTTTCTTAAGAAGAGCTCTTGCAATACATAATCTCTGACGCTGCCCACCAGATACGTTGGTACCGCCCTGCTCGATATAAGTATCATAGCCATCTAGGAACTTCTCGATGAATTCATCTGCACAGGCAAGCTTTGCTGCACGTCTTACTTCTTCATCTGTTGCATTCTTGTCACCCCAGCGAAGGTTCTCTGCAATAGTTCCAGAGAAGAGCACGTTGTTCTGAAGCACTACAGAAACCTGGTTTCTGATTGTCTCCACATCATAATCCTTTACATTGTGGCCACCTACGATTACCTCGCCTTCGTCCACATCATATAGACGAGAAATCATAGATACCAATGTAGATTTTGCTGAACCTGTTCCACCTAACACACCAATAGTCTCACCTGATTTAATATCAAGATTAATATGGTCTAGCACAGGTCTTTCAGCTGTCTTGTTATATCCAAATACCACATCCTTAAACTGGATTGAACCATCTGGTACCTCAAAAATTGGATTGTCGCCATTTGTAATAGTTGTCTTTTCCTCAAGTACCTCATATATACGCTTTATACTTGCTATAGACATTGTTATCATGATAAAAATCATAGCAAAGAACATAAGCGACATAAGAATATTCATGCAATATGAGAATAGGGATACAAGCTCACCTGTTGTAAGTGTTCCATCTATAACAATAAAATGTGCTCCAAACCAGCTTATTAGTATGATACATACATATACAACCAAGTTCATCATTGGCATTGTTGTTGCAATCATCTTTTCAGCGCTTGTTGCGGCTTTATAAATGCCCTGGCTTGCAGTTGTAAATTTTGTCTTTTCAAAGGCCTCTCTTACGTATGCCTTTACAACCCTGATGCCTGTGATGTTTTCCTGCACAGATGCATTCAAATCATCATATTTTCTGAACAATGTTTCAAATAGCTTCCTGGTTACCACCATAACAAATCCCATAAACACCAGGATTATTATCATGGCAATAAGGAAATTAGAAGCAAGCTTTGCATTTATCTTGAATGATAAAATCATTGCTACAATAACTGTTACTGGAGCTCTAAATCCCATTCTAAGAACCATGATGAAAGCGTTTTGCACATTTGTTACATCTGTTGTAAGACGTGTTACAAGACCTGCTGTTGAATACTTATCAATATTCTCAAATGAATATGTCTGGATATTCTCAAACATCTTGTTACGAAGGTTCTTAGCTAATCCTGCTGATGCCTTGGAACCAAGGACACCACCCATAACACCTCCGAAAAGTCCTATTACCGCACAGATAAGCATGTATCCACCTATGCGATATATTTCACCCATATTTCCAGCTTCCACGCCCTTATCCACCAGGTCTGCAATAAGAAGTGGTATTATCATTTCCATTGCTACCTCGAGAATCATAAATACAGGCGTAAGTATAGCTGAAAGAGTGTACTCTTTCGTCTCCTGTAATAATCTCTTAACCAATCTTTAGTCCTCCTTTTTTAGCATTATATGTGATTTATACTTTCTGACATTCTGCTGCATTTTATTTAACACCTTTGCAACAACCTCTTTTTCTTCCTCTGAAATGTCTTCCATCATAAAGTCTTCAACCTCCATTATCATAGCTTCGGTAATGAGGTTTAATTCACGACCCTTGGTTGTTACTACAATCTGCTTTTTTCTGCCGTCCCCGTCCACAGGCACCTTTTCGATTAAATCTTCCTTTTCAAATATCTGGATAATATCTGCTAATGTAGATTTTGGAAGATGAAAGATTTGCTCTAAATCTCGTTGGAAAATAGGCTCTGTCTGGCGGACAAAATAAGCTAACAGCCAGCCATACTTTGATGCTGCACTCAAACCCTTTGCATCCTTTAGCCCCCTGTTTACCGCATTCTTCACTTCGCGGCTAAGGCAATCGCATAAAAAACCTAAATGTGTTCTACTATCAAATTCTTTATGGTCCATACTTCTCCTTTCGTCCGAGTTCGGAATGTTCGAATCCGTATTGTCCGAATTCGAACTATTTCGTATTATACACGTCAATTTGTGTTCATTCAATAAACAAATTCTAAAAAATCTATTAAAAATTCCACGTGGGGTTTATTACGTGGTATAGTAGACAAAGAGTATGAATCTATTATTTTGTCAGTATAAATAATTAATAATAGAAAAAAGGAGCGAAAACATGAGAGAACGAAGTAAAGATTTAAGGGTGCGGAGAACCCTAACTGCAGTCAGAAAAGCTTTTAATGACTTAGTGCTAACCCGCAATTACAATGAAATCTCTATCACTGACCTCACTGAAAAAGCCGGAATTAACAGAAAAACATTTTACTTGCATTATTCTTCACTTGATGATTTAGTTGCAGAGGTTGAGGAAGAAATGTCTAAAGATATTTTAGATAACATTGGCGAGTATGCCAGAAAGCTGGATTTAGAAGGATGTATTACTTATTTCTACAAATATCTTGAATCATGCTCAAAGGTAGAAAAAAAGCTAATGTGTGATGAGCACTATGCATTCTTCTATAACGAAGTTGTAGATACTGTTCTAAAGAGTGATGAATTTTCTAAATTCTTCTCTATGACCAAGTATCCTTCTATCGTACGTTCGTATACAAAGGCTATCACAGCTATCTATAAGGATTGGCTGCTAGCTGGGCGCGACACAGATTTCTCTGTACTTACTGAAACTGCCAGCAAGCTATTAGGCAGTGGATACTCAGGTATTGTAAATAAGTAATTAACAGCCTTCCCCCTTTGGAGGAAGGCTGTTTTATTATAGAATGAGCTTCATAGCTCCATAAATACCTGCATCGTTTCCAAGTGTAGCAAGTACAATCTTTGTATTGCGGCAGCCATGGAATGCAATCTGGTTGAATCTGTACTCAACTTCGTCGATTAAGTACTGGCCAGCCTTAGAAACTCCACCACCGATAACAAATGCCTCTGGGTTTACTACACATGAAATTACCTGTAATCCCTGTGCAAGATATTCACAAGCTCTTTTTGCAATTTCCTTTGCAACAGTATCACCCTTCTTAGCCTCGTCAAATACGGCCTTAGCATCAAGAGATTCTACGCTTCTAAGTGTGCTTTCATCATCGTTCTGAGCCAATCTAATCTTAGCAAGACGTGCAATACCTGTAGCTGAGCAATACTGCTCTAAGCACCCGTGATTACCACATCCGCATGTATTTTCCTCTGTATAATTAACTCTGATATGTCCTATCTCACCTGCTGCACCATGAGCGCCAGGGATAATGTCATCATTAAGGATTACACCACCGCCTACACCTGTTCCAAGTGTAACCATTACTGAGCTTGAGTACTCCTTAGCAGCACCCATCCAAGACTCACCAAGAGCAGCCACATTAGCATCATTACCAGCCTTTACCTTAATTCCACCAAGGCACTCTGAAAATTCCTTCTCAACATTGAATACGCCCCATCCAAGGTTTACGCATCTATTAACCACACCATCATCTGAAACAGGTCCTGGAATTCCGATACCTACACCAAGAACATCGTCAGATGTAATATTTTTTTCTTCCATCTTCTTAACAACAGTCTGTGCCAAATCCTTAAGAATATTAACACCACCATTAGATGTGTCTGTTGGAACCTCCCACTTCTCAAGAAGCTCTCCTGTTGCAGTAAATAAACCACATTTACATGTTGTGCCACCTAAATCAAGTCCAAATCCATAATTTGCCATTTCTTTTTTGTATCCTCCATTTTAAAACTATTCTTCAACCACTGGTTCTGTTGTGGTAGTAATCTGTACATCTGTGGCATTATCAGGTATTATGCCCTCAGGAACCTCTGGACCGTCAAATGTCTGTGTTATAACCTGATAAGTTTGTTCTTCAGGGATTTCCTCAGGATTTTCTTCATCAAATTCACCATAAGGCTCCTCGCCTTCTTCCAAGTCAGCCTCTGGATCTTCTTCCTGCTCCTGTGGACCTGTAAACACTGCAGGCTTTTTAAACTCTGCCGGCACCTTACCTTCATGAATAGCCAGCATAAAATCCTGCCAGATAGCAGCTGGATATGAAGAGCCGGTAAGCCCTGGCACCTTCTTAGGCTGATCATAGCCTACCCAGATACTGGTTGTGTAATACTTAGTGTATCCAACAAACCATCCATCTCTGTTATCATTGGTAGTACCTGTCTTGCCTGCTGCAGGCATATCACCAAGTGATACACCCCTTGCCGTGCCGTCAGTCAATACAGATTGTAGCATATCTGTCATGTTTCGTGCATCATTTTCTTCATATATTTTAATATCTTCTTGATTTACTTCATAGATTGTATTTCCTTTAGCATCTAATATCTTTGAAATACAGGTCGGTTCTCTCGTATATCCATCATTTTCTATGGTCGCATATCCTTTTGCCATCTCAAGTGGACTGACTCCTACAGTTAATCCACCCAGGCATGCAGCCATTCCATAGTCTTCTTTTTCAATATGACTAAATCCCATATCTTTAAGATAGCTCATGCCCTTATCTGGTGTTATTTCTGTATATAATTGCCACGCTATTGTGTTCTTAGAGGCAGCTACTGCCTGCCTTAAAGTTATCTCTCCACTGTATTTTCCACTGGCATTTTCAGGGCCATCCTCCAGCTTCTCATCTATAACAATGGAATCAGGAGTGTACCCCATCTCTAATGCCGGCGTATACACATTTAAAGGTTTTATGGAGCTTCCAGGCTGCCTAAAGCTTTGAAATGCTCGATTTAGGGTATAGCCGTTTACTTCCTGGCTCCTACCGCCCACTATAGCATTTACCATTCCCGTTTCATTATCAATACACACTCCTGCTGATTGTAGGGCATAGATTCCTTCTTCATTTACATCGGTAAATTCCTCTAGCTGCTGGTCTATAGAATCCTGTAGCTGCTGCTGCATCTTTAAATCAATGGATGTATATATTCTGTATCCAGCTGTAAATAAGCTTTTATTTGCCTCGTTATAGGCTTCGTCATAAGCCTTTTCGTATGCTTTTTTTGCATCATCATTTTTGAAATCCGTCTTAAATTCAAATCCATTTTGAGCCATTAAAGCTCTGGTAGCACATGTATACACGTATGTTTCAACATAATTATTCTTTATACTATCCGGACGGGTCAGGCTAATAACCTCATCCTTTGCCTCATCATATAGTTTTTCAGATATTACGCCATCATCTTTCATTGCATTTAAAATCAAGTTCTTTCTTTTGATGGTATTATCTGGATTCACTACAGGATCGTAATAGGTGGGAGAATTTGGAATGGCCAGCAAATAGCAAATCTCTGCCAAATCAAGCTCTGATATATCTTTACTAAAATACCCTTTTGCCGCAGCTTCTATGCCATAATAGCCATTAGCGAAATACACATTGTTAAGATAAAATTCCAGGATTTCCTCCTTTGAATACTTTCTTTCAAGCTCTGAGGCTATGTAGATTTCTTCTATCTTTCTTTGCCATGTCTTTTCATTACTTAAGAATATAGTTCTCGCCAGCTGCATTGTAATGGTACTTCCACCCTGGGTCATCTCTTTATCCTTTAGCATCACATAACAAGCTCTTGCTATAGCCTTATAATCCACACCATCGTGGCTAAAAAACTTTTTGTCTTCAATAGAAATAAGGGCTTTTACAGCATCCTCCGGAATTTGTTCATAGGTGATATAATAGACATCCTTTTCCCCTTTTAGCACAGAAATAGTATCCCCATTTATATCATAAACTTCACTTGTCTCTGTCTGCCTAAAGGTATTCGGATTAGATTTGCGCACTAAAAGATTAGCCTCTGTCTTTAGGTCAGAGACTGTCTTTGCATAACCGCTGACGTAATAGTAGGTAACACCTGCAATTAATAAAAGCAGCAATGCAATCTGAATTTTGATTAATCTAAGGATTTTCCTATCCCTGGATTTCATCTTTTTTACCCCCACAAATGTGTCCTACTTCTATAGTACCATAATGTCATTTCTTTGACATTTTTACCTTTAAAAATTTGTTTTTTATTTTGAAAATCTTGTAATTATACCATCATACTCGTATGATAGATATAGTCTAAAAAATAGGGAGGTTTTAACCGTGGAAAAAGAAAAAATTGGCGTCACCAAAAACGGTGAAGATATTATTGCATACACTCTTATCAACGAGAATGGTATGCAGGCAAAGATTATGAATTTCGGCTGTAATCTATTGGATCTTTGGGTTCCTGATTCAGAGGGAATTCTTTCAGATGTTGTTTTAGGATATGATAAAATCGAAGATTATTTTGTTAATGGACCTGGCTTTGGCTGCTGCATTTGCCCTAACGGCAACCGCATCGGCGACAGCAAATTCACTCTTAACGGAGTAGAATACAAGCTTGATGCTAATGATGGCAAGAACAATCTTCACTCAGGCTTTAACCCAATGCACAAGCGTATTTGGGATGTAGAATCTGTTGATGATAAGCACATTACATTTACATGCCACAAGGCTGATATGGAATGTGGTTTCCCTGGTGAAATGGATATCACTATCACATATACATTAGGTGATGACAACTCTATTCGCCTTGATTATTCAGGGGTTTCAGATGTTGATACAATATTCAACCCAACTAACCATACTTACTTTAACTTAAATGGTCATGACACTGGTTCTGTTATGGATCACATTGTTTGGATGGATGCAGACAGATATACTCACACAGATTCAGAGTCTATCCCACATGGCGAATGCCGCGAAGTTAAGGGAACTCCAATGGATTTCACTACTCCAAAGGCTCTTAGCAAGGATACAGATGTTGATTACGACCAGCTTAACTGGGCAGGTGGATTTGACCACAACTACTGCTTAAATCACCACACATTAGATAAGCCAAGTTGCACACTTGAGTCAACTCAGAGCGGCAGAAAGATGGAAGTTTACACAGATTTACCTGGTATGCAGCTTTATGCTGGTAACTACCTCGATACAAGCCACATTGGCAAGGGCGGATGTGTCTACGACAAGCGCCACGGCGTATGCTTCGAGTCTCAGTACTTCCCAAATGCCATCAACGTACCTGAGTTTGATCAGCCAATCGCAAAAGCAGGCGTTAAAGCTCACTCAACCACAATTTATAAATTTGTATAAAAAATAAGGCTTCCCCCTTTGGGGCGAAAGAGGTCCAGTGGACCTCTGCTTTGAGCCGACCGGAGCGGAAGCGGAGAAGAAGCTGGCACCGAAGGTGACTGATGAGGGCATTACTACAATTGACCCTCATCCGGCTGCTTCGCATCCACCTTCCCCCAAAGGGGGAAGGCTTTTTTTATATAAATTCCTTAATCTGCTTGTAAATTCCAGCAGCATCTAATTCGTACTTCTCAAGTAGCTTAACAGCTGGGCCTGACTCGCCGAATGTATCCTTTACGCCGATGCGAAGCATCTTTGTTGGGCACTTCTCTGAAAGAACCTCAGCAACAGCTCCACCAAGACCACCGATGATAGAATGCTCTTCTACAGTAACAACCTTTCCTGTCTTTGATGCGCTCTTTACGATAAGGTCTGCATCGATAGGCTTGATTGTGTGAATGTTGATAACCTCAGCATCGATTCCATCCTCTGCTAATTTCTTAGCAGCCTCAAGAGATTCGTTAACCTCAAGACCTGTTGCAATGATTGTAAGGTCTTTGCCCTCTTTAAGAACAACACCCTTGCCAATCTCGAACTTATAATCTGGTCTGTCGTTGATTACAGGTACTGCAAGACGTCCAAATCTGAGGTAAACTGGACCATCCATCTTGTAAGCAGCCTCTACTGCTGCCTTAGCCTCAACATCATCAGAAGGGTTGATGATTGTCATGCCAGGGATTGTACGCATAAGTGCGATATCCTCGTTACACTGATGTGATGCTCCATCCTCACCTACTGAAATACCAGCGTGTGTAGCACCAATCTTTACGTTAAGGTGTGGGTAACCAACTGAGTTACGTACCTGCTCAAAAGCACGTCCTGCTGCAAACATTGCAAATGAAGAGCAGAATGGAACCTTTCCTGTGCTAGCGATACCAGCAGCGATACCAACCATGTTTGACTCTGCAATACCACAGTCAATGTGACGCTCTGGAAAAGCCTTCTTAAAAATACCTGTCTTTGTAGCCTCTGCAAGGTCTGCATCAAGAACTACTAAATTATCATATTTCTCACCGAGAGCAACAAGAGCGTTACCGTAGCTCTCACGAGTTGCGATTTTCTTTACGTCTGCCATTCTTACTCACCAGCCTTTCCTAATTCTTCCATTGCGATAGCATACTCCTCATCGTTAGGAGCTTTTCCGTGCCATCCTACCTGGTTTTCCATAAATGAAATGCCCTTACCCTTAACAGTCTTCATGATGATAGCTGTTGGCATTCCCTTTGTCTCTCTAGCTTTATTGAAAGCATCGCGAAGCTGGTCGAAATCATTACCATCAGCTACTTCAACTACGTTAAAGTTGAATGCTTTAAACTTATCAGCAATAGGATATGGTGTGTTAACTACATCAACTGGTCCATCAATCTGAAGACCATTGTTATCAACGATTACAACAAGATTATCAAGCTTCTTAGCGCCAGCAAACATAGCTGCCTCCCAAACCTGACCTTCCTGAATCTCACCATCACCTAAAAGTGTGTATACTCTGTATGAATCATTTGAAAGCTTTGCAGAAAGTGCCATACCAACTGCAACAGAAATCCCCTGTCCAAGTGAACCTGATGATGCATCAATACCTGGTGTGTGCTGTACACATGGATGTCCCTGAAGATGGCTTCCAATGCTACGAAGACCCTTCAAATCCTCAACTGGGAAGAATCCTCTCTGTGCAAGTGTAGAATAAAGACCTGGTGCAGTGTGTCCCTTTGAAAGCACGAATCTATCTCTGTCTGCCTTCTTAGGGTTCTTTGGATCGATGTTCATCTCCTCAAAGTAAAGGTAAGTAAATACCTCTGTTGCTGAAAGTGATCCGCCTGGATGTCCGGCTTTTGCAGCATGAACACCTTCAATGATGCCTTTGCGAACCTCAGTAGCAATTTTCTTTAGCTCTTGGTTTGTCATTTTTCTCCTCCTATACAATTACATGGCTGAGCCACTGTATTGATTTTCTAATGAAAATCAAAAATATTATCTCATTTCGTCTAATGTAATAAGCATGATGTTTTTAATGGCTGACGAAATGGTAATAGCATTTTCGTGAAATCCTGCGTTAGCAAATACCAAATAGAACGCATCCCCCTGTCTATGTAGCTGTTTTGTCTTCTCAATTAAAGACTTAAGCTGAGCAACCTCTATAGGCTCGTTATTGTAATAGCATTGAGCAAATATTGTTGCCGGCTTATCTTCGCATTTTCCAAGGGATACTAAATCGAAGCCGTCAGTTGTGCCTGCCTCGTCATCGTTTACCCACCAGTTACCTATCTCTTCAACTGTAAATGGTAACATATTCTTATCGCTTCTATCCCTAAGATATTCGGCACAAATCTTAACAAATACCTCTTTCATGTATTCATCCATTATAAGCTGTGCCTTTTTCCAAAGCCCCTCAACATTTCCTAATATATATTCATCGTAATTAGGCACTACCACCTTATACCAGAATAATGTGCTTAAATTAACGATGGAATAGCGTGTTTTTTTTCTATTTGTAATCTCTGTAATAGCTGTATCCTTTGTACAAACCCCAATTGACATCAAAGAATTTAGATAAGGTACCACTACATCCTTTGGCTTTTCAACCTCCGCTGAAATCTGATTTACGCGGTTGAGCCCCTTTGCCAAGGTTGTAAGCATATAATTATAATATGCCAATTCTCTAAGCTCTGTAGCCATCACTACCTCTGGATTTATTCCAAGCTTAGATTCCTTATCCAAAAATAATTTCTTAGCTATTTCCTTAATCTTATCATCTGATTCTATCTGCTTTTGTCCTAGATATTCGAAGCCATCTACACCAAGCAGGGCCGCCACTCTTGCCAAATTATATGGTATTCCACCTGTAATTCCATATAAAAATGCTGCCTCCTTTGGGCTTGCATCTGCAAAAAACTGGCATGAATCATAGAATCCTAAAGGCTCGACAACTAAATCAAGAGCTATCGAATCCTTCCAGACAGCCTTCTTACCTTTTATATATTTATCTACAAGCATGAATGCATCTGAGCAAAGAATTAGCTTAACAGGTAAATTTTTCCACTCACCTGTAATGTATTCATGCAGCATTTTATCAAATTCTGAATCTGCTTTTGCAATATGAGGATATTGATCGATAATAATGAGTTGCTTTGCTTCTGCGGCTCGTTTACTGATTTCCTTACAGAAGGCTTCGCCATCAAGAACTGTTTCAGACCCCATTATCTTTCTAATCAGCTCGAATTGGTGCTTACTAGTAGTTTCGTAAGCTTCAATGAAAATGCATTCCTTATCGGCTGCAAATTCCTTTAGCAATGTTGATTTGCCAATACCAAACTGACCAGAAATTATGGCTACTTCAGCATTATCTCCCTCATAAAACTTCTTTAGCTTTTCAATTTCTTCTTTACGACCTTTAAACATAACACCTCTCCTTTACACTGCATCAAGCGCGTGTAAATCCATGGTATCACGTTTCAACTATTCCTGCAATACTACCAAGATTTTTGTTTATTTTTATAAAGTCTAAACTATTTTAATATATTCTTTATACATCTTCTTTACTTTAGCATTATCTCTCTTTTTTATCAATAATGTAATGCGTTTTTTTACTATTTAATGGCGAAAAAAAGACCTGACGTCTGTCCTCCGTCAGGCCTATAGATAATGTCTATTTAATCAACCTTATATGCATAACCTTTTTCTTCAGCATTAGCATAATTGATATAACCTTTTTGTCTATATGGGTGAGCCATCCAAAGCCTATCAGCTGTTTCTTTCCAGTTTTCGGCATACTGGGCACACTTGCCACATAAATGCTCAACAGGCTCCTCTTCTTGTACATCTGTAGAATGTGCCCCTGAACGCTTAACCATCTCCTGAAGTAATTCTGGGTTTTCCAACATTGGACAAGGGCGAAGCATATTATCGTTAAAAGGCTGTCCTTTTCTATATTCCATGAATAATGGCTGCTTAAGAGCCTCTAGTAATGTATTCTCACGAATATTAGCACCGGAATAATGTATAAATACACATGGCTCTACGTCACCCTTAGGATTAATATGACAGTAGTTTCTTCCTCCTGCAATGCATCCACCTACAAATTCACCATCATTCTGGAAATCCATTACGTAAATTTCTTTACCACCTTTATTACCACGGACTTCACGTAACCTATGATAAATATACTCTCTCTGCTCTGGTGAAGGCATCAACTCTGGTGTAGCATTCATTCCTACAGGCATCAAATGGAAATACCATGCAAATCTTGAACCATGCTCGATTAACAGGTCAAAGAATTCATCTGATGTGACTGAATCCATATTCTTAGATGTATAACATACTGAATTACCAAATATAAGGCCATTTTCATGTAATAAATCCATTGCATGAAGTACCTTTGCGTATACACCATCACCTCGTCTGAAATCGTTAGCATCCTCAAAACCTTCTAGTGAAATTGAAAGTGATAAGTTACCAACCCTCTTCATTTCATCACAAAATGCCTGATCAACAAGTGTTCCGTTGGTGTAGCTATGGAAAGCACATTCATTATGCTTTTCACAAAGCTTTATCAAATCATCTTTTCTTACTAATGGCTCACCGCCGGTAAACATATAAAAGAATATACCAAGCTCTTTTCCTTGAGTAACAATACTGTCTAATTCATCAAATGTAAGGTTGAGCTTATGTCCATATTCTGCAGCCCAGCAGCCCTTACAACGCAAGTTACAAGCACTTGTTGGGTCCATAAGAATAAGCCATGGAATATTACATCCATATTTTTCTCTATTCTCTCTAATCATCTTTGTGCCCTTAAAAGCAGCCTGATAACCAAGGTTTAAAGCTGTCATTTTTGCTACATGAGGGTCAGTTTCAGTGAGCAGACGTGTAACATAATTCATCCATTTGGAATTCTCCTGGTTAATTAAATCCCTTGCTCCAGCAAATGCTCCTGAACGAAATCCTTTAGAATCTCCTCCCATCATCTTCTCTGTTAAATCAACTATTTTTAATAAATTCTTTTTAGGATCCTTTTTAATATTCTTTAGAACACCATCAATTGCAGCACCAAAGGCAGCACGTTCAACACTATCTTTTACACTCATTTTGTGTCCTCCCTTTACAATCTAATGTAGTTTTCTTTCTAATCTTAGTATAAATTCTTCCTCAAATTCTGCTATATACAATAATTTTTACTTGTTCCATGAATTTATACACTTTGTTTTTTTTGTATTCACATTCCCTTCGCAATTAAGACATTGTTAGTATGATATAATTGTGTAAATTTAAAGTTAACATTATATCTGAAGATTAGAAATAAGGAGTCATCATGCCAGGATTTATAACTCATTTAGAATTTGGTGAACAATCTATTTCATTTATTGAATCTAGTGATACAAGGTCATTGATTGGAAGGCATCAAACTGCATTTTCTCTAGGTTTACAAGGACCTGATATATTTTTCTATCATCTCCCTGCATATTTGTTTTATAAAAAGAATATTGGAAATATAATGCATCAAGAACGTGTTATGTTATTCTTTGATTACCTATTTGATGCTAGAAATACCTTTGAAGATGCTCATTCTAGAAGGATTTGTGATGCCTATATACTTGGATTTATAGGACATTATTCCTTAGATATTGTTTGCCATCCTTACATTTATTTTAAAAGCAATCATTTTGAAAATCTAAAAAAAGGGAAAAAATACGACTTTGGTAAACATGTATCTTTGGAAACTGACATTGATCACTTGGTTTTAAATCATTATAAGCATCTTTTACCAAGTGAATTTGATTATGCTGGAGCTGTTTCACCTTCTGCTAATGAGAAACGTGTTATAGCTGAAATGCTACATATTGCCATTAATAAGGCATACCCAGAGCATAAGATACGTCTTCATACTGTAAAACAGGCTATTAAATCATTTATCAAACTCAATCGTATGATGAATGACCCTAAAGGCATTAAGAAGCACCGTGTTAGAAGCATAGAGCAAGTTCTCTATAAATGTGCTTTCATATCTTCAATGATACCAAGTGATAATATTATTAAATACACTGACCCTTGTAATGAAAAGCATGCTAAATGGTATAATCCTTGGAACCCTGATGTTGAATGTAGTGATAGTATTTATGACTTAATGAATAAAGCCATGCCTTCGTATATAGAAAGAATGGAACTCTACATGAAGTCCTGCGGTAATACTTCATTTATAGATTCAGAAAAAGATATAGTGGAGGAAACCAATCAGTTTCTCCACTATCGAAATCTTCTTCTTGTAAGCTTAAGCGATACAAGCTATGTAACTGGATTACCAATAGAATAATCTATTTGAAAAGATATTCTTTAATTTGACCATGAATTATATCCATGAGCCTTACTCTTGCTTCAACTGCTGCCCATGCTATATGAGGAGTTATTATAAGCTTATTGCTATCTTTAATAGTTTTTAATGGGTTTTGGTCAGACATAGGCTCCACATCAAGTACATCTAATCCAGCAGCCGCTATCTTATTGGTATTTAATGCGTCAGCTAAATCTTTTTCAACAATAATTGGTCCTCTTCCAACGTTGATTAAGATGGCTGACTCTTTCATCTTATCAAATGCTTTTGCATCCATCAGGTGCAAGGTATTGTCATCCAAAGGAGCGTGGATAGATACGATATCTGATGTTGATAACAATGTATCAAAATCAACTTCTTTGTAGATATCTGAATGATTCCTGCCACTGGTAGAGTAATATATTACATTTGCTCCTAAGCATGTAGCTATTTCTGCAACTCTCTTTCCTATTGCTCCTAGACCTATTATTCCCCAGGTTTTACCAGCAATTTCATTAAAGTGCATTTCAAAATGAGTAAACATTTTATCATTTACATATTTTTCGCTTTTAACATAATTATCGTAATAACTAAGATGCTCTAGTAAATATAAAGTAAGAGATAATGTATGCTGTGCTACTGCCTCTGTTGAATATCCTGCAACATTTCTCCATTCTATCCCTCTTTTAGCCAAATATTCCTTATCAAGATTATTTGTTCCTGTTGCGGTAACACATACAAGCTTTAGATTTTTTGCTTTTCCTATGGTTTGTTCATTAATAGGCACCTTATTCAATACAATGATATCAGCATCAACTGTTCTTTCAGCTGCCTCAGCTACTGTAGAATAATCATATATTACCAGTTCACCAAATTCCTTAAATGGTGTTAAATCTATATCATCACCTATAGATTTTCTGTCAAGAAATACTATTTTCATATTGTTTGCTCCTTCTATAATCTGTAGATATTATGCCATAAGAATATATATTTAAAAAGGACGAATAATAAAAAAACCTCTCAGTATTATCTACTGAAAGGTAAAAAACAAGTGCCCAGAGTCGGAATCGAACCAACGACACGAGGATTTTC
>NZ_JAFUSK010000027.1 GCF_017471675.1 Pseudobutyrivibrio sp.
CTTCAGGCGGTGGAGGCGGCTTTTCCTCAGGCGGAGGCGGCGGCTTTTCCTCAGGCGGAGGTGGCGGCTTTTCCTCAGGCGGAGGTGGCGGCGGTCACTCTGGTGGCGGTCACAGTTTCTAAAGATTTAGATAATTTTTTAACAAAATCCTAAATTTAGACTTTACTAAATCCACAGAAAGTGAGAAAATGTAATCAATAACGCGCAAGTGCGCTTATTTATCATGTCATTAATGTAGTAGCAATATATTAATGGTTATTGAACGAAGAAAGGAGTTCTACAATGATTTACACAAAAGAAGTAGAAAACATGTGTCCTGTAGCAAAGGGCGCAAAGCATGAACCAGCTCCTATCCCTGAGGAGGGAAAATGGGTAAACGCTAAGCAGATTACTGACATTAGCGGTTTCACACACGGTGTTGGCTGGTGTGCTCCACAGCAGGGTGCCTGCAAATTATCTTTAAATGTTAAGAATGGTGTTATTGAGGAAGCACTTGTTGAGACAATTGGTTGCTCAGGTATGACACATTCAGCAGCTATGGCTGCAGAGATTCTTCAGGGAAAGACAATCCTTGAGGCTCTTAATACAGACCTTGTTTGTGACGCTATCAACACAGCTATGAGAGAGCTTTTCCTTCAGATCGTTTACGGACGTACACAGTCTGCATTCTCTGATGATGGTCTTGCAATCGGTGCTGGTCTTGAGGATCTTGGAAAGGGTCTTCGTTCACAGGTTGGTACAATGTACGCAACAAAGGAAAAGGGTGTTCGTTACCTTGAGATGGCTGAAGGCTATGTAACAGGTATCGCACTTGATGATGATAACGAAGTTATCGGATATCAGTTTGTTTCTCTTGGAAAGATGACAGACTTCATTAAGAAGGGTGATGATCCTAACACAGCATGGGAAAAGGCAAAGGGCCAGTACGGTCGTGTTGATGATGCTGCTAAGATTATCGATCCACGTCAGGAATAATATAGGAAAGGAGAAACAAAAATGGCTTTATTTGAATCATATGAAAGAAGAATTGATCAGATCAATGCTGTTCTTAACAAGTATGGTATCAGCTCAATCGAAGAAGCTGAGAAGATTACAAAGGACGCTGGTCTTGATGTATACGAGCAGGTAAAGAAGATTCAGCCTATCTGCTTCGAGAACGCTTGCTGGGCTTACACTGTAGGTGCTGCAATCGCTATTAAGAAGAATTGCCGCAAGGCTGCTGATGCAGCTGCAGCAATCGGAGAGGGACTTCAGTCTTTCTGTATTCCAGGTTCTGTTGCTGATCACCGTAAGGTAGGTCTTGGACATGGTAACCTTGGTAAGATGCTCCTTGAGGAGGAGACAGAGTGCTTCTGTTTCTTAGCTGGTCACGAGTCATTCGCTGCAGCTGAAGGTGCTATCGGTATCGCTGAGAAGGCTAACAAAGTACGTCAGAAGCCACTTCGCGTTATTCTTAACGGTCTTGGTAAGGACGCTGCTCAGATTATTTCACGTATCAACGGTTTCACATTTGTTGAGACAAAGTACGATTACAAGACAGCTAAGCTTAACATCGTTTCAGAGAAGGCATACTCAAACGGTCTTCGTGCAACAGTTAAGTGCTATGGTGCTGATGATGTTCAGGAAGGTGTTGCTATCATGCATCACGAGAACGTAGGTGTATCTATTACAGGTAACTCTACAAACCCTACACGTTTCCAGCATCCAGTAGCTGGTACATATAAGAAGGAATGTGTTGACCTTGGCAAGAAGTACTTCTCAGTTGCTTCAGGCGGTGGTACAGGACGTACACTTCACCCAGATAACATGGCAGCAGGTCCTGCTTCATACGGTATGACAGATACTCTTGGACGTATGCACTCAGATGCTCAGTTCGCTGGTTCATCTTCAGTTCCTGCACACGTTGAGATGATGGGTCTTATCGGTATGGGTAACAACCCTATGGTTGGTGCTACAGTTGCAGTTGCAGTTTCAGTTGAGGAAGCTGCTACAGCAGGTAAGTTCTAATATAATTTCCTCTTAAAGGCTTCTCCTACTAGGAGAAGCTGTCACCGAAGGTGACTGATGAGGTGTTTAGCCCTTAGGCATTTGCCTAAGGGCTTTTTTATATATAAAAATACTAGGTGATTTAGAGCATTTGGATTAACAAATAGTACATAATTTAATGATATATTATGTTTTAGAGTGGGGCGCAATTTAAGGAGGTTTAAAGTATGCTTAAAAGAGTCTTTGGATTATTTGCAGCGTTTTTTTTTAATCGTCATAACATTTATTGGGTGTGGCTCTAAAAATAGTGCGACCCCAGCTGTAGAATCAGAGGAAAGTGAAGAAGCTCTCCCAACAGGAGATGTGAGCCTTAGAGTGTGGGGAGCCGATGAAGATGAAGAACTTATTAACGAAATTATAAAAAGTTTTATAGCTGAATATGGTTCTTTAGCTAATCTTACAATTACCTTTGAAGCTCACAGCGAATCAAATTGTAAGGACGATATATTAGGAGATGTTTTAAATGCCCCTGATGTATTTACGTTTGCTGATGATCAGCTTATGGCTTTTGTGGCGTCAGGTGTTTTGCGCCAAGTTTCAAATTCAGATGAAATTACTGGACGAAATTTGGCTGCTTCAAATGATGCTGCATCAGTTAATGGAACTCTCTATGCATATCCACTGACAGCAGATAATGGATATTTCCTGTTCTACAACAGTGCGGTTTTAAGCGACAGCGATGTGGAAACCATGGATAGCTTATTAGCTGCTGCAGGAGCCCATGGACAAAAAGTATTCATGGAAATGAATTCTGGATGGTATATGTATTCATTTTTCGGAAATACAGGTCTTGAGATTGGTCTAAATGATGATGGAATTTCTACATACTGTAATTGGAATTCCCAATCTGGTACTTATACTGGTTTTGATGTAGCAGAGGCTATGCTTAAAATAGGCACAAATCCTGCTTTTACAACTGTAAGTAATGATGGATTTGTGGGTGGCGCAAAAGATGGTACTTTTGTTGCTGGTGTAAGCGGAATATGGGATGAAAACGGAATTAAAGAAGCCTGGGGAGATAACTATGCTGCCTGCAAACTACCGACTTATACAATAAAAGGTGAGCAACTTCAGATGGCAAGCTATGCCGGATATAAGCTTGTAGGTGTAAATTCATATTCAAAAAATAGAGCCTGGGCAGAGAAGTTTGCAGACTGGATGACGAATGAAAAAAATCAAACTCTAAGATTTGAAATGCGAGGCCAAGGACCATCTAATACTAATGCATCTAATTCTGGAGCTGTGGCGGAGTCTAAGGCTATCCAGGCTCTTCAACAACAGGCGCCATATTCAAGTTTGCAGCGTGTTGGCGGCACTTATTGGGAACCTGCATCTACTTTTGGAAAACTTATGAGTGAGGGAAATCCTTCAGGCAAACAGCTTCAAGTTCTTTTAAATGAGCTGGTGACTGGTATTACAGGTGAAGAATCAACAGGTATCGAAGATGATACAACAGCAGAGGAAACAGCTGATGCATCAGAGGAACTGACCGAAGAGGAAACATCAGAAGAGTCGACCGGCGAGGAAGTCTCTGAAGAAATAGCAGAAGAGACACCTGATGATATGTTAGAAGAATCAGAGGATTCTGAGGAATAATAGGAGGACAAGGGAATGAATAAAAAAAGTAGTATTCGTGTAAGGATATTGATTCCAGTCCTTTTGTTGGGAGTGGTTTCTATAGTTTCAAATTTTATGGCACTTGTCAATTTAAGCAAGGTTAATAATAATGCATCAAAGATTGCTGATGAATATATGGTGGCAATTTCTCAACTTAATCAAATAGGACAAGCTTCAAAAGACATACATACTCTTGCGTTATCGCATATAGTAGCAACTGATTTTGAAACTATGACTTCCATTATTTTAAAAATTGATACTGAAGAGCATGATTTAGATGAGCAGATGCTGTCATATAAAAATCTTGGAATTGGTAATGATTCAGCTTATGAAAAAATGGTTAATGATTATCAATCTTTTAAGGAATCAATTATGATTTTGCTTGCTCAAAGTGCTAATCAAAAGACCAAAGATGCCTATGCAACAGCAAATGGTGCAGTTTCTGATAATGCAAAATTGCTTTCTTCTGACATTAGCGACATTACTTCCTCATTCCAAAATGAGGCTAATGTTCAAAGACAAGCTTTATCATCGGCGAATAAAATTGCTAGCATTACTTCTCCAATAGTAGTAGTTATCAGTGTGATTGCAGTGATTGTAGCTGTAATAGTTGTTTCTATTTATGTTATCAGACCTATTATTAAGGCTGAATCTGAACTTAATGATGTTATTGACGGAATAAACAGACGTGAAGGTGATTTAACAAAACGTATAACAGTTTCTTCAAACGATGAAATTGGAGCATTGAGTAGGGGAATCAATTCTTTTATTGAGCATCTACAAGGCATTTTTAATGTAATCAAAACCAATTCCACCGCGATGGATAAGGTAGTAACTGATGTTTTAGGAAGTGTGCGTACATCCAATAACAGTGCTTCTGATTTGTCTGCATTAACAGAAGAGCTTTCTGCTACTATGCAGGAGGTAGCAAACAGTGCAGGAATTATAAATACAAATACTGAGACAGTAAGGCTCAAAGTGGACGAAATGGCTCAGAAGAGCCGCGAAATTAATGATTATTCTAAGATAATGAAAGATCATGCCAACACAATGGAACAGACTGCGAGATCGAACATGGAAGAAACAAACAAAAAGGTAGAACAAATACTTGCATCTTTAAATCAGGCAATTACAGACAGCCAAAGCGTAGATCAGGTTAATTCTCTTACTGACGATATTATGAGTATAGCCAGTCAGACAAATCTTCTTTCTCTTAATGCTTCAATAGAAGCTGCTAGAGCTGGTGAAGCAGGAAAAGGCTTTGCTGTTGTTGCTGATGAGATTGGTGGATTGGCAGAAAACAGCAGGCAGACCGCTGCAAACATCCAGGAAATAAATTCTGTAGTTGTAAATGCAGTTCATAATTTGGCAGATAGTGCTAATGAAATAGTAGATTACATGCGAAACTCGATTCTTCCTGAGTTTGCCAGATTTGTAGATGACGGTGGAAAATACAGAGATAATGCTGATTATATTGAGTCAGTAATGAATGATTTTACTGAAAAAACTGATGGATTTAAAATCACTTTTGATGAAATAGCAGAATCTATAAGTAGTATTACATCAGCTATTGATGAAGGAGTACAAGGAGTTTCATCAGCGGCGGAAAGTACGCAAACTCTTGTATATGACATGGATACAATTACAAAGCGTATGGATGAAAACCAACGAATAGCCTCTGAGTTAGATGATGAAACAGCTATATTTTCGAAGATATAATTTTTGATTTTTATGTGAATCGAGTGAAAAAATTGTGTATTTAAATCCAAAAGCAAAATTTAGTCTTATTATGTAGGAGGGGGAATGTAAGATTTAGCTGTTGGAGGGGTTAACATGAGCGAGAAAAACAAAATTATGGAGAGGTTAGATGAAAATCTTACAGCTGAGCAAAAGGAAAATCTTAAAGCTGTTGGAAAGGTTGTTGAAAATAATAAAGGCAACTTTTTCCAATCAATTACTTTTCAAAACATAATTGTAAATGTTGTTATACTTGCGGCATTTATAATATATGTAGTGATTTCCATTTCAGCTATGCAAAGCTTAAAGTCAGTGGCTTTTGAATCAAGTGAAAATGAGCTTATTTGCGCACAGGAATCGGCTGCATTACGTCAAGATGTAATTCATATTTCAGATGAAATTAATCGTACATTAGGACAATTTGAGGCAGGCAAGGAAATGCCTGCTGAAGAATTTGCGAATATGGAAGGTTATATGAATGATATTGGCTCTCATCTTGATTATATGGATGATAGCCTGCTGGTTGGATACCTACCAGGTGGGCAGGAGAGAGTTGATAATCTCAGAGCTAGCGCAGAGGCATTAGTTGCTGCAGCTGGTGCTATGGAAAACTTTATCATATCAGGTGATTTTAATGGAGCAATTGGCTGTGTATCTGGTGATTACGGAACAAGCCTTGGTGCAACATATGATGCTTTAGATGCTATTGATGAGGGACTTAATTCTCTAGGCGATGGCTTTGGCGCTTATTTGGATGGTTACATTGCCCAGGTTTCTTTAAAGGGATATATAGTCATTGCGTTGGTTGTTGCCTTGATTATACTTAGCTTTGTGCTTTCATTTGTTAGAATTAATAAGACTATACTTGGTATTTCATATGAATTACAAGCTATCATTAATAATATCAATAAGGGCAAGGGTGATTTAACTGCTAGAATAAATACAAAAACAAAAACAGAGCTTGCACTTATATCTGATTGTATCAATCAGTTTTTAGGAACATTGCAGGGCGTAATCAGAGATGTTAAGGATGGAGCAACAGTTCTTACATCATCTGCAGATAGTGTTATTGTAAAGATTCAAAGTGCCAGTGATAATGTAACAAATGCATCTGCTGCTATGGAAGAGCTTGCAGCATCTATGGAAAATGTAGCGACAACCACAGGGGATTTACATGATAGGCTGTCATTAGTAAAAGAGGCTACCGGTGCTATTGATGAAGAAGCGAGAGCAGGTTCGGAAAAAGCTAATGAAATTAAGGCAGAGGCAGACAGCATTAAACGTGAGGCAAATGCTAAGAAGGAAAACACTGGCGCTAAGATGGAAGAGCTTTCGAAGGTTCTTGAGGAGTCTGTTAAGGAGTCTGAGCAGGTTAATCAAATCGGTGATCTTACAAATGAGATTTTGGATATTGCAAGCCAGACCAATCTGCTTGCTTTAAATGCATCTATTGAAGCTGCTCGTGCTGGTGAAGCAGGTAAAGGTTTTGCTGTAGTTGCGGATGAAATAAGCACGTTGGCTGCTAATTCCCGTGATACAGCAGGCAATATTCAGGAAATATCTGCAAAGGTTACTACTGCTGTTAAGACTCTTTCTGACAACGCAGTACAGGTTATTGATTTTATTAATCAGAATGTACTTGCGGATTATGATGCGTTTGTAGATACAGGAGCGAAGTATGAAAATACAGCCACTATGATAGATGAAATGCTGGCTACATTTACAGAAAAGGCCAATAATCTTAACAGTGTTATGGCTGAGATGTCAGATAGAATTGAAAGCATTTCTAACTCAGTTAATGAAAGCTCTAATGCAATCAGCATGTCTGCTACAGCAACAACTGAGATAGTGGGTGAAATCCAGGGCATTAATGATGCTATGGACCAGAATAATGATGTTACTAAACAGTTGAATGCAAGCACCCAGAAGTTTGAAATTGTTTAATTTAGTGTGGGGACTCCAGTATTTATACTGGGGTCCCTATTTTTTTAGTACGATTATTTGTGATGGAATTTGATTGAAAATGTGCAAGATTGTTATAAAACTGTGAACGAATTGTGAAAAATATGTTTATAATAACAATTGAATTAAAAGACCTACCATAGTAATATACTTTGTGTTGTTATAAATACAGATTCGAAAGGTTATATTATGTTTAATATTATTATGCTTGTGGTATTTTCTCTTGTAACATTGTTTTATGCTTTTTATGTTGCTTCACAGATTCGTTTCGCAGCTAGTTTTGAAGGAGCAGCAGATAATAAGGTTATTACAAGGTCTATAGTTGTAGTTGTAATTAGTATTCTTGCACTTGCTATTCTTTGGTTCCAGGCTGCATTTGTTTATTTTTATCATTAATTACAGAGTTTAATTATGTTTTATAAGCCATGTATCAATTTTTGGTACATGGCTTTTTTTACACAAATATTTAATACTTTACACAAATTTCTAATACAAATATTTGATAGAAATAAATAAAGGAAAACAGGAAGTAACTATAAGGAGATTAGATATGAATTTATTAAATCGATACGCTAAGATTGAAAGAGATTATTCTTATGGTTATGGTATAGCTGTCTTTGGAATCATTGTAATCATTTTTGGAATTTTTGCATTTTATGTTGTAAATGGCAGAATTGATTATCCAACCACAGAAGCTGTAGTTACGGATGTTGAACTTTACGAGGAGGCTCACTATGAGGGTGAAACTCGTTATGATGCTTCATACACAATATATTTTACATATAATGTTGATGGTCAGGAATATGAAGGTAAATTTGATGATCGAGATAAGGAAGAAGTTGGAAATGTTATAGAGATTAATTACAATCCATCAGACCCTACTGATGTAAGTTGGCCAAACAGTATTCTAATACCTATTATAATAATTGTTGGTGGAGGAGTGATGGTTACAGTAGGTTTGATTAACGCTAGAAAAATAAAAGAAAAAAATCAGAGATTAAAAGAGCAGGAGGAGGAGTGGAATTATGGCAAAGACTTATAAATTCGAACAGGAAAGAAAATTTCTTAAAGCTGGATATTTTATGAAAGATGAAAGTGGTAATATTGTATATGAAGCTAAAATGCTGACCCAGCCTTTGATTGGGGCTAGTGATTTTGATTTTATTAATCATCTTAGTGGACGAAAAATACTTCATAAAGTTTCGAAGACCTTAACTACCCAAGTTAATGAAGACTTTGCTACAAATTCAAGATTTAAACTGGATGGCACTAATATTTGGGACTATCTCCATGAAGAAGGTATTAGAATTGATACAGATTTTTCAAAAGGAAAAATTGGTTTGACGTATACTATTACCCTTAAAGGTCAGCCATGTGCTATAATTGCAAGCTCAACTCCTAAAGGAAAATCTGTAATAACCATGGGAAATTGTTATGACGTGACAATAGAGGATGATAAAGATTTAGATATTGTTTTTCTTACAACATTTGCTGCTGCTAGAACTGACCAAGCTTTCTTGGATTAATAAAAATTATGGCATGGCTCTTCTTATATAGAGGAGCCATGTTTTTATGTTATAATTAATCCAATTTGACTTTCTACCTGGTTACATATATACTTACTTTATCACTTTTAATCACTAAAGTATCGGAGGACATAAAGATGAAAAAAGAAATATCCAAGCTTTTGGAAGTTAGAGAGAGTGTCAGAGTTGTTGATGCCACACTTAGAGATGGTGGCCTTGTTAATGACTTTTATTTTACTGATGAATTTGCTAAGGCGCTTTATCTTACAAATGTAAAGGCTGGGGTAGACTATATGGAAATGGGCTATCGTGCTGATAAGGAACAGTTTGACGAGGATAAATTTGGCCCATGGAAGTTTTCATCAGATGAATATATTAGAAAGATTGTTGGAGACAATAACACTGATTTGAAGCTTGCTATTATGGCAGATGTGGGAAGATGTAATTACAAGGAGGATATTCATCCTAAGAATGAAAGTCCTGTAGACCTTATCAGGGTTGCAACATATTTACATCAGCTTCCAGGGGCAGTGCAGATGATTGAAGATGCCTATAAGAAAGGATATGAGACCACCTGTAATATAATGGCTATATCTACTGCATCTATGGAAGATATTAAATCAGCACTTGATATTGTGTGCCAAACCCCAATTTCATGTATTTATATTGTAGACAGCTATGGCTCGCTATATCCAGAGCAGACAGAGCGTATTGCTGATATGTACTATGAGATTGCCAACAAGTATGGTAAGAAGGTGGGAATGCATGCCCATGATAATCAAAAGCTGGCATTTGCCAATACTATTGAAGCTGTAGGTGATAATGTAGACTATCTTGATGCTACATATTGTAGTATGGGACGTGGAGCTGGTAACTGTGCTATGGAGCTTTTACTTGGATTTTTGAAGAATCCTAAGTATAAGGAGAGATATGCAATCAAGTTCGTGGAAGACTACATGCTTCCGCTAAAGGAGCAAGGAGTTGTATGGGGCTATGATATGCAGTATCTTACAACAGGTCTGCTTAATCAGCACCCAAGAACTGCCATTGAATTTACAAAGCAAGGAAGAAAGGACTACTTCGCTTTCTATCAAGAGATGTTAAACCTTGACTAAATAAATCATTGAACAATTAAGCTTACAATGATATTAGCAATATTATCCCAGGTATGGTTTTTTGATGCAATGTCAAAGCCTGCCTGGGCTATTTTTTTCAATTCATCTAAATTAGAAAGAGCTGTGTCTACCTTTGTAGTAACAGCATCTATATTATCAAGGTTGTAAAAGAGTATGTTTTCATTATCAATATATTCACTTTTTAGCATAGTGGTCGGGTCTGTAAATGAAACTGCTCCATTTAACTGGGCAGAGAATACCCTATCGTGACATCCGGCTTTGAAATTCGGTTGAATATTAACGCATAGCTTTGATTTGGCAAATATTGTAAAGGTAAGATTAAATGGGATTTCCCTGTGAATAGTAGCGTGGTTTAAATTAAGCTCTTCCCATAATCCTCCGAATAAATCAAGTTTGTGCTGGCATTTATCTAAGGCTAAAACCAGATTTTTTCTATTAACACACCTTACATAGGTATCTGCAAGATAAAAGGTCTGGGTATGTAGTGGTAAATCAGAATTGATGTAATCATATATTTCATTTCTTGCAAGCGCTTCAACAGCATCTTCTATAGTAAGGGAAGAATTAGCCTGCATCATATCAATTAATTCCTTTATATTTTCCACAAGGAAATCAGGAAGCTTTTTGATGGCAGTTTCTATTCTAATTGGATCTGTGTATGTGCCTGTAAATATAATGTCATAAGGTCGAGCTTCAAATTTTTCCCAGTCTAAGGAATCTTTTCCAAAGGCAAGCTCACCTGTCATAGGTGTAACAGCTACAGATTTGATATGTGGGTAGTATTTTAATATATAGTCCTTGTGCTTGGCATCAAGACATACTACGTTAAAGTTTTTTAATTTATTTTTCAAGGAATCGTGGTGATAAAGGGGATGATCCAAGATAACATCAATAAAAGGAGCATATACATTATCTAAGAAGAATGAATCATCATCCATAAGAGCTCTAGGCAAATCTGAATTAAAATCAATCATAGCATCAAAATGCTTACCTACAAATTGCTCTAAATCATCTAAGGACTGTTCATCTACCTTAAAATATTCGATGTCATGGCCTGCTTTTTTTAGAGCAGCACCAAGAGAGTCTCCGAAATACAGATATGAATTATAGCAGACCGTTTTCATTTCAAAAATCAAAAATTTCATACGAAAATCCCCTTAAAACGTTCAAAATTAATTCATAATTATTTTAGCATATCATTACCTCACTATGATATACTTTGTATATGAAAATAAATTAGGGAGGAGAATATGATTAAAGCGGCAGCATATAATTGTGAGGCATTACAGAATCCATTCATATTTGACGAGGTGTATAGTCTTATTAGTTCCCAAAGAAGAGCCCACGTGGATGAGGCTAAGACACTAAAGGGCAAATGTGAAAGGCTTGGAGCTGCCCATTTACTTGAAAAGCTGTTGTGGGAGAATCATATTCAACGACCTTATGTGTATTCTACTACTTCCCAAGGGAAGCCAATCTTTATTCAGCCTAAGAATGTAGATTTTAGTATTTCTCATTCTAATTTTTTCGCTGTAGCAGCAATTTCAGATAAACCGGTAGGGATTGATGTTGAGCGTATCAGGCCTTATGACAAGGATTTAGTGGAGAGATTTTTTACTAAGTATGATCTTGAATATCTAGAGTCCTTTAAAAAGAGCGAAGTAAACAAGAAATTCACTGAAGTGTGGACCTTTAAGGAGGCGACCTGCAAAATGATGGACAGGCCTTTGATGCAGGTGTTGCAATGGGTAGATTTTAGCGAGTATTGTGATTGCGAAAAGGGCAAAACCTATTGGACTAAGCAAGGCTTTGAATTTAGGGATTACTACATAACACTTTGTTACGAGGATAAGAGGCAGCCTATTCAAATGGGACTCTATAATCCTTATGATGGAAAATATTACTAGTTTATTGCCATTTATTTTAAAATGTATTGGTAATTAATAATGCACTTATTTCTTGTTATTTAAAAATGATTGTGATACAATCAATTACAGTTTCGTACTTCAAAGTGCTAAAGCACTTTTAAGAATAAGGTTTTAGGAGAGTAATACGATGGAATCTAAAAAAGTTCTTTCAATCTTGGTAGAAAACACACCAGGTCTAACCAGCCGCATTTCAGGCTTATTTTCAAGAAGAGGTTATAATATTGATAGCTTTTCTGCAGGGGTCACAGCTGATCCAAGATACACACGTGTTACAATCGTTACACATGGAGACGACAATATTTTAGAGCAGATTGAGAAGCAGGTTTCTAAGCTTACAGAGGTTGTTGACTTAAAGGTTTTAGAGCATGGTTCATCTGTAAAAAGGGAGCTTATGCTGGTTAAGATATCAGCTAGAAATAGTGATAGACAGGATGTCCTTACTATAGTAGAGATTTTCCATGGTAAGGTTGTTGATGTCACTCATGATTCTATGATTCTTGAACTTACAGGAAATCAGGATAAGCTTGAGGCATTTTTAGATATGCTAGGAGACTATGATATCTTAGAGCTTGCACGTACAGGTGTTACAGGACTTACACGTGGTTCTGAGGATGTAGTTATTCTTTAGTTATATTAAAAGAAAAATAGGAGGATAAAGGAATGTCACAGGAAGCAAGGATTTTTTATCAGGAAGATTGTAATCTTTCATTATTGAAGGGTAAGACAATAGCTATTATCGGTTATGGTAGCCAGGGTCATGCACATGCACTTAACCTTAAGGAGAGCGGCTGCGATGTCATTATCGGCTTATACGAAGGTTCTAAGTCATGGGCTAAGGCTGAGAAGCAGGGTCTTACTGTATACACAGCGGCAGAAGCTGCAAAGAAGGCTGATATCATTATGATTCTTATCAATGATGAGAAGCAGGCTGATATGTACAAGGCTGATATCGAGCCAAATCTTGAGGCTGGTAACATGCTTATGTTCGCTCACGGTTTCAACATTCACTTTGGTTGCATTAAGCCACCAGCTGATGTTGATGTTACTATGATTGCTCCAAAGGCTCCAGGTCATACAGTACGTTCAGAGTATCAGGCAGGCAAAGGTACACCTTGTCTTGTAGCTGTATATCAGGATGCTACAGGTAAGGCTCTTGATCTTGCACTTGCTTATGGTGCTGGTATCGGTGGTGCTCGTGCAGGTATTCTTGAGACAACATTCAGAACAGAGACAGAGACAGACTTATTTGGTGAGCAGGCTGTACTTTGCGGTGGTGTTTGTGCTCTTATGCAGGCTGGATTTGAGACACTTGTTGAAGCAGGCTATGATCCAAGGAATGCATACTTTGAATGTATCCACGAAATGAAGCTTATCGTTGACCTTATTTACCAGTCAGGCTTTGCTGGAATGAGATATTCTATTTCAAATACAGCTGAGTACGGTGATTATATTACAGGACCAAAGATTATCACAGAAGATACTAAGAAGGCTATGAAGCAAATCTTAAGTGATATTCAGGATGGCACATTTGCTAAGGAATTCTTACTTGATATGTCTCCAGCAGGACGTCAGGTACATTTCCAGGCAATGAGAAAGCTTGCAGCTGAGCATCCATCAGAAAAGATTGGTGAAGAAATCCGTAAGCTTTATTCTTGGAATAATGAAGAAGACAAGTTCATTAATAACTAATAAAAACCGCGAGGCCTAAGCCTCGCGGAAGTTTTTATTACGGAAAAACTTGTAAAGATGAGAAGAGATTTTTATTTCAGTATATAAATCAGCATACTCTCTAGGCGTATATTCGGTGATATAGTTAACAGGAAAGGATTTAGTCATTCCTCTGGACTTACACAAATCTACAGCTTTGTTGTATGCAATGGCTGCCGTGGCTTCGTCGCGATAGCGGCCTACTATAAAATCTCCGTTTAAATGGATTTTGGCAGCATATACAGTTTTTCCTTTTTTTTCTTCTTTGTAAACACCGTGATATTTGTTTACAACCACTATGTTTGAATAACGCAGGTCAGTACTATCGCCATTGGCAAATATATAATCTCTACCTTTAACACTGTAGGGCTTTATTCCATAGCGGCCTAAGATGTTATATTGCATTCCATAGTCGCTTACAAACATGTGCCCGCCGCGGTTTTGGATTTTATGGCTTGAGTAATAAAATAAATCATCATTATCGAATTTTAAAACTGTTGATTTATCAAGATAGTACAAAAAATAGTTTTTCTGAAGATAAATCGGAGTTTTTATATATATGTGGTTATCTCTAAAATTAATTAGAGTGATGCATTTTTCAAAGGTTAGATATTTGATTTTGTGGTTAATAGAAAGAATGGATATGCTAGAATCCCTTAGTATATCCCATGCTTCTTTGTATGCTTTGGTACATTCAACTTCATTATCAAAGCTTCCAAGGCTAATGTGTTTACCATTGTATGTAATATTGCCTCGGTAATAGGCAGTGCCATCTTTTTTTGTTGCTTTATATACACCAGGTTTCATTATAGCCTCCTTTTCATTTCTCAATTATTATTTTACACAATTGCGAAGGGAAAAGTTTAAAAATTCAGTGAACTAATAAGGATGAATGAAAATGTCAGATAATACAATCTCTAAAAAGAAAGCGATTACACAAGGCCTAAGGGATGGTTTTCCAATAGGCTTAGGGTATTTTGCTGTGTCTTTTTCTCTTGGAATTTTTGCTAAATCAGTTGGATGTAACGCCATTCAGGGAATAATTAATTCCTTTTTTAATCATGCAAGTGCCGGTGAGTACGCGGTGTATTCTATGATAGGCGTAGGGGCATCATATTTGGAAATGGCTATAATGACATTAATCGTTAACGCTAGATATTTGCTTATGTCTACAGCCCTTAGCCAAAGGATTCATCCTAATACATCCTTTTTACATAGGCTTTTTATTGGATTTCATGTAACTGATGAGCTTTTTGCTATTTCTATTAATAGACCTGGATTTGTTAATCCCTTTTATTGCTATGGAGCTTTCTTTATAGCTGTAATTGGCTGGTGCGCAGGCACTGCCACAGGAATTATTGCAGGTGGAATTCTACCGGCGAGATTGGTAAGTGCATTGTCAGTTGCCCTTTACGGAATGTTTTTAGCCTGCATTATGCCAGAGGCAAGAAGGCACAAAATCGTGGCAGTGTTAATAATCATAAGCTTTGTATTAAGCTATATTGCAAATGAGCTTTCTTTATTTGCAGCAATTTCCAGCGGAACAAAAACAATTATATTAACTGTATTGATTGCATCTGTTGCGGCAATAGTATTTCCACATCCGGAGGTAGAAGATGATGACTAATGCATATATTTATATATTAGTGGCAGCTTTGGTAAGCACCATCATCAGAGTGCTTCCAGTAACTATATTCAGAAAGCCGATTAAAAGCAGATTTGTAAGGTCTTTTTTATATTATGTTCCTTATGTAACCCTTGCAGTAATGACGTTTCCTGCTATTATAAATGCTACCCAAAGCAAGATTTCTGGAATATTGGCGCTTGTTTGTGGAAGTATTGCCGCATGGTTTAATATGAGCCTTTTTAAAGTGGCATGTATATGCTGTGGTGTAGTTTTTGTAGCAGAGTTATTCTTGTAATAAAGTAATTTTAGGTTAGAAATTTTAATTGCATAAAATCGAATTGGTATATATAATATTTTCAAAATGATTTTGAATGGAGGAACTAACGTGATTAAAGTAGGTATTTTAGGATATGGAAATCTGGGACGTGGCGTTGAAGCTGCAGTTACACTTAGTGATGATATGGAGCTTGTGGCTATTTACACAAGAAGAGACCCAAAGACTGTTACAGTTAAGACTAATACAATAGTTAAATCAACGGATGATCTTGATACAGGTAAGGAAGATATAGATGTACTTATTATTTGTGGTGGAAGTGCTACTGATTTGCCAGAAATGACACCAAAGTATGCTAAGCTTTACAATGTTATAGATTCTTTTGATACACATGCAAGAATCCCAGAGCATTTTGACAATGTTGACAAGGCTTCTAAGGAGGCAGGCAAGGTAGGACTTATTTCCTGTGGTTGGGATCCAGGAATGTTTTCACTTAATCGTCTTTACGCTACAGCTATTTTACCAAAGGGTGAGGCTTATACATTCTGGGGTAAGGGCGTAAGCCAGGGTCATTCAGATGCTATCAGACGTATTGATGGTGTAGTTGATGCAAGGCAGTATACTGTTCCTGTACAGGCTGCTCTTGATAGAGTTAGAGCTGGCGAGAATCCTGAGCTTTCTACTAGAGAAAAGCATACAAGAGAATGCTATGTTGTAGTAGAAGAGGGAGCAGATAAGGCTAGAATTGAAAAGGAAATCAAGGAAATGCCTAATTATTTTGCTGATTATGATACAACAGTAAACTTTATTTCTGAAGAAGAGCTTAAGAAGAACCACAGCGGCTTACCACATGGCGGAAGTGTAATTTATACAGGTGAGACAGGCTTTGATGGAAATAAGCATGTTATTGAATACAGCCTTAATCTTGATTCTAATCCTGAGTTTACAGGAGCTGTTCTTACAGCTTATGCAAGAGCTATTGTACGTTTGCATAGCGAGGGCGTTACTGGCGCTAAGACAGTGTTTGATATTGCTCCAGCATATCTTACACCAGTATCAGGCGATGAGCTTAGAGCACACTTCCTATAATTAAGAAAAGCTTTAATAAATATTTGTAAAATTAGTTGCTAACATAGGCTTTAAAGGTTTATAATCTTTAAAGTCTATATTTTTGTGGATTTTTAACTGGAGGGAATACATTGCTGGAAAAATTAGAAAAGAAATTTGGCAGATATGCCATCAATAATCTTATAATTTATCTATTGATTGGTTATGCAATTGGCTATCTTTTGCAGTTTGGCCAACGCTTCACAGGTGTAGGTTATATTAATTACCTTACACTTGAGCCATATTATATATTACGTGGTCAGGTATGGAGGCTTATTTCCTGGGTTATTATTCCACCAGACACCAGTGTAATATGGGCTGTTATTATGTTTATGCTTTATTATCAGCTTGGTACTACACTTGAGCGTACATGGGGGGCTTTCAGATTTAATGTTTATATCTTTGGAGGAATGCTCTTTACTGTACTTGGTGCATTTATAGTATTTGCTATTTATGGCGGTTCCATTCCAACGGGATTTATTGGAATGACCACCAGCACTTATTACATTAATTTATCAATATTCCTTGCATTTTCAACATGTTTCCCTGATATGCAGGTTTTATTGTATTTTATTATTCCAATCAAGATGAAATGGATGTCCATTTTCTATCTTGTAATTATCGGATACGAGGTTGTAAAGTATCTTGTTGCAGGAGCATTTTTTGCCGCAGTGCCTATCATTGCATCACTGCTTAATTTCTTCATCTTCTTTATGATGACCAGAAATATGAGCAGATTTAATCCAAGGGATATTCATAGACGTGCTGAATTTAAGCGTGCAGCCACACCACCACGTACTCAGTACAGGGATGGCACTCCTATTGCAAGACATAAATGCGCTGTTTGTGGTAGAACAGAGCTTACTAACCCAGAGTTAGAGTTTAGATTTTGCAGTAAGTGTAATGGTAATTATGAGTATTGCTCAGACCATTTATTTACACATACACACATACACTAGATTTAAGATTTTAAGAGGGAACACCCTCATCAGTCAGCTGTGCTGACAGCTTCTCCCAGAGGGAGAAGCCTATAGAAACACGAAGGGATTGTATAAAAATGAGTGAAGAAGTAGTTAGCAAAAATTTTATTGAACTTGAAATTGACAAGGATTTAAAGGAGGGAGTATACGACCATGTATGTACACGTTTCCCACCTGAGCCAAATGGTTATTTACATATTGGCCATGCTAAGTCAATTATTTTAAATTATGGTCTAGCTAAGAAGTATAATGGCGAGTTCCACATGAGATTTGATGACACTAATCCTACAAAGGAAAAGGTGGAGTTCGTTGATTCTATAAAGGCTGATATTAAATGGCTTGGAGCAGATTGGGGTGACCACCTTTATTTCGCATCTAATTATTTTGATAGAATGTACGAGGTTGCTGTTGATTTAATCAAGAAAGGCTTAGCATACGTTTCAGACCTTTCAGCTGAAGAAATGAGAGAGTACCGCGGTGATTTTGAGCATCCAGGTAAGGAAGACCCTAACAGAAATCGTTCTGTGGAAGAAAACCTTCAGATGTTTGAAGATATGAAGGCTGGTAAGTACGAGGATGGAAGCCATACACTTCGAGCTAAGATTGATATGGCATCACCTAACATCAACATGCGTGACCCAATCCTTTACAGAGTTGCGCACATGACACATCACAACACTGGTGACAAGTGGTGCATCTATCCTATGTATGATTTCGCACATCCACTTGAGGATGCTTTCGAAAATATTACACATTCTATCTGTACACTTGAGTTTGAAGATCACAGACCTCTTTATGATTGGGTAGTTAAGTCAGCAGGCTTTGCTAATCCACCACGTCAGATTGAGTTTGCAAAGATGTATCTTACAAATGTTGTAACTGGTAAGCGTTACATCAAGAAGCTTGTTGAGGATGGAATTGTTGATGGATGGGATGATCCACGTCTTGTATCTATCGCAGCTTTACGTCGTCGTGGCTTTACACCAGAATCTATCAGAAAGTTTGTTGAGCTTTCAGGTGTATCAAAGGCTAACTCTTCATCTGATTATGCCATGCTTGAATACTGCATCAGAGAGGATTTAAAGACTTCAAGAAGCCGTGTTATGGCTGTCCTTGACCCTGTTAAGCTTGTTATTGATAACTACGAAAGTGATGATGTTGAGTGGCTTGACGCTCCTAACAATCTTGAAAATCCAGAGCTTGGTAGCCGTCAGGTACCATTTGGCAAGGAGCTTTACATAGATAGAGAGGATTTCATGATTGAGCCACCTAAGAAGTACTTTAGATTATATCCAGGTAATGAAGTACGTCTTATGAATGCATATTTTGTAACATGTACATCATACGAGACAGATGAAAATGGAAAGGTTACATGTATTCACTGTACATACGACCCAGCTACAAAGGGCGGAGACGCTCCTGATGGCCGCAAGGTTAAGGGAACTATTCACTGGGTAGCTGCAAAGACAGCTCTTAAGGCAGAGGTTCGTCTTTACGAAAATATTGTGGATGAGGAAAAAGGAGTGTATAATGAAGATGGTAGTTTAAATCTCAATCCAAATTCACTTACTGTTCTTAAGGATTGTCTTGTTGAGCCTTCTTTAAAGGAAGCTAAGGCTTATGACAGCTTCCAGTTTGTAAGACAGGGATTTTTCTGTGTAGATGCTAAGGATTCTAAGGAAGATGCTTTAGTATTCAATAGAATTGTATCCCTTAAGAGCTCTTTCAAATTACCAACAAATAACTAATAACTCATCAATAGTAATCTACAGAAAAGGATTGCAGCATGAATTTATTATCGGGAATGGAAAAATTTGGTTTCTCCATGGATGGAGAGCTAGACATTTTGGCTGATGATAAGCCAAAGAAAGAAGCAGAGGCTGCTAAAAAAGCAGCGCCTGTAGTAAAGCAGGAGAAGGACTTTATCATTGATAAAAAGGTTCGTTGTCCTGTATGTGATAAGGAATTTCCTATCAAGGCAGTACTTGCCACTAAGCTTAAGAGATTAGAGCCTGATTTTGATTTACGCCCTAATTATGAGCATGTAGATAAGTGTAAATATGATTTTATCTCATGTCCTAAGTGTGGTTATTCAGCACTGGATACCACATTCTCTAAGATTGACACAGCTCGTGTTAAGCTTATTCGTGCAGAATTTTGTCCTAGCTTTAAGCCTCAACAGGAAGAGCTGCAGGAGACTTATTCTTACGAATATGCCATTGAGAAATTTAAGCTTGCTCTAATTTGCACCATGAAAAAGCGTGCTAAGATGTCTGAGAAGGCTTATGTATGTCTTAAGATTGCATGGTTACGCCGTGCTCAGCTTAAAGAGCTTGAGGGCAACAAGGATGCAGACCCAAAGGTAATTGAGATGGTGAAGAAGGAGTATGATGGCTTTTATGCTCAGGCCTACGAGGGCTTCATGAAAGCTATTTCTCAGGAAACACCTCCTTATTGTGGAATGGCATCAGAGGCTGTTGAATTTATGCTTGCTAATATGTCTGTTTACTATAAAAAATACGATGCAGCAATGA
The DNA here is from genome assembly GCF_017471675.1 of Pseudobutyrivibrio sp. Taxonomy (GTDB): domain Bacteria; phylum Bacillota; class Clostridia; order Lachnospirales; family Lachnospiraceae; genus Pseudobutyrivibrio. The sequence continues at coordinate 20,182 of NZ_JAFUSK010000027.1, forward strand.
AAATCATTGCAAGACTTATTCAATCGGCTAGCACTTCCAGAAAGCTTAAGGATAAATGTTTAGAGCTGAAGGAACAGATTGTAGCAGAACAAGGCGAATAGATTTTACGAACTGCCAATAGGTGGAAATTCCTAGATGGCAGTTCTTTTTTGAGGTTAATATGAATTGGATTAAATATTCTATAAATACAACTACAGATGCAGAAGATTTTGTTAGTGCCATGCTTATGGAAGCAGGTATTGTTTCAATCGAAATAGAAAACAATGTACCTGTATCTGGTGAAAAGCAGGGTGGAGAGTTTGAAGAGCTTCAGCCTGATTTACCTACAGATGATGGTACATCTAAGGTGTGCTTTTACTTAGGCGAGGATGAAGACCATGAAAGCATCTTAGCTAATGTTAAGGCTGAGCTTAATGAGCTTAAAGAAATGATGGATATTGGTGAGGGCACAATTGATACATCTATTACTAAGCAAGAGGATTGGATTAATAACTGGAAGCAGTTTTTCAAATCCTTCTACATAGATGATATTCTTATCAAGCCTACTTGGGAGGAGATTGCACCAGACGACAAGGGTAAGATTTTTGTTGAGATAGACCCTGGAGTTAGCTTTGGTACAGGAAAGCATGAGACAACACAGCTATGTATCAGACAGCTGAAAAAGTACGCCAAGGCAGATGATGAAATCCTTGATATAGGCTGTGGCAGCGGAATCCTTTCTATCATTGCAAACAAGCTTCTTGATGGTAAATGCCATTTGGTAGGTACTGATATAGATGAAGATTGTATTACATCTACCTACGAGAACTTTGAGATTAATGGTATTCCTAAGGAAGCTGGTGATTTCTATGTTGGAAATCTTACAGAAGATAAGGATTTACAGGACAAGGTTGGCTATGAAAAATACGATATAGTTGTTGCAAATATTCTTGCAGATATTATAATCGGTATGGCACCTGCTATTTATCCTACACTTAAAAAGGGTGCATACTTCATTTCTTCAGGTATTATTGATTTCAAGGAAAATGAGGTAAAGGATGCCTTAGAGGCAGTAGGACTTACTATTGTAGAGATTAATCATCAGGGAGAGTGGGTGAATATCACCGCTCGTAAGTAAAGGTATGCAACAGATATTTGTTAATGAAGGTCCAGTAAATGACAGCTTTGTGATAACCGGTGATGATATGCATCATCTGGTTAGGGTGGTGCGCCTTAAAAGAGGTGAGGTTATCAGGGTTTCTTCCGCTGAAGGGCTAAACTATCTATGTGAGGTTTCTGATATCACATCAGATGAGCTTATTGCTAAGGTTAAGGAAGAGGTTCCATCTACAGAGCTTTCAAATAAAATCTATCTTTTTCAAGCCTTGCCAAAGGGAGATAAGATGGAGACCATAATAGAAAAGTGCGTTGAACTAGGGGTCCATGAGATTATTCCCGTTCAAATGAAAAACTGTATAGTGAAGCTTGACGACAAAAAGAAGAAATCCAAGCTTACAAGATATCAAACTGTGGCTGAAACTGCAGCAAAGCAATCCAAGCGTTCTATAATCCCTAAAGTAGCTGATTTTATGAACTTTAAGGATGCCTTTGAATATGCCAAGTCTCTTGATATATTACTTCTTCCATACGAAAGCAAGAATGGTATGAAGGATACCTTTGATGCCCTTGATTCTATTAAAGAGGGCATGAGTATAGGCGTATTCATTGGGCCAGAGGGCGGCTTTGATTCATCTGAGATAGAGCTTGTAAGGGAAAGCTGTCGAATAATTTCACTTGGCAGAAGAATTCTTCGTACTGAAACAGCTGCCATTTGTACACTTTCTATGTTGATGCTTAAAAGTGAGGTTTAAATGATTTACTTTGATAATTCAGCTACCACCAGATGTTCTGATGGGGCTATGAAAATAATACAGGAATGTTTACAGGTTAATTTTGGCAATCCTTCTTCATTACACAAGATGGGCTACAGAGGCAAGGATTACCTTAAGGAATCCCGTGAGACAATAGCTTCTATACTAAAGTGCCAGCCTAAGGAGATTTATTTTACCAGTGGTGGTACAGAGGGAAATAACCTGGCTATAAAGGGCGCAGCTTCTGCTAAAAAGCGCCTAGGTAATCACATCATTACTACTAAGATTGAACATGCAAGTGTTCTTAATCCTGTTAAGGCTCTTGAAAAGGAGGGCTTTGAGGTTACATATCTTGGAACAGATGAATATGGTGTCATTTCTCTTGATGAGCTTAAAGCTGCTATTAGAGAGGATACTATCCTTGTTTCTATAATGATGGTTAATAATGAAATCGGAAGCTTGCAACCAATAGCTGAAGCCTGCAAGATTGTTAAGAAGGCTAATCCTGATATTATATTCCATACAGATTGTATTCAGGCCTTTGGTAAGATGAGTATTATTCCAAAGAAGCTTGGCATTGATATACTTACAGTTAGTGGTCACAAGATACATGGTGCAAAGGGTTCTGGGTTTATATATATCAAGGATAAGGTTAGAGTGGTTCCTCAGATTCTTGGAGGCGGTCATGAAAATGGCATGCGTTCTGGCACTGAAAATGTTCCTGCTATTGCATCTCTTGGAGTTGCTGCTAAGGAAGCATACGATAACCTTGACAGAAATCGTGAACACCTGTATGCTATGAAATCTAGGTTTATAGAAGGAATCGAATCAATCGATGGTGTTACCGTTAATGGTCATACCGGAGAAGATAGCGCGCCACAGATTGTTAGTGTTTCCATAAAGGGCAACCGTACCAGAGCACAGGTTATGCTTAATGCCCTTCAGGATAATTATGGAATTTTGGTTTCTGCCGGTTCAGCTTGTTCATCTAACAAGCCAGCTATCAGCGAAACTCTTAAGTCTATTGGTCTTGAAAAGGATTTATTAGAGCGTACAATAAGATTTAGCTTCTGTCCTGAGAATACCTTTGAAGAGGTGGATACAGCTATAGAAGCACTTAAGGATTTAGTACCAAAAATGGTTTTATAAAAGGAAGGTAATATGACATATCAAGCATTTTTGATTAAGTATTCAGAAATTGGCGTTAAGGGAAAGAACCGTTATGTATTTGAAGATGCCCTTGTTCGTCAGATTAAGAGAGCCCTTGATAATGTAGAGGGACATTTCATCGTTAAGAAACAAAGCGGAAGAGTATTTGTTTCTGTTGAAGGTGAATATGATTTTGATGAGGCTGTAGATGCTTTGCAGCATGTGTTTGGGATCAGCGCAATTTGCCCTACAGTAGTTGTGCCAGATGAAGGCTTTGATAAGCTTGCAGAGGCAGTTGTTAAATACGTTGATGAAGAATTTGAGGATAAGAATTTTTCATTCAAGGTATTTGGACGTCGTGCCAACAAGCAGTACCCAATGACATCTATGGAGGTTGCGGCAGAGGTTGGAGCAAGACTTCTTGATGCGTTCCCAGAAATGAGCGTTGATGTACATAATCCAGATAGAATCATTTACGTTGAGGTAAGAGAGAACATTGCTATTTATTCTACAGAAATCCCAGGACCACACGGTATGCCTGTAGGCACAGCAGGAAAGGCAATGCTTCTTCTTTCAGGTGGTATTGATTCACCAGTTGCAGGCTACATGATTAGTAAGCGTGGTGTTACACTTTCAGCAACATATTTCCATGCACCACCATACACATCAGAGCAGGCAAAGCAGAAGGTTGTTGACCTTGCAAAGCTTGTTGCAAAGTATTCTGGTCCAATCGATTTGCATATTGTAAACTTTACAGATATTCAGTTATATATTTATCAGCAGTGTGCTCATGAAGAGCTTACAATTATTATGCGTCGTTACATGATGCGTCTTGCTGAGCATTTTGCTAAGGAAAACGATTGTATCGGTCTTGTTACAGGCGAGTCTATTGGCCAGGTTGCAAGCCAGACAATGCAGTCACTTAACTGTACAAATGCTGTTTGTTCATTACCTGTTTACAGACCACTTATTGCATTTGATAAGCAGGATATTGTTGATATTTCTGAGAAGATTGACACTTACGAGACATCAATTCTACCTTACGAGGATTGCTGTACAATTTTCGTTGCAAAGCATCCTGTTACAAAGCCTAAGCTTGAGGCTATTGAAAAGCATGAGCATCTTCTTGATGAGAAGATTGATGAGCTTATGCAGGCTGCAATTGACAGTGTTGAAATTATAAAAGTAAGATAAAAAATATGAGCTTTGCTATAAAAGCAAAGCTCATAAATATTTAATAGCTTTTAGGAAAGGATTAAACAATATAATCCTTTAATGTAGACATTACGTCTTCAGCATCACCCTCAGCATGTACTGTAAGGTCGATTGGCTTAGATAAGTCAAGTGAGAAGATACCCATGATTGACTTAGCGTCGATAACATAACGTCCGCTAACAAGATCAAAATCATAGTCGAACTGACTAATAGTATTAACAAATGACTTTACCTTGTCAATTGAGTTAAGAGAAATTTGAACTGTTTTCATTTTGCTGCCTCCTCCAAAGTTTTTATAGAATTATACTAAAGCAAAGGCATGTAAAAGTCAACAAAGTCTTGATATTTTAAGATTTTTACCAATTTTAAGAAAGGTATTTAGATATATGAAAAAAGCTGCACTACATAATCTTGGATGCAAGGTCAACGCCTATGAAACAGAGGCCATGGAAGAGCTACTTAAGAAGGATGGCTTTGAAATAGTAGACTTTAATGAACAGGCTGATGTTTATGTAATAAATACCTGCTCGGTGACGAATATTGCTGACAGAAAATCCCGTCAGATGATTCATAAATGTAAAAAACTAAATCCAGATGCCTGTGTTGTGGCGGCTGGCTGTTACGTACAGAACTTTGGCAAGGATATTGCAGATGAACTTGGAGCTGATATTATTCTTGGAAATAACAAGAAGAATGATTTAGTTGCTAAAGTTCACGAATATTTTGAAAAACTGGATGAAAAGGATGGTCCTATTCTTGATTATGTTGATATTAACGAAGGTAATGTTGACTATGAGGATATGATTATTGAAAAGGACTCAGAACACACACGTGCATTTGTAAAGGTACAGGATGGTTGTAATCAGTTTTGCTCTTACTGTATCATCCCGTTTGCAAGAGGACGTATCAGAAGCAGGGCGATTGATGATGTGGTTAATGAGGTAACAGGCCTTGCAAAGGCTGGCTACAAGGAAGTAGTTATTACAGGAATTCACCTTAGCTCTTTTGGAACAGGTACAGATTTTGGCCTTGCTGATTTACTAGAAGCAGTTCAAAAAATAGATGGTATAGAAAGAATTAGAATGGGTTCTCTAGAGCCTCAAATTGTCACAGAGGATTTTGCAAAAAGAGTATCTGCACTTTCTAAAATGTGTCCACATTTTCATCTGTCTTTGCAGTCAGGCTGCGACAGCGTACTTGTAAGGATGAATAGAAAATATACAATCGAAGAATATACTAAGGGAGTAAATATCCTTAGAAAATATTTTGATGACCCGGCAATTACTACAGATATAATCGTAGGATTTCCTCAGGAGACCCAAGAGGAATATAATACAACACTTGATTATGTAGATGAAATTAGATTTGCAGAATTACATGTATTTGCATATTCTAAGCGTGCAGGCACAAGGGCTGCTAAAATGTCAGGGCAGATTACAAATGCAGTAAAAAAAGAACGTAGTGCCAAGCTTATCAGCAAGGGAATAGAAAATACAAAGGCATATCGTATGGCTCATATTGGTAAGGTTATGGATGTACTTTTTGAAGAAAAGCAGATTATAAACGGATGTGAGTATTTTGTAGGCTTTTCTAAAGAATACATTAAATGCATGGTTAAAGCAGATGATAAGGATTTATCTAATACAATCCTTAAGGTGAAGGCCACAGAAATTACACCAGATAATGAACACTTGCTTGTTGAAATTTGCTAGTTTGTATATTAATATTAAAGTGATAGTTTGTAGATTTATTATTTGAGTAAAGACGAGGTAGATATGGCAGATTTAAGTAACACTCAATATTTTAAGGTTCAGAAAGACAATCCTGTTGGTGTAAAGGATGTGATTGAACAGGTATACAGCGCTTTAACAGAAAAGGGCTATAATCCCGTTAATCAGATTGTTGGTTATATTATGTCCGGGGATCCTACATACATCACCAGTCATAATAATGCACGTAGCCTCATTATGAAGGTTGAACGTGATGAACTAGTTGAAGAGCTACTCAAAGAATATATTGAAAATGAGAGCTGGAGCAAATAATGAGTGGCAGAATACTGGGTCTTGATTATGGAACAAAGACAGTTGGGGTCGCAATTAGTGACCCTTTACTTTTGACTGCACAGGAATTAGAAACCATCACAAGAGAAAGGGCAAGCGCTTTGCGTCATACCCTTGTCCGTATTAAAGATATTTGTGAGGAATATGGTGTTACATTGATTGTCCTTGGATATCCTCGTAACATGGATGATAGCGAAGGCTTTAGATGTGAGGACACCATCAAATTTAAAGAATTATTAGAAAAACGAGTTGATATTCCAATCACTCTAGTTGATGAAAGACTTACTACCGTCTATGCTGATGAAATTCTTGAAGAATCTGGCGTCGCCAAAAAAGACCGCAAAAAATACATCGATCAAATTGCCGCCGCTATAATACTACAAGATTATTTAGATAATAGGAGTTAATATGGAACCAATTATTTTACCAGGTGAAAATGGAGAACAGATAAAGCTATTTGTGGTTGAGGAGACTAAGGTTTCAGGACATAAATATTTGCTTGTTTGTGATAGTGAAGATGAAAATGAAGATGCTGATGCATCTATTTTAAAAGAAGTAGCTGCCACTGGTGAAGAATCTGTCTACGAATTTGTAGAGGATGATGTTGAATTTGAAGCAGTTGCAAAGGTATTTGAAGAGTTAGTTGGTGATGATGCCGACTTGGATTTTTAATTAGATTTAGGAGGTTATTTTTTGAAAAAGAAAACTGAAAACACAGCTGAAAGGCTAAAGATTATTCCACTTGGAGGTCTAGAGCAAATCGGCATGAATATTACTGCTTTTGAATACAAAGACAGTATTATTGTGGTGGATTGCGGACTTTCCTTTCCTGAGGATGATATGTTGGGCGTGGATCTGGTTATTCCAGATATAACATATCTTAAGGACAATCAGGAGAAGATCAAGGGATTTTTCATTACCCATGGTCACGAGGACCATATTGGGGCAATTCCTTATGTATTTAAGGAGCTTAACGTTTGCCCTATTTATTCAACCAAGCTTACTAATGGTCTTATTGAGCATAAGCTAGAAGAGCACAAAATGCTTACAAAGGTTAAGCGTAAGGTTGTTAAATACGGTACACATATTAATGCAGGAGATTTCAGAGTAGAATTTATTCGTACTAATCACAGTATTCAGGATGCAGCTGCTCTTGCAATTTATTCTCCAGCAGGTATTGTTGTGCACACAGGCGATTTCAAGGTAGATTACACGCCAGTATACGGAGACCCAATCGATTTACAACGCCTTGGTGAAATCGGAAAGAAGGGTGTACTTGCCCTTATGTGTGATTCAACAAATGCAGAAAGACCTGGTTTTACAGCTTCAGAAAAGACTGTTGGTAAGACTATCGATTCTATTTTTGCTGACAACGATAGCACTCGTATTATCATTGCTACATTTGCATCTAATGTAGATAGAGTTCAGCAGATTATTAACTCAGCTGATAAGTACGGAAGAAAGGTATGCGTAGAAGGCCGCTCTATGGTTAACACTATCGAGACAGCTTCTAAGCTTGGCTATTTGCAGATACCTGATAATACACTTATTGATATTGAATCACTTAAGTCATATCCTGACGAGAAGGTTGTTCTTGTCACAACAGGCTCACAGGGTGAGTCTATGGCTGCTCTTTCTAGAATGGCTAACGGAACTCATAAAAAGGTTCAGATTAAGCCAGGGGATATGATTGTATTTTCTTCTCATCCAATCCCTGGTAACGAGAAGGCTGTTTCAAATGTTATCAATGATTTGACAATGCATGGCGCTGAAATCGTTATGCAGGATGTTCATGTTTCAGGACATGCTTGCGCCGAAGAAATAAAGCTTATTTATTCTTTGGTACGTCCACAGTTTTCTATTCCAGTCCATGGTGAGTACAAGCACCTTGTGGCTCAGGCTAAGATTGCGGAATCCCTTGGTTGGGATCATGACCATATCAAGATTATCCGTTCAGGTGATGTACTTGAGCTTGGGGATAATTATTCTAAGATTGCAGGTCATGTACATACTGGTGCTATCATGGTTGATGGTATCGGAGTAGGTGATGTTGGTAACATCGTTCTTAGAGATAGACAAAAGCTTGCTGAGGACGGTATCATCATTGTTGTGCTTACACTTGATGGCGCATCAGGCACAGTACTTGCAGGTCCTGATATTGTATCACGTGGCTTTGTTTACGTTAGAGATTCAGAGGATCTTATGGAAAGTGCAAGAGCAGTCCTTGCAGATACAATGGATGTTCTTCAAGAGAAAAATATTACTGATTGGAACAAGATTAAGGGTGATATCAGAGATAACCTTTCTGATTTTGTATGGCATGAAACAGGCCGTCGTCCTATGATTATTCCAATTATCATGGAAGTATAAAATGATAGTAGATGAAAGATATACTACCTACCTAAACAGTCTTTATCCTGAGCTAGATGAAGGCCTTGATAATATCAGAAGAGAGGCTAGAGCAAATTTCGTACCTATTATTAGGGATGAGACTATTAATCTTCTTGCTACATTGATTCGCATGAATCAGCCTAAGAGGATTTTAGAGGTAGGAGCAGCAGTAGGTTTTTCAGCTTGCTTAATGGCAAGCGTTGCTAGGGATGCTAATATTGTTACCATCGAAAATTACGAGCCACGCATTCCTATTGCAAATAATAATATTAAAAACATGGGTTTTGAGAACCGGATAACACTTATTGAAGGAGATGCTACAGAGGTTCTGCCTACACTTGATGGTCCTTTTGATTTTGTATTTATGGATGCAGCCAAAGGACAATACATTAATTTTTGGCCAGAGATTAAGCGCCTTACAAAGGATGGGGGTATCATTGTCACTGACAATGTTTTGCAGGATGGTGATATAATCGAATCCAGATATGCCATTACAAGGCGCAATCGAACCATTCACAAAAGAATGCGAGATTATCTTTATGAGCTTACCCATGATAAAGGCTATACTACAACAATATTGCCACTTGGGGATGGAGTTAGTATTAGTGTGAAAGGAAAGAAATGAGAGAAACAGAGTTACTAGTTCCTGCAAGCAGCCTTGAAGTACTTAAGGTTGCGGTTATATATGGAGCTGATGCAGTTTACATTGGTGGAGAGGTTTATGGTCTTAGAGCCAAGGCCAAGAACTTTTCCAAAGAGGATATGATAGAGGGAATCAGATTTGCCCATGAGCATGGCGTAAAGGTTTATGTCACAGCTAATATCCTTGCCCACAATGGTGATTTAGAAGGCGTTAAAGAATACTTTAAGGAGCTTAAGGAGATTAAGCCGGATGCTCTTATTATTGCAGACCCAGCTATCTTCATGTTAGCTAAGGAGATTTGTCCAGAGATTGAAAGACATGTCAGTACACAGGCTAATAATACCAACTATGGAACATATAAGTTCTGGTATGACCTTGGTGCAAAGCGTGTAGTATCTGCAAGAGAGCTTTCACTTGAAGAGATTAAAGAAATCAGAGCAAATATTCCTGATGACCTTGAGATAGAAACATTTATCCATGGCGCAATGTGTATTTCTTATTCAGGAAGATGCTTGCTTTCTAATTATTTTACAGGAAGAGATGCTAATCAGGGAGCCTGCACACATCCATGCAGATGGAAATATGCAGTAGTTGAGGAGCAGCGTCCAGGAGAGTACCTTCCAGTTTACGAAAACGAAAGAGGTACTTACATTTTCAATTCAAAGGACCTTTGCATGATAGAGCATATTCCTGATTTACTTTCATCTGGAATTGACAGCTTTAAGATTGAGGGACGTATGAAGACAGCACTTTATGTTGCAACTGTTGCTCGTACATATCGCAAGGCTATTGATGATTGTAAGGAATCGGAAGATAAATATCTTGCAAACTTAGATTGGTACAAGGAACAGATTGCTGCTTGCACTTATCGCCAGTTTACAACTGGATTTTTCTATGGCAAGCCATCGGAAGAGTCTCAGATTTATGATAACAATACCTACAATATCGGATATACCTATCTTGGAATTGCAGGGGCTGTAAATGAGGACGGCTACTTCGAAATAGAGCAGCGTAATAAATTTTCAGTAGGTGAAACTATTGAAATTATGAAGCCAAACGGTGATAATATAGATGTAGAAGTTCTTGGAATTAAAAATGAAGAGGGCGAGGATATGGAATCTTGTCCACATCCTAAACAAAAGCTATTTATCAAATTAAATGTTACACCTGATGAATTTGATATTCTAAGAAGAAACGAACCTTAAAATTAGTTACGAGGAGAATCCAAATGGCAGATAGTAAATATGTAGCTTATGTAGGCACTTACACTCACGAAACCAGTGTTGGTATTTATGTTTATGATGTTAACCCTGATACTGGAGTTCTTACTGAAAGAAGTGTTGCGCCTATTAACAACCCATCGGATATTATTAATTCACACGATAATAAGTTCCTTTATTCTATAGCAGATGAAGGTGTTGCCGCATTCAGGATTCTTGAAAATGGTGATTTGGAAAAGATTAACCAGGAATGGGTAGGCGGCATGAGAGGCTGTAACCTCTGCGTGGATTCTAAGAATAGATACTTATTCGTTGCAGGCTATCATGATGGTCGTGTTACCATGATGAAGTTGAATGAGGATGGTTCCATTGCAGGTATCGCAGATGGTATTTTCCATCAGGGTATTGGTAAGTCTGTTGCAGACAGGCCTCTTTACCCACATTGCACATGTGTTGAGCTTACTAAGGATGAAAGATTCCTTTGTGTTGTTGAAAATGGTTTACATCAGATTAAAATCTACGAAGTAGATTATGATATGGGCAAGCTTCGTCTTGTTGATATTGTTAGATGTACAATGGGTTCAGCTCCACTTAGAATGAAGTTTTCTCCTGATGGCAAGTATGCCTATGTCATCACAGAGATGTCTAATGAGATTTTAGTATATGATTATCATATTATAGAGGATCATCCTGATTTTGAATGTATCCAGACAGTATCATTACTTGTTGGTGTAGATGAAGAAATAAGCACAGGTACTAATATTAAGTTTGGTGATGATGACAAGTTCTTATATGCCAGCGTAGATGGTCTTAATGCTGTGTGCATGTATGAAAGAGATCCTAGGTCAGGAAAGATTAAGTATTTCTCACACAGCTTTATCAGCGGTGATTACCCTAAGAGCTTTGCTATTCTTCCAGGGGATAAGTACTATGTTTCACTTAATCATGATACTAACGAAATACGTAGCTTTACCATCGATAAAAAGGCAGGTCATTCATTGATGCAGAATGCACCAATCAAGATTGCTAAGCCTAACAGTATTGTTGTAGTAAAGATTAAATAGCTTGTTGTAAGGGCTGATAAAACAGCCCTTTTTTCTTTTATATAACCTAGGGAGGTAGTGATGGCAGGTTCAACTTTCGGAAGTAATATTACAGTAACAACTTGGGGAGAGTCACATGGTAAAGCAATTGGTGCTGTTATTGATGGCATTCCAGCAGGAATGAAGCTTGATGAGCAGGATATTCAGATTTATCTTGATAGAAGAAAGCCAGGCCAATCCAAGTTTACAACAGCACGTAACGAGGCAGATGAGGTAAAGATATTATCAGGCGTATTTGAGGGCGTTACTACTGGAACACCTATTTCAATTATGGTTGAAAATACCGACCAGCACTCTAAGGACTACGGTAATATAGCTACAAGCTTTAGACCAGGTCACGCTGATTATGGTTATATAGAAAAATATGGTCTCAGGGATTATAGAGGCGGCGGACGTTCATCTGGAAGAGAAACAATTGGACGAGTTGCTGCAGGTGCTATCTGTGCTAAGCTTTTATCAGAGCTTGGTATTACAGTATGTGCTTATACTAAATCCATTGGGGATATAAAGATTTACGATTTTGATTTATCTGAAAGAGATAACAATGCACTTTGCATGCCAGATCCTGCAGCTGCTAAAAAGGCTACAGAATATCTTGAGGCATGTATGCTTAATAACGATAGTGCAGGCGGGGTTATTGAGTGTCTTATAACAGGTGTTCCTGCCGGCGTAGGTGATCCTGTTTTTGATAAATTAGATGCTAACCTTTCTAAGGCATTAGTTTCCATAGGTTCTGTTAAGGGCGTAGAGATTGGGGATGGTTTCGCAGTTTCTAAGACTGTTGGAAGCATCAACAATGATAAATTTAGAATGGTAGATGGCAAGGTTACTAAGGCTACCAATCATAGTGGTGGTATTTTAGGTGGTATATCTGACGGTGATGATATTATTGTAAGATGTGCAATTAAGCCAACTCCATCTATTTCACAATCGCAGCCTACCGTAAATGAGAACCACGAAAATATCGATATTGAAATACATGGCAGACACGATCCTGTTATTGTTCCAAGGGCGGTAGTGGTTGTAGAAGCTATGTGTGCAATCACAATCTGCGACGCCCTGTTTTCGCACATGACAGATAGATTAGATTATATTAAGGAGTTTTATAAGAATTGAAGTACGAATTATTAAAGACAGAGGGAAAAGCTAAAAGAGGCCGTTTTCATACTGTCCACGGTGTTATTGAAACACCTGTATTTATGAATGTTGGTACTGTAGCAGCCATAAAGGGTGCTGTTTCTACTGACGATTTGCGCCAAATTAAGACTCAGGTTGAGCTTTCTAATACCTATCACCTTCATGTTAGAACTGGTGATAAGCTAATTAAAGAGCTTGGAGGCTTGCATAAATTCATGGCTTGGGATAAGCCTATCCTTACAGATTCCGGCGGATTTCAGGTATTTTCCCTTGCTGGTATCAGAAAGATAAAGGAAGAGGGAGTTACATTTAATTCCCACATAGATGGCCGTAAGATTTTTATGGGTCCAGAGGAATCTATGCAGATTCAGTCAAACCTTGGCTCTACCATTGCTATGGCTTTTGATGAATGTCCACCAGCACTTGCAGAACGCAAATATGTAGAGGATTCTGTTGCTCGTACTACAAGATGGTTACATAGATGCAAGGCAGAAATGGCTCGTCTTAATTCTTTGGATGATACAATTAATAAAGAGCAGCTTTTGTTTGGGATTAATCAGGGCGCTATTTATAATGATATTCGTATAGAGCATGCCAAGATTATTTCAGAGCTTGATTTGCCAGGCTATGCTGTTGGTGGTCTTGCTGTAGGTGAAAGCCATGAGCAGATGTATGATGTGCTTGATAATGTGGTGCCATATCTTCCACAGAACAAGCCAACATATCTTATGGGTGTTGGTACACCTGCTAATATATTAGAAGCAGTGGAGCGCGGTGTTGATTTCTTCGACTGCGTTTACCCAAGTAGAAATGGTCGTCACGGTCATGTATATACTAATCATGGTAAGCTTAATCTTTTCAACCAAAAGTTTGAAAAGGATATGCGTCCAATAGAAGAGGGCTGTGGTTGCCCTGCATGTCGTACATACTCTAGGGCTTATATACGTCATCTTCTTAAGGCTAAGGAGATGCTTGGAATGAGACTTTGTGTTCTTCATAATCTCTATTTCTACAATACAATGATGGAAGAGATTAGAGACGCTCTTGACGCTGGCATGTTTGCCACATATAAGAAAAATAAGCTAGCATCTATGGAAGCAGGAGAGGAATAGTATTAAATAATTATTAATTCGCTCTTTTTGGTTGCGCTTATTAAATAATTTTTGTAGAATGATTAATAGATTTTGATTTGGCAAAGGCCATTAGTAGGAGGATAATTTAATGTTAAACAATGGTATGTTATTAGCTGCAACAGGTATGAATAGTTCAATCAGCTTGATTATTTGGGTAGTAGTACTTTTCGCATTCATGTATTTCTTCATGATTCGCCCTCAGCAGAAGGAGCAGAAGGAAAAGACAGCTATGATGGCTGCACTTGCAATTGGTGATACAGTGCTTACAACAAGTGGTTTCTATGGCGTAGTTATCGCTATTCCTGATGACACAACTGTTATCGTAGAGTTTGGTAGCAACAAGAACTGCCGTATACCAATGCAGAAGGCTGCAATCTCTCAGATTGAAAAGCCAGAAGATGCTGTTAAATCTACAGAAGAAAAGGCAAAATAATAAAAATGGCTTTCCTCTACGGAAAGCCGTTTTTTTATTTCCTACGTTCTCTAAGATACTGAGAGCCCTTATTAAGCAGTGCCTTAGTGGAAGCCACTGGATGAGTAAATTTTGCAATGTGCCTAAACTGACCACGCTGAGTTTCAGTGGCGTTTTTAATCCACTCCTTAACAGCTTCAGTAGAAAGCTGTTCTTTGATTTCTTCAATACGTTCAGCTGTAAGTTCTCGTTTTACAAAAGCTGCCTCTTTCCTTTCAGCTGCTTTTTCAAGCCTAGCAATTTTTGATTCGTTAAGATTGTTTTGTAAAGTAAGTATACGTTCTGCCATTTGGGCATTTATCTGTTCATTAATTCTCTCAAATTCCTTGGCGAAGGTAGTAAGAGCAGAAATAGTAAGTGCCATATCCATACCGAATATAAACATAAATATTAAGGCAATTAATTCTATTAGATTTTGAGGAATGTAGCTAATGGAATTAACTATTGGTGGAATAATAAATTGAGTAACAATAACTCCAGCAATACCAAAGCACAATGTAAATGGCAAACATACACGGCCATTAATATTAAGAGGCATATCTGAATAATCCCACCACCTGGCGTTGAATCTTTTTTCTAAAGTATAGGAAGTAAGATATTCCAAAAAGAATGAACCTATAGCACAACCTATAAAAATGGTTAAGTAAGATGCGTTTTGTAAAAAATCAAAGGGCAAATCAATAAAAATGATTTGTGCCAATGTGGCACCAACGCCATATAGGGGAATGCATGGCCCGTAAAGAAAGCCTCTATTTTGCCATGATTTTTCATTAATAGTGCAAAAGCAGGTTTCGTATATCCAACCTAAGAAGCTATAAATAATAAAGTACACAAAATATCTGCTTATCATAAATCTTCTCCCTTCATACTTATTTTATAGTATAGAGGACTTACACACAGAATTAAAGTAAATGTTTGTCAATTTACTTGAAAAGATATTTTCCCTATGATATACTTCAAATGTTGCAAAAGCTGCAACAAATTATAAATTTTAGCCTAAAATGGGAGGCAATTATGCAAGCATTAAAGATAGTTCTTATTTTTTTATTAATCGCTATATGTGTGGCACTTACAGTCATCATTCTTTTTCAGGAAGGAAAGCAGAACGGACTAGGTTCTTTATCAGGACAGCAGTTTGATTCATACTGGGGCCGTAACAAGGGTCGCTCACGTGAAGGTTTACTTGTTAAGCTTACTACAGTATGCGTTATTCTTTTCTTTGTACTCTCAGCAGTACTTAATATTGGAAGCTTTTAAGTTAAGGTTATTGAGCCACCCTTAGGGGTGGCATTTTGTTTTATATAGGAGGCGTATGAAAGAATTCGATAAACAAAAGCATTTTTTGATGGATGTTTTTAAGAGTCAGGCCTATATTCCAATGAAAAAGAAGGAGCTGGAAATCCTTCTTGATGTAGAAAAAGACAAGCGTGGGGAATTTGCTGAAGTCTTACAGGAATTAGTGGATGAAGGTGCTGTAGAGATTACAAAGCGTGGTAAGTATCAGATTCCTGAGAATAGACCTAAGTTTGTTAAGCTTAAGGATTATAAATCCAAGAAACCTACAAAGGCTGAGGTTACAAGAGGTAAACAGTCTCTTAATCAGGTTGCAAAGAATGCTAATAAACCTAAAAATATAGAGCCTGATATTATAGGTAGATTTATATCTCATAAGGATGGCTATGGATTTATAGAGGTTGATGGCAGCGAGGAGGATTATTTTGTTAGCAGAGACAATACAGGCTTTGCTATGCAGGATGATACTGTTGCGGCAGTTCTTACTTTTGGTGCCCCTGGTAAACGTCAGGAGGCAAAGGTTATAAGGATAATCGCTCATGGCTTTTCAGATGTGGTTGGAACCTACGAGAAAAGTGCAGGCTTTGGCTTTGTGGTGGCTGATAGCAATAAGCTTGACAGGGATATATTTATTCCTGCAGGTAAGGATATGGGAGCTGTCACAGGACATAAGGTAGTATGTCATATTGAAGATTACGGTGATGATAATCATAAGCCAGAGGGCGTTATTACAGAGATACTTGGTCATAAGAATGATCCTGGTGTAGATATATTATCCATCGTTAGAGGCTTTGGGATTGAACCAGAATTTCCATCAAAGGTACTTAAGCAGGCTACAACCGTGGCAAAGCCAGTATCAGAGGCTGATATGGCTGGAAGGTCTGATTTAAGAGAGCTTACAGTCATCACTATTGATGGAGAGGATACTAAGGATATTGATGATGGTGTTTCCCTTCAGATGGATGGGGACAACTTCATTCTTGGTGTACATATTGCAGACGTAACTAATTATGTACAGGAATCCTCAGCTCTTGATGTAGAGGCTTTAAAGAGAGGTACATCAGTATATCTTGCAGATAGAGTGATTCCAATGCTTCCTCACACGTTATCTAATGGAATGTGTTCACTTAATGAGGGAGAGGACAGGCTTGCACTTTCTTGTATTATGACTTTTAACCCTAAGGGTGAGCTTATAGACCATGAGATATGTGAATCTGTTATTCATAGCAATCATCGCATGACATATACTGCAGTGTATGCAATGATGACAGGTGATGAAGCTGTTAGAAATCAGTATGCTGATATAGCTGATATGGTAGATAATATGTACAAGCTATCTCAGATTCTTAGGGCAAAGCGAAAGAAGAGAGGCTCTATTGATTTTGATTTTCCAGAAACACATATTATTATCGATGAAAATGGTAAGGTAGTAGGCCTGGCACCATACGAAAGAAACGATGCCCATAAGCTTATAGAGGATTTTATGCTTGCAGCTAATGAAACAGTTGCTGAGCATTTTTCGCTGATGGAATCACCATTTGTATATCGTGTGCATGGTGCGCCTGATCCTGAAAAGATGCAATCTCTCTCAAGATTTCTGGGAGCTTGCGGTTACAGCCTTAAGGGAAATAAGGACAGTATCCACCCTAAGGAAATTCAAAAGATGCTAGAATCTCTTGCAGGGCATGAGGATGAAGCTGTTATTACTAAGATGACCCTTAGAAGCATGCAACAGGCTAGATACGATACGGAGTGTAAAGGTCATTTTGGTTTGGCTGCTCAGTATTATTGTCACTTTACATCCCCAATCAGAAGATATCCTGATTTACAGATACATCGTATTATTAAGGACCATTTGCGTGGCCGCATGAATGAAAGAAAGATTTCTCATTACGAAAGTATACTGCCACAGGTTGCACTTGAGACTAGTAAGCTGGAGCGCAGAGCAGAGGAATGTGAGCGTGAGGTTGATAAGTTAAAGATGGTTCAGTTTATGAAGGAATTCATTGGACAGCAGTTTGAGGGCAATATTTCATCAGTAACAGGCTGGGGAATGTATGTAGAGCTTGAAAACACCGTAGAAGGCCTTGTACATGTATCTACACTTTATGATGATCACTATGATTTCATCGAAGAGAATCTTACACTTGTAGGAGAACGCACAGGACGTACCTTCAAGCTAGGCCAGCCTGTAACCGTAATCCTTGATTCCGTAGACGAAAACGCCCGCACCATTGACTTCGTTTTAGAAGAGTTTCAACGTTTCTAACGTATATGCGATATTCAAAGAAGTAAAAATAGCTTGTAGTTGACAAGCTATTATATTTCTTAAGCGGAGCTTTTTATGCGGAGCGTAGAAATTATAATGCTTGTCAGCGTAACAAGC
>NZ_JAFUSK010000028.1 GCF_017471675.1 Pseudobutyrivibrio sp.
TAATATGAATGCAATTAATACTAATATTGCCGCCACTGCTATTATGAAACCCACCAAGTGTCTGTGAGATACATACAGTGCCTTCGAATAGTCAAAGCCGTGAAAGGACACGTGACGTATGCTCGTTTGTGGCATTAAGAAAATCAGCAATTCTTCTCCAATGATGCAATTAGCTAGGGGCACTGTCTAATGCCTAAGGCGGCCACAGGCAGATGTAGCGGGGCTAGTCTGGGGTGCAAAGAGCAGGGCGGTTTGCTGCTAAATCCCCATAACTTAATTACGTGTATGTCGGTGAATAGTTTGTTTTATTATTGAAAACGTGGCGGATAAACGGTATCATAATGTTGTGAGATTATGAGAATTTGCACTAGATGTAGGGCTAGGCCCTTAGGTTGGAGATAGTGTTTATGAGATATAAGAAGGTTATACGGACAGCGGTGTGTGTAGCTGTCGCAGTTTGTATGTTGGCGTCGGATTCTACAGTTTCTAATGCGGTGCGTTCTATTTCGGAGATAGAGGCGGAACAGGATTCACTGCAGGATGAAATCGATACGTTGGATGCTGATTTATATAGTTTGGTAAGCCAGATTACAGAGATTGAGAATGCAATCGCTGAGACGGAGGCAGAGATAGTAGATACGGAGGCTTCTTTGGAGGAGGCTAAGGCTGCTAGGGATTCCCAGTATCAGTCTATGAAGCTACGTATTAAGTATATGTATGAGAAGGAGAACCCTAGCATATTTGAGATGCTTGTTTCATCGGGTTCTATTAGTCAGTTTCTGAATAGGTTGGAGTACGCTAATAGCGTATATGAATATGATAGAGAAAAGCTTAATCAGTTTGAGGCTACCCAGGCGGAAATTGAAGAGCTTGCAGCAGCCTTAGAGGAAGAGAAGGCTGGTCTTGAATCATCTAAGAAGGAACTTGCATCTCAGGAGGCTTCACTGGAGGCCATGATTGATGAGAAGCGTGGCGAGATGGATGATTTGGATGCTGAGCTGAAAGAGGCTAAGGAGATTGCGGCTAGGGAGGCAGCTCTTAGGGCTGCAAGAGCAGCAGCAGCGGCGGCAGCAAATGGTAATAGCTCTGGTGGGGCTAATACATCAGCAAGCTCTAGTTACAATGTTAATGGCGATTTGAACCCAGGATATTCAACTGGCGTTAGTGGTTCAAGCGTTGTATCATATGCTAATCAATATGTGGGCAACAGATATGTGTGGGGAGGTAATTCCCTTACAGAAGGCTGTGATTGCTCAGGATTTGTACAGCAGGTTTTGGCTAATTTTGGAATCAATTATGGTGCAAGAATGACTTCGGGCGGATTTAGGAGTGTCGGTCAAGAGGTTAGCTATAATTACATGCAACCCGGTGATATAGTTTGCTACCCTGGACATGTAGCAATCTATGCAGGTGGTGGTACTATTGTGGAGGCACAGAGTACAGCTACCGGTATTACTAATTATCGCTCAGTCAATTGCCATTCAATTATTACAATACGAAGGGTGCTATGAGAATACAAAAGCTTCTAAAACCGATGGTGTTACTGATTTGCGTAGGGGTTATGCTCTACGCATTTCTTACCATGGGAAACGGTAGGGGTCCTCTTGATTATTGGGAACATTTGGATGATACCGCCTTTACCATCGATGATGAGGAAGTTACCTTTGAGGATTTGGCCTTTTACATTCTCTTTGAGGAGAGAAAGGTGGAGGAACAGGCCAGAATCTATAATAAGGACTATACCAAGGATTATTGGAATATCCATACCGATGATAAGTTTATTCAGACAGAGGCCAAGGATGCAGTTTTAAATATGGCAGTGCATGATTATCTGTTTTATCAGATGGCTGTGGATGAGGGCATGGATAAGCTTAACGGAGTTGAGCAGATAGAGCTTGAAGGCTCCGTTAGTGATTTTTGGGAAGATATGCTGGACGTTCAGTGGGAGCATTTGCCATGTGATGAAGAAACTATCAACAATCAGATTCGCATTGCTGCTGTGGCTGAAAAATATGGCAATTATCTTGCCAAGGAGAATAATACCAGCAAGGCCGCCTATAGGTATGATGGTTATTATTACAGTCAGATTCTTGAAAATCATAAGCTAAAGGTGAATAATAAGCTGTGGAAAAAGCTGGTGTTAGGAGATATTACTCTGGCACACGGGCGGATTAATTATATAAATGGATTGACTGATGAGGACAAGAAAAAGAGCAAAGAATAGAAAGGCAATACAAATGGTTAAGTTAAACAGAAATGACCCATGCTGGTGTGGCAGTGGTCGAAAATACAAGCAGTGTCACGAGGCATTCGATAGAAAAATCGAAAGCTTTGCAGTAAAGGGACATAAGGTTCCTACACACAACATGATTAAAACACCTGAGCAGGTGGAGAAGATTAAGAAATCGGCAGTTATTAATATGGCATGTCTTGATGCGGTTGCAGAGGCAATCTGCGAGGGAATGCCAACATCAGAAATCGATAGAATCGTATACGAGACAACTACAAAAATGGGCGGAATCCCTGCACCACTTAATTACGAGGGCTTCCCATATAGCGTGTGTACATCGGTAAATGACCAGGTGTGCCACGGATATCCATCTGATGATGTTATCCTCAAGAGCGGTGATATTGTAAATGTTGATTGCTCTACTATCTTGGATGGATATTTCTCTGATTCGTCACGTATGTTTATGATTGGTGATGTTGCTCCAGAGACTAAGAAGCTAGTAGAGGTTACAAAGGAGTGCTGCGACCTTGGCCTTGAGCAGGTTAAGCCTTGGGGCTTCCTTGGAGATGTAGGTGCTGCTATCTGCAAGCATGCTCACGCTAATGGCTACCAGGTTGTACGTGAAATCGGTGGACATGGTGTGGGGCTTGAATTCCACGAGGAGCCATGGGTTGGTTATAATACACTCCCTGGTACAGAGCTGTTACTTGTTCCTGGATTTATGTTTACAATCGAGCCTATGATTAACATGGGTACACAGAAGATTAAGACAGACCCTAACAATGGCTGGGAGGTTTCAACACTTGATGGTAAACCTTCTGCTCAGTGGGAGTATCAGGTACTTGTTACAGAGACAGGCTACGAAGTAATTTCTTATTAAGGTGAATTGAATAATGATTAGATTAGACAAGCTTTTGGTAGAATTAAATATCGGAACCAGGTCTGAAGTTAAGGCTCTTCTTAAGAAGGGCCTTATTTTTGTAGACGGGCAAAAGGCGTTAAAGCCTGAAGCAAAGGTGGATGAAAACACTGTAGTGATTACATATCAGGGGAAGGAATATACATACAAGAAGTTTTCTTACTATGTTATGAACAAGCCTAAGGGAGTTATCACCGCCACAGAGGATGCTA
This sequence comes from Pseudobutyrivibrio sp., assembly GCF_017471675.1. Taxonomy (GTDB): domain Bacteria; phylum Bacillota; class Clostridia; order Lachnospirales; family Lachnospiraceae; genus Pseudobutyrivibrio. Next base: position 3,362 of record NZ_JAFUSK010000028.1, read on the forward strand.
AGGATAGGACAGTTATGGATGTGTTTTATAGCAAATGTCCAGATGCACCTAGGGGCTTGGCACCTGTAGGCAGGCTTGATAAGGATACTACAGGGCTTCTGCTTATCACTAACGATGGGCAGTTGGCTCACGATATGTTGTCCCCTAAAAAGCATGTGGATAAAACATATTTTGTAACCCTTGATGATGAATTAACATCAGATGATGTAGCTAAATTAGAAGAAGGTGTACACATCGGTGAGGGGGATTTAACAGCACCTGCCACTGTAGAATATTCTGGTGGAAATACCTGCTATATCACTATTCATGAAGGAAAATTCCACCAGGTTAAGCGAATGTTTTTTGCTGTAGGACGTGAGGTAATAGAGCTTAAACGTACAGCTTTTGGACCTCTAAAGCTGGACGAAGAAAAATTAAAAGAAGGAGAAATTTGCGAATTAGAACACTTTAACTCATTAAAGTATTGACTCTTGAATTAATAAGTTTTATTATAATCTTCAAAAGAGGGGTTTTAGCCTTTAAAGTATTAAAGCGTGAAAGTGAAATTTGCCATTTGGGGAGAGCAGTTTCATGAAGAATAGGAGGGATTGAAGATGAAGAAAAAGATTCTAAGCATGGGTCTTTGCGCGGCACTTACTGCATCATTATTTGCAGGCTGCGGAGCAAACGGCGGTGCAGCTACATCAACAGAGACAGTTGATACATCGGGAGAGCTTACATGGAGACTTGGAGGTATTGGGCCAATTACAGGGGGTGCAGCTCAGTACGGTCAGGGAGTTATGAACGCTATACAGATTGCGGTAGACGAGGTTAATGAGGCAGGCGGAATTAATGGCTATAAGGTTTCATTTAATTTCCAGGATGACGAGACAGATCCTCAGAAGGCAGTTAATGCTTACAATACTCTTAAGGATTGGGGCATGCAGATATTAGAAGGTACAGTAACATCAGGTGCATGTGCAGCGGTTTCAGCAGAAACATACAACGACAGAATTTTCCAGCTTACACCATCTGCATCATCAACAAGTGTTACTGAAGGACACGACAACACATTCCAGATTTGTTTCTCAGACCCTAACCAGGGTACAGTTTCAGCAGATTATATCGCTGAAAACTCACTTGGAACAAAGATTGGTATTATCTATGATAGTTCTGATCCATATTCATCAGGTGTTTATCAGAACTTTGCTAAAGAGGCAGCAAATGTAGGTCTTGAAATCGTAGCAACTGAAGCTTTCACAGCAGACAACAAGACAGATTTCTCAACACAGCTTCAGAAATGTAAGGATGCAGGAGCAGATTTGTTATTCCTTCCATTCTACTATCAGGAAGGCTCAGTAGTTCTTAAGCAGGCACACGATATGTCTTATGCACCAATCATGTTTGGTGTAGACGGATTTGATGGACTTCTTGGTGTTAAGGACTTCGATGTTAGCCTTGCAGAGGGTGTATATCTTCTTACACCATTCGCAGCAGATGCTACTGATGATGCTACAAAGAACTTCGTAACTAAGTATGAAGAGCAGTTCGGCGGCACACCTAACCAGTTTGCAGCAGATGCTTACGATGGAGTTTACATCTTAAAGGAAGCACTTGAGTCTGCAGGACTTACACCAGAGGCTTCTAACGAGGAAATCTGCGAAGCTCTTATTGGAGCAATCCAGAATGTAAACTACAATGGACTTACAGGTGAGGGCATGACATGGAACGAAAAAGGTGAAGTATCTAAGAGTCCTAAGGCTGTCATCATCGAAAATGGCGGATATGTATCTGTAGAATAATGGAGTCCGGCTGTTACGCCTACAAGCAATAAATCACTACGCTCAGCGGGATGCTTCGCTTAAGTAATTTTTTGCTTGTAGACTACAGCCTCATCTATAATCTACAGCCTCATCTAAGGACTATAAGATATATAATACGGGGGAACATCAATGGCGATGCGGGGAGACCCGCATCGACTTTAATTTTTGAAAGAGAGATTAGGTATGGGATTTTTAACCTATTTGATAAATGGACTTAGCCTGGGAAGCGTGTATGCGCTGATCGCCCTTGGCTACACAATGGTATACGGCATTGCAAAGATGCTAAATTTCGCCCACGGTGATGTAATCATGCTGGGAGCTTATTTAGTGTTTATGTGTATGTCAAATGCAGGACTTCCTGCTGTAGTTTCTATTGTTATTGCAATTGTTTGCTGTACTGCAATCGGAATAATTATAGAAAAGATAGCATACAAGCCACTTAGAAGGGCAACCAATCTTGCGGTACTTATCACTGCAATTGGTGTCAGCTATTTCTTACAGAATATGGCTCTTTTAATCTTTGGTTCAAATCCTGTATCCTTCACATCAGTTGTAAAATGGTCAGGATTATCACTGGCAGGTGGCCAGCTAAAAATCACAGGTAGCGCTATAGTTACAATCATCACATGTCTTATTATCATGTTTGCGCTCATGTGGTTTGTTAAAAATACTAAGCCAGGTCAGGCAATGCGCGCTGTATCAGAGGATAAGGACGCAGCAATCCTTATGGGAATCAATGTAAATGCAACTATATCCCTTACTTTTGCAATCGGCTCTGGACTTGCAGCAATAGCTGGGGCACTTTTGTGTAGTGCATATCCAACACTGAATCCATACACTGGATCAATGCCTGGTATCAAGGCATTTACCGCTGCTGTATTTGGTGGAATCGGCTCTATTCCAGGGGCGCTTATCGGTGGATTGTTGCTTGGGGTTATCGAGATTTTGGCAAAGGCTTACATCTCAAGCCAGCTTGCTGATGCTATCGTATTTGCGGTACTTATTATCGTGCTGTTAGTGAAGCCAACAGGTATTCTTGGCAAGCAGATTAAAGAGAAAGTGTAGGTGATATAAATGAAGAAATTAAACGGATCTACCAGAAAATTAATATCATCTATTGCTATCATTGTAGTGCTTTATTTGGTAATGAACGGCATGCAGGCAACAGGCAATCTTAGCTCACTTATGAGCGGTCTTTTGGTTCCTGTTTGTGCTTATTCACTTGTTGCAATCGGACTTAATCTTTGCGTTGGATATCTTGGGGAATTATCACTGGGCCATGCAGGATTTATGTGCGTAGGTGCTTTTACCTCAGCATTCTTTTCTAAGATGTATCAGGATGTAATCCCGGATGTTCCAAGATTTATTTTGGCGCTTATCATCGGTACATTCTTTGCAGCGCTGTTTGGATTTTTGATTGCCATTCCAGTACTTCGACTTAGCGGAGATTATCTTGCAATCGTAACACTTGCCTTTGGCGAGATTATCAAGAATGTTATAAATGTACTTTACGTGGGAAAGGATGCAGCAGGGCTTCATTTTTCACTTAAGGACATGATGGATTTAGGGCTGGATTTAGATGGAGTTGTTCTTATTAATGGTGCACAGGGAATCACAGGCACACCACGTCAGTCTACATTTACAATTGCAGTGATTCTGCTTATTGTAGCACTGATTATTACCCACAACTTTGTAAATTCCAGAACAGGTAGAGCAGTAAAGGCTATCCGTGATAATCAGATTGCAGCAGAGACTGTAGGTCTTCCTATTACAAAATACAAGCTTACCGCATTTACCATATCTGCAGCCATAGCAGGAGTTGGTGGTGTTTTATATGCTCACAATATCAATTCCCTTACAGCCACAACCAACAACTTTGGCTACAACATGTCTATCATGATTCTTGTATATGTAGTGCTTGGTGGAATTGGAAACTTCTCTGGCTCTGTTATTGCAACAGTAGTACTTACCATGCTTCCAGAGATGTTAAGAGGACTTTCAACATATCGTATGTTGATTTACTCAATCGTGCTGATTGCATTGATGTTATTTAACTGGGCTCCAGGAATTCTCAAATTAAGAGAAGAGCACGGGCTTACAACAAAGCAGCTGTTTGGCAGATTTAAAAAGAAAAAGGAGGTGCAGTAATGGCATTACTAGAGGTTACTAATCTTGGCATTTCCTTTGGAGGTCTTAGGGCTGTAGATGAGTTTAATCTTACAATCGAAAAGGGTGAGCTTTACGGCTTAATCGGTCCTAACGGTGCAGGAAAAACTACAGTATTTAATATGCTTACAGGCATTTACAAGCCTACAGATGGCAAGATTTTCTTAGATGGAAATAACATCACAGGAAAGCACACAGCTGATATCAACAAAGCTGGTGTTGCAAGGACTTTCCAAAATATCAGATTGTTTGGAGATCAATCGGTACTTGATAATGTAAAAATCGGTCTACACAATCATTTTGAATATGGAACATTTACAGGAGTATTCCGTCTTCCAAAGTATTTTTCTATAGAGAAGGAAATGGATAAAAAAGCTCTTGAGATATTGTCAGTGTTTGGGCTTGATAAGGAGGCAGATGTACTGGCATCTAATCTTCCCTATGGTAAGCAGCGCCAGCTTGAAATAGCAAGAGCTTTGGCTACTAACCCTAAGCTGTTGTTGCTTGATGAACCGGCAGCTGGCATGAATCCTAACGAAACAAAGGATTTGATGGACACTATCGCACTTATTCGTAAGGAATTTGGGGTAACCATCCTGCTTATCGAACATGATATGAAGCTTGTCTCAGGAATCTGTGAAAAGCTTACTGTACTAAACTTTGGGCGCGTCCTCGCCTCTGGCGAAACCACCGCCGTCCTAAACAACCCAGAGGTAATAAAGGCGTATTTGGGAGAATAAATATATGTTAAAAGTAGAAAACTTAGTAGTAAATTACGGCATCATTCAGGCCCTTAAGGGCATCTCCTTTGAAGTAAATGAAGGGGAAGTCATCGCCCTAATAGGTGCCAACGGCGCCGGCAAAACCACAACCTTACAAACAATCTCGGGAATGCTTTCACCTACAAGTGGCAAGGTGCTTTTAGAGGGCACGGACATTACCAAGATTCCAGGTCATAAAATCGTTTCAATGGGCCTTGCTCATGTGCCAGAGGGCAGACGAGTTTTTGGTGGCTTGACAGTGCTTGAAAACTTGAAAATGGGAGCATATACTAGAAGTAGTAAGACAGAGATAGCCGAAAGCTTCGAGAGAATCTACGGAAGCTTTCCAAGATTAAAGGAGCGTCAAAACCAGCTGGCAGGTACTCTTTCAGGTGGTGAGCAGCAGATGCTTGCAATGGGTCGTGCTCTTATGAGCAAGCCTCGCATCGTGCTGATGGACGAGCCATCTATGGGATTGTCACCAATCTATGTAGATGAAATCTTCAACATCATCGAAGAGATTTCTAAGGCTGGCACAACTGTCCTTCTAGTGGAGCAAAACGCCAAGAAGGCTCTCGCCATCGCCGATCGCGCCTACGTCTTAGAGACTGGCAACATCGTCCTCTCTGGCGACGCCGATGCCTTAATGAATGACGACTCTATCAAGAAGGCTTATTTAGGCGAATAAAAGGCTTCCCCCTTAAGTAGGGGGAAGCTGTCAGCGAAGCTGACTGATGAGGGTGGAAAGTAAGTCTATCTATCAGTCGATTAAGCCAAATTACAGGGGGTAATTATGGAAGAAAAGAAGTTAGTTATTAGTATTGCTAGAAGTTATGGTTCAGGTGGTCTTACACTTGCTAAGAAGCTTGGAAAAGAGCTGGATTTGCCAGTATACGATAGGGAAATTCTTAGAATGGCCTCAGACCAAAGTGGTATCAGCGAGGAGATGTTTGGCCAGGTGGATGAGCATGTCCGCAAGATTTTCCTGAAGGCTAAGGGCAAATATAAGGGCAAGCCACTGACTCCAGAGGATTCAGCATTTACATCAGATGATAACCTGTTTGAATTGCAGGCAGATGTAATCAGGCAGATTGCAGATACTCAAAGCTGCATCATTGTTGGACGATGCGCAGATTTCATTTTAAGGGATAAGTCAAATGTGTTTTCACTTTTCTTCTACGCTTCTGAAGAGGATTGCTTGATACGTCTTCGCAAGCAGGTTAGTGGCACTGATGAAGAGCTTATCAAGCGCATGCACGACATCGACAAACACCGCGCCGAGTACTACAAATACTACACCGGCCGTGACTGGAACGACGCCCGCAACTACGACTTCTGCCTGGACACAGGTGTTATGGAATATGATAAGCTAATCGAAGTTGTGAAATCCTACATCGAAATTAAGAATAAATAAACTAATGATTAAGGCCAACGAGCATCAATGTGTTTGTTGGTCTTTTTTTGATTATTAACTTGAAATTTTAATTATATTTATTAAAATGGATTTATAGATAATAATAGAAGATTATATATATTTATATATGAAAGGCGAGGATTATATATGATAAAAAGAAGTCCTTACAGTATAAGTTTTGGAAGAATTCCAAATCAATATATTAGCAGAAGCCTGATGATAGAAGATATAATAGATATATTAAATGCAGACCCCGTGGAGGAACAGGCCTTTAAGATTACTGGAATTAGGGGAACAGGAAAGACAGTTACACTGACTGCCATAGAAAAAGAACTAAGAGAAGATGATCAGTGGATTATAGTTGATGTTAAATCTAATTCAGAAATATCAAAAGAACTTGTTGCGAGCCTTTATGGCGAAGTACCTTTTTTAACATCATTTATTGACACTAATCTGAACTTATCTGCATTTGGAATAGGAATTAATATAGATAAAAAGAGCCCTGTAACAAGCATGGATGTTATTTTGAAAAAGATTCTTGGCGAGGTTCAGAAAAGGAATAAAAAAGTTCTTGTTGTTATAGATGAAGCAAGGAAAACTGATGAGCTCGTTGATTTTATACAGGAATTTCAGATTCTTATCAGAAATGAACTGCCAATATATTTGATTGCAGCTGGTTTATATGATGATATAGAAAGTTTGGAAAATGCTGATGGACTCACATTTTTCCTTAGAGCTGCCAAATATGAAATGAAACCTCTCAATCTCGTCATCATAGAAGACGATTATGAGAAAACCCTTGGGGTGCCAGAAGATATGGCTAAGCAATTAGCTGAAATGACAAAAGGTTATGCATTTGCCTACCAGGCATTTGGAAAATACATGTGGGAGACCGGAAATAAGCAGATTTCAAAAACTGTGTTGGCTCTTGTAGATGAAGCATTGGCTGAAAAGGTATATGACAAAATCTGGAGTGAATTAAGAGAAAAAGAAAAATGGTATTTGAGTTTTATAGTAAAAAAGGATACCATTTCGGCAACTGAATTGTTAGAACTAACAAAGACAAGTCATAATGAATGGAGCGAACCTAGAAAAAGACTTATAGAAAAGGGAATCTTGGATGGCTCTGAAAGAGGAGTAGTTAAGGTAAAGTTACCTCGATTCAAGGAATATGTAGAGTCTAGATTAGTCTAGGTTTTTGTTTTTCATCAGAAAAACAAGAACCTATAAATTCGGAGAGTATTAAATGGGAAATATTAATGTTTATGAAAAAGTAAAAGAACGACTGATAAGATATGCAAAGATTGATACTCAATCTCAGCCTTATAGCGGTCATTGGCCAACTACGGAAAAACAAAAGGATCTAGCAATCGTTCTGAAAAAAGAAATGATAGATATAGGTGTTTCAGATGTGTATATGGATGAAACAAACTATGTAGTATATGGCCGAATTCCTTCTAATATTAATGATGAAAATGCTAAAGCTGTAGGTTTTGTGGCACACATGGATACCGCACCAGATGCAAGTGGAACCGATGTAAAACCATGGGTATTAGAGAATTATGATGGCAAAGACATAGTTCTTAATGAAAAAGAGCATATTGTAATGAAAGCAGCGGATTATACAAATCTTGAAAATTACATTGGACAGGATTTGATACTTACCGATGGAACAACTTTATTAGGTGGAGACGATAAAGCATCCATCGCAGCTATCATGACAATGGCGGAATATCTTTGTAATAATAGTGATGTAAGACATGGTGAAATAGCCTTAGCATTCACTCCTGATGAAGAGGTAGGAGGATTGGCAAAGGATTTAGATTTAAACCGATTTGGAGCAAAATGTGCTTACACATTAGATGGCGACCATTTAGGATGGTATGAAAATGAAACATTCTATGCTTCAGAAGCAGTTTTTGAATTCACAGGCAGAAGTGTTCATACAGGAACAGCGAAAGACATAATGATTAATGCTGTAGATATTGCAGCTGAATTTATCGACATGCTACCTAAAAAAGAAAGGCCGCAAAATACTGATGGAAGAGAAGGCTTCTATCATGTAATCTCATGTAATGGTGATTGCGAATATTCTAAAGTTAGACTTATTATACGTGACTTCGATTTTGAGATCTTCAAAAAACGAGAATCGTTTTTAAAAGAATGTGCTGAAAAAATAGGAAGCGGTTATGGACATGATAGAGTTAAACTTACAATCAACCATCAATACAGTAATATGAAAGAAATTCTTAAAGATGTACCATATATGACGGCAATACTGGAAGATGCCATTAAAAAAGCAGGAATTAGACCAGTATGTGAACCTTTTAGGGGCGGCACAGATGGAGCAGCTCTTTCTTTCAGAGGATTGCCATGCCCTAATTTATCAGCAGGATATGAAAATGCCCATGGAAGATTTGAATATGTTCCAATTCAATCTATGGTAAAAAATGTTGAAATATTACTTAACATTGTAAATGCCTATGCCAATCCTTACTTTAACAGTATTTGCAAGTAATGGCGAAGTGGAAAGATACAATGTCTTTCATGTAGCTATGATTTTGAGACACGATAAAGATGGAAAGAAGAATGCAAAATGAAAAGCCCCTATGTGTATGTGATAGGGGCTTGATTTATACAATGAAGTCTTTACATATCCTCTAGCCTACCATGCTTTTCATAGCATGTTACGCGGCTGATTCCATTTTTGTCATCTACAAATACTACATTAGGCTTGTGGTCTGCAGCTTCCTTGGAATCTATGCTGCAATAGCACATGATGATAACGTGGTCGTTGACCTGCACGCAGCGGGCTGCGGCACCGTTAAGGCAAATCATTCCGCTACCACGCTCACCAGCGATAGTGTAAGTCTCGAAGCGGTTTCCATTTTCAACATCAACAATCTGTACCTGCTCGTACTCTAAAATGCCAGCAGCATCTAATAAATCCTCATCAATTGTTATGCTTCCAACATAGTCTAAAGCAGCCTGAGTAACGGTTGCTCTGTGAATCTTTCCTTTAAGCATTGTTAAAATCATAATATCCTCATTTCTAATACACTAGCTTATTCAACAATAAAATTATCAATCAATCTAACCTTTTCATCCATGTAAACAGCTACGGCTGTAAGGATAGGGCCATCGATTGTATCCACCTTCTGAAGCTCGTTCCAGTCTACGATTTCAACATAATCAACACGGCAGATAGGCTCTGACTCGATGATAGATCTAACAGTATCCTTTACCTTGTTAGCATCCTTCTCACCAGAGCGAACCATTTCCTCACCCTTGGTAAGAGCCTGATGGATAATAAGAGCTTTCTTGCGCTCATCATCGTTTAAGTATGTGTTACGTGAGCTCTTTGCAAGGCCGTCCTCCTCGCGGATGATAGGGCAACCAACGATTTCAATGTTGAAATTAAGGTCGCGAACCATACGCTTTACGATGGCAAGCTGCTGAGCATCCTTTTCACCAAAGTAAGCCTTATCAGCCTCTGTGATGTTGAAAAGCTTGCTAACAACAGTGCAAACACCGTTGAAGTGGATAGGACGGCTCTTGCCGCAAAGCTCTGTGGATAAAGTATCCACACCAACGTAAGAATGGAAACCATCAAGATACATCTCCTCTGGTTCAGGATGAAAAATCAAATCCGCGCCAAGACCTTCGCAAAGCTTGCAATCTGCCTCGAAATCTCTAGGGTAGGTGGCAAGATCTTCCTTAGGTCCAAACTGGATTGGATTTACAAAATCTGAAACGATAACTTTGTCGCACTCCCTGCGAGCACGCTCAATAAGGCTTGCGTGCCCTTCATGTAAATATCCCATGGTTGGAACAAGGCCGATTGTAAGACCAGCCTTTTTCCATTCCCTAACGTTGGCTTTTACTTCATCAATTTTTGTTGCTCTAATCATAATATCTCCTTATGCTAAAACCTTGTTTGAATCAATGGTTACTGTAAATTCTTTTGTATTAATCTGCTTTTCAACTTCGGCAATTACCTCTGAATCGATTGCAAAATTGTGCTCTGCAGCAGGGAAAGCCTGTGACTTAACCTCAGCATCATAAGTCTTAAATGCGTTTTTCATTTCCTCGCCAATGTTTGCAAAATGTTTTACAAACTTAGGCTTAAATCCTGAGAACATTCCAAGCATATCCTGGTAAACAAGCACCTGACCATCGCAGCCATTTCCTGCACCGATGCCAATCGTTGGAATGGTAAGCTCCTTAGAAATAAGAGTTGCAAGCTCCTCAGGAACGCACTCAAGTGTAACCATAAATGCGCCGGCAGCTTCAACAGCCTTTGCATCCTCTACAATCTGAAGAGCGCGCAGGGTGTTCTTGCCCTGAACCTTGAATCCACCAAATGCATTAATAGACTGAGGTGTAAGACCGATGTGTGCAACAACAGGAATATCAGCCTTTGTGATAGCCTTAATCTGCTCAACTACTGTGGCGCCACCTTCTAGCTTAACTGCCTGAGCATGACCTTCCTTGATAAGACGGCCGGCATTTCTAACTGCATCTTCCACGCTTGTCTGATAAGACATAAAAGGCATATCTGCTACAAGGAATGTATCCTTAAGTCCGCGAGATACAGAAGCGCAGTGATGGATGATGTCATCAACTGTTACAGGAAGTGTGTCGCTGTAGCCCATCATTGTCATGCCAAGTGAATCGCCGATGAGGATAGCGTTGATGCCAGCCTCCTCCATAAGGCATGCTGTTGTGTAATCGTAGCATGTAAGCATGCTGATTTTTTCGCCCTTAGCCTTCATAGCCTGAAGGGTAGTTACTGTGTTTTTCATAAATTATTCGTCCTCCAATTACGAGTTTAGTAATTGCTCCAAAGCTTTATAGTTTGCGTAAGGATGCTTATCCTTTGCAATCTCACAGGTCTTTTTTGAAAGAACCCTGTAGATTTCCCTATCAATTCCTTCAAAGGTGTCTAGATGCTTTTTAACAGTTCCAACATCATTTCGTTCAATTGGACCTGTCAACGCCGCCTTAGTTCCTACAGACAGTACCTTGTTCACGTTGCCTAATAAAAGTGGTGCGATGGCATCAGCCAACTGTTCCTCTGAAAATCCGCATATACGAAGTTCATCCTCCGCAGCTTGAACAAGGGCTACAACTAGGTTTGAACAAAGTACAGCTGCACCGTGATATCTGGTTTTTACATCTGCGCTTATGCGAGCAGATTGCAAATTGCTTGCATGTAACAATTCTTCGATACCACTTATGTGATTTGCATTTCCTTCGATTGTAAATAAAGCCTTTGGAAGCTCCTGGTATGAAGTGTATCTATCTGATACCGCCAGTAATGGATGGACCGAGAAACCGTACGCGCCAGTTTCTTCTATATCCCTAAAGATTTCTGAAGATAAAGAACCGCTGCAATGACATATCATTTTTCCAGCAATTGACATGTGTTTAAGCTGCTCCCAGACAGCAGTAATAGCGTCGTCAGGAACTGTGATAAACACTGTATCACTATCTTGAATTAAGTCTTCTAAATTTTGAAAATATGTTGAGTTGGTAAATTCAGCTGCAGATTCCGCAGATGATGAAGTTAGGCTATAAAAGCCCGTGAGATTATGCTGGGTCTCGGCAAAAAGCTTTCCTAAGGAACAGCCCACCTTTCCAGCGCCTATAAATCCAACCTTCATTGGCAACACCTCCTTTATGGGGGTGATACAGTCTCGTTCAAAATGATACGAGCATGCCGTGCGGGTTCTACTATTTTAAAACTTAGAAATTAAAGGGTATAGTTTCTTTCGAATACCATCCGCTGCTCAATATACCATTTGTGTGGAGTAATGTAAATATATATGGTGTTTAAAAATTTTTGTATACAGAATTATACAATTATGAAACTGCTATAGAGAGTTTCCTTAGTAGAAATGGGGACTTTACAACTAGCAGAGGATGTTACTGGCTTTTTCAGTGGTAAAATATCCGGCGATTACCACTAGCAATAAGGAAAATGCATATTTGTAGTGGTAAATCAGAAAGTGATTACCACTATAAATTGATGCTAGATATAATACTAGTGGTAAAGATGTTAAAACATACCACTGGTAACGACTATGATGGGGATTACTAGAGGTAAAGAGTGTAAATCGTACCACTAATAATTCAGGAATTAATAATTACTAGAGGTAAATAGCAATTTATTTCTATTAGTACTACTACCTACAGGGAAAAATATCTCGCAGATAGTAGTAACGAGTAACCAGCGGCTGACATGAATGAAATATGGTGGGTATCTCAAGTGAAGCACTCTGGATTACTAATATTTCTCTTGTGTTAGCCCCCATATATCTTATAATATAAAAGATTGTTAGAAAGAAAGGTTCGAAAGGCTTACGTGGCCTATAGATAAAGGGAACAATAAATAATGAAAAAGCTAGTAGTGATACTGCTGATTGGCCTGTTGGGAATTGGTGGAGCTATATATGGAAAGAGAGCATACAATGATTACCAGAAAGAGGCCCAGTTTCAGGATGCCATAGCTAGAACTGTGGATGCAGATGAAATAGAAGCTTCCAAGGATGCCGTGGACCTGTCATGGGATGAGTGCAAGGAATTCACAGAGCTTTTGGATTCAGATGAATATAATGGCTTTTATCGAGTAACATTTGATAATCCAAAAGATATTGATTGGAATGAAGTGTTAGCTGATGGGGCCGGAATTCCAAGGGAGAAGATAACAAAAGAGGATAAAAAATTCTATTTAGATGATAGATCTTATAATTCACTGGATTGTGAGCTATTAGCCATTTCAGGAGCTAGTATAAAAGATTATATTTATAAGCACACAGGCACCAGCATCGATTTAAAAGATGACCTCCTGTGGGTTTATAATAAAAATAAGGATGTTTATTATAAGGAATTAGATTATTTACAGTATAAACCATGCACCTGCGTTTCCGGAGTGAAATTAAAAGACACCTATGTGTTAGAGGTGGCTAGTGACAAAAGAAATATTACAGAGCCTAATAAGAAAATGGTTTTGGTAAAGATTGAAAATGGCTATGTAGTTAAGTTAAGCGTAAACATGTGGGAAGTTGGAAATGATAAGAAGCTTACATTTGATGTTGATATTCCACAGCTTTCATCAGATGCCAGGTTAGTTACCTATCAAAGTGATGATGCTCATTTTGACGATGGTAACTCTGCAAGGATTGCCATTATCGGTGATAATCAGTTGGTGGATTTTGTTAATCTATACGCTTCAGATGATGATATCATTGATATTAGAAAAATCACCCATATTGAAGTTTGCGATTTGAACTGTGATGGCGTGAATGATTTAATTGCCATTGGATATGATAACCATTCCATATTAAAAACAATAATATTTACAACTGAGAAGAAATATGATGATACCTATGGTCTATTTACAGCTAGTGATTTATCATTTTCACTTAGTAATGAATTAGCAGACAATCTAACAATAGACGGCATAAAAGAAGCTATTCTTGGCACCGAAAGAAAAGCAAACCATAATTGGCAGGAGGCCTATAAGCAGTTCATAAAAGTTGAGGGCTCTGATTATTATGCAGATGAAAAGTATTCCCTGGCCTATATTAATGGAGATGATGTTCCAGAGTTGATTAAAGATAAAATAGAAAGTATTAGTATATATAATTTTAAAGATGGATTAGTTACACCTATTGCTATAGACTTGGATTATTATATTACAGGTGAAGAGCCATATCAGTATTCACCACACAATAATTGGATTAAGCTGCATGATGAAGAGATCGGCTCAGATTACTACACAAACCAAATACAGTATTATTTTATTAAAGATAATGAGCTTGAAATGAGGTATTGCTTATCCTATGATTATGATAATACAGCTGATGAGGACAATGAGGCAGAAGAGAACTCTCTTATTGCCACAGTTAAGCCAACCGATTACACTAAAAACATCCCTGATGAAGAAGTAATATCTTTAATAGAAGATATTGAGGAAAACAAATTTATAGATTTAGTTGGAAAGTATACGGCTGATGAACTGATTAAGATAATTTCAGACAAGTATTAATTGAGGAAATAAGATGAATTTAAAAGTATTAAAAACACTAGAATATGACAAGATAATAAATAGGCTTGCAGAGCTTGCAACCTGCGAGTCTGGTAAGAAGCGTTGCTTAGAGCTTCTTCCAATAAACAATATAGAAGATATTAAGGTGATGCAGCAGGAGACTGCCTGTGCCTTTAATCGCCTTATTAAGTTTTCAGATGTAAGCGCCAGCGGTACTACAGATTTACGTCCTAGCCTTGCACGTCTTGAGCTTGGTTCAACACTTACTATTGAGGAGATTCTTGCGGTAGCAAATGTGCTAGAGGTTACCAAGCGAGTAAGTGCTTATGGCAAGCAGATGGAAGAGGAGGATGCTCTTAGCTTCTACTTCAATGGACTTTCTCCAGAGGTAGCCATCCTAAACGAAATCAGACGCTGCATCATTGATGAGGAGACTATCGCAGATGATGCCAGCACTGCCCTTTACGATATCCGTATGGGTATGAAGCGCACCAATGACAAGATTAAAAGCGTCATGAATTCCATGCTTAATAACAGCACTACAAGAGGCTATCTTCAGGAGCCTGTAGTTACTGTTCGTGGCGGCAGATTCTGTCTGCCAGTTCGTTCTGATTACAAATCAAGAGTGCCTGGTATGGTTCATGACCAGTCATCAACAGGTAGCACATTCTTCATTGAGCCTATGCAGGCTGTGGATTTGAACAACGAACTGAGAGAGCTTCAGGTTAGAGAGCAGGATGAGATTGCCCGAATCCTTGCAAACATTTCTAACAGAATCGCAGAAAGCTCAGAGGGTATAATTCGTAATTTCGAATTGCTTACAGAAATAGATTTTATCCTTGCAAAGGGTAGATTTGCCATCGAATTAAACGCTAGTAATCCAGAGTTTAACGAGGATGGTATCATTAATCTTCGTGGCGCTCGCCATCCACTTCTTGACCCAAAGAAGGTAGTGGCAACAGATATTAAATTAGGAGAGGACTATAACCTGCTTCTTGTAACAGGTCCAAACACAGGTGGTAAGACAGTATCACTTAAGACCTGCGGCTTGCTTACACTTATGGCCCAGGCAGGACTCCACATTCCTGCAAAGGACCGCAGTCAGATAGCAGTATTTGATGATGTTTATGCAGATATAGGTGACGAGCAGTCTATTGAGCAGTCGCTATCCACATTCTCATCTCATATGGTTAACATTGTCCACATTTTAGAGGCGATAAACAGTGGAAACTACAGCCATGAAACAGAGGAACTTGTGGAAAAGAACGCTAAGGACTTCGTTCATTCCAAGGTATTGCATGGAACCAACGAACCTAACAAGGTTCCACAGTTTTTAATCCTTATAGATGAGCTTTGCGCTGGAACAGATCCAAAGGAAGGTGCAGCACTTGCACAGTCTATTCTTGACAGACTTCACACATTAGATGTGCGTACAATGGCAACCACTCACTATAGCGAGCTGAAGGTGTATGCCCTTTCAACAGATGGAGTTGAGAATGCATCCTGCGAATTCTCACTTGAGACCCTTAGCCCTACATATCATTTGATTATCGGTGTGCCTGGAAAGTCTAACGCATTTGCTATTTCATCAAAGCTTGGCATTCCAACAGATTTAATAGAGGATGCAAAGGGACGTCTTTCAGAAAACGATAAATCCTTCGAGGATTTGATGGTAGACCTTGAGCAAAAGCGCCATCAGGTTGAAAAGGATGCAGCAGAGGCTGCGGCAGCACTTAAGGAAGCTGAGGCTAAGCTTGCAAATGCCACAGCAAAGGAAGAAAAGATTAAATCACAGCGTGAGGAGCTTATCCGTCAGGCTCATGAGGATGCAGCAGCAATCCTTCAGGAGGCAAAGGATATCGCTGACGAAACTATCCGTGACTTTAATAAATTTGGCAAGGGCGGCGGAAACATCTCTGCTATGGAAGCAAAGCGTGCCGCACTTGGTAAGGGTGTAAACAAGGCCAAGAGCAAGGCCAAGGAAAAGGTAGAGGTTCAGGAAAACACAAACGTACCTACAGATTTACATGTAGGTGACAAGGTTAAGGTGCTTTCAATGAATCTTACTGGTAACGTATGCTCTAAGCCAAACGCCAAGGGTGATGTAATGGTGCAGATGGGCATCATGAAGTCCACTGTAAACATCAAGGATTTGGTGCTCATTGAAGAAGAGGATAAGTTTGTTCCTAAGAAGGGCACTCGTGTTAAGAATATGACCTACGGTGGCTTTAACAAATCAGCGACTATCTCTCCAGAGATTAATCTGTTAGGATGCACTGTGGATGAAGGAATCGCCAAGCTTGAAAAATACTTAGACGATGCATATATCAGCCATCTTACATCAGTTAGGGTAGTTCACGGTAAAGGAACAGGCGCACTTCGTGCAGGTGTGCAGCAGTATCTTCGCAAGTGCAAGAACGTGGCAGATTTCCACTTGGGAGAATTTGGCGAAGGCGACGCTGGCGTTACCATAGTGACTTTCAAATAATAATTAGAGGATAACTATGTTATTTAATTCTTATATATTTATATTTTGTTTTTTACCAATTTGCATATTGGGATATTTCCTTTTGAATAAGACTAAGAAATACCAGCTTGGACATGGGTTCTTGCTGGGTATGTCTTTGTGGTTTTATGGATATTTCAATCCAGGATATTTGCTTATTATTATAGCCTCTGTAGCTGTCAATTATCTCATCTATAAATGGATGAAGAGATTACAGCAAAAGGCACTGCTAGAGGCATCCACAGTAAATCCTGAATTGGATATTCTTCCAATATCTTCTGTTGGAAAGCTAAAAAAATGCAAGCCGGTAGTGATACTTGGGGTGCTGATAAACCTTGGAATAATATTTTATTTCAAGTACATGGATTTCTTTATCGAAAATGTAAATGCCATAGCGGGAACTGATTGGCCACTAATGCACATAATGCTTCCACTTGGCATCAGCTTTTTCACATTCCAGCAGATATCATTTATCGTGGATACATACAGAGGTGAGGTGCCTGACTACGGGTTTTTAACCTATGCCTGTTACGTTACATTTTTCCCACAGCTTATAGCAGGCCCAATTGTTACCCATGACGAGCTTATTCCTCAGCTAAAGGATGCAAGCAAGAAGTCTATTAACTGGGACAACATGTCAATGGGATTTTATATGTTTGCCATGGGCCTTGGCAAGAAGGTGCTAATCGCAGATGTTTTTGGCGTGGCAGTAAACTGGGGGTTTGAGGATGTGGCATCACTTAAGGCCACCAACGCAATCCTTGTGCTGCTTGCTTACTGCTTCCAGCTGTATTTCGATTTTAGTGGTTATTGTGATATGGCAATAGGTCTTGGTAAGATGTTAAATATTGATTTGCCAGTGAATTTTGATAGCCCATACAAATCTCTTACAATCACTGAGTTTTGGAATAGATGGCACATGACCCTTAGCCGATTCTTCACAAGATACGTGTACATTCCACTTGGAGGTAATCGTAAGGGTAATGTGAGAACCTACATTAATCTGTTTATCGTATTCCTTCTAAGCGGATTTTGGCACGGGGCGGCCTGGACCTTTGTAATCTGGTCAGTGCTTAACGGCATTTTTGTTATTATCACCAGGATGTTTAGAAAGCAGTTTGAAGCCATGCACCCAGCCCTTGGTTGGATGCTTACACAGGGATTTTTTAATCTCACATTAGTATTCTTTAGAGCTGATACAATCAGTGATGCAATAGAATTTATCAAGCAGATATTGTATGTGGATTTCACCAATATCGATGTGCATATTCTATATGCATTCCAAACACCAGCCCTTAAGTTTTTCCTTGATGGAACACCGGTTACACATTCCCTGCCATTTATCTATGTGGGAATGTATTATTTCCTGGCACTTTTTATAGTCCTTGGCTCACGTAATTCACATCAGCTAATGGCTGCCTTTAAGCCAACTGTTAAGAATATGCTTTGGACCGCCGCTTTGATTGCTGCCAGCGTTATGTCATTGTCAGGAATAAGCACATTCTTATATTTCAACTTTTAGATATTGAACACTTTCTCGAAAATGAGTATGATAAAAAAGAGAGTATAGAAGAATCTATATTATGGGGGGATATTATGAACGAGAAGGTAAGCAAGCTAAAGGCTGCCATGGAGCAGCGTATTGTGGGAAAAGGCGATGTGATTGACAAGCTAATCACAGCCCTGTTGGCTGAAGGACATGTGCTTTTAGAGGATGTGCCAGGCGTGGGCAAAACCACCCTTGCAAAGACTTTGGCAGATGCTATGTCACTGTCATTTGCCAGGATACAATGCACGCCTGATACCACGCCCTCAGACATTACGGGCTTATCAATATACAATGCCAGCACCGGCACATTTCAGACCGTGCCTGGCCCGGTTATTAACAATATAGTTCTTGTGGATGAATTAAACAGAACATCTCCTAAGACACAGTCGGCTCTTTTAGAGGTAATGGAAGAGTTGGCAGTAACTATCGATGGTAAACAAATCTCAGTGCCTAAGCCCTTCATGGTAATCGGCACGCAAAACCCTGCCCAGATGGCAGGAACTTATCCCATTCCAGAATCACAACTTGATAGATTTATGATGAAATTATCCGTAGGATATCCTAATACATTGGCATCAGAGGATATGGCAAAGCGCTTTTTAGAGGGAAGTCTTCACAGCCAGACTGTAGCTGTTATTACAGGTGATGATGTAAGTGAAATGCGTGAGCAGGTAAAGAAAGTGTCTGTCCATGAGAAGCTTACGGGCTATGCTGTAGAGCTTGTGGAAGCAACAAGAACCTTTCCAGAGATTAAATGCGGTGCATCTTCTAGAGCGCTGCTTGCACTTATTCGCTGTGGACAGGCTATTGCCTTTTTAGATGACAGAGATTACTGCGTTCCAGAAGACATTGCAAAGGCAGGGGAGCTTACCCTATCTCATCGAATCATTCTTAGCACCGAGGCAAAAATGAATCATATCACAGGAAGAGATTTAGTAGAGCAAATCTTGGGACAGGTGAAGGTTTCATGAAAGTGGAAATCAGAAAATGGAGGGGAGTAATATATGTACTTGCTCTATCAGGGAGCGTGGCTTTCGTAAGTTTTTATGGAGGACCATTGCCTTATGTTTTGCTGCATGCATTACTTTTGCTTCTTCCAGTTTCTATCGTATATACGATAATTAATTACATGAATCTTAAGGTGTATCAGGAAATCGACACCGTAAAGGTGACGAAGGGAGAACTGCATAACTACAGAGCTACCATTGAAAACGCCTTTATTTTTCCTGTTTATAAGCTTGGAATATTTCTATATGAAGATAGATGCATTATGGAAAGTCTGACGGGGGATTTAGTTTATTCTCTTAATTCAAAAGAAAAGATTGAACTGAAGTCAGAAATAAAATGCAAATATGCCGGGGCTTATGATATTGGAATAGAAAAAATATCCTTGGAGGACCCATTTGGAATCTACAAGGTGATACTTGATGTGCCGTATAAATTCAGGGCAGTGGTGAGTCCTCAGATAACAGATATGGCTAGCAAGGCCATAGAGATTGAAAATATTTTCAATAACAGAGGCCTTAGCAGCGATAATCTTGTGCAAGAGATTCCAGGAAGTGATATCAGGCCATACGTTCCAGGAGATAGCTTTCATTCTATTAACTGGAAGGTGTCTGCCAAGGTAGGGGATATAATGGTGCGAGTTCCTGATAACATGGAGCGACAGACAGTTACCATGCTTTTACTTGCCGATGAAAAGGAAGAGGACAAATATACCATTACAGCATTAAAGCGCAGGGATTATTTCCTAGAATTCATTGTATCTGCAGCATGGTATTTTGCCAGTGAGGATATGCCGGTAAAGTTCATCTATCCAGCAGGAAGAATCTCACAGTTTACGGTAGATTCTAAAAAGAGCTTTTCGGAGTTTTATAGCATTGTTGCAGATGGTATTTTTTATAATTCACCTGGGGTTTATAAGGATTTGAAGGATACTTTACAGAATCAGGGGAAGGGTGTCTATGGGGAAGATACTTGGATTGTTGTTACGGAAAATCCAAAAGAGAATGAAGAATTCTGCAGGATTTATTAGAGATATTAGGGCTACGATTTTTGTTTTTATCATTTCTGTTATAGGGGTGGAAGTGTACCTGCTTGGTGGCTTTAGCGAAGCTATAGGTGTAGCTGATTTAGAAAGAAACAGCTTTGTAATCTGCACCACGTTATTCTATCTTTTGTTTTGCCTCATCGGGTATATGATTAATCTATTTGAAGATGGAAAAATGGCTATAATCCTGTCTGTGATTGTGGCACTTCCTCTTGGGGTGCTGCTTTTTAGGTATCGTCATATAGCCCTGCTTTTAGCACTGATAATAGCTGTCGGCCTCAGGCTCATCCTTGGGTTGATATCATGGCAACAGCAGCTTATTAAATACGGCATATTTTTAATTGGCGCTGTAGCTGTATTTTTATGGTATTTTTACGATTGCTTTGAAACCGTAAATACCATAAATCGGTTACTGTTTGCAGCCATAATCGTTATATCCTTATCATCAATTCAACAAATCCTGGTGGAGAAAAACAAAGGGGAATTTCCATTTCATTTCTTTCTGTTACTATGTCTTTTTATCCTGATAATTCCAGTAAAACCAAAGCCACTAGATTGGAGCAGGGTGCAGTCCTTGGCTGGCAAAATAGCAGATGCATCTGATAACGTGGCATATTATTTTTCAGGCATCTATGATAATGGCAACTATGATACGGGCTACAGCAACCTGCAGGTCAACGGTGGTAAGGTGAAAAAGTCAAACAAAAATCAGCTGGTTCTTACCACATCCCAAATGCCATATATCGTATATACGGATTCAACTACCGGCAAGCAGATGAAGGGGCGAAAGATTCTTTATTTGCAAGGACAGCAAGGTGTTGATAACAGGCAGCTGATTGAGTTTTTGCAGTTTCTCTATGATCATAATGTGGATAGAAGTAAGGCTAGCATTTTCTCGCAAATATCAAAGCTTTCTGTTGAATACGTGTATCTGACAACAGGTGATGAGATAGTTCCTAGAGGGGTGATTTCTCTTAAATCATCAGGTGGAGAAATCCATAAGAAGGGATATAAGGAGGATACTGTCTATTTAGATATAGATTATGGCAGTCCGATATTTATGCAGCTTTGCAGAGAGAAAGCCTTGGACAAGCCAGCTCTTTCTTATGAGCAGATGTGTAAATACACTAACGAAATATATAGGATGGATTTGTCTGAAATAGTGAGCAAACAGGAATATGAGGCATCACTTTTAGATGATGATTTATCAGAGTATGAGGTTCTTCCTAAGGATGATAAAAATCTACATGACCTTACAACGGAAATAACAAGGCCAGCAAATAATGACTATGATAAGTGCAGGCTTATCGAAGGGTATCTTAGACAATATCCCTACACCACAGATGCAGTAGGTGGTTATGATAAGCAGTCCACCATGGCAACTGCAGATGGCATGGGAGATATTGCTGGCAGGTTTTTGTTTGATACTAAGGAAGGCTACTGTGTGCATTTTACCGCATCCATGGTGATGTTACTCAGGGAGGCAGGAATCCCTGCAAGGGCTATGTCTGGCTTTAGATATTTGTACCCTTATGAAAGGCAAAAGGAATACAAGGTGCAGGCAAACTGCGCTCACCTGTGGCCGGAGGCATATATAGATGGCCTGGGGTGGATTCCCTTTGAACCAACCAGCGCTTATTACAGCAGCGAGGAAGTAACCTGGCATCGCGGGGAAGGGGAAAAGGCAATGGATAATGGTGCTGTAGGAGAATCCTTAGCAACGATAGCACCAGATATACCAATAGATGAAAAAGCAGATTCCAGAAAAGTGGATAAGGGATTTGTTGTCACGGTGGTGGTGATAATTGTTTTATCCATTGCTGCACTAATAGGATTTGCTATAGCCATTACAGTATTAATCAGGTATGTGAAATATAAGCATGCATCATTGGACGAAAGATTAATCATAGATGTGGAAAGCATCAAGCTTCAATTGGTAAAAAATGCTGCTTCACAAATAGAAGATAGAGGGCTACTATCCGATTATCTTGCGTTGGTAGCCGATGGCCTTAAACCAGAGGTGCAACACAGCTTTAATCTGTATTACAAGGTTTTGTATGGTGGCAAAACCGGCACAATTACCAAGGAAGACAGCATACGTACCCATCAACTTGTGGAAGCTATTAGTAAATCATAGGAGAAAATGTGTTATACTGTAGTCTATGAAAAACGAGAAGAATAAAAATACTAAAAATTGGTTAATAGGAATGATGGCGGTGATGCTGGCCCTTTTGGTAGCACAAGCCGCTGTTATTTGTGTGGTGGATCCATATTTTCATTATCATAAGCCTTTGAAGGGGCTGTATTACACCCTCGATAACGAGCGCAGTCAAAACGATGGAATCATTCGCCATTTCAATTATGATGCAATGATTATTGGCACATCCATGGCGGAGAATTTTAAGACAAGTGAATTAGATGAGCTGTTTGGCGTGAATTCTATCAAGGTGCCATTTGCAGGCGGCACATATAAGGAACAGAATGACAATATCGCAAAGGCCATAAAGTACAATCCTGATTTGAAGCTGGTGGTGCGCCCACTTGATTACGCATATCTTATGGATGACAAGGACAGAATCAGAAATGACCTGGGCTCTTACCCGGATTATCTATACGATAACAATCCATTTAATGATGTGAAATATTTCTTTAATAAGGATATTTTGTTTAGCATCTGTTTTCCTATGCTAGAGGATGCTAAGGCTGGCAAGGCCGGGGGCATAACATCCTTTGATGAATACGCCAATTGGATGAATGATGCTGATACTAAGTTTGGGGCTGATGTAGTGCTTGGTGACAGAACAGAGTACAAGGAACCTCAGGAGATTCAGCCATTTGTGGACGAGGTAAAGCAGATGGTGGCTGACAACATCAATCAGAATGTGGTAGAGCTTGCAAAGGCTAATCCTGATGTGGAATTCTATTATTATCTCACCCCTTACTCCATAGCCTGGTGGGGCTCCCAAAAAGAGTTGGGAAATCTAGACCGGTTTATAGCAGCAGAGGAATATGCTATTTCCTTAATGCTAGAGTGTGATAACATCCACCTGTATTCTTTCAACACAGAATTTGATATGACCTGCGACCTGGATAACTACAGCGACGAATGCCACCATGGTGATTGGATAAACTCTCAAATCTTAGGCTGGCTATACTCCGGCACTGATGAGCTTACAAAGGATAATTACGAAGAGTATATTCAGGTGGAGAGGGAGTTTTATAATAACTACGATTATGAGTCGCTATTGGGGAGCAACTAAGTATGACTGAGATAAAAAATATACATAAATCTTATGGCAAGAAGCAGGTTCTCGCTGGGGTGGATTTTACTGTGGAGCCAGGTGAGATTGTGGGAATCCTGGGGGCAAATGGCAGTGGCAAGAGCACACTTCTTACAATACTTGCAGGTTTACAAAAGTGTGACGCAGGATTCTTCAACATGGAGGGGAAGAATCTGTTAAAGGATACAAAGCTACGAAATCAACTGGTTGCATACCTGCCACAGGAGATGCCGCTTATCACCGAACTTACTGCATGGGATAACCTGAGGATGTGGTACAGTGCTGACAGGCTAAAGCGGGAGCTTGATTCAGGGGTGTTAAAGCTGCTTGGGATTGATCAGTTTATCAAGGTGCCAGTTCATCAGATGTCTGGTGGTATGAAAAAGCGCTTGTGTCTGGCCTGTGCCATGAATACAAGCCCTAAGCTAATGCTTTTGGATGAGCCAACAGGTTCACTTGATCTGGTGTGCAAGGAAAAGATATACAATTATTTGGAGCGCTACAAGAACGAAGATGGTTCCGTGATAATAGCCACCCATGAGGTGCAGGAGATTGAACTATGCGATAAGTGCTATATCCTAAAGGATGGCAGGCTTGTAGATTGTAAATACGATGGGGATATTCCACATTTGATTGGAAGATTGTAATGTTATGAATGGGTTTAGGGATTATTTACTAATTCAATATAAGAGGATTTTTAAATTGCTGCCAGGCATCATATTAATGATTGCCCTGGTGGCTATTTTGCTATCAGCAGCTTTATTTGCACTGCTTAATAGAGATGCCTACAAATCAGAGCAGATGCGCTACAAGCTTGGCCTTGTAGGCAGCACGGACAATGAGATGATTGACCTGGGTGTACACCTGCTTGAAACTGAGGATGACATGCAATTTGTATTAGAACTGGTTCAGTATGAAGATGAAGCTGAGGCAAAGGCAGCCCTTAGAAGTGCAGACATATCTGCCTATATCGTAATTACGGATGAGTTTGCAGATGCAGTGGATGCCATGACAAATGATGCCAAGCTTACATACTATGCCACCTCAGGGCAAAAGGGCATATCAAATGTAATGATGGACGAGATAGCACTTGTTGCAACCAACATCATTGTACCATCGGAAAAAGGTATCTGTACCCTGCGAGACATTATGCTTCAAGAAGGCTATGACAAAACTGATACTTACATGGCGGTATACGAAATCTTCATGGCTTATGTAAATACTATGATGCTGCGAGGTGAGATTTCCACCGTAACAGAGCTTGGCATATCGAATGGACTTACAACGCCACAGTACTATTTTGTAAGCTTGCTATTGTTTTTTCTTTTGCTTGTGACTATGTGTTTTGTGTCTTATTTTATTGGTATTAATCAAGCCCAGCACAAATTCTTTTCATCCAAAGGAATAACACCGTTGCAGCAGGTGCTGGGGGAATACATACCATTTCTTACTGTTAATATAATTGTAGCACTGCTAGTGACAGGTCTTGCTAAGCTAACTGGCTTGGGTGATTTTATCGGAGTGGATATTGGCGGTGGATTTGTGCTAAGAATGGCTGTTATAGAAGCACTGTTTACTGGACTAGCTTTTTTGTTATACGAAATCCTAGAAGGAATAATAAACAAAGTGTTAGTGACATTTTTGCTGTACATAGCAGGCTCATATGCTTCTGGTTACTTTTATCCTAGGAGCATCTTACCTGAGATTATGCAGCAGGTAGGCCAGTGGCTTCCTACAGGCCTCGCCTTTGATTATCTAGGTGGTGTTGTTACAGGCGATAGCGGAGCATTTGTCATGGTGATTATGATTATCTACGTGGTTATTTTTGTGGGTGGTTCAGTGCTTATTAGGCGAAGGTATTAATGAATTGATGCATATCTGGGATAGACGTGAGGATAGAGATATTTATTGGACATAAGATTTATGGTGAGTTCTAATCTAAGTGTTTTTATAGCTCTCATAAAAAACACTTATCACAATTTAAAAAAAGTTAAGTGGAATAAGAATTATATGGAAAAAAACGCACTATTTTCAGGCTAAGTTAAGTGATTGCAGGGCTATGTAATAAAACACTTATATAATAGTTAAGTGTAATTTGTTTATAATCTCAATGCACTTAACTATGGGCTGAAATAGTAAGCTTTTTAAGATATTCAGTGAAATCCACTTAACTTTTCAAAAAAGGTGATAAGTGTTTTGCGATGACATTGAAATAACACTTATATTATTTAAGTGGATTTTATAATTTTATTAATCCCACTTAAAATCTGAAAAGTAAGTTAAGTGGGGAAAATGAAAATTAATCTTTCACTTAAGAAAGACTAAATGATTTTAATTATATTTAAGTGAATTGGCGAAACTCAGATTTTCACTTAACTTACTGTTAAGTGAAAAATGGTTATTGGCTATGGTCACTTAACAGCAGCAATAATAAGCAGCAAAAAGTTAAGTGAATTCTTTTTTCTGCTGAGAAAACTTAACTGGGTTTTGCGATTTTAAGTGAAAAAATATTAATTCTATTTTCACTTAACAAAGGAGAGATTTTTAGTTAAGTGAAAATAGAAGAATGAAAAATACACTTAAGTTACTGCTTTTGGCAGTGTTTGAGATATGTCAGAGATAGAACAATATTGATAAGACCAGCCATTATACTGCTGTAATTGTAAAAAATGGATTATATATGTTTGGAGAATACTAAAAAATGATTCTTACAAAATATATGTTGCTTTTAAAGCGACTATTTAAAAAGAAAAGCTATATATTCATGCTTTTGCTGGTGCCGGTGATGGTACTGGCGCTTAAAGGGGTGAGCCGCGGTGACGCCGGACTTATGACAATAGGTGTTTATATTCCAGGGGATGATTACGCCAGCAATAGCTTAATGGAAAGCATAGAAGATGAGCCAGGTAGCTTTAAGTATATCTTCTATGATGACAGGGAGAAACTTATAGAAGATGTAAAGTGCCAGCAGCTTTCCGAAGGGTGGATATGTCCTGATAATTTAGATGAGGCTGTGGAAAGCATTGTATCAATGGGGCAGTCTGATAGCAGAATAGAAATTGTAATCAGGGAACAGGGATTATCTCACCTGCTTAGCAGAGAGGTGCTAAACAGTAGAGTGTACAAAAGCCTGGCAAGACAGATGGCATATACATACATTTCAGAAAAGCTGTACAAAGGAGAACAATCTAAAGCTCAACAGAACAAAATCCTAAATACCTTTGATAGCTATGAAATAAACGGTAATCTCTTTGAAATGGGTTACCTAGATGATACTAAGACCCAAAACAACAATGCTACAAACTACGTAATGATGCCACTAAGAGGAATACTAGCCCTGTGGCTGCTAACCCTATCCATAGCGGCATCCATGTATTATTTAGAAGATGAAAAAAATGGATTATTCATTTGGTGGAAGCCCCGTTTTGGACTGATAAGAGATTTTTTGTACTACGTAGTAATAATGGCAATCCCTACAATTATGGTTATAGTGGGCTTAAGATTTGGTGGTGTTAGCACCAGTCTACATAGGGAGATACTATCAATTACTATTTACGATTTCACCTTAATTTGCATGGCAAACATTCTGCGTGAAATAATGGGTACAATAAAGGGCCTTGGCATAATAACGCCAGTATTAATTATGGCATCAGCCTTGCTGTCTCCTGTGTTTGTAGATTTTAAAGAAGGTAGAATACTACAAAAACTTTGCCCTACATTTCACTATTTGAATAGTATCAATGACGCATATTATCTTAAAACATTAATATTGTTTGGCATTACGTTATTATTAATACACAGTATTGTTCGATTAATTATTCGAAGGTGAGTACTATCTTCTGTACTCCCTCGGTGTCTTATCATATTTCTTTTTAAACTGCCTGTTAAAATGAGATAGATTTTCAAAACCTACCTGCTGAGATATATCAAGCACAGAATCCTCTGTAGAAAGAAGCAGGCGGGCAGCCATAGAAAGCCTGTAGTCGTTTAGGTATGTTACGAAGCTAACCCCAAAGGCTTCCTTAAAAAATCGCATAAAATGAGATTCAGAAAATCCGGCAAGCTTTGCCATTTCATCAACTGATGTGGGTTCATCATAATGGAACTCCACATGCTTGATAACTGGCTTAAGCTTGTCTATTTTTTTCTTGGTAGATGTATCAATGTGCTGCTCGTATATGGTAACCAAATTAAAAAGCAACAGATACATATTCCCTTTTATAGCCAG
This sequence comes from Pseudobutyrivibrio sp., assembly GCF_017471675.1. GTDB lineage: Bacteria > Bacillota > Clostridia > Lachnospirales > Lachnospiraceae > Pseudobutyrivibrio. The sequence continues at coordinate 31,172 of NZ_JAFUSK010000028.1, forward strand.
CCCCCAGGCACCTTCACGGTGACTGGAAATGTTGTCGTTGCTATCCAGATATCTTTTGATGCTTTCATACCCGGTAACACCAGGCTTGAATATAGAAGGAATGGCAACCGCACTTTCAAAAAAAGGTAACAGAAAACTATCATAAAAATCATCTAGAGTTGACGCAAACATCTTAGAATCAAAAATGATATTTTCATATTCCATGGATTCATTTTCAAATTGATATATGCCGTGCACCCTACTAGGCAAAATAAATGCAATATCCCCAGCTGACACCGTATGCTCATGTCCATCAATAACAATGATGCCACAGCCCTTTTTGATATAAATGAATTCCGCATCTTCATGCCAATGCAATGGCACACTCTCAAAATCCAAAGGAATTGTGCAAGGGTATGTGTTGTATGGAATATTGTAGTCAAAGTGACTTTTGTTTTCGTGTATGGCTTGGTATTCGTTAATGTTTATCATAATAAATATCTCCTAATAGCAGAATAGTATCACTTTTTGGCGGTATAAGGCAAGTAAAACGTGCGCCATGAGCATTATAATGCAATTAAAGTTGATTGATACATACCCTCATCCGTCACCTTCGGTGCCACCTTCCCCCAGAGGGGGAAGGCAAAAAGGCTTCGCCCCTTTAGGGGGTGCTAAACAGGCTCCAGTGGAGCCTGTTTAGCACCGACCGAGCCGGGAGGCGAGACAAGCTGTCAGCACAGCTGACTGATGAGGGGCAGATTTAAGGAGGATAACATGACAGCAAACGAATACATCAAGGTGCGCTTCGGCCGCCACATGGATCAGTGTACAAACGAGGAAATCTACATCGGCCTACTAGAATACGTAAAGGATCAGGCAAAGAACAAGGAAATCGCCGGCGGCAAGAAGAAGCTCTACTACATCAGCGCAGAGTTCCTTATCGGAAAGCTTCTTTCAAATAACCTTATTAACTTGGGACTTTATGACGAGGTAAAGGCAGAGCTTGAGGCTTGCGGAAAGTCACTTGCAGAAATTGAGGAAATCGAGGTTGAGCCTTCACTTGGAAATGGTGGTTTAGGACGTCTTGCAGCATGCTTCCTTGATTCTATCGCAACACTTGGCCTTAATGGTGATGGCGTAGGACTTGCTTACCACATGGGTCTTTTCAAGCAGGTGTTCAAGGATAATCTTCAGACAGAAGAGCCAAACCCATGGATGAACGACCATAGCTGGATGACACCTACAGAGAGAACATACCGTGTTGATTTCGGTGGCTTCAACGTAACCAGCCGCATGTACGATATCGATGTAACAGGTTACGATTCAGTTACTACAAAGCTTCATCTTTTCGATGTTGATACAGTAGATGAGAGCATCATCACAGATGGAATCAACTTTGATAAGAGCGAGTTTGCAAAGAACCTTACATTATTCCTATATCCAGATGATTCTGACGATAACGGTAGACTTCTTAGAGTATATCAGCAGTACTTCATGGTAAGTAACGCTGCCCAGCTTATCTTAGATGAGGCAGTAGAGAAGGGCTCTAACCTTCACGACCTTGCAGATTATGCTGTAATCCAGATTAACGATACACACCCATCTATGGTAATCCCTGAGCTTATCAGATTGCTCCAGATTAGAGGACTTACAATGGATGAGGCTATCGACGTAGTTTCAAAGTGCTGCGCATACACAAACCATACAATCCTTGCAGAGGCTCTTGAGAAGTGGCCAATCCACTTTATGATGAAGGCTGTTCCACAGCTTATGCCTATCATCCGCGAGCTTCACAACAGAATCCATATTAAGTACAACAACCCAGAAGTAGATATCATCAAGGATGGTCTTGTACACATGGCACACATGGATATCCACTACGGTATCTCTATCAACGGTGTTGCTGCCCTTCATACAGAGATTCTTAAGGATACAGAGCTTAACGCATTCTACAAGCTCTACCCAGAGAAGTTCAACAACAAGACAAACGGTATCACATTCCGTAGATGGTTACTTTACAGCAATCCTGAGCTTTCTAAGCTTATCGAAGAGTTAATTGGACCAGGCTTCAAGAAGGATGCTACAGAGCTTAAGAAGTTAGAGCAGTACATGAACGATGATGCTGTTGTTCAGAGATTCTTAGACGTTAAGAACACAAGAAAGACAGTTCTTAAGAACTACCTTGCAAAGACACAGGGAATCAACATCGACGACAACAGTGTTTACGATATTCAGATTAAGAGATTACACGAGTACAAGCGTCAGCAGATGAACGCCCTCTACGTAATCAACAAGTACTTCGAGATTAAGGAAGGCAAGAAGCCAGCTCGTCCAATCACAGTTATCTTTGGTGCTAAGGCAGCTCCTGCTTACGTAATCGCAAAGGATATCATTCACCTTATCCTCTGCCTGTCAGAGATTATCGACAATGATCCAGAGGTAAGCCCTTATCTCAAGGTTGTTATGGTAGAAAACTACAACGTAACACTTGCTGAAAAGCTTATCCCAGCATGCGATATCCACGAGCAGATTTCACTTGCATCTAAGGAGGCATCTGGTACTTCAAACATGAAGTTCATGCTTAACGGTGCTGTTGCAATCGGTACAATGGATGGTGCTAACGTTGAGATGCACGAATTCGTAGGTGACGACAACATCTTCATCTTTGGTGAGGATTCAGACACAGTTATCAAGCGTTACGCTGATGCAAGCTACGTATCGCGCGACTACTATGAGAAGGATGCTAATCTTAAGAAGTGCGTAGATTTCATCGTATCTGACAAGCTTATGGAAGTGGGCAAGAAGGAGAACCTTGAGAGACTTTACAACGAGCTTCTTAACAAGGACTGGTTCATGACATTCCCTGACTTCAAGGATTACTGTGAGACTAAGGAAAAGGCTTACAAGGCTTACGAAAACCGCACAGAGTGGGGACGTAAGATGATTAAAAACATCGCAAACGCAGGCTTCTTCTCATCAGACAGAACAATCGAGCAGTACAACAAAGATATTTGGAAATTATAATATATAATAAGGAGGGACCCACGAAGTGGGAGGATTCCTTATTATCACGACGCACCCCATTGCCGAAGGCAATCCTAATGGGTGCGTCTTCCCGTTTAGATTGGTTAGATTCTCAAAAAGGATTTCATTGATTTATTGCCTATTCCATGGTAAAATATCACCTAGTTGTGGCTCCAGGGGAGCGATAGATATGGAGGATATTTTTATATGAATACACTTGGAATTGTACTACTAGTGATTGCGATTGTTCTCGTAGTTGCTATGGTGGTTTTATATTTTCTTGGTAAGCGTATGCAGACACGCCAGGATGAGCAGAAGGCACAGATGGATGCTGTTGCACAGCAGGTTTCAATGCTTATCATTGATAAGAAGCGTATGAAGCTTAAGGATGCAGGTCTTCCAGAGGCTGTTGTAGCTAACACACCATGGTATGCTAAGGGTTCTAAGATTCCTGTTGTTAAGGCTAAGGTAGGTCCACAGGTTATGACTCTTATCTGTGATGCTCAGATTTTTGATGACATCCCTGTTAAGAAGGAAGTTAAGGCTACTGTATCAGGTCTATACATTACTAAGGTTAAGGGTTTACACGGTAAGACAGAGCAGAAGGACACTAAGAAGAAAAAGGGTGGTCTTAGAGCTTGGGCACTTAAGAAGCAGGCAGAGCTTAACGAGCAGTCAAAGAACAAATAAATAATTAGACACTAAGCGCTAGCGGAAATCCGCTGGCGCTATTTTTTTTACTTGTTGTGGGGCATTTACGGAAAAAGCTCACAAGAATCCTAAAAATGTTGCGCATAAATTGCGCAATAATGATAGTAAAAATAAACAAATTGCACAGTTATTATTTGTAATTGTATACGAATAATAAAAAAAGATTGACTAAAGTGTGTATTATCAGCTAATATTTTCTTTGTTAACAGCTGGAAACGTTTCCAAACCAAAGAAAAAGCGCAACACGTTGCGCTAAAGTCGACTAAAACAAAAGGTAAAGAAGAAAAAGAGAATACAATTTGGGAGGATAACATGTCAAATAAAAGAATAAGCAAAGGTATTTTGTCTTTGTTGATGGCCGCTGGCATTGTGGCTACAAGCTTTGTAAGCGCACCTAAGGTAGAGGCTGCTTCGCTTAACAGCTATGGATTGGCAACAAACATTAAGGATGGAAATATTCTTCATTGCTTTGATTGGACTTATCAGCAGATAATTGATGAGCTGCCAAACATTGCAGCAGCAGGCTTTACATCTGTACAGACATCGCCAGCACAGGCGGCTCGCGCAGAGGATGGTACCTGGTATTATCTGTATCAGCCAAGCGGTTTTTATGTGGGAAATGCAGGCCTTGGCTCTGAGGATGATTTAAAGCGTTTGTGTACTGAGGCAGATAAATATGGAATTAAGATTATAGTTGATGTGGTTGCTAACCACTTGGCTGGTGATCATACATACATCGATGATAGCCTAAAGCCTTCTGAGTATTGGCACAATTGCTATGGTGGTATCGATTACAATAACAGATACGAAATCACTCACCATAACATAGGAATGCCAGATATTAATTCAGAAAACTCATATGTACAGCAAAAGGTTCAGTGGTATGTATCACAGCTCAAGGCAGATGGTGTAGATGGAATCAGATGGGATGCTGCAAAGCACATTTCATTACCATCAGAGGGATGTGGTTTCTGGAGCTCAGTAATCGATAAATCGATGTTCAATTACGGCGAGATTCTTGATAGACCTGTTTGCAACAATGATGGCTATGCAAATTCACTTATGAGTGAGTACACAGATTACATGTCAGTTTCAGATGCTGTATATAGCAGAAGCGTCATGCAAGCTATCAATAGCGGAAGCGTTCCAACAGGATATGGCTTCTGGACTTTGGTAAATGGTATCGAAGATAACGAGGTTGTATATTTTGCTGAGACTCACGATACTTATTCTAACAACACAAATGAAGATGGCTGGACAAAGTACATCGAACAGAACAAGGTTGATAGAGCATATGCAATCGTTGCTTCAAAGGCAAATGCTTCAGCACTTTATTTCTCAAGACCTTACGCGACAGAAAAGACAGCTATTAAGATTGGCGTAAAGGGAAGCACAAGCTTTAAAAATCCTGAAATTGCTGCAGTAAACAAGCTTCATAATCAGTGCGCAGGGGAAAGCGAATACTATAGCACAACAGGAAATGTGGCAGTGGTAGCAAGACAGACAGGTGCAACACTTGTACTTGGTTCAGGCTGTAATCAGAATGTTACTGTAAACAATGCAGGCTCTCAGCTTCAGCCAGGCACATATAAGGATGCAGTTAGTGGTTCAACCTTCGAAGTTACAGCATCAAGCATCTCAGGCTACATTGGATTATCAGGAATCGCAGTACTGTTAAAGGAGGAAACAACTCCTGATACACCAGTAAATCCAGATGAGCCAGACGTGGTAAAGCTCTATTTTAGTAACAATTACAATTGGAATCAGGTATATGCTTATACATGGGGCGGCTCATCAGAGGGCAAGGCTTGGCCAGGTGAGGCAATGACATATGTTAGACAAAATGAGTTTAACGAAAGCATATATAGCATTACAGTTCCAAAGGACATTGCTGGATTAATCTTCACAGATGGAAATGGAAATCAAACAATCGATATTACCAGTGGTTTCACTGATGGATTGGGATATTACATTTCGGGAACTTCTTCTAATAAATATACTGTAGGAACATACACATATAAGTAATATCAAGGAATATGAGGCGTAGTCTTATGGGACTACGTCTTTTTTCAACTATTTTTTAGAATATAACCTATAGGTTTTTGTTTTTCATCAGAAAAACAAAAAAATGATAGAAATGTCACACAATTATACTTAATAAGTGTTAAAATAATACACAACATAATATTTTTTAGGAGGAACTATGGGGAAGAAAATAGGATTTCGTAAACTATGTTTTGGAGTTTTTGTATTTGCAATGGCACTTGTATTTGCACCTAAGATGAATGCTGAGGCTGCAACAAATGATGAACTTCAGGTGGTTGCCAAGATATTCGATGCTAATTATTATGCAATGATGTACCCTGATGTGGCAGCCAGAGGAAATGGAAGTCCACTATATTTGCTAAACCATTATATTTATCACGGTGTAAATGAAGGCAGAAATGCCAGCGCATATTTTAACGCTACAGATTATAAAAACAGATATCCTGATTTGGTTGCCCTTTATGGAGATAATATGCTGGCATATGCAGTACATTATGGCACTGCAGGCATTGCAGAGGGAAGGGATGGAACACCAGCCGCAGGAGTGGTAGAGGTGGTTCCACCAACTAATGTAAAGCTTCTTGGAGTGTATTGTACTGATTATGATGCCACTGCTCCAAGAGGAAGCAATATAGCAAGGGCTGCAAAGAATATCGGTGTCAAAGTGTTAGCACCAGGTAAGGTATTTTCTGTATCTAATACCATAGGTCCTAGAACAACGGCTAATGGCTTTGTGGAGGCACCAGTGTTTATAGCTAAGCAACATGCCATGGGCTTAGGAGGTGGCGTTTGCCAGGTGTCATCTACGATATATGCGGCTACTAAGATGGCAGGAATAAATGCCTTGGAAAGACATCCTCATTCCCTTCCAGTTTATTACCTGCCAGAGGGATGGGATGCTACAATTTCCTGGGGCTCTCTTGATATGCGATTTGCAAATCCTTATGATACCAACATGCTTGTATGTGTTTCGGCAGAAACAGGTAAGCTGACAGCGGCGTTATATTTGGAAAATTAATTAAATTTAACAGTAGATAAATAACTTAAACCATGCTATAATCACTCTAGTTTTTTAGATATAGAGGGAATAATATTGGAAGAGTTACGTAGTAAGCAGTCTCCAGAAGTTGTGGAGCTGGTAAAGAAAATTGATAATGTACGAGGCACAAATCCTGAAAAGCACTTGGATTTAGCCTGCGATTTGTTTGATTTGGCATGTGAATGCGGAAATGAAGATTTGAAGAATTACGCAAGCTGCATGCTTGGCGATGCATGCTGTAAAAATGGTGATTTTTCTCAGGGTTTATATTATCTTTCCGCTGGTGTGCAGGCAGTGTCCAAGACTGATGAATATCAGCTTACATGCCGTTGCTGCAATGAGCTTGGCATTATTTTTAGAAGTGAGAGCCATTTCATCACAGCTGAGGAGTATTTTATCAATTGTATAGAAATTGCAAGGGCTAACCGCCTGTATTCAGATGAAGCGGTGGCTTGCTCCAATTTCGCATCTTTGTGCTATGAAATGGATGCGGCATTTCAGGCATTAGAATATAGCTATAGAGCTATAGAATGTTGTACTTTTATTGAGGATGAAGAGCTTAAGAATACCTTTATGGTTACAAACTATGCTTTTATAGTGAAGCTCTATGTGGAATTAGGGGAAAACGAGAAGGCTGATGAAAGCTTTGTTGAGATGGAGAAAATAATTAAGAATTATCCTGATTTCAACGATAACTTAAGTATTTTGTTAGCTCGTTTATATTATTTTAGATTTAGAAAAGATGACCTTAACGGCAAGATTTTCAAGCAAAAATGTTTAGATGCATTCTATTCCTGCGATGATTGTATTTTGTATTTTGATGAGACTAAGGCTTTAATCAGTCTTATGATGGAAGATAACGAGTATGCTGAGCTTGAAAAAATGTTTGAGCATATTGAAAAGATTGTTCCTAAACAGGATTGTGTTGATTTGCATCTATATATAGAAAACTGTCGAGTTGTGATTTATCAGACAGTTGGGGATGATAAAAAGCTTATGAAGAGCTTAAATAGCTATCATCTATATAGCGAGCAAAAGAATGAGGATAGTAAGAGATCCTTTCTTGCAAATATACGTCTTCGCTCGGAGCTTGCCCAGGAGAAGACACAGAATCTATTCCTGCTTGCGGCAGCGGAGACAGATTCGCTTACAGGTATTGCAAATAGGCTTAAGATGAATGCTGTTGTAGACGAGCTGTTTGAGATGGCCAATAAGGAGCAAAAACATCTTGGCGTAGAGATGATGGACGTAGATTATTTCAAAGAAGTAAATGATACCTACGGTCATTCTAAGGGGGACGAGCTTCTTGTATCGCTGGCAAATGTATTAAAGAAAATCACTGATAACAAGATTTTTGTTGCCAGATATGGCGGTGATGAGTTTGTAATATTCTATTATGATATGACAGATGCAGAAATAATAGAAAAGGCTCATTTGATAAAAGAATCTATCAAAAACACCAGTGAGAAAATGGGGCTTAAGGGTGTTTCGGTGTCACAGGGTATCGTTAATCATGTGCCACGCCCTCTTAACAGAGCATGGGATTATCTGAATGCAGCAGATTTAACTCTTTATTTTGTCAAGAACCATGGTAAGGACAATGTAAGGCTTGTGCATAGAGCAACAGATTTAGAAAATCAAGACTGGAAGTAAGGTTTTGACTTTTACCAGCAATATTATTAAAATATGTAGTAATTAGACAGAAGGCGATTTTTAGTCTTCTGTCAATTTATGTAAAGGGGAATATATGCTATGGCAAAGCTGTACTACTATTATGGTGCAATGGGTTCGTCAAAGACTGCTAATGCACTGATGACACATTTCAATTACGAGGAGGTTGGGCAAAGTGCGCTTCTTGTTAAGCCTAAGCTTGACACACGTGATGGAGAGCGTATAGTACGCTCTAGAATCGGTCTTCAGAATGAATGTGTTTTTCTTGAAGATTTAATTGAAATGGATGAGCAGGAAATCAAAAAATACGATTGTATTATCGTTGATGAGGTACAGTTTGCAACACCTGAGCAGGTAGATTATCTTTCAGATATTGTTGATTTCATGGATGTACCTGTAGTTGCTTATGGCCTTAGGGCTGATTTTAGAAATAAGCTGTTTCCGGGTTCTGAGAGGCTGATTGCTATAGCTGATGTTATTCACGAGGTTAAGACTGTCTGCTGGTGTGGTCACAAGGCAACCTGCAATTGTAGGTATAATGAGAACGGTATTGTTCGTTCAGGCCCACAGGTAATGCTAGGTGCTAATGATTCATATATTGCATTATGCCGTAAGCATTTTAAGCTAGGACAGTTAGCCCCAAGCGAGAAAGAGGAGTGCTAATGACATTTAGTTTATCAATCACATTGATATTTTGGGCTTTTATTGCAATATGGATACAGATTCCAGGAATGCTTTTTGAGGAGCTGCTTTTGCCAAGGCGATTAAAGCTTGCAACCAGGTTGCTTGCGGCATTTTTTATTGGCTTCATTTACACAGCTACTTTGTATTTTGTGGAGTCCATGTTTAAGCTTAACGGCCTTATTATGCTGGCAGGTCCAATTACTTCTGTTGTTGCAATAATTGTTTATATCAAAAAGGGACGCCCATCATTTTACAATGCAGGAGAACATTTCAGGTGGACTGGGATAATTATATTTGGATTTATTTATTTAGCTTCAGTCCTTAATTTCCAGCTAAAATATATTGGTGCATTCAGCGGACAGACTATTCAGGTTTACCATGATTATCTGTTCCACACTGGAAATATCGTATCTCTTAGCAGATCGTTTCCTAACACTGATATTCGTATAAATGGTCTTACATTCTATTACCATTATTTTTACGAATTAATATTTGCCATGTGCAAGCACATATTTAAGATGGATGCATTTAGGCTGTACATGAATGGAAATGCCCTTATGTGCGCACTGCCAACAAGCCTTAGCATGCTTGTTATAGGCGAAAGAATACGAGAATGCAAAATTATACATAGATTTAACTATTTTGTTTATTGCGCTGGTATTCTGGCTTCATGTATTTGTATCATGCCGCTTAATATTGTTGGCTTTAAGCTGCCATTCTCTTGGCTTGATAATCATTTGTTTAGCAACGCCAATGCACTTGGTATGGCTATGTCATTATCTATATTGGTGGTAGATATACTTGTAGAGGTATGGTACGACAAATTAGATGGCAGGGTTCTAATAGCAATATATCTGTTGTTTGCAGTAGCTACAGGCTTTAAAGGCACTACAGGAATTCTTCTTGTGGCCATCACATGGTCGGTTTTTATTATCGAGGCTATTATCCTTAAAAGCTTTCATTTACCAAGATTTTTGTATGCCTTAACAGGTACAGTAGGTTTTGTGCTTACATATATTGTAGTTACCGTAGGGCTTAATGCTTCTGGAGCTAATAACAGGGCTATGCAAATATCTCCAGAGGGTACTATTGAAGCCAGCAGAATAGGGCAGGTTATCACAAAGCTGGGCTTCGATTACATGTCTTTCCCATGGGTGATTATTGCAGTTATAGTATGTGGCATTTGTATTGTTGGTCCACTTTTATTGCCATTTATCGGGTTTACTGTTGAGAAATTTAACACTCTCATTAAGGATGGGGTTATCGGAGAGATATTTGACTGGTTTGCCATTGGCTCCATAATTATGGGAGTTATTGGTTTTTGCTTTATAAGCGTGCCAGGATTGTCTCAAGGGTATTTTGTTATAACAAACGCTGGATTTATTTTCTATTGCGCAATCAAATATATAGTGGAGCACCGCAAGACTTTCATTTCGTATTTTACTATGGTATTTTTGTGTATAGGAACCCTGTTTGTTGCAGTTGATTTGGCATATTTTTGCTACGATGATGTTAAGCAAAATGCTGTTTTTAATAAAGAGGCTGGTGATGAACCAAGCTTAGTATCAAAGGATACATTAGAGGCCTATTTATGGCTTAGAGACAACACTGATGAAAATGCTCTTGTGGCAGTTGATAGATTGTCGGAAGAGACAGATTACAGAAGCATTTATTTCTACTGTAGTGCCTTTTCTGAAAGACAGTGTTATCTTGAAGGCTACGATTATTCAGATGTAACTAAAAGACAGATAGAGGCTATGCTTTCTATCAACGAAAAGTTCTACAGCAACAATCCAGCTGAAGCAGAGACAGCGCTGAATATGAATAATATAAATTACCTGGTTGTTACTAAAATGGGACATCCTGATTACAAGGCAAAAAGTCCAATGCTTAAATTAGTATTTGAAAATGATGAAGTGAGCATTTATAGTGTTAGATGCAACGATGGACTTTCAGCCGTTAAATAGAGGTTTGGTAGAAAAGAATGATAAAAGATATTATTTCAAACAAAAAGCTTATAGCAAAGCTTGCAAAGAACGATTTTAAACAGAATTTTGCAGGCTCTACATTAGGTGTTATCTGGGCATTTGTTCAGCCTGTTATCACGGTGCTTGTGTACTGGATAGTTTTTGACAAGGCTCTTAATCAGGGGACACAGGGCACTAAGGCAGGAATATCAGCACCCTTTGTTTTTTGGCTGTCTGCCGGTATTGTACCTTGGTTTTATTTTAGCGAGGTATTATCTGCAGGAACCATAGTGCTTCATGAATATAATTACCTTGTTAAAAAGGTAGTGTTCCCAATCAATGTACTACCTTTTGTAAAATCCATTTCATCGGTATTTGTACATGGCTTCTTTGCGCTGTTTACATTGATTGTAGGCTTGCTTTATGGCTTTGGAATCACACCATACATTTTGCAGCTTATTTATTATTTTGTGGCAATGATGGCTCTTGTAATAGGACTTATCTATTTGACCAGCGCACTTTGCGTTTTTTTCAAGGATATGGCTCAGCTAGTAAATATATTCTTACAGGTAGGCATTTGGGCTACACCAATTATGTGGAACTTTGATACTATGGTTGATAAGATACCAAGATGGCTTGTTATTTTACTACAGCTCAACCCTATGTATTACATCACAAGCGGTTACCGTGACAGCTTTATATCTCAGACCGGCTTTTGGACTAAGCCATGGCTTACACTTTACTTTTGGTGTTTTACAATAGTTGTATTTGCAATAGGAACTCATGTGTTTAGAAAGCTTCAGCCTCAGTTTGCAGATGCTTTATAGAAGCTTGCAAGGAAAGTACAATACGGAATATTTAATAAAAAATGCTCGAGGATTTCGGGCATTTTTTTTATGTTAGCTTTATGCGAGGTATGGGATTTAGTGGTAAAATATAGATAGCTAGAGAGAGGGGGCTTGCGTATGGGGAATAAACATTTTTTTAAAGTAGGGAGAACGTTAGCTGTCAGCTTAGTTGCCTTGCTTTGTTCTTTTATGGTCGCAAATGAATTCTTCTACTTACCCGCTGATGCAGATGAGGATATTGTGGTTCAGATTGTAGCACATCGTGGCTATTCTGGTGCCTATCCAGAAAATACCCTCAGTGCATTTGCTGGAGCCTACGCATGCGGAGCTAAGACAGTAGAATTCGATGTTAGAAAGACCAAGGATGGGGAGCTTGTGATTTATCATGATGATACCTTGGAAAGGCTAACAGGAGACAAGACCACAGTTGCAGATCACACATACCAGGAGCTATTACAATTAGATGCGGGGGAATGGTTTGATAAGGATTACAGATGTGAGCGTATTCCTACATTAGACCAGGCATTAGATCTGTTAAGCACCACAAATATGCGAGTGTTCTGCGAACTAAAAAATATCGGAGATGACCCGGATTTTGCAAAGCAGGTATACGACAAATGCGCGCAGTATGATATGCTAGGCCGAATTGTATTTTTGTCATTTAACTACGATTATTTGTCAACAATCAAAGAGCTTAATTCAAATCAACCGATTATGTTATTGGCATCATTTGGTAAATCCACATTACCTGCAAAGTATCCGGCAGAGTACTATGGAGTCAACATGAAGACTCTCACTCCAAAAACTATCAAGGCTATTCATGAAGCAGGCAGCAAGGTGTATACATATGCACCACAGAATAAGGGGCAAATGCTTTCCCTTCAACGCCTAGGTGTGGATGGGGTGATAACTGATTACGCCGATATGAGCGCATTGTAAAATTTAATATGGAGCAACGCGTAGAAAGCGGACATGCACTAAAGAATAGTGCTTGCCCGCTTTTTATAAAATTTAAGGAAATAAAAGTGAAACGCTATTTGTCCAACGGGGGTCAATATGATAAAGTTAATTAGAAAATAAATTAAAGAAAAAATAAGATATATGAAAAAAGAAAATGCAAAAAAGTTTTTTTGGATGTGCTTCACACTGGTTCTTTCGGTTTTAACGGTATGGGCTCTGTTAAAACAAAGTGAGAGTATGTCTGTAGAAACATTAATTAACAAAATTGAAGATGCAAATAAAGCCTGGATTGCCATATCCATGCTTTCAGCATTGAGCTACATCATATTTGAAGGGGTAGCCCTTTGCTCTATCTTAAAGGGAATTGGCTGCAAGACTCATTTTTTGAGCGGTTTATTGTACAGTACATCGGATGTTTATTTTTCTGCTGTAACACCATCTGCTACCGGTGGACAGCCGGCCAGCGCTTATTTTATGGTGAAAGATGGTATTGGCGCAGGGGTAGCATCTGCGGCATTAATCCTTAATTTGATGATGTACAATGCTGCTATTATTTTCCTGGGGATTGTTGCAATCATTGTGAATCCTAAGGTGCTTCTGAGCTTTCATACTACAGCTAAGATATTCATAATTCTTGGATTTGTAGGATTAACTTTATTAAGCCTAATATTTTTGGCTATTCTAAAGGGCGGTGATAGGGTATTCTCAGGTATCAGGCGGATTATGAACTATCTTCATGATAAAAAGCTAATCCATCATTTTGATAGAAGGATTAAGAAGCTTGATAAGATAGAAGAAGATTACGCTAATTGTGTGGGGCTTATTGCCAATAAAAAGGCAATTATGGCGAAGGCTTTTTTCTGGAATGTTCTACAAAGAGCAGGGCAGATTATGGTGCCTGCATTCGCGTTTATAGCTATGGGCGGTGACAAATCCATGACAGGGCTTATGTTTTCAAAGCAATGCCTCATTACAATCGGTTACAATTATGTTCCTATTCCAGGCGCATTAGGAATAGCAGATTATTTGATGATTGATGGATTTTCTAGTATTATGTCTAAAGGCGCTGCATTTGAACTGGATATGATTAGCCGAGGTATGACTTTTTATATCTGTGTCACAGTCAGCGGAATAATAACACTAATAGGATATATAAAGGGGAAAATTGTATGATAGGCGTATACGATTACACGGTGATTTTGACTTATCTATCAACACTGTCAGGTGTGGTAGGTATCATTGTTACCATGACAGGTATGGGACATCCATATTGTGGTACATTATTTTTGATGTTCTCAGGTCTGTTGGACGGTCTTGATGGCAAGGTGGCTCGAACCAAAAAGAATCGTTCGGATATGGAAAAGGAGTTTGGAGTTCAGATTGATTCTCTATCGGATTTGATTTGCTTTGGTGTGCTACCGGCATCCATAGGTATAGCTCAGCTCAGAGTTAGCGGTATTTTGGTAGATTTGGGCAGAGGTGTGGATATGCAGGAGAACAGATCTTTAGTGCTATTGCTTATCACTATTGCGGCGGTTTATGTGCTGGCGGCTCTTATTCGTTTGGCATATTTTAACTCCACGGCTGATGAAAGAGCAGAAGAGGCACTTATTAAGGGTAAGTCTTATTTTACAGGTCTTCCTGTTACTGCAGCTGCCCTTATTTTTCCACTTACATTGGTGGCACATTGGTTTACCAGGGCGGATCTTACAGTATTCTACTTTTGGGTAATGCTTGTTGTAGCAATGTTGTTTATCGGCAATTTTAAGGTTCCAAAGCCTAATAAGAAGCAGTTTGCCATTATATTATTAATTGGATTTATAGAATTAGTAGCCACTTTACTAATCTTATTGTATGAGTAAATGAACGGATTAAATTTTTTATATAACACTAAGCCAGGGCGAATACTACTTCGCCCTTTATTGTTAAAACCGATATCAGATTTTTCAGGGTGGCTCTTGGATTCAAGGGTCTCAAAGTGTATTATTAAAGGCTTTGCCAGGGCTAACAATATTAAAATGTCGGACTATATTCTTGGAGATATAGGCAGCTTCAACGATTTTTTCTGCAGAAGGATTAAGCCAGAGCTTAGGCCCCTGGATTTAGATGAATCACATCTAATGGCACCATGCGATGGATTGCTAAAGGTTTACCCTATTACAGATGGTTTGGTTATTCCTGTGAAGCAAAGCATTTTTACAATTGCTGATTTGCTAAAGGACGGAGAACTTGCAGCCTCTTTTGAAGGTGGATACTGCCTGGTATATCGCCTTTGCGTTAGCCATTATCATCGCTACGCTTATTTTGATTCAGGAGAGAAATCGGCAGATGTGGTGATACCAGGTTTTTATCACACAGTTCAACCAGTAGCATTAGAAGCAGGGCCTGTTTTTACTGAAAACGCCAGACAGTATACGGTAATCGACACAAAAAGCTTTGGCAGATGCGTCCAAATGGAAGTAGGGGCAATGCTAGTTGGCCGCATCGTAAATGAAGAAATGGCACCTGCTGCTGTTATGAGAGGCAGTGAAAAGGGACATTTTGAATACGGTGGATCCACTATCATCCTACTAATTCCTAAGAATGTTGCTATCATCAATGATGATATCCTGAAGGCCTCAGAATCAGGGGTGGAAACGGAAGTGAAGCTGGGTGAGTGCTGCGGCACATCTGGCTCTTAAACAGATTTTTTGTATACTATGGTGAAAATGTGTTAAAATATAACGGAATACGTAAGATTGGAGATAATATGAGCGATTTCGTTATTAACGTGGAGCATGTGGATAAGGTTTATAAGCTCTACGATAGCAATAGAGCCAGGGTAGCAGATACACTGGGGCTTTCAAGAAAAAAGAATTATAAGGAGCATTACGCTCTTAAGGATATGTCTTTTACTGTTAAAAAGGGTGAGTGCGTAGGTCTTATTGGAACCAATGGTTCTGGTAAGTCCACCATTCTAAAGATTATCACAGGAGTGCTTTCTCCTACAGCAGGTGAGGTTACTGTAGATGGTCGTATCTCAGCACTGCTGGAGCTTGGAGCAGGATTTAATCAGGAATACACTGGTATGGAAAATATCTACCTTAACGGAACCATGCTTGGCTATTCCAAGGAAGAGATTGATGAGAAGCTTGATGACATTCTTAGCTTTGCAGATATAGGAGATTTTGTTTTCCAGCCGGTCAAGACATATTCAAGCGGTATGTTTGTGCGTCTTGCATTTGCGGTTGCTATTAATATAGATCCAGAGATCTTAATCGTAGATGAAGCGCTTTCTGTAGGTGATGTTTTCTTTCAGGCTAAGTGCTACAAGAAGTTCGAGGAATTTAAGGCAGCAGGAAAGACTATTCTATTTGTTTCTCACGATTTGGGCGCCATCAGCAAATACTGCGATAAGGCAGTGCTTATCAACAAGGGTGATAAGGTGGCTGAGGGCACACCAAAGGATATGATAGATATCTACAAGAAGATATTGGTAGGTCAGGAGCCAGCCCTTAACAGTAAGGTGGATATGGCAGACGGGTTTGCAGCAGATGGTGGCAAGCATGACAATGCAGCAGATAATGGCACCACATGGAAGTCTAACTATCAGCTTAATCCTAATGTTAATGAATACGGTGATGGCCGTGCCTCTATTGTGGATTTTGCAGTAATAGATGATAACGGCAATTACACTAATGCTATTATGAAGGGAAGCACCTTTACAGTTAAATCCAAGGTGCATTTCAATACAGATATCGAGAATCCTATTTTCACACTTACATTTAAGACCCTTAAGGGAATAGATGTTACAGGAACAAACACCATGTACGAAAAGTGTGATGTTGGGCTTTGTAAAGAGGGCAGCGAATACGTGGCTACCTTCACACAACGGATGGATATGCAAGGCGGCGAGTACCTGATGTCAATTAGCTGCACAGGCTTTGATGGAGTAGACTTTGTGGCATACCACAGATTATACGATGTTATGAATCTTACAGTTGTAAGTACTAAGAATACTGTAGGTTTTTATGATATGAATTCAATGGTTTCTGTTGAGCAGGTAAAATAAAGGGGAGTGCCTATGATTCAAGAAAAATATAACAGGCGTATTTTTGATGAGGGAACAGAAGAGGCAATTGAAAACCTATCACACCTTAGGAGTAATGTGCTGACTCCAGTAGGGATTGAAAAGGGTGATAATGTGCTTATTATCGAACCAGACAGTGAAGCCTTGGTAGAATGGCTCAAGGAAGAAGAGCAGGCAACAGTAACTGTTGGCATGACTGACAACTTGGATGAAATTAAAGGCATATTTAATATTATCATCAACCTAGGCTATTTAACAGAAACACCATCAGTTCTTAAGAAGATGCTATCTACAGATGGCAAGCTGGTATATGCTTTGCCTGAAAAGCAAAGAATTGCGGACTTTGCTAAGAAGCTTCTTAAGGAAGCTGGCTTTGAGGATATTAAGACCTATAGGGTAAGCCCAGATTATATGTTTACCACAGAAATATACGCAGAGGACTATATAGGGGGAGGAGCAGGCGACTATCTGCTCATTGCTAGATAATGGAGAGATTACTGTACGAAAAGCTTTCGAATGAGCGTAATCCAAAATACAATATCATCACAGATATAGTAGAAAGAGACGGAAAAAGGGTAGTTATTAAACGCCCTTACAATGAAGAGGCCAAAGGCCACATACATAGAGTTTATGATTGTTACAGAGGCTTGCAGGAAGTTTTGCAAGGCTCTGCTTTTTGCGTAAATGAAAGTAATTTGGTGGGGGATTCCATCGAAAGTGAATTTCTTGAAGGGCAGCATATTACAGCAGATGATGCAACTGTATTTATAAAGGCTGTTAAGGATGCATACCTTAAGAATGCTAAGGAGTTTCAGACTAGCCCTGAGTTTGAAGAGGTGTTCGGCCAGGTGGATTTGCCACGTGGAGTGCTTGCAAGTGAATACTTAGATGTAGATTTAATTTTTGACAATGTTATAAAAACAGATAAGGGTTGGCAGATAATTGATTACGAGTGGACATTTGATTTTCTTGTACCAATCAATTATGTGTTTTACAGAGCCAGCAAGTTTAGTGATTTGCCAGAGCATTTGGTGGAGATATCTGATGCAGAAAAGGCAGCTTATCAGCAGATGGAGGATCATTTCCAGTCTAAGTATATCTTTAAGGATGTTAAGAATCTGCATGAGCTTAGAGAGCATGCAAACAGCCGCAGCAAAACAAGTGCTGTTTTTGCTATCGCAAGCCGTGATTACCAGATAAAGCAGCTGCAGGAACTGATTGCAGCTAAGGATGTTCATATCAGAAATATCGAGGCTAACCTGGAGCAGATTAAGACCATATATGATAACACAGTCAATACCAGAGGCTATCAGACATTAGAAAGCATTAGAGCTTTTAAGTCTTTCTTATCTGGAAAGGATACTCCAGCCCGCCAGGCAAAGCGTGCAGCTAAGGAAGAAAAAAAGCGTGCTAAACAGGCAGCAAAGGAAGCTAAGCGCCTGGCTGCAATGGGAGAGCCAGAGCCAAGCATAGCTATTCATCTGCATCTATTCTACGTGGATTTGTTGCCAGAGTTTGTCAGCTATTTTGCAAATATGCCATACAGGTTTGATTTATATATCTCATGTCAGGAAGATGCCAATGTTGCCGAAATTAAATCAGGGCTTAAAGAATTAAAACAAGCTAAGATAATTGATATCCGACCTCTTCCAAATAGGGGCAGGGATTTAGCTCCATTGTATGTGAAATTTGCAAATGAAATATTAAATCACGATTATTTTTTACATATACATAGTAAGAAGTCCCTTTATTCCGGTCAGGAGAAGGGAGGCTGGAGACAGTTCTCACTAGAGCTTCTACTAGGCTCTGAGGATAAGATAAAAGGTATCATAGATTTATTTAAGAATGGTAATGCAGGGCTTATCTATCCTGATATTCAGGAAGAGGTTCCTACTATTGCCTATTCATGGCTTGCTAATGAAGGCTTAGGCAGACAGCTTTTCAAGGAGTACGACCTTGGTGATATGCCATCGGTGTTTAACTATCCAGCTGGTTCATTCTTCTGGGCTAGATGTGATGCATTGCGCCCTTTGCTGGAGCATGGCTACACCTATGAGGATTTCCCTAGGGAGCAGGGGCAGACAGATGGTACACTTGCCCACGCACTAGAGCGCATCCTGCCGTTTGTTTCCAGAAAGCAGGGCTACGACGATTACATTCTGTATCTTAACGAAGCGGATACAGTTAAGAATAAGAGCTTAAGGCCATTCTTTAATACATTTAAGGTGGATAAGGAACTTCTTACCATGAAGCTTGGGGCTTATGATGTGGTGTCCTTTGATATTTTCGATACACTGGTTACCAGGGGCATCTATGAGCCTGATGATGTGTTTAAGCTGATGGAGCAAATCATTCTTAATAAGTTTGGTAAGAAGGTGCAGTTCCTTAAGATTAGAAAGGCTGCAGAGGCAGAGGCAGTTAAGAAATACGGCCCAATGACCACATTAGATAAAATCTATGTGGAGGTGGCTAACGACAAGACCTTAGGAAATATCGCCCAGGATATTAAGAAGCTGGAGGTTGACCTTGAAACAAGGCTTTGCATGCCAAGGAAGGACATGGTGGATGTGTTTAACACACTGAAGGCCATGGGCAGACATGTAATTCTTGTGAGCGATATGTATCTTAACCGTGCTCAGATGGTTGGAATTCTTCATAAATGCGGCATCGGTGGATATGACGAGCTTATTATTTCCTGCGAGGTAGGAGCTAGAAAGGATGACGGAAGCATGTGGGATATGCTGCTTTCCGGCATTAATCCGGGCAGCTTTATCCATGTGGGAGACAATTTCCGTTCGGATTCGCAGTTCCTCATGGACAGAGGAGTGGCAAGCCATGTGGTGCTTAGTCCAAGGGCAATGTTTGAACTATCAGATTTTGCTTATCTTAAGGGTTTTGCCAAGGGAAGCATTGCTAATTCATTGATGTTAGGGCAGGCTTTAAACGGCGGTTTGTTTAACTCACCATTTGCTTACAATGCTGATGGTACTTTGCAGTTTAAGAACAACTACGATTTTGGCTACACCACTATGGGGCCACTTATGGCCAGATTTATTCAGTGGATAGTAGAGAATAATAAAAAGTCAGGTGAGGCGTTACTTCTCCTTGCCAGGGAAGGATATTTACTAGAGCAGATGCTTAAGGATTACTGCAAGAATCGTGCTGTAGATATGCCTGTTGCTCATTATTTCCTTACATCCCGTAGGGCAGTGGCAGTGCCAGCCCTTGAAAATGATGAGGATATTCGTGAGCTTTTAAGACAGAAGTATCAGGGAAGCTTCAGTAATCTTTTGGATGAGCGCTTTGGAATCAGCATTCATGATGGTGAAGAGGATGTTCAGATTGATTACGAAACCTCTCAGGATGCACTGATGGCAATGATTGCGCCATACAAGGATGAGATACTTAAGAAAGCATCAGTTGAGAAGAATTCTTATCTTAACTACGCTAATGAATTCATTGCAACATCATCTGACTTGGCAGTTATTGATGTGGGATTTTCCGGCACAATCCAGTATTTTTTAATGAAGCTTACAGGCAGGGATATTGCAGGGCACTACATGGCGCTTCATTCAAACAAGCCTGAGCGAATTGGAGGCCGTGCGGATGCAATCTATGAGATAACTGATGCTAACAAAATCGGAGATAGCAAGCTGTTAAAATATCAATTGTTCCTAGAGAGTGCCCTTAAGGCACCGGTGGGACAGCTTATCAACTTCACCATGGAAGGTGGCAAACCACAGCCTCACTTTAAGGATGACGATTATGTAAGCGAGGATGTTAGAAGGCTTCAGCAGGGTATTTTGGACTTTGTTAAGCAGTTTGCCGATAGTACCAAGGATACAATGGATGGGCTTTTGGCAGATACAACACTTGTAGAAGATTTATTCTATGATATAATTGCAGACGGTACATTGACTGAGGATATTGCTGATTCTCTATCTGTTGAGGATGGCTATAGCCGCGGCGGTGTCCAGAAATTTGACGTAAAGACAGGTACATGGGATGTGGCTTCCCCTTGAGGGGAAGCTGTCACCGCAGGTGACTGATGAGGTGTTTATAAATGAGAGATACTTTTAATGTGGTATTCATTAGATATCACCTAACCAAGAAAAATACATTATTATTCCAGGGCTTTTACCCATTTGACAATCCTAAGGGATACGAGCTTGTTGCTCAGATGAATGGTGAGCCTTATAAGATGGATATTACCATCAACGAGGGTAACGAAGTGCGCCGTAGATATATCGCAGCACACAAAAGTGTGTCAAAGGAATATGTTGGCGAAATCCAGTTGCCAGAGGATTTAAAGCAGGTAAAGTCGCTTAAGCTTGTTTGTGTTTTAGGTGACACTGAAAGTGTTGTGTACAAGGCAAATGGTCGTGACCTTGAAAAGCTTAAGAAGGAATACGAATACAATCTAGAGCGTGCTGCTGTTACAGATGATAAGATTCAGATTTTAGGCTGGGCTATCGGCAATGTTCCAGAGGAGTTCCATCTATATGATGGCAACACCGAAATCCCTATTTCTGTAAAGCGTATGTTCAGAAAGGATGTTTACGGTGTTTATCCTGAGCTTACTGAAAAATGTGATTCAGGCCTAGAGATAGTTTTTGACAAGGGTAATTACAAGAAGCTTCGCCTTACAATCACTGCAAATGGACAGGTTTACGATTGCAAGGTTGATACAGAGCACGTCCTTACAGGTGGCAATCTTCTTCCTAAGAAGAGCCTGTGGGAACGTATCGAGCTTTATCGTCAGGACAACGGACTAGGTGCAACTATCAAGCATGCCATTGATAAGTTCAAGGATGCGGATGCGCCTAAGTACACCTACATGGATTTCCTTACAAGCTTTGGTCCTACAGAAGTGGAGCTTCAGCGTCAGCGTGACGAGAAATTCGATTACAATCCACTTATGAGTATTGTAATTCCATTATATAAGACACCAGAAAAGTACTTAGTGGAGCTTATTGATTCTATTATCGCCCAGACTTATCCTAACTGGGAGCTTTGTCTGGCAGATGGCAGTGGGGATGATTCAATTGGCAAGTTTATTGAGAAGAAATACCCTAAGGAAAGCAGAATCAAATACACATTGCTTTCAGATAACTTAGGTATTTCTGAGAATACTAACGCTGCCATAGCTCTTGCAACTGGTGATTATATCGTGCTTTCCGACCATGATGATACACTGGCACCAAACGCTATGTATGAGTGCGTGGCTGCTATTAATAAGGATAGAAGCATAGATGTGCTTTACACTGACGAGGACAAGATTTCCATGGATTCCAAGGAATATTTTGAGCCAGTGTTTAAGCCTGATTTCAATCTGGATTTACTATGCTCGGTTAATTACATCTGCCACTTATTCATTTTCAAAAAGGATTTGTTTGAGAAGGTTGGCGGATTTAACAAGGAATATGATGGTGCCCAGGATCATGATTTAATCCTTCGCTACTGTGAGGCTGCCACTAAGGTTCATCATGTGCCAAAGGCACTTTATCACTGGAGAAGCCACGCAGCATCTACAGCCATGAGTGCTGAAAGCAAGCTTTACGCTTTTGATGCAGGTGCTAAGGCAGTACAGGCTCATTACGATAGACTAGGCATCCCTGCCACAGTTGAGCAGGATACATTCTATGGCTGCTATCGCACCACATATAATTGGGGCAAGGAACCACTTGTTTCAATCATCATTCCTAATAAGGATCATACAGATGATTTGGACAAATGTATCAAGTCTATTGATGCCAAGAGCACATATAAGAATATTGAGTATATCATTGTAGAGAACAATTCTACAGAACCAGAAACATTTGAGTATTATAAGAGTATTGAGAATCGCCCTGATGTAAAGATTGTCCGCTATGAGACACCAGGCTTTAATTTCTCTGCAATCAATAACTGCGGAGCAAAGGAAGCTAAGGGCGAGATGTTCCTGCTTCTTAATAACGACACAGAAATTATTAACGAAACATGTATCAAGGAAATGGTTGATGTGTGCCTTCGTCCAGATGTAGGTATCTGTGGAGCGCTTTTATACTATCCTGATAACACAGTGCAGCATGCTGGTGTTGTTATGGGAATCGGCGGTATTGCAGGTCACACATTTGTAGGCCTAGAGCGAAGCGAGCCAGGCTACATGTTTAGAGCCGTAACCACTCAGGACCTATCAGCTGTTACAGCAGCCTGCCTTATGGTAAGACGTGATGTTTTTGAAGAAGTTGGCGGTCTTACAGAGGACCTTGCCGTTGCATTCAACGATGTAGACTTCTGCATGAAGGTTCGCGATAAGGGCTACCTAGTAGTCTACAACCCACACGCTGAGCTATATCACTACGAATCTAAATCCCGCGGTTACGAAGACACCGGCGAAAAGGTTGCCCGCTTCAATTCCGAAGTAGAAAAGCTAGAAAAATATTGGCCGGACATCCTTGAAAAAGGCGACCCATACTACAACCCAAACCTATCAATTCTCGATGGTTGGTATCGTTTAAAGGAAGAGTAAACGTAAAGTAGTCAAAGGCTAATTTATATTTGAATATATAAATCATTTCAATGAGGACATACATAGTCTTGGAAGGCGCGAGGAGGAAGGCTCCATGCAAGCTAGGAAGGAACCGCGTAGCGGGAGGTTGCCTAGCGCAGTATGGAAGGTGGCCTCCGGGAGCTTTGAAAACCTAGGATATGTCCGGATTAGGAGCATTATATGAATAGAAAAATTGCAGTAGCTGGTACTGGCTACGTAGGATTATCTATAGCTACGTTATTAGCGCAGCACAATCACGTAATGGCTGTAGATGTTATCCCAGAAAAGGTAGATTTAATCAATAACAAAAAGTCTCCAATCGTAGACCCAGAGATTGAAGATTATCTTGCAAATAAGGAGCTTGACCTTACAGCTACACTTGATGGAGAGAGTGCATATAAGGATGCAGAGTTCGTAGTTATTGCAACACCTACAAATTATGATAGTACAAAGGATTACTTTGATACTTCTGCTGTAGAGGCAGTTATCGAGCTTGTTCAGAAGGTTAATCCTAATGCATACATGGTGATTAAGTCTACAATCCCTGTAGGCTACACTAAGAGAATTCGTGAGAAAATGGGCTCTGATAAGATTTTGTTTAGTCCTGAGTTCCTTCGTGAATCAAGAGCACTTTATGATAATCTTTATCCAAGCCGTATCATCGTTGGTACAGATGAAAAGGATGCTGCTCTTACAAAGGCAGCCCATGAGTTTGCTGCACTTCTTCAGGAAGGTGCAATTAAGGAAAACATTGATACTCTTGTAATGGGATTTACAGAGGCAGAGGCTGTAAAGCTTTTTGCTAATACTTATCTTGCACTTCGTGTAAGCTATTTCAACGAGCTTGATACTTACGCAGAGACAAAGGGCTTGGATACACAGGCGATTATCAAGGGAGTTTGCCTCGACCCACGTATCTCTGACCAGTATAACAATCCTTCATTTGGTTACGGCGGATACTGCCTACCAAAGGATACCAAGCAGTTACTTGCAAACTACAACGATGTTCCACAGGAGCTTATCCGTGCCATCGTTGAATCAAATAGAACACGTAAGGATTTCATCGCTGACCAGGTTCTTAAAAAGGCTGGCTACTATGGCTATGGCGAATCTAACCAGTATAGCAAGGAAGCAGAAAAGGAAGTAACAATCGGTGTATATCGCCTGACTATGAAGTCTAACTCTGATAACTTCCGTCAGTCTTCAATTCAAGGTGTTATGAAGCGTGTAAAGGCTAAGGGCGCTACCGTAATCATCTACGAGCCAACATTAGAGGACGGCACTACATTCTTTGGCTCTCGTGTAGTCAACGACCTTGCCAAGTTCAAGGCCCTCAGCAACGCCATCATTGCCAACCGCTACAACCCTTGCCTCGACGACGTCCGCGACAAGGTATATACCAGAGATGTATTTTCTCGTGACTAAGCAATTTTTTAATTTTAAATGAGGCATGTACACAACCTCGGCAAGCGCGAGCAAGAGGGCCCCATTCAGCTAAGGAGGGACCCTTTAGGGAGGTTCCCTTGGCTGAAATGGGAGATGGCTTGCGGGAGCACGGAGAACTAGGAACATGCCGGAGTATATTAATTATCTTATGGAAGCAATTGTAACATTAAAAAAGGGCGAAGGCCGTACTATTAAGGCCGGCGGCGCCTGGATATTCGACAACGAAATAGACACAGTAATGGGCTCCTTCGAAAACGGAGACATTGTCATTGTTCATGATTTTGATGGGTATATGATGGGCCGCGGCTTCATCAACACTAATTCAAAGATTAGAGTGCGTATGATGACAAGAGATAAAGAGCAGCTTATAGATGATGATTTTATTGCCATGCGAGTAAAGAATGCATGGGAGTATCGTAAATCAGTGCTGCTAGAGAAGGATTTGAATTGCTGTAGAGTAATTTTTGGCGAGGCAGATTTCCTGCCTGGTCTTGTAATTGATAAGTATGATGATGTGCTTGTGGTGGAATCATTGGCACTTGGTATTGATAGATTCAAGGTACAGATTGTAGAGCATCTTAAGTCGCTTATGGCAGAGGATGGATTTAATATCCGTGGTGTATATGAGCGTAGCGATGCAGCTGTTCGTAAGAAGGAAGGATTGGCACCATATAAGGGATTTATCGGTGAAGAGTTTGATACAAATGTAGAGATTGTAGAAAACGGCGTTCACTATATGGTGGATGTGGTGAATGGTCAAAAGACAGGATTCTTCCTTGATCAGAAGTACAATCGTCTGGCTATTCAGCGCTTATGTAAGGGCAAGAAGGTTCTTGACTGCTTTACCCACATGGGAACATTCGCTCTTAATGCAGGTATCGCAGGGGCTAAAGATGTAACAGGACTTGATATATCCGAGTTTGCTGTATCACAGGCTACTGCAAATGCCAAGCTTAATGGCTTAGATGAAACTGTTAAGTTTCGTCAGGCAAATGTGCTGGATGAACTTCCAAAGCTCGCAGAAGCTGGAGAAAAATATGATGTGGTAATATTGGATCCACCAGCATTTACAAAATCTCGTGAAGCAACAAAGAATGCCATGAAGGGCTACCGCGAGATTAACATGAAGGGGTTGAAGCTTGTTAAAGATGGCGGCTATTTAGCTACCTGCTCATGTTCACATTTCATGACACAGGATTTGTTTGTAAAAGTAATCGGCCAGGCTGCCAAGGCTGCTCATAAGCGCCTTCGCCAGGTAGAGTTCCGCACTCAGGCACCAGACCACCCAATTCTTTGGGCTGCAGATGAAAGCTATTATCTAAAGTTCTTAGTGTTCCAGGTGGTGGATGAGAAATAATTAAATGAGAAAATACTGATTGCAGATACAAAGTCATAAGATATATTAAACGCCCACATTTATAAAAGAATGTGGGCGTTTGAAAAATTAAATGTGATTAGATGTCGCTAATGTAGAATTGCACTCACTAAGAAGTTCATTAATAAGATTTTTTACTGATAGGATTTCTTTTACTCTGGATGCATTTTCACCGCAGAAGAATAATCCTTCTTCACGGTTACCTTCCACAGCAGCAATAAGAGCGCGGCTGATGCAGTAAGGCACTTTGTCGCCCTTTGGGCAGGCGGTTAGGCAGTTGTTGCATTTTTCAGCAAAGAAGGTCTTGCCCCTTTCCAGGCTTTGCAGCAGAGGGGTGTATACAGCTCTTGCTGGCATGCCTACAGGGCTTTTGATGATTCTTATATCATCACAAGTGCTATCTACAATCACCTGCTTAAATGTATCTGAGGCATCACATTCATCTGTAGCAATAAATCTTGTACCAATTTGCACACCGTCAGCACCGGCATTTATAGCATCTGCCATATCTTTGCCAGTAAATATTCCACCACCTAGGAACACTCTGATTTTCTTATGAAATTTCTCTTCAAAAGGTTTGATGACTTCCAACACTTCCTTTAGGATATCTAAGTTTTCCTGACAGGTATCTTCTTCAAGATTTTCTCTTGAAAATCCCAGGTGTCCACCAGCCTTGTGACCTTCGATTACTATGAAGTCAGGCAGTATGCCGGATTTTTGTGAGAATGTTTTGCATAGAAGCATAGCAGCCTTTTTGCTTGAAACGATTGGGGCAAAGAGTGTGTTTGTATTCTTTACAAGCTCTGCCAGCTTTAAAGGAAGGCCAGCGCCTGATATGATGGCATCTGCTCCAGCAGCTATGGCTGCTTTTACAGTCTCTTCATAGTGGCTGACTGCAACCATGATGTTTACACCAATCAATCCCTTGCCACCAGATATCTCCTTTGCTCTTTTAATGTGTTCTTTTAGGGCACGGATGTTGGCTTCAAATGGGTTTTTAAGGAAATCAGGTTCCTTAAAGCCAATGTTTACAGAGCTGATTACACCCATGCAACCTTCTTTAGCCACATTACCAGCCAGCTCTGAAAGGGATACGCCTATTCCCATCCCTCCTTGGATAATTCCATGTGCTAGTTCTTTTCCATTAATATTCATTTTTTGTCTCCATAAATAGCTTTTAAATATTTAACTAAGTCATTTGAATAATACATATTACTGCTGGGTTTGTCAATTATCTAATTCAAAATATTTAATATAAATTTTGATAAAATGTATCAGTTTTGTTATTATTAGACCAAAGAAAGGGGTATTATGAAAAACAAAATTATATCTTTGTCAATTTTAATAGCCATAATGCTGACAGGCTGTGAAGATGCAATTCCTGGCGATGACTACGGCGTGTACATCGGCGCTGAGTACAGTGAGCTTCCAGAGGATGCAAGCTTTGATGTGCTTGTCATTGATGCTCAGTATTATACTGCTGATGAAATCGCAAGCCTTAAAGAGACAAATGGTGAAATCTATTCATATTTGAATGTAGGCTCTGTGGAAAGCTTTAGGGATTACTATGAGGATTATGAGGATATAACTACAGGCTCTTACGAAAATTGGGAAGACGAGCGCTGGGTGGATGTAAGCAATCCTAAGTGGCAGGAGTTTGTGTTAGGTGAGCTTGCCCCACAGCTGATAGAAAAGGATATCGATGGATTCTTCATTGATAACTGCGATGTTTATTATATTGATCCAAGAGAGGAGATATATCAGGCTTTGACTGACATGCTTTCTAGCCTAAAAGCAACTGGCAAGGCTGTCATCGTAAATGGCGGAGACTCCTACGTTTCCCGCTACCTAGACGAAAACGACACCCTATCAACAGTCATAGACGGCGTCAACCAGGAAACCGTCTACACATTCATCAACTGGGACGAGGGCACCTTCGGTGAAGCCACAAAGGACGACAACGAATACTTCCTGGACTACCTGGAGCGCGTCAGCGACGCTGGCGGTGAAGTATATCTCTTAGAATACACCACCGATGACAAGCTAGCCCGCTACATCCAAGACGAAGCAGACGCCCTAGGCTACCATGTGTATGTATCTCCTACGCTAGAGCTAAAATAAAATTATTAATCCTGTCACAAGAAATATGGAATATCCCATAATTTCATTCAGCTTGTGACAGGATTTTTTCTATCACACTATAATATCCGTTTTGTCTGTCACAAGGGCAATGGAAAATGTGGGTTTGTGGGGATATTTGTGACAGAAATCAGCCAGATTCAGCGAAATCCTGTCACAAGGGTAACGGAAATATAGGATTTGTAGGCTATGCTGTGACAGAAATCAGCCAGATTCAGTGAAATCCTGTCACAAGGGCAACGGAAAATGTGGGTTTGTGAGCAATGTTGTGACAGAAGATAGTAATAGGTTATACTTGTGTCAGAGAGATTGAGTGAGGTGGAACATGAAGAGATATGTTGCAATTCTAGTGTGCATAGTGCTATTAGTAACACTGGGGGCCTGTAGAAAAGATGAAGAGCAGCAACCAGCCAAAGAAGTTGGTGAATCAATAAAAACTGAAGATAATTTCAAACAATACAAAGACAAAACTACAGACGAAAACCAAGTACCAAACAATGAATCAAATAACGACAACACCACAGGGGAAGCAAAAATGACTACAACAAATGTGAAAGACACAGAAAACTTTTACGGGATAGAATTCACAGAGGACAGTGATATTTTTACTAGAATCAAAGGGAAATCCTATAAGGATGACTGCACAGTGCCATTATCGGATTTACGATATCTACATGTACTTCACGTGGGATTTGATGGGCAAGCCCATGAAGGGGAGATAATCTGCAACAAGGCTATAGCAGAAGATTTGCTGGAGATATTTGAACAGCTGTATGAAGCAGGTTATCAGATAGAAAAGATTAAGCTGGTGGATGAATATAATGCAGAGGATGAAGCATCAATGGCTGATAACAATTCATCCTGCTTCAACTTTAGATTTATTAGCCACACAACCAAGATTTCCAACCACGGCAAAGGAATGGCCATAGACATCAATCCCCTCTATAACCCATACATCAAAACAGTTAATGGCAACCTCAACATAGAGCCAGCCAACAGCACTCCATACGTAGACCGCGCCGCCGATTTCCCACACAAAATCGACGAAACCGACTTGGCTTACCAGCTCTTTACCGCCCACGGCTTTTCCTGGGGCGGCGCCTGGACCACCTCAAAGGACTACCAGCACTTTGAGAAGTGACGTATTGAAGCCCGCCTGTTACGCTGTCAATAAATATATTACACCGTCGCGAGATTGGCTCCTTGTGTAATATATTCATTGACAGCTACAGGCTCATTCTAAACATCTGGTTCGCGGCTTCACTACCTAGGCCTACGCTGCGAAGTGGAGCAGGAAGAATGGAAAGTTGCCGTAGAAGAGTAGGAAGGCGTAGCCTAATCCTATGGCGTAAATTAGTTGGTTGTAGAACATGCGCTTGCCGAAGTTGGCAAGTGGTCCATTTACGGTGATTTCTTCTGTTTCGGCATTAAATCCGTTGTCTAAAAGTAGGCTAACAAGGATGACGACAAGTGATAGTGCCAAAACAGGTATAAATGGTAAATAATATCTAGAGGCGAATCCGCCTAAATATCCACGTGTAAGATAAGTTCCATAAGCGCTCTTAAGCTGATAGATGAATGTGAGTACACAGGAAATCCATCCAGCCTGAAGTGGCAGGGCAAGTGAGCCGGCCTTCTTGTTTACTATTGGAATGAATAGTAGTACAGGCAACACCCAAAGTAGCTCGAAAGGTATAGCGGTGAGACTGTAGGTGAAGGTCTTCATAAAACGATGTATTGATTCGATTCCTGACCATGACAGGAAAAATCGCTCAAAGTAATATGAAAGATATTCATTAAATGTGAAGCTTGTTCTGTCAGCCTTGTCCACATAATATATCGTATTTTCGAAGTACTCCTTGCTGCAAATAAGCTCTAAGGATGGATGGATTGTTCCGTAGCGGTTGTACACAAGGATGTAGTAAAGTGCTGCAATTGCGTAAACAGGAAGTGATAATAAAAACTCTTTGGCAAATAAAGCCTTAAGGCTGCGCTCTTTAATCATGGTAACGATAAGAACAATAAGAGCCATAAATATGCAAAGCATTGCGGTAGTAAGCTTTGTTAGAAGTGATGCTGAGATTCCAGCAGCAATTAGCATGTAGGTGCTAAGACCGCGCTTTTTTTCGCAAAATCTAATGAGCCCTAAGATGCAGATGGCACCTGTAACAAGAGCCAGGGCGTCATTTGTAACGGCACATAATTCATAGGAAAGCATAGGAATGCTTGTGATGGTGATAGCGTATAAAAGATGTAGCCAAGGACGCTGTTTTGTTATGCGAGAGTAGCCAATGTAAAGCATAATGCCAACACCAATGAGAGATATGGCAAGACTGAAATATCTAAGCTGCATCTTTTGGATGGTTACAACCAACTCTGATTCAGTAGGGGCGAAACCACCAGCTAATCTCATAATGTGATAATAAAGAGGTGGATGGCAAAGATAGTTGACAAGTGATTGTTGATATTCATAGTTTGGTTCAGTAGACCACTTCATCATTGCATTGTTAAATATATGCATGTCCTCAAAATGAGGAATAATCTCATTTGTTTCCTTAAGATAATATACATAGGCAATGTGGGCAGATTCGTCAGGAGATGAATCTGGTACATAATGTGCAAAAAACACACCCATCGCTGCAGTGTAAATCAAAAAGAAAATGTATACGCCTCTGATAAATGCCAAACGGCCCTTTTTCTTCACACCAAAATAAAAAGTACCAATGGCGATTATTCCAAATAAAATCATTAAAGAATATGCTAAAGCTTTCATTCCTATCTCCAATTTAATTTTGATTTAACCTTATTAATTACGATTGTAGCATTTTCTATAAAGAATGTATCTACAAGCACGATTAAAAGTGCAAAATAAAGTGTTGCACCTGAGACTACTCGAAGTAATGTTCCAATAATATTTGCAGGTAAAAATCTGTCTTCAAGTAATAACAGAAGCAGCATCATGAAAGAAGCTATCAGATACTTATATGCTCCTTTAAATATCACCTTGATATCAAGCTCATGTCTTACATAGTAAAGCTGGATGCCGGCAATGCTAAGCTCAGCCACAGCAGATGCAAATGCAGCACCATAAGATAAGAACCTAGGAATCAACACAAGGTTGAGACAACAGTTGATAACTGCCCCAATCAGCACAGTACGTGTGTATAACTTCTCCCGCTTGGTAGGCACCAGATATTCAATACCGGTTACATTGTTAATAGAGATTGCTACAGTCAAAAGTGAAACAATCTTAAGCAGAAGCTTAACCTTTTCATAGCTATCACCATAGAACCATGGGACAAAGCTATCAGCAATACCAAACAGTCCAAACATCAGCGGCAATCCTAAGAACCATGCAAACTGATAAGCCTTGTACATGGCAGCGCGGATGGCATCCTTGTTGCCCTCAGAGAAGTACTGGCCGATGCGTGGAACCATAACAGTACTCATAGATGTAACAAGCACAAGCACCATCTTGGTGATTCGCATGGCAGCATCATAGTATCCGTTTTCAGCATTACCCTCAGTGAACATACCAATCATGATTTTGTCTAAGTATTGATAAATCTGCACCGCAATAGTAGGAAGGAAAAGCCCTAGGATAACCCTGGTATCTTTAAATGGAGCAAGGTCTGAAAACCTTACTTTTGTAAGATATTTTGGCAGATAAACCCAAAGTGAAACATGACCCATCATAGTGATAAGAGCAGTTCCGGCAGTATAAAGGGCTAAATCATCTGCGTCTTTAATCAAGGTGAAAATCATTATGAGATTTATGATTCTAAAGACTGCATTTCGGCCGACGATTTTGCCGAACTCCTCAAGCCCCTGGAAGAACCAGCTGGTATCACAGGCTACATTGATGATTTCGATAAACTGAATGATGTAGATAATCATCCAATTTGGATGAAGCAAAAAAACAAACACTCCATAGATAAATAGAAAAATGGCAGTGCTTGTACATCTGAATATTGCAGTGTTCCAGAAAGCCACAGATCTTTTATAAGTATCGGCCTGCACATAGGAAACCTCACGCTGTCCGTAAGTGGAGGTACCCAGGTTAGCAAATATAATAAAGAAAGCTGCAATGGCTGTGACGTAGCTGAACACACCCATTCCACCTGCACCTAACACCCTTGCAATATAAGGGGCTGTAAGAAGTGGTGTGATAATAACCAGCATCTGATATGCAACATTATATATATAATTTTTCTTAACGTTTTTTTCTTTCATTTCACATCCTAATTTACTAAAGTTTTCCAAGTAGGATAATTATTCTAAGAAGAATCTCGCCAGAGACACTACGTCTTAATGCCCTTGGATAGAATATCTTTTTTATGCGATTTTTCCCAGCAAATAGCTCTAGAAAATCCTTAGTAGAAGCATCTACTTTATCTGAGAAAAGCTTATCAAAGCATTCAAGCATCATCCTTGTTCTTGGACAGAAATCTCCATTTAACACAGTGTTAATGCGCCATTTAATCTTTGCCATCATGCCAAGATTAGTAGAGGATGCAGCAGCAGAATGTCTCCTGTATTTAGCAAGAGGCGTAGCGTCATAAATGATATCGCCACCAAGACCCAGTGCAATTAATGACACCCATTTATCGTGATAATAAATATCCTTAGAATAGTCATTAAGGAATGCCATCGCAGCCAGGCATCTGTTAATTACCAGTGTAAATCCTGGGAACACACCCTCAAAAAACATATTCTGAAATGTGACCTTATCCATAGGATTGCCATCGCAGAAATTCCCTGTCACATTAAGCTTTTCATCACATATATAATAATTAGAAGCAAAAAGCCCTGGAGTATCTGAAGCAACACCTGAAAGTTTATCTGCAGCCGCCTGAAGCTTGCCAGTCTCCCACACATCATCCTGGTCACAGAAAGCAAGGTACTTAAACTCCTTATCATCTGCAAGTGCAAAAGCGCAAGCCACAGCAAAGCTCCCACCAAAGCCCATATTCTTATTGTGCCCGCTAGCATCATCTGAAACTACAGTAATTCGTGAATCATCCTTAGCTAGCCTATTTATAATAGAAATCGTATCATCACTAGAGCCATCATCCCTAATATATAGCCTAAAATCCGAAAATGATTGCCCTAATATACTCTTAATTTGTTCCTCTAAAAAAGTCTGCCCATTATAGGTAGACATAACGATTGCAATAGTTGCCATATTATCCTTCCAACAATAATAATTTACAAATTATTCTAAACCAACCTTATAGGCAATGCAAGGAGAGGGGCGTGTAGTTGCTATTAACGGACATACCGCTACAGCTGAGAGTGGATTTAGCCCCAGGTCCCTCACACCTGCCCTGGGCTAGCTTTATAATTTCTATGGGTGTCCGTCAAGAGCTCAGTAAACACCCCTAGCTGCTTGCATCATTGGAGGAGAATTGCTGATTTTCTTAATGCCACAAGCGAGCATACGTCACGTGTCCTTTCACGGCTTTGACTATTCGAAGGCACTGTATGTATCTCACAGACACTTGGTGGGTTTCATAATAGCAGTGGCGGCAATATTAGTATTAATTGCATTCATATTACATTCGCCAAGTAGAATTAAAAGCAGTTTTTGGATGTTTTCCTACCGGCTTCAA
>NZ_JAFUSK010000029.1 GCF_017471675.1 Pseudobutyrivibrio sp.
AGAAACTCGAAAATGTAAGCTCCGCTTACTAGGCATACATTTTCCTTCGCTTCACTCGGAAAATGCACGCCATATCCCGCCGGCGTGGGTCCCCTCTGTTGCAAGGCATGGGGTCCTCTTCCTCGCGCTCACCTACGCTGAGAGCCACTTGTTAGCTACCAGCTCACTTAAAGTCGGTATGTACCAACTTATATATAATACAGCGGCATCACAGTCTTGGCAAGCGCGAGGAGGGGAGTGCCATATCAAGCATGGTGAGGACCCACGCCGGCGGGGAGGACCCATGCGAAGATATGGAGGGTGCCCTCCGGGAGCATGAAAAACTAGGATGCCGCGTCATTTATTCTACGAATTACTTGCTAGGTACGAGTTCGGTCTTGCCGCCCATGTAAGGCTGGAGAGCCTTAGGGATGGCTACAGAGCCGTCTGCACGGAGGTTGTTCTCCAAGAATGCGATGAGCATACGTGGTGGAGCAACAACTGTGTTGTTAAGTGTGTGTGCGAAGTACTTAGTGCCGTCCTCAGCCTTAACACGGATTTTAAGACGACGAGCCTGAGCATCACCAAGGTTTGAACAGCTACCAACCTCGAAGTATTTCTGCTGGCGTGGTGACCATGCTTCAACGTCACATGACTTAACCTTAAGGTCTGCAAGGTCTCCTGAGCAGCACTCAAGTGTACGTACAGGGATGTCTAAGCTGCGGAATAAATCTACTGTGTTATTCCAAAGAATATCATAGTACTTCTTTGAATCCTCTGGCTTGCAAACTACAATCATTTCCTGCTTTTCGAACTGGTGGATACGGTAAACGCCACGCTCTTCAATACCGTGTGCACCCTTTTCTTTTCTAAAGCATGGGCTGTAGCTTGTAAGTGTGTATGGAAGGTTTGCTTCATCGTTAAGTGTATCGATGAACTTACCAATCATAGAGTGCTCTGATGTACCGATAAGGTAAAGATCTTCACCTTCAATTTTGTACATCATGGCATCCATTTCTTCAAATGACATAACACCAGTAACTACGTTTGAACGAATCATGAAAGGAGGCACGCAATATGTAAATCCTCTGTCAATCATGAAATCACGTGCGTATGAAATAACTGCACTGTGAAGACGAGCAATATCACCCATTAAGTAATAGAAACCGTTACCTGCAACCTTACCAGCTGCATCCATATCAATACCATTGAAACGCTCCATGATATCTGTGTGATATGGAATCTCGAAATCAGGAACCACTGGCTCACCAAACTTTTCGATTTCTACGTTGCAAGAATCATCTGGACCAATTGGAACTGATGGATCGATAATGTTAGGAATCTTCATCATGATTTCCTCTACCTTATCAGCAAGCTCCTTCTCAACTGGCTCTAAATCCTTAATCTTTTGCTTAAGCTCAGCAACCTCTTTCTTAGCTGCCTCAGCTTCTTCCTTTTTACCCTGAGCCATAAGAGCACCAATCTGCTTAGATGCCTTGTTCATTTCTGAACGCATATCATCAGCCTGCTGCTGAGTAGCTCTTCTCTTGTCATCAAGCTGGATGACCTCGTCAACGAGGCCAAGCTTGTGCTCCTGAAACTTCTTCTTAATATTTTCTTTTACTGCATCTGGGTTCTCACGTAAAAACTTAATGTCAATCATGTTTGTTAAATCTCCAATCTAAACTTAGTTCTTCCCTGCAAACTTGAGCTTAAAGATGTACCAAAGCTGTGTTGCAATGAAGATAGATGAATATGTACCAGCAATTACACCAGCAAGAAGTGGCAATGCAAATTCTCTGATTGATGAAACACCAAGGATAAGAAGCATAAGTACCATAATTGCTGTAGTAATTGATGTAGAAATACTACGTGATAATGTCTGTGCTAATGAGCTGTTGCAAAGCTCAGCAAGGTTTTCAGCATTCTCTGTTCTGATTGCCTTGTGGTTTTCTCTGATACGGTCAAATACAACGATTGTATCGTTAACAGAGTAACCGATAACTGTAAGCATACATGCGATAAATGCAGAACCTACAGAAATACGAGCGAATGCATAAAGTGCAAGTACTACAAGTACATCGTGAATAAGTGCAATAATTGCTGATGATGCAAATCTAAGATCCTTAAATCTGAACCAAATGTAAACAAGCATGCAAAGTACTGCAACTATAACTGCGATAAATGACTGGCTACGCATCTCACCTGAGATTGTAGAACCAATACTCTGTGATGTAATAGATTCCTCTGTAACCTTAAACTTGCTTTCAAGCATTTCGTTAAGCTTGCTTCTCTCATCAAGTGTAAGAGTACGTGTCTTAAAGATTGCCTGGTTGCTTCCATCAACTGTTGTTGTCTGGATGCTGCCTTCGCTTACTCCAAGTGTATCAGCGATTTCTGGAACAACCTCAGCATCTAATTCTGAAAGTGAATATGCCTTGTCAAAATCAACTGTTGTAGATGTACCACCTAAGAACTCAAGTGAGTAGTTAAGTCCTGCACCTTCCTTAGCCTTGAATACACCCATTGTGATAAAGCCAGCTGCAATAATTACAACTGAAATTGTAATAAAGATAGCCTTCTTTGAAACAAAATCAAACTTAGTAGGCTCCTTAGCCTTACCGTATGCCTTTGCTGAACGAACACCAATTGCATAGAATGAATTAATAAGAATACGAGTAATAACAAGTGCTGTAAACATTGATAAGATAACACCAAGAGCAAGTGTAATAGCAAAGCCCTTAACTGTACCTGAACCAAGTACTCCTAAAACTGCTGCTGCAATAAGTGTTGTGATATTACCATCTAAGATAGCTGAAAGTGCCTTTGAGAAACCTGTCTCAATTGCTGAAATAACTGGACGACCAGCCTTAATCTCCTCACGGATACGAGCGAAACAAATAACATTTGCATCAACCGCCATACCGATTGAAAGAATCATACCTGCAATACCAGGAAGTGTAAGTGTAATATCAAATGCCTTTAGAATACCAACAAGCATTGCTGTGTAAAGAGCAAGTGCAAGTGAAGCTACAACACCTGGAACAAGATACATTGCAATTAAAAATACCATTACAATTACAAGACCAACACCTGCTGCAATAAGTGATGTACGAAGGGCATCAGAACCAAGCTGAGCACCTACTACCTGAGATTCAAGCTCTTTAAGCTCGATATCAAGTCCACCGATACGGATATATGAAGCAAGCTTTTCAGCCGCATCAAAATCTTCCATTCCTTCGATTACACAGTTACCATTTGTGATAGCTGAGTTAACCCTTGGTACTGAAACAAACTGTCCATCATAATAGATTGCGATTGTCTCGCCTGAAGCAACTGCTGCTGTAGTAGCATCTGCGAAAGCCTTAGTTCCTTCATCATCGAATGTAAGCTGAACTACATACTCTGTAGCGTTAGTTGTCTGATTTGACTGTGAACCAGCCTGTGAGCTCTTAACATTCTTACCTGTTGCGATAACAGAACCATTATCAATAAGTGTCTGGATATCGTAGTTAAGAACATATCCTGGAGCACCACTTTCATCTGTGCCGTATGAATAGTTCTCATTTCCTTCACTATCCTTCTGAGCAATGAAGTAAAGTGTACCTGGAGTACCAAGCTCTTCAAGAAGTGCATTGGCATCTGTAACACCAGGAATTTCAACTGTGATACGCTTATCGCCTACGCGATATACATTTGCTTCTGTTGTTGAGCTTTCTTCGCCCAAATCATTTTCGATACGCTGCTGAAGCTTAAGGATTGTATCCTGCATCTGCTCATCAGTAGGAGTCTTACCAACAGCTTCATATGTAATGGAAACACCGCCATCCAAATCCAAACCAAGCTTTAAGCTGTTGTTATTTTCCTTAATTGTGCCTGTGATAACTATAGCTGCGTAATATCCTAATAATCCAAGGATTAATACGAAAGCTACAAGCCAGGCAATACCCTGTCCCTTTTTTAAACGTTTCATTTTTATTCTCCTATTCTATATTTTGTGAAAGCTTAGCCCTCTAAGTATGCCTTATGAACCTTTAGTGCGATAGCACATTCAATACGCTTTTTCTGAAGTTCACAACCGACATGATAGTTGCCTAATATGCTTCCAGTAAAATTATATGCATTTGCTGCGCAGCCGCCGCTGCAATAGAATCTTGCAAAGCAATTTTTGCATTCTTCCTTAGCATATACATTACAATGCTTAAATTCGTTAACGATGTCTGTTTTCTGTACCCCATTCCAAACATCGCCAAGCAAGAAATCAGTGTTACCAACAAACTGATGGCAAGGATAAAGCTCACCAGTAGGTGTAACTGCCAAATATTCTGTTCCTGAACCGCAGCCTGACAATCTCTTGTAAACACAAGGACCACCCTCTAAATCAATCATGAAGTGGAAGAAATTGAAATCTTCATCTGTGCCCTGGCGTCTCATCATCTCTGCTGCAAGATTATCATACTCTTCAAAAAGCTTTGGTAAATCTTCTTCCCTAAGGGCATAATCATCTGTTTCCTGAGCAACTACAGGCTCAACAGATATCTGCTTAAAGCCCTCATCTGCAAGATGTAAAACATCCTTTGAAAAATCAAGATTATTTCTAGTGAAAGTACCTCTGATGTAATATTTATCCTGATTTCGTGATTCTGCCAAGTCCTTGAACTTAGGCATTACGATATCGTAGCTAGGTGCGCCCTTTCTGAATGGACGCATAAGGTCATGTATTTCCTTACGACCATCGCAGCTAAGAACTACGTTACCCATTTCTTTATTAACAAATTCCTTAACCTCGTCGTTAAGAAGTACGCCGTTAGTGGTAAGTGTGAAACGGAAGTTTTTGTCATGTTCCTTTTCAAGTGAACGTCCGTATGCCACTAAATCCTTAACTACCTGCCAATTCATAAGTGGCTCGCCACCAAAGAAATCAACCTCAAGGTTGCGTCTGCTACCTGAATTAGCAACTAGGAAATCAAGTGCCTGCTTACCCACCTCGTAACTCATAAGCTCACGTTTACCTGTATGGTATTCGCCTTCCTCAGCAAAGCAGTACTTGCAGGCCAAGTTACAATCATGTGTTATATGTAAGCACAGTGCCTTAACAACTGTAGGGCGTGCTGTGAAATCTACAATGCGAGGCTCATAGTTATCCTCTGTAAATAACGAACCATCCTCAATTAACTGATTAATCTCTGAAGAAATCTTATCGATTTCTTCTGACGAAACCTCTTTGTGGTTCTCTTTAATGGTAGCGGTAGCTGCTTCCTCTCCCTGCTCCTGCCAGAGTGCAAGGTAATCGTATGTAATATCGTCTACTACGTGAATAGCGCCGCTGTTAATATCTATAACAACGTTATATCCGTTGTTCTTAAACTGGTGTATCACTAAAAATAAGTCCTTTCATAAACGCACAATAGACCGTTCACCCTAGAAAGGGAGACCGGTCTTGTGGTTAAATAATAATAATTGTTACAAGATTAGTTCTTGTGCTCACAGCTCTGGTTACCAACTGTGCAAGATGTCTTGCAAGCTGACTGGCATGATGTCTGGCACTCGCCACATCCGCCTTCCTTTACTGTATTCTGTAATCTCTTAGTATTAAGTGTCTTAATATGCTCCATTTTGTATCTCCTTTTAATTATATTTGCTCCTACGAGCGAAAAACCTAGTAAAATTATACTACAGAGTAAGAAAAATATAAAGTCTTTTCCTATTCGGCTACTTTACTTGTGTAGTTTACCACGGCATTATCTACACAAAATTCTGATGCCTTCTCTGTAAGATAAGCTAATTTGAAGTATTTTTCTCCACCATAGCCTGACACTGAAAAATCTTTATAAAAGCTTGTTTCGTCGGAATAGCCCATCTGTGTGTAAATCTTAGTAACAAATTCCTTGTATGCGCTGTCATCCACCTGGATGTTCTCAGCCTTAGCTATAGCCTCTAAAATAAGCTCTGTCTTAGTAGACTCCTCAACATTAGCTTTTATCTTGGCAACCTCTTCATCATAATCATATCCCATAGATGTAAGATAATCCTTAAGGGTTGTGCCATATGCCTGATACTGTCTATCCTGCATTTCAAGGATTAAATCTAATCTTGCCTGAAGTAAATCCTCTGGAACCTTAGAAACCTTGCAGTTGTTATTAAGTGTGTTTAAAACTGCTGTTTCTGTATCGCTCTTAAGATTGCTTTCAAGCTTGCTGTTATATGCTTCCTTTAAAGAATCAATATATTCATCTACTGTATCATAGCTAAACTTCTCTGATACGATATCATCTGTCAAATCATCCACTGATGAAATAGGCTTAGCAATATAATTAACCTGGAAGGTGAAAACAACTGTCTGGCCTGCCAAATCTGCATTGCCATACTCCTCTGGGAATGTAACCTCGTAAGCTACTTCCTCACCAACCTTATGTCCAACAAGGCCTGCTGTGAAGCCCTCGATATAACCCTGTGTAGTACCAGCTGCACAGTTACCTGCCACATCAAGTGTCTGATCCTCTGCAGAACCACCTTCAAAAGCAACATCATCCTTAGAGCCTACATAATCTACATTGACGATAGAATCCTCTTTGATTTCCTTTTGGCTGTTATCTTCAACATAGATATTGGCCTCAGAAATAGTGTCTGCCACATACTTATCAAAGCCTTCGTCAGTATATTCATACTCACCATCCAATGTGACTTCGATTCCCTTATAATCCCCTAATGTAACCAATTCATTAACATCATATTCTATCTCAGCCTGCTCTTTAGTAGACTCTTGCTTAGAGTCTTTCTTAGTGCTGTCAGATGAATCTGACTTTCCACATGCTGTCACAGTAAATACCATGGCACAAGCAAGAGCAAATGCTAAAAATCTGTTTTTCATGACATGTCCTCCTAATCTAGAAATCTTGCATTAGTGTACCATAAACCCCTATGAAAATCAAAAAAACAATAGGACTTTAAAGAAACTAAAACAGTTCTAAAAAGTCCTATTGTAATTATAAAAACTATTTGCTTTTCTTAGATGACTTTTTCGTAGTCTTTTCAGCTGGCTTTGGCCCTTTTTCAAGCTTTGTACGGTCATACATAACTGTCATAGCCTTGATTTTTTCAGCAAGCTCATCTGTGATTTCTCCATTGATTAAACGCCACTGCCAGTTACCACTTTGGGTACCAGGCACATTGATTCGATTGTACTTGCCAAGCCCTAGATAATCCTGCATCTGAGCAACAAAAAGTATGGCAACTGAGCTCATTCCACCTCTAATCATGCCCCAATTAAAGCCTTCAGACCTTGATATACCTAAGTACTTGCTGGCATAATCTCTGTCCTTCTTTTTAGCATCCTTATACCATTCCATAACTGTGGCATTGTCGTGGGTACCGGTATAGCATATACAATTCTTATCGTATGTGTGAGGCTGATAATTGTTTGATTCACCTGAATCAAAAGCAAATTCAAGTACCTTCATACCTGGCCAGTTGCTGTCCTTTAAAAGCTTAACAACTGTAGGTGATGGCTCGCCCAAATCCTCTGCTATAAATTCAATGTTTGAGAACTTCTTATTAAGCAGACCAACCAAATCCATGCCTGGCCCCTTCTTCCACTTACCATTCTTGGCTGTTGTATCCTTAGCTGGAACAGACCAATACTCATCAAAGCCTCTAAAGTGGTCTATTCTAAGAACATCGTAAAGCTTTGCTGCTCCCTCTATTCTGCGAATCCACCAACGATAATTATCCTTCTTAAGAGCCTTCCAGTCATAACATGGATTGCCCCAAAGCTGTCCATCCTCGCTGAAATAATCTGGTGGGACTCCGGCTACCTCTACCGGATAGTTTTCTTCATCAAGACTAAAGAACTGCGGCTCAGCCCAAACATCACATGAGTCAAGAGCAACATAGATTGGTAAATCTCCAATAATCTCTATCCCCAAATCATTGATGTATTTTTTCAGCTTAGTCCACTGCTTGAAGAATAGATACTGGATAAACTCAAACAGCTCTATGTCTTCTGACAGTTCTTTTGTATACTTTTCTACAGCAGCTTTCTCATGTAATCTAATGTCTTCCTCAGGCCACTCCTGCCAGCTAAGCTGTCCAAAATGCTTCTTTAAAGCCATAAACAAAGCGTAGTTTTCCACCCAAGGGTTATTCTTCTTAAAATAAGAAATCTCACCTAAAGCATCCTTGTAGCCCTTCTTTTTTGCCTTCTCCAAAACCTTGAATCGACTGGTATAAATCTGGCCATAGTCAACATATCTAGGATTAGTACCCCAGTTTTCCTTTTCGATATCCTTCTTTGTAAGCAAGCCTTCTTCCACAAGCATATCCAAATCTATAAAATATGGATTACCTGCAAATGTTGAAAAGCTCTGATATGGACTATCACCATAGCTAGTTGGTCCAAGTGGCAGCACCTGCCAGTATTTCTGGCCGGCAGCCTTTAAAAAATCAGCAAATTCGTATGCTGCTTTACCAAGAGTACCTATGCCATAGGCACTTGGCAATGAAGATATAGGTAGCAATATCCCACTACTTCTTTCCATCTTTTTTCTCCTTATCCTTTGACAGCTCCAGCAATAACACCTTTAATAATGTATTTCTGCAAGCAAATATACATGATTATAATTGGTAAAACTGTCATCATAATACATGCCATCATCGGTCCCATTTCCACGTGTCCATAGCTTCCTCTAAAATACTGAATGAGGATTGGGATTGTCATGTACTTTTTTCTATCAAGTACAAGATATGGCAATAAGTAATCGTTCCAAAGCCACATTGTTTCCAATATAGCAACTGAAATAAGTGTAGGCTTTAATATAGGAAGTACAACCTGGAAAAATGTCTGAATAGGATTGCATCCATCAATCATAGCTGCCTCTTCTATTTCAAGAGGGATAGATTTCATAAAGCCTGTAAACATAAATACTGCAAGTCCTGCGCCAAATCCCAGGTAAATGACGCAGATGTTAAATGGTGTATCCAAATCCAGTCTGTCAGCTGTAGATGAAAGTGTAAACATAAGCATCTGAAATGGAACTACCATGGAGAATACAAACAAAGCGTAACATACTTTTGAGAGTATTCCATGAACACGTGTAATATACCAAGCACACATGGATGTACAAATAAGAATAAGTACATCTGATGTGACTGTGATAACTAAGCTGTAGCCAAAAGCTGCTGCAAAGCCCTTTGATGAAAGAGCATTCTGATAATTTAATAATCCTACAAAGCTCTTGGCATTTGGAAGCTGAAATACGCTGTTTGTACTAATAAACGTATCGCCCTTCAAGGAATTTATTAGAATCATAAAAACAGGATAAACCCAGATTATTGCCAATACACAAAGTACAATAAATACAATTGCTCTTGCAATCTGTTCTTTTGCTTTCATTATTGCTGTACCTCCTTTGATTTAGTAAATCTAAGCTGAATCATGGAGATAATGATAACCATAATACAGAATATAACTGCCTTAGCCTGACCATAGCCCTTCCACTGAGGACCTGTACGACTGTAGAAGGTATTATAAATATTAAGAGCCAGCATCTCTGAGGCATGGGCTGGTTCACCGCCTGTCAAAGCCAAGTTCTGGTCAAACAGCTTAAACCCATTTGTGATTGTAAGGAAGGTACATATTGTTATTGATGGCATTACATTTGGTATTTTGATTCTAAAAAGAATCTGCCCTGTAGTTGCTCCATCAATCTTGGCAGCCTCAATATAATCGTCAGGAATAGATTGAAGTCCTGCAATGTAAATAATCATCATGTAACCTATCTGCTGCCAGCACATAAGGATTGTAAGACCAATAAATCCATAGGTTGCATTAAGGGCAATCAGTGGCTTCTCAAGAAGTGATAAGGCACAATTCAAAAGAATTTGCCAGATATAGCCTAGAACAATTCCGCCAATAAGGTTTGGCATAAAAAATACTGTTCTAAAGAAATTAGAGCCCTTGATTTTATTTGTAAGAGCCAGTGCAATAGCAAACGCTATC
The DNA here is from genome assembly GCF_017471675.1 of Pseudobutyrivibrio sp. Taxonomy (GTDB): domain Bacteria; phylum Bacillota; class Clostridia; order Lachnospirales; family Lachnospiraceae; genus Pseudobutyrivibrio. The sequence goes on from NZ_JAFUSK010000029.1 coordinate 9,977, forward strand.
ACATTTATTAATACCGTGGATACCACAGTAAAAAGCGCTGTAAACCAGAATGAGTGCCAAAACTCTGAATCTGTCAAAGCATACGCATAATTATCAAATCCATTAAATGTTGCTTTTTTAATTGTTGTAAACTTGCAAAATGATAGGTATAATCCCTGAACAAATGGATATATAAAGCCTACGCTAAAGGCTGCCAATGTAGGTAAAACAAACACAGGCCAATATTTTCTTATTGCTTTTTCCATATTTTTATCCTTTATCTGAATGTAAGTAAGTTAAATGTCCTAAAAATTGGAGGGCGTTAGGCAGCGCCCTCCATATAATTGAAAGAATAAAAGAAGAAGATTACTTCAATCAAACTTAGTTGTTAGCTGCTGCATATTCAGATGCCCAACCATCTACAAATGCAGCCACCACATCATCCCAAGAACCTGTGCCTGCAGCATAAGCTGTAAGTGCGCTACCTACACCATTCTTCCACTCTTCTGATGGCATAGTTGTAAAGTTCCAAGAAACTGGTGTCTTACCATTCTCTGTGTAGTCTCTATCATTAAGAACAAAAAGGTTTGTTGTGTCTGCAGCATTCTTGAAAGGAATTACACCAATCTGCTCTGACAACATTTTTGTACCTGCTTCGCTTGTTACCATCCATGTAAGGAAATCAATTGTTGCCTGGATGTCTTCCTCAGATGCTTCTGAGTTTACACACCAGTAGTTCTCTGTACCTGTGCAAAGACCCTGCTTAGCCTCGTCTCCAGCACCAATATAGATAGGAATCATTGCAAGCTCATCATCTGTCATGCCCTTATCTGTAAGATTTGCATACTCCCAAGAACCATTCTGATAGAACACTGCCTGTCCCTCAGCAAATTCGTTTTCAGCATCGTCTCCTGTCTTACCTGCAAGGTCTGCTGGAGCACATGTAGCATTATTAATGTAAAGATCCCAAATAGCTTTGTAATTATCAAGATACTTACCTTCGATAGCATCAGTAGAATCAATACCCTTGTCCTGATATTCGAAGTAAATAGGAAGGTTAGCAAGGTGTGTCTTAAATCTCCAGTCAGAAGAGCCATCCATACCTGCTGATGTAAATGCAGAAAATCCTAATTCATCTTTTCTTGCTGTGATATCCTCAGCAACCTTCTTTAAATCGTCAAAGCTTGCGATATCTTCTAATGAATAACCAGCCTGCTCAAGTAACTTCGTATTTACGATAATTCCATAAGATTCGATTACGTATGCAACGCCTGCAACTGCATCACCATCATAAAGTGCATAAGAATCACTTGTTAACTCATTGTAAAGTGATGAATCCTTAAGGTCGTAGCAATAATCCTTCCAGTTAGCAAGACCTACAGGACCGTTAACCTGGAATAATGTAGGAGCCTCATCCTTGATAATTTCAGAAGATAATGTCTCCTCGTATGTACCAGATGCTGCTGTAATAACTGTTACTGGAACACCAGTCTCATCTGTGTACTGCTTAGCAATTTCCTGCCAAGCTTCATCTGCCTCAGGCTTGAAATTAAGGTAATAAACCTGACCCTTTGAACCATCAGCGCCATCAGCACTTGCTGAATCACTGCTCTTTGAACCGCAACCTGCAAATGTAGCTGCAGCCATCATTGCGATTAACCCTAACGCCAATACTTTTTTCATCTTCATTGTTACACTCTCCTTCTGTGTATAAATTAATTTTTATGTTTAAACAATAAGATTATTGCACCCTATTGTAAAAACCAAATCTAAAATTTAAGGGTTTCCCCTTCTCGAAGACTGGTAGGAAGCATAATATGTTTATTAGGCTTGCCTCCTATAATATTTACTAATAGCTTAACTGCTTCGCATCCCATTTCTTCCATCGGCTGACACAGTGTGGACAAAACAGGATTCATATATTCAGATGCTTCAATTCCATCAATAGCAATTAATGCCACATCACCTGGCACCTTTTTGCCTGCTTCCTTCAGCGCTTTCATAGCCCCCATAGCCATGTTGTCTGAAATAGCAAACAATGCGGTGAAATCTCTATTTTTCTTAAGCCACTTTTTTGTACCATCGTATGCATCTGCAATATTGTAGCTGTTAATCTCTATAATCAAATCCTTATCAATAGCTATGCCAAAATCATTAAGTGCCCTCTCGTAGCCTGCATATCTTACCTGGCTGACTGAGCCGTCATCTGTTCCAGATAAGAGCACTGCTATTTTCCTGTGGCCCTGCTTATACAATGCCTCTACCCCATCATAAGCAGCCTGGTTATCATCGATACAAACGCTAGAATAGTCTGTCTTATCAAGATTTCCATACTCATTGCTAAAGGTACAGCATACGTAAGGTACATTGATGCAATGCATCTGCTCCTTTGTATAATCAAGCTTACCTCCAAGTAGAATAAGCCCCTGCAAGCGCTTGTCCCTTTCCATCATAGCGGCAGTCATTACTTCATCATCAGATGAACCAATCTGCTGCATATCCATGGTATAGCCTGCTTTTTCAATGTTGCTACCGATGGCAGTGATAATCTTAGTGTAGAATGGGTTAGACATTCCTCGTACCACCACCCCTATATTGTCGGAAGAAGCCTTGCCAAGCTCTCTGGCGCTTGTATTAGGTATGTAATTGTATTTATCAACAACAGCAAGGACTTTCTCCTTAGCCTGTTCACTTACATCAGGATGATTGTTTAGAACACGGGATACAGTGCTTACGCTTACTCCTGCAATTCTTGCAATATCTTTTATTGTCATATTGTTACCTAAAATTATTATGAAGATTTTGATTATTTGGAAACGTTACTGGTAACGTTTCCAGCTCATGAATAAATCATAACCTAAACCACATTTTACGTCAAGAAACTATTTCATATTTCTATCTATACACCAAAATTCTTTTTTCTATATGGTGCAAATTTCACAATTAGTTATTTTTACATTTATATTTTAAATTTATCACAGTTTTTTAATAAAGCAGGAGTATATTAATATCACTTACCGATATGTATCGTATGGTTGAAAGGAGTTATTTTATATGAAAGTGTTTAAGAAGTTTGCTAGTCTAACACTTGCTCTCACATTGATTTTCTGTGCAACACTATTTTGCACTATGCCAAGCGTTGAGGCTAAGGGTTCTTCTCAGGTAGTTATTGGCGGTGTTCTTATTCAAGGTGCCGATGTTGTAGTTGCTTCTTCTGGAACAGTTGCATCAGATGACGGAATGTATCATCTAGTTGCATCAGATGCCAGCCAAAGCGCACCTGTTGGCACAGATGTTGCCCAGATACCGGTTTCAGCTGCTGCATCTTTTTCAGTTCCTTTAAATAAGGGAGCCGATAGCTCCATGTTATTCAAAAAGTTTACAGTATGCGTAATGAAGGGCGGAGCTCTCACACCAGCTTCTAACAGTATGTATATTACCAATCCAGAAGCTTGCGCTAGCTTTGCTCCAGCAAGAATGGATTTTGGAAAGAAGGGCGTCTTACCAGATTTACTTACATCTGTTGCAAATAAAAATCAGCCTGCTGATTTAGGTGTTAAACAAGTTAATCTTAATATTCCTCTTTCAAAGCTTAATAACCTGGCAGGATATGATTATTCTGTAATGAAATACAATAGACAGGGCATTCAGGTAAACATGATTATCCTTGTTGACGGAAATACACCAGCCCAATATGTAAATCCTTTTTCTATGGATGGTTGGGGTGGCCACAACAATTATGGATTAAACGCCCATACATCTGAAGGTGCTGCTGCACTTGCATCAGCTGCAAGCCTTCTTGCAAGACATTATGCCGGAACAGGCCATGGTCAGGTTGATAATTTTATCATTGGTAACGAAGTAAATGCATGGTGGTTATGGAATTACATGAATTGTGGTTCTAACGATGTATTTATGCAGGAATACTCTAATGCATTTAGAGTTATGTATAACGGAATCAAATCAGAAAATGCTACAGCCAATGTATATGCCTGCATTGATCACCAGTGGGCACGTGCCGAAGCCAGCTATTATATTTCAGGTAAGGAATTCCTTACAAAATTCAATAATATTATGAAGAGTCAGGGAAATGTAGATTGGAGAGTTGCAGTTCATCCTTACAATGCACCTCTTTATGCTGCGGGCGCATGGCAGACAGGAAAGAATGTTTCTCACAGCCAAAGCTCTCCTTATGTAACCATGGCAAATCTTGATGTGCTAACAGATTTCTTATGCACTCCTGATATGCTTTCTCCAACTGGAGCAGTTAGAACAGTTAAGTGTTCCGAGGTTGGTTATTCAAGTACTAACGGAGAAGCAGCTCAGGCTGCAGATGTTGTATATGCCTATCTTTCAGCTGAAAATAATAGATATGTTGATGGAGTTGTTATTTCCAGAGAATCAGACCACGCATTTGATATCTCTCAGGGAATGGTTTCTGGATTGACTGGACTTGATGGAAGCCATAAGATGGCATACGAATTTTACAAGAATGCCGCTGACCCTAGCGTGATTGCACAGGCTAGTCAGGCTGCTGGCGTTGACCTTACAACACTTATTACACCTAGATAAAAAACAGCCACAGAGTTACGGTTACAAGCATTATGAATTCACCGCTCAGCTAATATGCTTCGCTTGTGAATTATAATAGCTTGTTACCTACTCTGTGGCCTTCTTATTTCCATGTTAAATTACAGCTTTACTGCTGCAATTTCATCTTCTAACCAGGCGATAACATCATCTAAGCCTTCGCCGGTCTTACCACTTACAAAGAAAATCTTTGCATTTGGATTAAGCTTAAGAATTCTTTCTGTAACCTTTTCCTTGCTGAAATCAAAATATTCAAGTGTATCAATCTTGTTGATAAGTACTACGTCACTAATTTCAAACATAAGAGGGTATTTAAGTGGCTTATCATCACCCTCTGGAACTGACAAAAGCATAAGGTTCTTATTGGCGCCAACATCAAACTCTGCCGGACACACCAGATTGCCAATGTTTTCAAGAATAAGCAAATCCAAATCAGTAGTGTCGTACTCTACCAATGCACGGCTTGTCATATCTGCATCAATATGGCAAAGCCCCATATTGTGAATCTGAATAGACTCTACTCCTGTAGCATCTGCCACACGCTGAGCATCAATACTGGTTTCGATATCAACATCCATCTCACCAATTTTGTATTTGTCTTTCATTCTATTAATAATAGCGGAAAGTGTTGTTGTCTTTCCCGATCCAGGTCCTGACATTACATTTAAAAAGAATGTGCCCTGCTCCTTCATTTGAGTCCTGATAGCTTCGGCTGCTGCTTCATTTTCTGCAAATACACTTTCGCCGATTTCAATTACTTTAACTTCACCCATTTTAATACTCCTAAATAATTGTGACTTCTTGTTTTACTATAAAACAGAAACCTACAACTATTATAGCCCATAGCAGTACTAAAAAACCACCTTTATTTCAGTACCCACACCTGGCTCACTGTCCAGGATAATCTTGGCATTATGCAAATCTGCTATATGTTTTACAATCGAAAGGCCAAGACCTGTTCCGCCTGTGGCCTTTGATCTGCTTTTATCAACGCGATAAAATCTTTCAAAAACTCTCTCCTGTTCAGGAAGAGGAATACCTATTCCATCATCCTTAACTACTAAAACCGGAGTCTTTTCAGTGTATACATTTATCCAAACATGGCCATTTTCATTGTTGTATTTAATAGCATTCTGAACCAGATTGTAAACCACTTCTCTTATACATTCCTTGTTTGCATAAATATTACAGCGTTCTCCATCAAATATTAGATGGATTTTAGATTTACCTGCTACCATAGCAAGAGTGTCAAGGGATTCCTGAACAAGCTGATATAAATCAATTGTTTCGAAATCAAGGGCTTGATTGCTATCAAGCTGAGACAAGCTAATAATATCGTTGATAAGGCCTAATAGCCTGTCAGAGTTGTGTTTGATTTCTTCAATGAAGTGTTGCTGTTTATCAGGCTCAACCATACCTGTTTCCAAAAGCTCCGCATACCCTGATATGGCTGTTAGGGGAGTCTTTAGCTCATGGGATACACTTGCAGAAAAATCCTGCCTTGCCTTTGCTGCCGCAAGCACATCTATATGCTGACTTCGGATTTTATCCATAATGGGAACTAATTCCTGATATTCTGGCATGTAAGTGTTGTCATCCACATGCTCTGCCATTTTATTCACAGGCCCCATTATCTTGTCTGTCAAGGTCTTGGAAGCAATAATGCAAAGTGCAAGTATTCCTATGGTAACCACTACATACACCACAAGCTCCAACCATGAATCCTGTTGCATTCGCCTTTTATTTACTAGCAGATATAATGTTTCCACATCAAAGGTCATGGCAATTATAGTGATAATTGCTATAGTTAACATACTAAGCTGGATTCGTTTTCTCATTTAATCACATACCCCACGTTTCTTACTGTGCAGATTCGCTCACCATAATCTAAAAGCTTTTGTCTAAGGGTTTTAATATGCATATCCAGTGTTCTGGATTCGCCCTCGTACTCTATACCCCATATAGTTTCCATTATGCTATCACGGCTTAGAACAATCCCTTTATTCAATAGAAGATATTGAAGAAGTTCATATTCCTTATAGGTAAGAGGAAGTGTAATGCCATTTGCGGTTACCTCCCTTTTATCATTGTCCATACAAAGACCATCCAGTTGGATTCTCTTGGCCTTTTCAGGCTTAGTTCTTCTAAGAAGTGCCTTTACCCTGGAGATTAATTCCATAACGGAAAATGGTTTTGTAATGTAATCATCTGCTCCATCATCAAACCCCTTAGCCATATCCATGTCTGTTCCCATGGCAGTAACAAAGATTACTGGCAAGCGTTTGTAATCTGGAGTTGAACGAAGCTTCTTTACAATTTCACAACCGTTCATATCTGGCAGGTTTCTATCAATTATAACAAGCTCTGGCAGTTTTTCCAAAAGCTGTTTGAAAAAACTTTTAGCATCATTAAAGATTTTCACCTCACATCCAGCATTTCTCAGTGCTATCTGCTCAATTTCTGCAACATCATTATCATCTTCTACAATATAAATTAAAGCCATTTTTCCCTCCCTAAATGATAATTAATAAGTTATTTTTTGACGACAAATGTCATCTAAGTCCTTTTTCTTATATACTAGAAGGACTTTGTAAAAAACTTTTAAACTAATAGGGTGGGAATGGTAAAACTTATTTGATAATATTAAAAAAGCCAGCGGATAACGCTGGCTGAAAATTCGGGGAGTGCGACCAAAGTTACCCTTGGTCGCTGAGTTATGAAAAATTTGGTATTAGCTTTTCGCTAGTACGTCATAAACTATAACATGATTATTTGAATAACGCAATACTTTTTTCACATTTTTTTCACAAAAATTGTTTTTTCTTGTTTTCGTTCGGTTTCGTATTAGCCTAGTATTTATAGGACTTTAGCGCGATGAATTAAAGAAGCGTTTCTATTTACGCCTCAGTTGGTCACAAATATAGTCGATAAATTCATTCACAATTGGACTAATTTTTACACTGTCATTTGTAAGGATTCCAAACTGGATTTCCCCTTCATTGCTTTTCAACCTAAGGCCTGGTCTGACACCTGTATCATAGCTATTAAAGCTATCTGCACTTAGATTTGCTAACGAATTCTTTTCCAAAAATGCATGCATAACATAATCACTATTGGTGATAACTGCAATATCATCCTTTATTGTGACATTTTCCCCATCCTCTGTATGCCATAAACCATTTCTAAAATATTCATCCTGCTCAGATTGGATGAACTTCATGTTGTGAATGTTATCTACGGATTTTTCAAGCTTGCCTACCGTGTCATCCGGTTGAAAGTAAACCATGCCATCTACAGATTTAAGCTTTTCAAAGGTAAGCTGATATTTTTTAAGCTCATATTCAAACTGAAGCCTTGTTTCCGGGAAAACATAGACAAATCCAACTTCATCCTCCATAAGACGTATTCTGTTTACAATATTAGAGGTGGTGTCTGCATGAAAAGAATAGCACACATCCTCATCCTTATGAAGCTCGTAAAACTTGGAAAAACAATTGGCCATCCATGAACTGTGGTTGGCACTGATTTTAACCATATTTTTCTGATGCTTAATGCTATCAGTTTCTAGAGACGTAAAATCCAATACCAACTTGCTGGCTCTATTATGAAATCGTTTCCCCTCAGATGTGAGAGCTATTCCCTTGCCCTCTCTTTTAAATAGTTGATATCCAAGCTCGCTTTCTAAAGATGCAATAACCTTGCTTACACTGGATTGTGTTGTATAAAGTACTTTGGCAGCCTCGCTAAATGAGCCTACATCTGCTGCAACAACAAAATACTTTAGCTGTTTTATCTCCATAATCACCCCTTAGCTGTTATTTAACAGCTCTTATACTAAACATCTTATCTGGAATATAAAATTCATCCCGTTCCACAAAGATGCGTTCCCCAAAGGTTTTATCTATTATAATATTTTTAAAGCCTATTTCTTCTAATATATGAACATCCCATTCAGGTCTATCCAAGGTACTGATTGTAAGCATATGATAGATGTCATGACATTCATCTGCCAATTCCTTTGACACATTCTTGTGTGCAATGTTTTCCGGGCTGGTAAGATTGTGAGCGCCCTTTGCGTATTCTGCATCAAAATTAATAAGCACTCCGCCGCATTTAAGCACACGATACCAATCCTTGTATGCATCAATTGGATGTGGCAAAGTCCATGTAAGATTACGAGTGATAACTACATCAAAACTTTCGTCACTAAAAGCTGTGTTTTCAGCGTCACCAACTACTGCTTTTACACGACTTTCATCTAATCCGTATATACGAATCATCTCGTTTGCCTTTGTAATCATTTCCTCGGTAAGGTCTATACCTGTAACTGTATTTCCCTCTCTACCTAAGAGTACTTCAAAATATCCTGTTCCACAACCTAAATCTAATATATTAAGCTTTTCTTTCTTTGGAAGAAGTTCTTTTATTTCTGCTAACCACTTAGATGACTTTTCACTTTCTATTTCATCATGTCTTAGCTCAAAAAAGCTATCTGCTCTTTTAGTCCAATAGCTTTCAACCTTGTCTTTAATATCTCCTGCTTCTTCTTCAAATGCGATATGATGTAACTCGCCCATTATTTATACTACCCTTTCACTACTTTTACCAAAAACATTGGTGTAGAGCAGTAATTAATCTTTTCCTTTTCGGAATATAAAATACTGCCTATATCTAAAACGCTACTGACCTCACCAGCATGTATGCTATTAAGATATTCCATGTCCCATGCAGGTCTTAACTTATGTGTCAGCGGCATATCCAAAGCAATCTGTTCCATTGTATCAAAATTTTCCCCAATATTATAGTCCCCAAGGCTAGACAATTTGACGTTTTCGCGGTCCTTTTCGTATTCAGCCCTCTTGTTTTCATCAATTAAATAAGTGTACCAATTTGCATCAAAAACAAGCATCAAACCGCCCGGCTTAAGAACTCTAAGCCAGCTGTCATAAGCCTTATCAGGATGCGGCAGGTTCCATGTAAGATTCCTTGAAAATACCACATCAAATCTATCTGCCTCAAATGGAAGCTTCATTGCATCCCCCTGAACAAAAGTAATCCTATCAGCTAAGCCTGCTGCATTTAATTTTGCTTCTTCTATCATAGACTGGGCAAAATCAAATGCTGTCACATTATAGCCTTCCTCTGCAAGAATGATGGATATAAATCCAGGACCTGCACCAACATCTAAAATGCTGATTTCAGAAGGCTGCGTACCAGGATATCTTTCACTAATCTGCTTACAAAGATATTCCTTCCAGTTCTGATGCTGAATACCCTCTAATTCTTCCTTATTAACCTCAGAATAACCTGGTGCACGGTTAAGCCAGTATTCTTTATTTATTGATTCAAGATTTTCCTTATTTATTGACATTTACTTGTCCTATAACTTCCCTCTTTTTTGCCCTAATACATTATCACAAATAGCCCCGTAATAAAAGGGCTAAGCACTTTATTGTGTCTTAGCCCTTTAGATGTGAATTAAATATTAGTTAATATCAAGATCAACAGTTACCTCATAGTAATCACATGCATGAGCTGTCCAATTTGAAACATTGGACTTAGAAATCATGTTCATCTGAAGGAATGAACAGAATACGTATGCATTATCATCTAAGATTTTCTGCTGAAGCTTAATTGCAAGCTCTGCTCTCTTGTCTGGGTCGAACTCTGTTGAAAGCTGGTTGATTAAATCTGTTACCTCAGCATTATCATAAGCACCAAAGTTGTAATCCATACCAGGTACACAGCTTGTTGTAAAGAAGTACTGTGGGTCACCAGATGGTGCTGTAACAAGTGCAGATGCGTAAATATCAAAGGATGACATATCTGCAAGGAAGTCACGTCTGTTTGCTGTACAGTTAATATCTACATCCATACCGATTTCCTTAAGTGTAGACTGAACTGATTCTGCAAGAAGTGGAAGCTCCTGACGGCTAGGGTATGTAAGCCAACGAATAACAAGCTTCTTGCCATCCTTTTCACGTATTCCATCACCATCTGTATCTACCCAACCAGCATCCTCTAAGATTTTCTTAGCTTCATCTGGGTTATATGTTTCTGTTTTGATGTTCTCTCCACCAAATTTGCTGAATCCATCTGGAAATGCGCCGTTACCTACTACACCATGTCCATCAAGAAGTGTTGTAACGAAGCCTTCCTTATCAATGCCCATAGCGATTGCCTTACGTACCGCATCATCCTTGATTACAGGGCTAGTCATATTCATAGAAGCAAAGAATGCTCTAGATGTCTGGATGCTAGAGAACTGGAAGTTATCGTTATCAAAATTTGGGTATGCCTCGTAAGCCATACCGTATGCAGCATCAATATCTCCTGAAAGAAGTGCTGCAGAAAGTGTATCACCATCAGAGATAGTTCTGATTGTAAGATTATCAAGCTTAGGTGTTCCATTCCAGTAATATTCGTTTGGAACCAGTGATAAATGATCATCAGTAACAAGCTCTGTAGCCTTGTATGGGCCAGTACCTGCAACAATACCATTTTCAAAATCAGATGCATCTACATCGATGATGCAGGCGTATGGATCACCAAGATAATTCATTAAAGCCGGATTACCTTCTGTTGTTGTAATAGTAAGGGTAAGACCGTCAGCTTCCATGCTTTCAATCTTTGTATCAAATGGTGCTCTATCGTGGTTCTCAAGAAGATGCTCGAAGCACTGCTTTACAGCCTCAGCATCCATATCTCTACCTGAAGAGAACTTAACGCCATCACGAAGTGTTATGGTCCAAACCTTGTCACCATCATTTTCCCAAGAAGTAGCAAGCCATGGCTCAAGCTCCATTGTATCTGTGTAGTGAACAAGTGTCTCGCCAACGCCATAACGGATGCATGGCCATCCATTGTATGTGACATGTGGGTTGATTGTCTCTTCCCAGTTTTCTGCGTTAAATGTTGTGTCACCAATTACCATGCTTTTTTCTACATTAGCAGTAACTTCTGCTTTTGCGCTAGAATCTGTAGATTCCTTCTTGCCACAAGCGGCAAACATGGTAAGAGTCATAGCACCAATAAGTGCAAGTGATAATAATCTCTTTCTCATTTTAATACTCCTCTTTTTATATATTTGAAACCCTTTAGGTCTACAAAACTGATTCAATTAATTTTTTAGTGTAGTCATTCTTTGGGCATTTAACTATTTCATCAGGACTGCCCTGTTCCACAATTACGCCTTCATGCATTACAATGACCCTGTCACAAAAATCCTGCACCAGGGCTAAGTCATGACAAATAAACAATATGGAAAGCTTTTTGCCATGATTCTTTCTAAGGTCATTTAAAAGCTCTATTATTTCCTTTTGGATTGTTACATCAAGTGATGATGTAGCTTCATCGCATATAAGTATAGATGGGCCTATTGCCAAGGCCCTTGCTATGGCAGCCCTCTGGCACTGTCCCCCGCTAACCTCATGGGGGTACCGCTTTATAAAGCTTTCATCCAATCCACATTGCCTTAGAACTTTTTCTGCAATTACATTTGCATCTTTTTTACTAAAGCCGTCATTCTTTAGGCTTTCTGTTATTCCATCCCCAAGGGTGCATCTAGGGTCAAAGGATTCTATTGGAGACTGGAAAACCATCTGCATTTTCTTGTATATGTTTCTAAGCTGCTTTCCTTTTATATGTGTAATATCTTCTCCATCAAGTATGATATTTCCCTCAGTAGGTTCTATCAGCCTTGAAATCATGTTTACTGTAGTACTTTTTCCACTACCGCTTTCACCGATGATGCCAAGGCATTCACCTTCATACAAACAAAAATCTATATTAGATACCGCAGTAAAATTCTGCTTATCTTTTCCTCTAAAAACCTTGGTAAGATTATTTACTTCTAATACTTTTTCCACACTCTCACCTCTTGAGCCTTGGCACGGCCGACATAAGCGTTTTAGTGTACTCCTCTTTAGGGGAATTCAGCACTTCATCCTTGGTACCATACTCTATTATCTGGCCATCCTTCATAACTATTACATTGTCTGCCATAGCACCTATTACACCGATGTTGTGAGACACAATAATCATAGATGTGCCAAACAGTTCTCTAACCTTTAGCATCTCATCAATCACCAGCCTTTGAATGGAAACATCCAGTGCTGATGTAGGCTCATCTGCCAAAAGAACCTTGGGATTCATAAGCATGGCTGCTGCAACTCCTACACGCTGCTGCATTCCCCCTGACAATTCAAAGGGATAGCTTTTGAGGATTCTTGAAACATTGTTAAATCCAATCTTTTCAAAAAGCTCTGTAGCTTTTACCTTAAAATCCTCTTTTGAAATCTTTTCGTGGGCACACATTGCCTCGTACAGCTGCTCTCCCACAGTTCTGATTAGGCAAAAGGACTGGCCTGAGTTCTGAAAAATCATGCCAATTTCAGGTCCGTTGATTTTCCTCATCTGCTTATGAGATAAGTCAGGAATATCCATTCCCTTAAACCAGATATCTCCTTTTGTAACAAGTCCACCTTTTCCAAGTAGATTCATGGCGGCTTTTATCACTGTGGATTTACCTGAGCCAGACTCTCCTACAATCCCTAAGATTTCTCCTTCATCCAGATTAAAATTTATATCTTTAACTACCGTATTTCCGTTATAAGAAATATCTACATTTTCATAGCGAAGTACACTCATCAGCCTCTAACCTCCCTATTCTTTGGATCTGCGTAATCGCGAATGGTATCCCCTAGAAGGTTAAAAATCATAACTGAAATAAAGATTGCAATACCAGGTGCAAGGGTTATCCATGGCACAATTGTAATAAGGCTTCTGGTATCGCTCATCATACTTCCCCACTCAGCTGTTGGTGGCTTTGCGCCAAGTCCAAGGAAGCTAAGTCCAGCCAGCTCCATCATCATAGTTCCAATATCAAGCATAGCTGTAACAAGGATTGGACCTATTATATTAGGAAGTATATGTTTGAATATAATCTTAACTGTAGAGCTTCCCGACAATTTGGCTGCTCTAAGATATACCGTTTCTTTCTGAGCCAATGTCTGGCTTCTTGCTATACGAGCGTACTTTGGCCAGGAAATAGCTGCAAGAGCAATGATGGCATTTTGCAATCCACCGCCTAATACACCTGCAACTGCAAGTGCAAAAACAAGACCAGGAAAAGCCAAAAACATATCTGAAATACGCATCAATATCACATCAATCCATTTACCAAACCAGCCGCAGATAACACCGATTGCTGTTCCAAATGCAGTGATTATAGCCACAAGAAGAAGTGTAGAATAAATGCTGGTTCTACTTCCGATGATTACACGGGAAAGCATATCTCTTCCGTATCTATCTGTACCCAACAAATGCTCCATAGATGGCGCTGCCTTGGCGTTTGATAAATCCTGAAGATATGGGTCGTATGGTGTAAGATGGCTGGAAAATATAGAACCAATCAAAAGCAATACTGCCAATGTCCCAAATATGATTAACCTGGTCTTTACTGTTGTTCTTTTTACTTTTTGTTTTCTGATTGTAGGTGTACTCATTATTCACTGACCCCCAATCTAATACGAGGATCAAGCAGATGATAAAGCAAATCTGTCACTAGATTAACCATTACATAGATAATGGCCATCCATACCACATAAGCCTGTATCATTGGATAATCACGCATTGTGATAGCATCCACAGCAAGCTTTCCTACCCCGTCCCACATAAAGATGCTTTCGATGATAGCTGTACCACCAAGCAAGCTTCCTATTGATAGAGCAAGCAATGTAATGATTGTAAGCATAGAGGCTTTGATAACACTCTTCCAAAGGATGACACTACTTCTAACACCTCTAGCTGTTGCTCCAAGGACGTAATCCTTGTTTAACTCCTCTAATACTGTAGCTCTAACCTGCCTCATGTATTTAGAAGACATGGCTATGGCCAGTGTAAGTGTTGGCATAATAGCACTTACTACACTAGTGCCATTTGAAATAACTGGCAGTACACCAAGCTTAATTGCTAGCAGCTGCATCAACAGCAACGCAATAAAAAAGTTAGGCATAGAATTACCAATAAAGCTAAAAAATCGAAGGAAATAATCAGTAAATCTGTCATGATGTACTGCCGCAAATATTCCTAATGGAATGGATATAATTATGGTGAGTAATACTGATAAAACAGTAAGAAGAATGGTTGCTGGTAGCTTAGAAATAAATGTATCAAATACATCTTTGCCTGAAACATAACTGGTTCCCATATCACCTGTAACCAGGCCACCAAGCCAGATAAAATACTGCTCTAAGAAAGGCTTATCTAATCCAAGCTCAGCCCTTTTTGCATTTATTATTTCAGCTGAAACAGCCCCCTTTTCAGCGTACATTTCTGTAATGGCATCGCTTCCTGCTATTCGCATCATTGCAAATGAAAGAAATGTTATTCCAATCAGGACTGGAATTAATTGTATTAATCTATTAATAACGTACTTCATTTATTATCCTCTAGACATAAAAATAGCTTTACAGAAACTATTCTCCATAAAGCTATTCCTCTCATAACCACTGTTATATTTTATGCACTTTTATATATTCAATCAACGATTCACTGCTAAATCACTTATTCAAATATAGAGTGTATATATTCCATATCAGAATACCTACATAAATCTTTCCATTACTTCTGTAGTGTGCATTGACAAAATTCCTGCACCAAAGGCTTCCATGATTTCTGTGTAGCTGTCATCGATAAACATTATCTCATCCATGTTATAACCATCACGCTCTGCTATCATCTTCATGATAAGCACCTTTTTATGACGGCTTTCTGTGGAGATAAGGTCACCATGATGCTCAAAAACTCCCGGATAGCACTCTCTTAATCGATTGTATTTTGAATTATATTCAAAAGAATTGCTGCACTCTGTCAGGCCGTAAATCTTAACGCCCTGATTAAAATGCAAATCATCAATAAGATTTTTTACACCTCTTGGAGCCTGGCATTTGATATATGCATTGTTATTGATGTTGTACTTAAGCCAGTCATTAGCATCCTCAAATCCTACTATTCTTTTGCCTGCTTCGTTGTACATCTTAAGACATAATAATGTGTTATCCACATCACCAAATAAAACCTTTATCTTTTTTAATTTTTCCTGCATTACCATATTACCTCACCTACTATTATTTCTTACTGTTAATGGTTTCTAAAGCCTTCTTGGACAATGCCTGTAATCCCTTTAATCCACTGCTTTTTAGCTCAGTCAAGGTCAGCGCCCCTGTAGCTTCAAAAATAGCAAACAGATTATCAACAAACTCATCCAGCTCCTTTGGAGACATTTTGGAAATATTCTCCTTTAGTGTGGTATCGATAAGCTTGGCTGTCTTGCTGACTTCCTTTGTGGTGACAAGCTTCTTTCCTTCTATGCACCAGGTAGCCAGGTTGTGCTGTGCAAGTGCTGTTGCCTTGCTTTTAACTACAATAAACTTGCCCACAGGCTCCATCAAAAGGCCAACTACTGTATCCTCTGGCACAATACTAACTAATCTTGGTGTCACATCCTTAATAGCTTTAGACTGGGCAACCTTTTTCATAAATCCCGGACCATCATTACTGTAGATATTCTTAACTCTGTCTCTTACAGCCTGATTGCATTTAGCCACTGCATATAATGCCAAATGTCCTCCCTTAGAATGACCACCAACTCTAAGCTTGCCACTACTATCCTTGGCTACTTCATTAAGATATTTTACAGCTTCCTTTTCAGCCTCTACCTCCGATGTAGCCAGCCTGAAATCTTCTTTCCAGCCAACAATAGAATCATCGGTGCCCCTATATGCTATGTAGCTGGTATCATCTGGAAGAACAAACTCCATGGCAGCAAACTGCAAAGTTTTCTTAACATCATTCTTACTAACGTAATTACGAACCTTGATGCTTTTGTATCTGCCAGTTTTTGAAATGGCCTTTAGGGTGATAGGTGCATCCTTTAAAATAGAACCATCTCTAAAGCTCTTCTTAGGAAATACCTTCTTGAAATAAATGTCCGTAATTTCCTGAAGGGTCATCTCTTTTTGGGAAGATGCGTTAAAAACTTCATCCATCTCCACATAGGATATACATGATAGCACCAGGTTATCTATCATGTTGAAACCATCCTGTGAAAAGGTTAAATCCCCTCTCCACTTTATATAATCTTCTAAAGTTCCCACTATATACCTCCCCTTATTTTTATGTTCATAACTCACCAATAATTATTCTACAACAATTTTTTCTATATGTGGGCGTAATAATTAAAGTGTCAATAAATTTTCACATTATGACGTTAAAAAGAGATAGGACAGCGCCTATCTCTTAATAGTTTTATTGTACTGTTACATCGATTGTCTTACCAATCTTGCCTGAGCCCTGAATACCAAAATCTACAGAAGCACCTGCCTCAATAGCAGCATTCCATGACATAGGCTTGATTACGTAATAATCACCATCTTCAGTAATATCTACGCACCAGCTGGAATCAATCTTAACATCCTTCTTGTTTACCTTTACTGTCCAATCGTTGACCTTTGCCTTGGAATCATTCTTTACTTTAATAATAACCTGATATCCTGTGCCCCAGTTGTTTATATTATATTCAACATTTAGTCCACTTTCAGCTGAAGGTGTAGGCTGTGGCTGAGGTGTTGGCTTTGGCTCTGGTTTTGGCTGTGGTTGTGGTTTTGGATCTGGTGTTGGCTGTGGAGTTGGTACCTGCTTTCCATTAATAGTTGCAGGTGTACCATCCACATGCTTCATAATCGCACTTATTATTTCAGGATCACACCACTTAAGTGAGTTTCTATCAATGTATCTATGGCACTCACCATCTGCACCTGATGGATTGTCATAAACATTATTATCCCAAAGAACCATAGCTACATTTCTGTACTGTGCTGCCTTGCCCCAATAATAGTCAGCCCACTTTACACGCTCTGATGTATTATTTCTATTTGTTGCACTTGTTTCACCAACGATAACTGGTGTTCCCTTTGATAAGAACTTTGAGTTTAAATCGTTAAATAGGCTGTCAATATCTCCCTTAATGTTGTTATCAAAAGTCTTTGTATATCCGCCGCTTGCCAAAGCAAATGTATAAGGAATATAAGCATGAACAGAAAGGATTAATCTATCATTTGCAGAATCCTTAGGCATTCTAAAGCCGTTTGTCATACATCCTTCAATTGACGCATCATAACCTGGTACCATGACACAGCGTGTAGCATTGTTACCACCTGTGGCACGGATTGCATTAAGAGCTACTTGATTGTAGTCATTGATACAAGCAACTGCTTCTCTTATGTCAGAGCTTGGATTATTTCTTGGGAACCACCATTCTTCGCCATGTCCTACAAGCCTTGGCTCATTCATTGTTTCAAATACCAGGTGATAATCGTAATCCTTGAACGCTTTACCAATCTGAGTCCAAACGCTCTTAAAATAAGCCTCTGAACGATTCTTGTTTGCATTGTTTGGAACGTAGAAACAATAATCGCTGTTGATATCATGATGTGTGTTAAGGATTACATACATGTTATTTGCAATACAATAATCTACTACTTCCTTAACTCGATTCATGAAGAAATCTGGAATCTGATAATTAGAACCTGTTGTATACTGCCCCCATGAAACGGGTATTCTGATTGTATTAAATCCTGCTTTTGCTACAGCATCTATTAATTCCTTAGTTACCTTTGGGTTACCCCAGTATGTTTCATTTGATGATCTATATGGGAAATTAGCCTTCTGTCCATAGGAATCTAAGCTGTTACCTATATTCCATCCTACTCTCATATCAGAGACAACTTCTGCAGCACTTTCATTTGTACCACTTGCAGCATGAACAGTATTCACTGGAACAGCTGCCATAACAATTATTAGTGTAAGGCAAAATGCCACTACTTTTTTTAATGTATGCATTACCATACTTCTCCCTTCTTTGTAGTAAGTAATGTCGCGACAATGGTATAATACATGCAGATATAGATTTTGTCAATATTTTGTAATATTTGTGTATTATTACACATGTGTATTCTTACGAGATTTTACGGGCGTTTTTTATTATTATATTGCAATTCTCACTAATATATATCGGCAGCTTTTGGATATAATGACACATTTTTGTAATATATTATAAGAAACTTATTGTTACTCTATTCCGGATATATGTGCATTATTTACAAAAATGTTTCGATTCTTTTTAGACTCTTCCGTTTTACGCGTCTGCTCTATTCTTCGATTTGAAAAAATTGGGGTGAAATGTAAGTGTTATTTGTTAGTTTACAAAATCCACTTATTACTCTTTGAAAAAAGTTAAGTGGATTTAGGCAGTTATCTGAGAAAGCTTACTATTTTCGACGTTGTTTAAGTGGTATATGCTGAATCTTCAATTACACTTACAAAATATATAAGTGTTTTTGTGCTTCCAACAAGAACCACTTATATCACCTCCGAAAAAGTGCGTTTATTTCAGTTTTTCTAGTCAAGTCCATATTTGTGTGTAAATTCATCTTTCAGTTAATATTGTATTCCTCAGGCCACTCTCATTTTTATGAGCTCCTTTTGTATTTTATTGAGGTTATCGTAGTACTCCTGCATGTCAAAAAGCCTCTGAGCTAC
>NZ_JAFUSK010000003.1 GCF_017471675.1 Pseudobutyrivibrio sp.
ACCATCTTTCCATCCTCCCTGGTTTTAAAATCTTTCCATGGGAGATTATGAAGTATATCCCGCCAACTGCACCTATCGCTGTAAAGGTCATAATATGTAAGCCCTCCTTCCATGTTTTATACGCAAAAAGGGATATCAGCATCTCTTGCCAATATCCCTATTTAAAGCCATCATTCGATGGTATCCATATTCACTTTTATATCCGGATTTTTTGTGTTCCCCGTCTCCAGTTCAAAAGCTACCGCCACGGTAATTTTCTGAATCAGGGTTTTTTCCTTGCGATTTTCCTCCACATAATTGAAAGAGAAAAACTCGCAAAAGTGCGTAAATTCAAGGATTGTCAGGTATTCTGCCTTGTTAGCAGAACCACAGTCTCCACATGATAAGTTCCAGGGAACATATCAACGCAGGCCAAGCGGGTTACATGATAGCCGCGTGCCAGGAAGACTTCTAGGTCGCGGGCAAGGCTGGTTGGCTTGCAGGAGATGTAGACTAGTGAATCTACACCATAATCGATAATTTTGTCCAGGGCCTTTGGATGGATGCCGTCTCTAGGTGGGTCAAGGATGATGTAATCAGGCTTTTCTGAAATGTCATCAAGAACCTTAAGAACATCGCCTGCGATGAAGTCGCAGTTATCAAGACCGTTGAGCTTGGCGTTTTCCTTAGCTGCCTCAACAGCTTCGGCGATGATTTCTACACCTGTTACATGCTTTGCTGCAGGTGCGATAACCTGAGCGATAGTGCCTGTACCTGAATAAAGGTCGTATACTTCTGCTCCATCAGCACCAGCAGCAATGAAATCACGTGCTGTACTGTAAAGCACCTCTGCTCCAAGTGAATTAGTCTGGAAAAATGAAAATGGTGTGATGGTAAATGAAAGACCAAGAAGCTCTTCCTTAAACCAGCTTTGTCCGTAAAGCACCTCTGTGCCTTCGTCTGCTACCACATCAGCTTCTCTATCATTTTTGGTGTGAAGAATGCCAGTAAGCTTTCCTTCCCAATCCTGACATTTCAAAAGTGCCTGCTTCCATCCCTCTAAAAGAGCAAGCTCGTAGATTGATGAAATCTGTGTGCTGGTAACCAAATCTACTAAGATTTCACCTGTCTTTGTTGCCTTACGAACAAGCAGATGGCGCAAGTAGCCTTCATGTGTATTCTTGCGATAATATGGCTGCTTCGCATTTGCGAAGTAATCTAAAGTGATTGTAAGAACTCGACGCATATCTGTATCGATAATCTGACAACCATCTACTGTAACAACATCATAGAAGCTGCCCTTCTTGTGCATACCAAGTGTAAGTGGGCCGTCCTTTACCTCATCTCCGAATGAGAACTCCATTTTATTACGATAACCAAACTGCTTTGGGCTGGCTTTGATGCCTTCGTATGTGGCATTCCATACTTCTTCGCTGATGACAGGAGCCATTAAATCATGAATCATGCCCTCTTTCAGCTTTAGCTGCTCCTCGTAAGGAAGCGACTGATATGTACATCCACCGCATTTACCATAATGTACACAATAAGGCTGCTCCATTTCCATAGGAGATGGAACATCTAGGGAAAGAAGATTTCCCTGGGCCTTTTCTTTTGAACTCTTTTTAACTCTTACTGAAACAGTCTGACCTGGCAACACGCCCTTAACGCGAAGACGGTCGCCCTCGGCTGTTTCTATTATACCTTTGTTAGGGAAAGAAACCTTTACTACTTTTCCCTGAACTATTTCACCGCGTTTCATATACACCTCATCAGTCAGCTGACGCTGACAGCTTCCCCTCAAGGGGAAGCCTTTTATACTTTCTTTAATTTTGCGAAGGAAGCGAACATCTTCTTCACGCCGACGCCGTCGAAGTCTACGGTGACTTCGTAGTCGCGGCCTTCGTCGATGATGTCCTTTACTGTACCTTCTTTAAATTTGATATGGCTGACTCTGTCGCCGATGCCATATTCCAATTCTGATTTTTCTATCTTAGTTCCGTTTTTGTTGGCAACTGCGGTAGTGGAACTTCCTACCGTATATACGTTAGTCTTAAATGTATCACGTACTGAGCGCTTGTTATCGCCATAGCTTGTGGCGATGGCTGGGCCTCTGCCAGAAGGCTTTTGATACACAGAGTATTCTCCAATAGGAGTGCTTGAATAATCCTCCATAGGCTTTGGTTCCCAAAGATTGCCTTTGATTAAATCCTCAGGTATTTCCTTAACGAAGCGGGAAATCTTGTGGAACTGAGTCTCACCACGAATCATACGCATACGGGCAGCAGTCATAGTAAGATGCTCTCTAGCTCGGGTGATTCCAACATAGACAAGACGGCGCTCCTCTTCTAATTCTGAATCGGCTCCGCCACCGTCAAAGATAGCGCCCTGACCTGGGAATAGGCCATCTTCCATACCCGCCATGTATACCCGTGGGAATTCAAGACCCTTAGCACCGTGAAGTGTCATGAGCACAACATAGTTATCGCTTTCTTCATAGCTGTCTATATCAGCAACAAGAGCAACATCCTCTAAGAAGCCTGAAAGTGTAGGCTCTTCATCGTCGTCTCTGGCATCCTTTTCGTAGGCTACGGCCTTTGTAAGAAGCTCGTCGATATTCTCGATACGAGCCTTGGCCTCATCTGTGCCCTCTGCTCTAAGCTCAGCCACATAATCTGTCTGGTCTAGGATTTCCTCTACAAGGGATGATACAGATTCCTCTGTTGCAATCTTTCTGAGCTTTTCGATTAAATCTGTGAAGCCCTTAATCTTAACTGCAGCCTTTCCGATAGATGGAATATCATTGGCGTGAACAAGTGCCTCATAGAAATTAAGACCATGCTCCCTGGCGTAATCTGACACCTTTGCAATGGATGTGGCACCAATACCACGCTTTGGAATATTGATGATTCGCTGCACAGCAATATCATCTGCCCCGTTATCAACTGTCTTAAGATATGCAAGCACATCCTTGATTTCCTTACGGCTGTAGAAATTAACACCGCCCACAATTTTGTAAGGAATGCCCTCGTAAATCATCTTTTCTTCTATAAGACGAGACTGGGCATTGGTACGATAAAGGATTGCGCAGTCCCTGTAATCTGCCTCACCCTTGCGGACAAAGCCTGCTATGTTGCTGGCAATGTAGCTGGCCTCCTCATAAGCGCTGTCGAATTGCTGGAACTGAATCTTATCACCAGCCTCCTCCTCTGTCCAAAGAGCCTTTTCCTTACGGCCTTCGTTATTTGCAATGACTGCATTGGCAGCATCCAGGATATTGCCTGTACTACGATAATTCTGCTCCAGCTTTATAACGTGAGCCGCTGGAAAATGCTGTTCAAAATTCAAAATATTATAAATATCAGCTCCACGGAACTTGTAAATAGACTGGTCATCATCACCTACAACACACAGGTTCTGAGCTCCGCCTATAAGCAAGCGAACAAGCTCAAACTGTGCCGCATTGGTATCCTGATACTCATCCACCATGATGTATTTGAACTTGTCATTATAGTACGCCCTAACTTCTCCATCCAAACGAAGAAGCTCAACAGTCTTCATAATCAAATCATCAAAATCAAAGGCATTGTTCTGACGAAGACGAGCCTGATATTCCCTGTAAACAGATGCTTGACGTGTCATATTATAATCACCCATGGCACGATTGGTAAATTCCTCAGGACCGATTAATTTGTTCTTAGCATCAGAAATAACATTTAAAAATGTACGTTCCTTAAACTGCTTAGTATCTATCTGAAGATATTTGCAAATATCCTTCATTAGGGTCTTGCAATCATCTGTATCGTAAATGGTGAAATTGGTGCTGTAGCCCTGACCAAGTCTCTCGCAAAATCTTCTCAGGATTCTTACACAAGATGCATGGAATGTAGCAACCCACACCCCATCTGAACCAAAGCCTACTATATTATCGATACGCTCGCGCATCTCACGTGCGGCCTTGTTAGTGAAGGTGATGGCCATGATATTATATGGCATTACCCCACGCTCTATTAAATAAGCAACACGATGTGTAAGCACCCTGGTCTTACCAGAACCGGCACCAGCCAGGATAAGCACTGGACCATCGATAGTCTCAACACCCTCACGTTGCCTGTCATTTAACATACTTAAATCCATAACTATTAATTCCAATCTTTAACTAATTCGAAAATTTGTTCTGAATAATTCTATCATATAAAAATCATTCTATCTATATAATCCTTAGTTTTCCTTTGGATTTTCTTTAGTACTATTTTCTTCCTTCTCTTCACCCTTTGAATCACGACCTGCCACAAACTGTTCAATCATCATCTTTTTAACAAATACATCGAAAGCAAGCTCGCAGATAAATGTGAATTCCTGCAGCTCTGCCCTAGATTCCTCATCCTGATCTAAGAATGCTTCCTTACTAAGATTGTACTTTCGGATAATGTCCTTTGTAACATCATTGGCAACCTTGCTTTCGTAGCCAACCATAGCGGAATAAATATCGTAAAAGCCAAGCCCCTCATCTACTCCAAAATATCTCTCATTAATTGGATCTAGAATATTCTTAATATCCTTCATGGAAAGGAAGTTCTTCAGATAATATATAAAAATCAGATTAAGCATGTGGTCCCTGGAATATTTCTTTTTCTCAGGCGATGGCAAAATCTGATTCTTAGTGTAGTTGTTAATCATGGTCTTGGTCATTGCCTTGTCCTCAGTGGCCTCACGCACAGTACCAAGCTCCTGGTCAAGGAATGTAAGCACCTGATCCATATACAAATCTATATTAGGAATATCCTTTGGATGGACATAATCTATCTCTGCCAATTGATGTAAAATATTGCTTAGTCTTTTCTTTGTGCTGTCCATACTCCCTCCTCAAATTAAGCAAAAAAATAAGATGTAGTCTCAAAAACTACATCCTACATTTTATCACAATAATTATGCTATTTAAACAATTACTGACTGATTCTCTTAAGCACCATATCATATCCATCATTACCATAGTTAAGAGCACGGTTAACACGGCTGATAGTAGCTGAGCTGGCACCTGTTTCGTCAGCGATATCCTGATATGTGCGCTCCTCTCGAAGCATTTTAGCAACCTCGAATCGCTGCTTCATAGCGACCATCTCGTTTACGGTACATAAATCTTCAAAAAACTCGTAGGCTTCCTCTACGGTTTCAAGACTAAGAATAGCTCTCAAAAGCTCGTCCATTTCTGCTGTTTCAAGTTTCTTGTTCATTATAATATACTCCTATTGATTCCTCGTTTAATATGCGATTATTCTAATGGAACTTTATAATCTAAAAAAACACAGAATTACACACAGTTCGTTCTGTATGAATTCAGTTTAGCACATTAAAGTTTTAAAGTAAAGAACCATAAATAAAAAAACACAATAAAATGGCCCTAAAAAAGGGCCATCTGCTATTTTACGCTAAAGCACTAAAAAAGTAAAGCATAATTTTATTTTATAGAATTGTAACACCTCTATCGCCAGCATATTTAATATCTTCCTCAGGCCAGAAAGAACACTGAACCTCACCAATATGGCACTTGCGAAGGAAGAACATACAGATACGGCTCTGTCCAATACCACCGCCAATTGTATATGGAAGCTTCTTTTCAAGAATTGCCTTCTGGAATGGAAGTGAAGCTCTATCCTCGCAGCCAGCCTTTTCAAGCTGACTCTTAAGGCTATCCTCATCCACCCTGATTCCCATAGAAGAAAGCTCAAGTGAAATATCATCAACTGGATAATACACAATGATATCTCCATTTAACTGCCAGTCATCATAATCAGGAGCACGGCCATCATGCTTCTGACCTGACTCAAGCAAATCACCAATCTTCATAAGGAAAATAGCACCATATTCCTTGGCAGCTTCATACTCTCTCTCACTGGAAGAAAGATTAGGCCATCTATCCTCAAGCTCCTGAGTAGTAATAAAATGAATCTCCTCTGGCAAAATGCACTGCACATAATCATAGGCGTTTGCAATGTATTTTTCTGTAACACGAAGTGCTGCATAAACACTCTTTACGTACTTCTTAAGAGTCTCCTCATTCCTATCAGCTTTTTCGATTATACACTCCCAGTCCCACTGATCCACATAAATAGAATGAATATTATCAGTGTCCTCGTCACGACGGATTGCATTCATATCTGTATAAAGGCCTTCGCCCACATTGAAGTGGTATCTACCAAGCGCCATTCTCTTCCACTTAGCAAGTGAATGAACAACCTCTACCTCTTTATCACCCTGCTCCTTCACACCAAAGGCAACTGGGCGTTCCACACCATTCAAATTATCGTTAAGACCTGACTCTGGCTCAACAAATAGTGGAGCCGTAACACGATGAAGATTAAGCTCCGCTGTAAGCTGTGCCTGGAAGAAATCCTTCACCTTCTTAATAGCAATCTGTGTCTCTTTCAAATCAAGTGCCGAAGCATATCCATCTGGAATGTATATCTTGCTCATATTCTCCTCCTATGTCAAATCCGCCGACCGCCAAGTGTTCCGTGCTCCCGCAGGGCACCCTCCATACCTAACCATGGGAGCCCGCCGGCGTGGGCACCCACCCATGGTCAGGCATGGCGCCCCCCTGCTCGCGCTTACCAAGGTTATGATGTCGGCTTGGGTTATTAAGTGAGTAATCATTGAGTTGAGACATACATGTCTTTCTAAAGACCTTAAAGTGCCGTCCCTACTTAGGTGGTGCAACGCAGCACCTTACGTAGGGCAACGAGCACGACATGAGCGAAAGCGTGTCTTAGAAAGATATGTATGGGTCAGCGAAAATGATTACGGACTACAGTGGGAAGAACTGCCATTGAAGATTGCCTACGGCAATGGCAGTTCTGGGCAATCAAATTCACACATGTTCATGTGCGAATTTGATTACAGATCGCAATTACCTACGGTACGTGGGAATGGGATGACGTCACGGATGTTACCCATTCCTGTGAGGTACATTACGCAGCGCTCGAAGCCGAGTCCGAAGCCTGCATGACGAGAGCTACCGTATTTACGAAGGTCAAGGTAGAACTGGTAGTCCTCTTCCTTAAGGCCGCATTCTTCCATTCTCTTGATGAGTACATCGTAGTCGTCCTCACGCTGAGAGCCACCGATGATTTCTCCGATACCAGGAACGAGGCAGTCCATAGCTGCTACTGTCTTGCCGTCATCGTTGAGCTTCATATAGAAGGCCTTGATTTCCTTTGGATAATCTGTAACGAATACAGGCTTTCCAAAAATCTTTTCTGTTAAGTATCTTTCGTGCTCTGTCTGTAAGTCACAGCCCCAAGATACCTTGTAATCGAATTCGTCGTTGTGCTTCTCAAGCTCAGCAACAGCATCTGTGTATGTGATGCGTCCGAAATCAGAAGTAGCAACGTGATGTAATCTATCAAGAAGTCCCTTGTCGATAAAGCTGTTGAAGAATTCCATCTCCTCTGGAGCATGCTCTAATACGTAGTTGATGATGTACTTAATCATATCCTCTGCAAGTTCCATATCATCCTCAAGATCAGCGAATGAAATCTCTGGCTCAATCATCCAGAACTCTGCTGCATGACGAGTTGTGTTAGAGTTCTCAGCTCTAAATGTAGGACCAAATGTGTAGATGTTCTTAAATGCCTGTGCGTATGTCTCACCGTTAAGCTGACCAGAAACTGTAAGGTTTGTAGCATGGCCGAAGAAATCCTGTGAGAAATCTACCTTGCCATCCTCAGTCTTAGGGATGTTGTTAAGGTCCATTGTTGTAACCTGGAACATCTCGCCTGCGCCCTCACAGTCGCTTCCTGTAATAAGTGGAGTGTGAACATATACGAAATCACGCTCCTGGAAGAACTTGTGAATAGCATATGCGCAAAGAGAACGAACGCGAAATACTGCCTGGAATGTGTTTGTACGTGCACGAAGATGTGTCTGTGTACGAAGGTATTCCATTGTATGTCTCTTTGGCTGGATTGGATAATCTGGTGTAGATTTTCCTTCAACTACAACCTTTGTAGCCTGAATCTCAAATGGCTGCTTAGCCTCTGGTGTAAGCACTACTGTACCTGTTACGTATACAGCTGCACCTACGTTAAGGTGACGAACCTCGTCAAAGTTATCAATCTTATCCTGGTTGAAAACTACCTGCACTGGATTAAAGAAAGTACCATCTGCAAGTACTAAGAATCCAAATGTCTTTGAATCACGCATGTTGCGAACCCAACCAGAAACAGTTACTTCCTTATCTCCATATTCTTTGAAGTTTCTAGAAAGAGTTCTAATATCTGTTGTTTTAACACTCATATCTTTTCTCCTCACTAATTATTAGCAATAAATTAGCCCCATCAAACTTGCGCTTGATGAGGCTTTCTAATTCTTACATATTTGAACAATCTTCAAATCTCATCAACACAATAAAATTAAATCCCCTGATTATTATTCACGGAATTATTGTTATTATTGTTATTGAGATTATTAAGCATAGATGTAAATGCCATGATTGTCCCCTTTCTTTATTTGAGTAAAGTATAGTTATTTACGTTTTTAATGTCAACCCTTGCCTTAGTTTTTTTTCATATTTATAATGTAGGTTATGCAGTATTTAGATTAGGAGAAGAATCAATGAATAAAAAAGAAGTAAATGAAATAAAGCGACGTTTTAAAAAGGATTCCGTCAACTTTGACAAGATGGTTGGCTGTTATGTAGATGCTAACAAGGAAATGGTTCTTACATTTAAAGAGACCTTCCTTAATCTTGAGGATGAGGAATTTCATAAATATCTGGAGATTGCCAACAAAGCCATGTCTGGAACTATTGGAAACAATCTTTTAGAGCTTCCATTTGACCCAGAATCAGAAATAGAAGGAAGCGGTCACGATTTACTTATGAGGCTTCGTGAGACGGGCCTTCAGGACGAGAAGCTTCTTATTGAATACTATAATCGTATTATTGAGTCTTATGATTATGTTGGAAACTATCTAATTGTATTGTTCCATGACACTTACGATGTTCCTATGAAGACTAGCGATAACCTGGCATTAGATGAATCTGAGGAAGTGTACGAATACATCATCTGTGCTATCTGCCCTGTTCAGCTTTCTAAGGCAGCACTTGGCTACCGTGAGCAGGAAAATCGCATTGGCGCAAGAGATAGGGATTGGGTTGTAGGCCCTGTTGATACTGCATTTACATTCCCTGCTTTTACAGACCGTTCCACTGATTTGCATGCATGCCTTGCATACACTAAGAACACTAAGGAGCCTCATGTTGAGTTCTGGGAAAACTGCATCGGCTGCGGCACACGTAAGACTACCACACAAAAGAAGAACGCATTTAACAATATGCTTAACCAGGCTCTTGGAGAAGAGACTGACGAGACTCTTGAGACAAAGCTTGATATCCAGCAGAACCTATCAGATTTCATCACTGTAGAGGCAGAGCGCTTAGGACCTGAAGAGCCTATTATATTAGAGCCACAGGATGTTGCAAATATCCTTACAGATTCTGGACTTTCTGATGTGAAGGTTGAAAAGATTCAGGCTAATTTTGAAAACTATTTTGAAGAGCAGCTTCCACTTGCAGAGGAAATCTTAGATGAAAAAGCTCTTAAGAATAATGAAATCAGAGTTGAAAAAAATGTGCTTAAGGAACGTGTTGTTGACCTTACTAAGCAGCTTAAAGAAGCCACAGGAGAAACAGCCGATGGCAAGATACCTGACATTGTTGTAAAAGTATCTGAAAGCAAGGCTGCAGATGTTACTACAGCTTATGTAGACGGCAAGAAATGTGTATGTGTTCCAATTGAACCAGATGAGACATTTGTGCTCAATGGCGAACAGATATAAAAAAACCTTCTCATTAAATGAGAAGGTTAATGCGCAGTATACTGATGAAGCGCTTATGTTGAAAAACACCTCATCAGTCACCTGCGGTGACAGCTTCTCCTCAAGGAGAAGCCTTTTTATTTATCTAACTCATCAAGGTGAGGAATTGCAACCTCGCTCATAAGCTCGTTAGACATATCCTCTAAGATATGGTTGAGTGTTGCGATTTCTTCCTTAGAGAAGTGTTCCTCAGAACGATCTGCAACTGTGCTAACATAGCCTGTTGAAAGATTGAGATAATCAAGATACTTATCTGTAACGTGTAGGTGGAACTCTCTTCTATCTGTCTGAGACTGTACCTTCTGCAAATATCCTTTTTCAATCAAGCAAGCAACCTTATAAGCTGCGTTTGGTGATGAAATGCCGATGAAATCAGCAAATTCTTTAACTGTAGGATTGTTCAAGCAATATATAATTTCTACGCAAAATAATTCAACTATAGTAAGTGATGTCTCTCTTGAATGTAGCTTGTTAAACATCTCCTGATAAAAATGAATTTTGAATTTGGTATAAACCTCTGTAAGATTTTTTTCTAACATTTTTGACTCCTAACTTTCTTTAACTTTATTACCTACAGAATATCATACTCAATTTATTCGCCAATGGCAAAGGAAATTTCAGCTTTTGCAACAATTTTTTCATCGATTGTGGCAATAGCCTCCCCAAACCCTACTGGTCCTTTCCTTGCTGTAAGGGTGCATTCGAGGTTTAAAACATCACCAGGTTCCACCTGTCTTTTAAACCTCGCATTCTTGATACCGCCAAAGAACGCAAGCTTACCTTTATTTTCCTCTTCCGTTAAAAGTGCAACTGCACCTACCTGAGCCAGTGCTTCTATAATTAGAACACCAGGCATAACAGGATGTCCAGGAAAGTGGCCCATGAACTGCATCTCATTAGCTGTAACGCACTTGATGCCCTTAGCATACTTACCTGGTTCACACTCTACCACCTTATCCACCAAAAGAAATGGATAGCGGTGTGGCAATATTTCTTGAATTTGAGAATTACTTAACTGCATATAAACTCCTAGTCCGGTGTTACATACACAATCATAAATATAATCCGTCGCGAGATTGGCTCCTTGATTATATTTATAATTGTGTATTACACCTCATCTAAACTCCATAGTCCGGTGTTACGTAAACAATCATTAACACAATCCGTCGCGAGATTGGCTCCTTGCTTGTATCAATAATTGTTTACTACGCCTCATCTAAATTTCCTACGCTTCGTATTTACGAAGTACGATTGATGCGTTGTGGCCGCCGAAGCCGAGGGCGTTGGAAAGGGCCACTTTGATGTCGGCCTTGCGTCCGATGTTTGGGACGATATCAAGGTCGCAGGCTTCGTCTTTTTCAAGGTAATTGATAGTAGCTGGTACGAATCCATCCCTAAGGGCAAGTGAGGTAATAATGCCCTCTACGGCACCTGCTGCACCAAGAAGATGGCCTGTCATTGATTTGGTTGAGCTTACCATAAGCTCATACGCATGGTCACCAAAGGCCTTCTTAATAGCCAGCGTCTCACCGGCATCGTTTAGGCTTGTTGATGTACCATGGGCATTGATGTAATCAACATCTTCCATCTCAAGCCCTGCATCCTTCACTGCAAGAGCCATGCACTTAGCGCCGCCCTCGCCCTCTGGATTAGGAGCTGTGATATGATAAGCGTCACAGTTAGCACCATAACCAATTATCTCAGCATAAATCTTAGCACCACGAGCTTTGGCATGCTCTAATTCCTCAAGTACCAATATGCCGGCACCCTCCCCCATTACAAAGCCATGTCTTTCCTTATCAAATGGGATAGATGCTCTATTAGGATTTTCGCTTGTACAAAGCGCCTTCATAGACTGGAATCCACCAATAGCAAGGGGCATTACTACACCTTCAGCACCACCGCAAACCATAATATCCTCATAATCATCTCTGATACGATGGAATGCATCACCTATGGCATTGTTTGAGCTGGCACAAGCTGTTACAACACATGTACACATACCCTTAAGACCATACATAATTGCAATCTGACCTGCTGCCATATTACTGATAGACATTGGGATGAAGTATGGAGAAATCTTGCCATAGCCCTTTTCCTCCCCCTTGCCATGCTCCTCAGCGATGGTAGATAGGCCGCCGATTCCTGATGAAACAATGCAACCTACTCTATCTGCATTTTCCTTATCCATCTGAAGACCTGAATCTTCAAAGGCTTCCTTTGCAGCAGCACAGGCATACTGTGTGTACACATCCATACGTCTTGCCTCTTTTGGGCCAATAACCTCTGCCGCGTCAAAATTTTTCACTTCCCCAGCGAGCTTAACTTTCAAGTCACTTGTATCAAAATGTGTTATAGGGCCGATTCCACATTTACCTGCCTTTACAGCATCCCATGTAGCCTCCACATCGTTTCCAAGGGGATTAACCGTTCCCATGCCAGTGATAACAACTCTTCTTTTCATTTTACATTCCTCCAGTTACCTCTACCACCTGACCAGTGATATATGAGGCTTTCTCAGATGCCAAAAACTCTACAACATTTGCCACATCCTCTGCCTGACCAAATCTATTAAGAGGAATGCGCTTTAGATAATCTTCCTTTACATTCTCTGGAAGCTCATCTGTCATAGCAGTCTGAATAAATCCAGGGGCAACGGCATTTACCCTAACTCCCTTAGCACCATATTCTCTTGCAACTGACTTGGTAAATCCGATAAGACCAGCCTTACTTGCAGCATAATTTGCCTGACCAGCATTGCCCTGTACACCTACAATAGATGTGATGTTAATGATGCTTCCATTTCTATTTTTCATCATGTCCTTGATTGCAGCCTTAGTACAAAGGAATGTACCCTTAAGATTAATATCAACCACCTTTTCAAAATCCGCCTCGGACATTCTTATCAACAAGCCATCCTTAGTAACACCTGCGTTATTAACAAGCACATCCACAGGTCCAAGCAGGCTCTTAACCTGGGCAAACATCTCACTTACCTCTGCCTCACTTGAAACATCAGCCTTAATATACATAGCCTGAACACCATGCTTCTTACAAAGCTCGATCGTTTCCTGGGCTGCGCTTTCATTTCCTGAATAACAGATAGCGATATTGAAGCCTGCCGATGCAAGCTTCTCAGCTATTACTCTTCCTATTCCACGGCTTCCGCCTGTAACTAGTGCAACACTCATGCGCCTAACTCCTTTACCGTATTTTCGAAGTCCTCAACAGAATCGATTGA
The DNA here is from genome assembly GCF_017471675.1 of Pseudobutyrivibrio sp. Lineage (GTDB taxonomy): Bacteria > Bacillota > Clostridia > Lachnospirales > Lachnospiraceae > Pseudobutyrivibrio. Next base: position 13,094 of record NZ_JAFUSK010000003.1, read on the forward strand.
ATACACCTTTACATCATCCACTGTCTTATTTATAAACTTACTAATTGCCTTACCTGGTCCAATTTCGATAATAGTATCTACACCTGCATCTACCATATACTTAATTGAATCCTCCAGATAAACAGATGACTGAACCTGCTTTTCCAGAAGTGTAGGAATATCTTCCCCGTCATTCTTTTCTCTTCCAAGGCAATTGAACACCACCTTTGACTGCTCTTCATTAAAGGAGATATTCTTAAATTCCTCTGCGAGCTTATCTCCTGCAGGCTTCATCAGCGATGTATGGAATGGTCCACTTACCTTTAGTGGCACAATTCTTTTTGCTCCAGCCTCTTTAAGATATGCGCTAGCCTTATCAACAGCCAAAGCATCACCAGAAATTACAATCTGACCAGGGCAATTAAAATTAGCAGCCTGAACAATCTTCTCACCCATAAGCTCTGCATTAGCCTTACCGCAGCACTCAAAAACTGTCTCTCTATCTGCACCCATTACAGCTGCCATCTTTACATCCAATCCCTCGGAAGCCTCTGCCATGTACTTACCTCGCTTTGCGATAAGCTCCATAACATCTTCCTCATTGATTGTACCTGCCTCATACAATGCAGAATACTCTCCAAGGCTAAGACCACATGTATAATCAGCTGTGATTCCTGCCTCCCTCAAAAGCTTAGTAACGCCGATTGCGAAAGCCACCATAGCTGGTTGAGTATACTTAGTCTGAGACAACTGCTCCTCTGGACCCTCAAAACACAGCTTGGCGACATCCATATCAGTTACCTTCTTTACAGCCTCAGTAGCCCCATCAAAGGTCTTTCTAAAGCTGTCATACTTTTCATAAAAATCCTGGCCCATTCCCACTCTTTGAGAACCCTGGCCTGCATAAACAATTCCTAACATATTCTCAAACCTTTAATCCGCCTGTACTATCCAAGCTATAAAAAATTATCATTCGCCCCGCTTGCGCTCATTGCGTAACGTTGCCACACTAAGTTCGCGTAAGCGCTCACTAAGTGTAGACGTTACTCGAAGGGCTCATTGATAACTTTTTATAGCTTGGCTAGTTCAGGCTCATCTAACCTTTCATAAATATCTAATTATTTACAGTTCAATCGACGCGGCTTTAGATAGACACGTCTTGGCGCCGGTGACCATTTCGTCTAATATTTCTACTACGGGACGGATGGCGGTGAGCTGACCGCATACTTGGCCGGACATTACTGAGCCGCGAATCATGTCGCCATCGCATACAGCACGGCGAAGACCGCCAAGGGTGATGTGCTCTAGCTTTTCTCTATCAGCGCCCTCTGCCTCAAGCTTCAAATACTCGCGGGCCATTTCGTTTTTGATGATACGAACTGGTGCACCCTGAGAGCGTCCTGTTACTGTAGTGGCATTATCCTTTGCCTTAATCAGTGTCTGCTTATAGTTTTCGTGTATTGGGCATTCTTCTGATACAAGCAGGCATGTACCTACCTGGACACCGCAAGCACCTAACATCATAGCTGCGGCCATCTGCTTGCCACTGGCAATACCGCCTGCTGCAATAACTGGCACATCCACTGCTGCAACTACCTGTGGAAGCAATGTCATGGTAGTCATATCTCCTACGTGACCACCTGATTCGCCACCTTCTGCAATAACTGCATCAGCGCCAGCCCTAACCATAATCTTGGCAAGTGCTACAGAAGCTACTACAGGGAATACCTTAGCTCCCATTTCTTTCCAAGCCTTCATAGACTTGCCAGGGTTACCTGCTCCTGTTGTTATAAACTGAACCTTTTCTTCCACTAGCATCTTAGCTATGTTATCCACATCAGGATTCATAAGCATCAGATTCACGCCAAAAGGCTTATCAGTCTTGCTCTTACATATTCTTATTTGTTCACGCAAGCTTTCGGCGTCCATACCGCCGCTTGCCACTAGTCCAAGGGCGCCTGCATTAGAACACGCTGCGGCGAATTCACCTGTAGCTATGTTCGCCATTCCACCCTGAATTACACTATATTTAGTTCCTGTCAAATCTCTAAGTTTCATATATACCTCTAAGTCCGCATATGTCTATCTAGAATTAAAAAATTATCATTCGCCCCGCTTTCGCTCATTACGTAACGTTGCCACACTAAGTTCGCGCAAGCGCTCACTAAGTGTAGACGTTACTCGAAGGGCTCATTGATAACTTTTTAATTCTATCTAGTCATATGCTCATTTAAATATTTTACGTACCTATGTAATCCACCTACGTATTTACGTATTACGCTTCTACGGATTACATCTCCACCACCACGGCGCCCCAGGTGCGGCCGGCACCGAAGGCGCAGATAAGGACTTTGTCGCCTGGTTTGATGCGGCCTTCTTCAAAGGCTTCGTCTAGGGCTAAGCCTACGCTTGCGGCGGAAGTGTTACCATATTTTTCTATATTTACGATGAATTTATCCATTGGCTGCTTTACCTTTTTGGCTATGGATTCGATAATACGAAGGTTAGCCTGGTGCATTACATAATAATCAATATCATCGTAAGTAAGGCCTGCATCCTTTACCACCTGTTCTATTACCTTTGGCACTGTGGCTACGGCAAATTTGTAAGTGCCCTGACCATCCATGTGGATATAGCCATTTGGTGTTTTGATGTTAATCATTTCTTCATCACCATCTACACCTATCACTGATGTATACAGCTTGTCTGACAGTTCTACCACTGCAGCTGCTGCACCATCACCAAACAATACACAGGTGCCTCTATCGGTCATATCCATTTTTTTCGATAAAACCTCGGCTCCAATTAGCAATCCGTATTTCTCTTTTCTTGCCATCATCAACGCCCTAATTGTTTCAAGGCCAAACACAAAGCCGGAGCAGCCAGCCCCAAGGTCAAAAGCAATAACATCCTTCTTAAGCCCTAACCTGCCCTGTATTAAGCATGCTGCCGATGGCGAATAATAGTCGGCTGATACGGTACATACGATTACAACACCAATATCATCTTTATTAATATTAGCTCTCTCGATTGCAGCCCTAGCGGCCTGCTCTGCTAACATGGTGTGATTTTCTCCATCGCTTACGTGATGTCTCACACTCATGCCGGTTCTTTGTTTAATCCATTCATCGCTTGTATCAACAATCTTTGCCATGTCATCGTTGGTTACTTCCCTTTTTGGCACGGCCTTTCCTGTTGCTAGTATTCTAATTCCAGTCATTTATACAACTTCCATTTCTTCTACAGATGAAGCATTTACTCTAGCCTCATCGAAGTATCTAAATTTTTCATATCTGTCCACTGTTAGCTCGTCAGCTGAAAGCTTATCAAGCTCCTTTAGCGCTGATGAAATCTGTTTATCAATAGCCTTAAATACATCAGCTTCCTTGATGATTCCATCAATCACCCCAAATTCATACAAATCCTTTGCTGTAAGCTTCATCACCTCGGCAGCCTCATCACGTCTGGCACTGTCATGCCACAGGATAGATGCGAACCCCTCTGGTGATAGCACAGAATAGATTGCATTTTCTAACATGTACACCTTGTTTGCCACTGCTATGCCAAGGGCACCACCACTGGAACCCTCACCTGTTACAATGGAAATCACTGGTACCTTCAAAGCACTCATTTCAGCAAGATTTGCGGCAATGGCCTGAGCCTGTCCGTACATTTCTGCCTCAAGTCCTGGATAGGCACCTGGTGTATCTACAAATGTAATAATAGGTCTTGAAAACTTTTCTGCCTGCTTCATAAGCCTAAGAGCCTTACGATATCCTTCCGGCCCTGGCATACCGAAATTGCAAGCCATGTTTTCCTCTACAGTGCGTCCCTTGCGATGACCTAACACTGTTACTGGTCTCCCGTGAAAAAGAGCGATTCCGCCGTAAATGCTTCCGTCCTCTTTTCCAAGGAAATCTCCCTTTTGTTCGAAGAAATCGGTAAATAGATTGTCTACATAATCAGTAATCTTTGGTCTATCCTTATCTCTGGCGATAAGAACCTTTTCTATAGCACTCATAGTTACCTCCCTTCATACACGTTTTTATGAAGCATCAGAATCTTTGCTAACATCTCTTTCATGTCTTCTCTTCTGACGATTGCATCCACAAAACCGTGTTCCTGCAAAAACTCTGCTCGCTGGAAGCCCTCTGGAAGCTTCTGTCCGATTGTTTGCTCAATAACTCGTGGGCCTGCAAATCCTATCAAAGCCTTAGGCTCTGCAAGTGTGATGTCACCAAGCGTTGCAAAGCTTGCACTAACTCCACCTGTGGTTGGATGAGTAAGTACTGTAATGTACAAGCCTCCCTCATCCTTAAATTTCTTAACTACTGCACTGGTCTTTGCCATCTGCATAAGGCTTAGGATTCCCTCCTGCATTCTGGCGCCACCACTGGCAGTAAATACAATAAATGGCAAATGCTTCTCTCCAGCATATTCCAATGCTCTGCAAAATGTCTCACCAAGCTCCATTCCCATTGATGCCATCATGAACTTCTTATTCATTACAGCAAGCACGCAAGGCATTTTTTCTATTTCACATTCGCCGGCTATTATTGCATCGTGACAATTATTTTCTTTTCTAAGAGCTTCCTTCTTTTCCACATATCCCTCAAACTTAAGTGGATTTGTTTCTGGAAAATCAAATTCAAACTCCTTGAAAGTTCCTTCGTCTGCAATATCCTTTATCCTGTCAAAAGCATCATATTCCTTTACCGGCTTTATGGCAGGTTCTAGCAGCTCAGTAGGATTTTCACGCAAGTCCTTGTATCTATTAAATTTGTTTTTTCTTTTATCTACTACACTTGTCATTATTCTTCCTCATCAGCCACTGCCTTGTCCCAAGCCAATATTTCATCCAAATGATTCTCGATAAAGCTTACATTGTAATTGCCCTTAACAAAATCCGGATGATGAAGTAACAGATAATCAAAATCTCCGTTAGTGGTAATTCCATCTGTTACCAGCTCAAGCAAGGCTCTTCGCATTCTGCGGATTGCCTCTAATCGGGTAGGTGCATGTACAATGATTTTTGCCATCATAGAATCGTAAAATGGACTAGTTTCATACCCGTTGTATAATAGGGTGTCCACTCTAACCCCTGGACCACCTGGAATATTCAAAAATGAAATCTTTCCGGTGTTTGCCATAAATCCCTTGGCAGGATCCTCAGCATTGATTCTACATTCCATTGCATGTCCCCTAAGGCTTACATCCTTCTGACGTAGCTTAAGTGGCTCATGAAATGCTATTCTTATCTGCTGCTTGATTAAGTCGATTCCTGTAACAGCCTCGGTAACACCATGCTCTACCTGAATACGAGTGTTCATTTCGATGAAATAGTAATGATTCTTCTCATCAAGGACAAACTCTACTGTTCCAGCGTTGGTATAGCCTGCCGCCTTTGCAGCTGCCACCGCCGCCTTACCCATTGCCTTACGCAAGTCATCATCTATAAACATGCAAGGGCTTTCCTCGATAAGCTTTTGGTTCTTACGCTGAATAGAGCAATCACGCTCTCCTAAATGTATTACATTGCCATGCTCATCTGCCAAAATCTGAAATTCGATATGGCGAGGATTAAGCACCAGCTTTTCCACATACATCTCATCATCATTGAAGCAGGCAATTGTTTCTGCCTTGGCCTCTTCATAAAGCTTCTGCAAATCTTCCTTGGCGTACACCCTTCTCATGCCTCGGCCACCGCCTCCGGCAGATGCTTTGATAAGCACTGGATAACCAATCTTTTTTGCTATCTTTTCCAGTTCCTTGTAATCCTTTACTGGTCCATCTGAGCCAGGAACTACAGGTACTCCTGCTTTCATCATCATCTTTCTTGCAGCTGCCTTGTTACCTAGGGCATCCATGGCCTCTGGTGTAGGGCCGATAAAAACGATTCCCGCCTCATTGCACTTACGTACAAAATCAGAATTCTCTGATAAGAAACCAAATCCAGGATGAAGGGCATCGCAACCAGTTACCTGGGCTGCTGTTATGATTGCATCCATGTTTAAGTAGCTATCTGCTGCTCTAGCAGGACCAATGCAAATGCTTTTGGTTGCAAGCTTTACATGTAATGAATCCTTGTCAGCTGTGGAATATACTGCAACAGCTTCAATATTCATTTCCATACATGCCCTGATGATTCTTACTGCTATCTCGCCACGATTAGCTATCAATATTCTCTTAAACATTTCTAGTCTCCTATGAGAAACAGTGGGTCTTCAAATCCAACCACATCCTGATTCTTTACATAGATTTTTTTAATCACGCCATCCTTTGGTGCAGTTATTTCGCTCATCATCTTCATTGCCTCTATCAGACAAAGAATCTGACCTTCCTTAACAGTGTCACCTACCTGAACATAAGCACTGGCTTCTGGTGTAGGTGCTGCATAGAAAACTCCTACAAGTGGAGCTAGCACCTTTGTTCCATCTGCATCTTCCTTAGGCTCTTCAGCCTCTGTGGTAGATGCTGCTGGTACTGGCTGTGCCGCCTGTGCGCTAGCCTGTGGCATTGCCACTGGAGCTGCCTGTGCAACTGGTGCTACAGAAACTGCCACTGTTTCAGATGGCTTTTTAAGCTTGATATTTACACCATCCTGTTTTAGTGAAAAATATGAGCTTTCACTTTCATCAAAAGCTTTTAAAAGCTCTTTAATCTCTTTTAATTCCATGATTACTTATGTGCCTCAAGATAATTTACGATGTCTGCAACTGTTTTGATGTTTTCCATAGCTTCTTCTTCGATTGTGATGCCAGTCTTTTCCTCAACTGCAAGTGAAAGCTCTACAGCATCTAATGAATCTGCTCCTAAATCATCAAAAAGATTTGCCTCCATAGTTACCTTGTCAGCTGCACAGCTAAGTGTGTCAATAATTACTTCCTTAACAATTTCAAACATAATTTTTCTCCTTTGCATTTTTAACTAAATCTGATTAGCTAAATATTTTTATTTAACACTCTATATAATAACCATTTCTGTTTCAATGTCAATATTCTAAATAAATATTTTTAGATAAAATTTCTCAGTACTAAAAAAACTGTAGACACCATATTTCTGGTGCTACAGTTTTTTCGTTTTATTTCCTGATAAACAGGCTAAATTACTCTATTTTTATATTTTTTGAGATGATACAAAGCGATTATCTATTTGTTTTGAAGTTCTCTTTCATAAGCTAATGCATTCGCCAACTCAATCTCTAATGATGAAATACTCGATTTGCATGAATTAATCTTTTCCTCAAGTCTATAAATTACTGCATTCAAATCCGATAATGCATTATCAATATCATCCAAATATTTTGATAAACTATTAGATATTGAATATTGATAATCTATCGCTTCTTCATGCAGTTTACCCTTCCATTTGTTATCTGAGCTTATATCGTACATGTCATTCCATTCCTTAATATCATGATCAATACTGTTGGAATTTGAAATAATATCAGATTTCATCATTTTAATTTCATTAATGTTGCTTTCATATGTTCTTATTTGGGCATACAGTCCATCTATTTGATTCTGAATATCTCTACTGCTCAATATTAATCGTCCCTCTTCTAACTCTTATGTTTTCCGCTACGGCTCTATCTGTTTCAACAATATCCTCTTTAAGTTGATTAAGCCTATCTACAAGTATTTCAGATGACTGCATTTGATACTTCTTTGTTAATTCACAAACTCTATCAGCTCTATGAGATAAAAACTCCTCTATTGCTGTGCCTTTAGTGTCCTCATAAGCTAGAAAGTCGTTATCGTTTAAAATACAGTCTGTTGCAGCAGCTTTAATGTTTCCAACAATAGAGTCATATCTTTCCGTTTCTATTGATACTTTATTTTTCATTCATTTTTTCCTTCAAATATTCAGCTATCTCTGTACGACCATATTGACGGGCATATTCATATGCGTCGCAGTTTTCTATACTTCCTATCTTATAGCTAGCTTTATAATCTATACCATTTTCAACTAAAAATTTAACAATATCAAAATGTCCATTATATATTGCTGCAAATAGCGGATTCTTTGCTGCTGTACTAACATCTAGTATAGCTCCATTTTGAACTAATAATTTAACTACTTCCAGATGTCCTTCAAATGCTGCACTTTCCATAGGACCACCTTCTGAAATACCACAACTTTTATTTACATCTATTCCAGATTCTAAAAAAAATTTTACTAAATCAATTTGTCCTAAATCAGCTGATACTTCTAACCATGTCCCAAATGGAGTCTCAATTGTCAGTAATTCTTTATTTTTTTTTATTAATTTTTTTACAGATTGAATATTACCTTGCTTAATTAATTGTCTCATTTTTTTTATTGATTCTTTATTATCCATATTTTATCTCTCCTTTATTTTATTAAACTAGCGTTCTTACCATATTTTTTTAAAGCCTTTACTATTTGTTCATAATCTCCTCCCATATCATCTATGCATTTTAAACCGTCCACAACTTTTTCAAGTGATACTGTCGTATGCTGCCCTACTACACCCCTAGGCGCCCATACAATATTCTCCTGCCCAACTATCGGATCTATACCATATTCTCTTAAAATCCTCTGTCCCTCTTTTACTAACTCTTGCTGCCTTCCCTTTAGCCCAGTTTTAAATAAAATATGATGCGCATGAGGATCATACATTCCTTCTGGCGGCTCGCCTACTATATTCCTTAAATACTTTCCAAAGTTGATACTCTTCATTGTACTTTCATATTCTTCAGTTATACCTAGTTCACCAACTTTAACACATAGCTCACTAATTTCCTCTTTAGAAAACTCACCTCTTTGAATTGCCAATCTAAGGGTGCGCATTTTTTCAGCGTCAATATTGCCAGCTGTATCTACGATTCCATCTAAATATATATCTGTTTTACTTATAGATTTTACAACATTCTCAGCTTCTACATCTACTTCAACAGTTTCTACGCCACTAAGTAATTCTCCAACCTTTGCTATGCCAGCACTTGCCATAATTATGCCAGTTATATATCCTGAATCCTCATACCAATCACCTATTGTATTTGTGTCTATCTTAACTGACAACTCCTCAACAATTACAGCTTTCATAGTTTTAAGACGCTCCGTCATTTCATTTATGTCGCGTCTTAAATCTTCATGCAGATTCTTTAAACCATTGTTTTTTATGTAATTAGCAACTGAAATCAGACTGTTTTCTTCACTATCCCTTGCTTTTAAAATATCTTTAGGTATTGATAACAAGCCTGTTCCAACATCTACTATTCCCTTTTGACAGCCTTTATAAAATCGTTTTCTATAATCAGTGGCGATATCATAGACTTTTGCATACTCACTGTTCGGACAAAGCTTTGTAGGTAAATACATTGCTATAAACAAGGGTTCAAAATGCAATGCATTAATATCAAATACTATATCGGAACTATTATTATATTCAATATCTATTAATTTGTTAGCATACTTATGTATCCCCTTACCAAATGTATCAAATAATGTAGCAATGTACTTTGCCCCTTCCCTAAAACTCATTCCTATAGCAACATCAACACTAAATTTGCTTTTCAAGATTTTATAAAATGGACTGTTTATTAAATTTCTGATTTTATCATTTGATGAACATTCTAGCCAATTAAATACTGTACCAAATAAAGTCTCATCTATAATGCTACCATTAATGATATAATCAATATATTGAGTCGTTAAATTATAATCATTTATTAACACATCATATTTATCAAGCAACTCACATAACCTTGATATTTTCAAGTCAACATTATCAAGATATCCGTCTAAATCCATATTCTTTGCATAGATAATCTCTTCATCATCAAAATCTTCAAATTTCTCTATACATTTATTTATATGTCCCTTGTTGTAGTTTACTCCTATTAAGTCTTCAAAAGCGTTCTCTACAACTGTTGAATCTGGCTGAGTAATTGGATAAATATCTCCATATCTTAATTGTGCAATTCTTGCTATCTCTGTTATATTTGAAGCGTGTTCTTTATACTGTTTATATTTTTCATAATATTCATCATGTATCACTTCTAAGATTGGTATACTAATTCTTGCATAGTCTGACGAATCGACTTTTTCCTGGAATGTTCCTAGCATATGCAGATATAATTGCATTAAATATTTTTGAGACTCAACTACATCATCTAGTAATTGTATTTCCACTTCATTGAGTAGTCTTTTTGCAGCATCTGCTGCATCACCATCAAATGTTTCATTATCTATAAAAGTGTTATATGCATTTCTAAGATTATCTGCTTTTATCATAAAGCTATTACCTTGTGAATCCAGACAATCTAAATATTCTATAACTTTTTGACTATCGAAACTCTTAGCGGACATTTTATTTTCCTTTTCATATTCTTTATCTTATTTGCTATATTCTTCTTCCCGTTATCTTTTATTAGAACATAGTAGTCAATCTGTATAATCCGCCAAACAGCTATGTAAAAAGTTACTCCATAAACATTTTTTATAATTTATGAACAATTCTATAATAATTTAGACATACTTTAATGTTAAAAATAAGATAGTGCTTTGTATGTATTTATTTTGAAATAGATAGGTTTATTATGATTGAATTATTTCAGCTGTATTGGCCAAAGCTTATATCTGCCGCATGGTTCGCGTCACTAAATTTAATATTTCTTGCATTCTATGGTAAAGATAAGCGTTACATCATAGAAAGATTCATTAAACTATTTTTTGTTTCGCCTTCATTTGTTTCTATTATTGGTGAGCAATTAGTTATCCAGTTGTACAAAATCATTGTACTGGATTTTGGTTTTTCCGATTCTTATAATGTCATATTTATCATAATAAACATGACATTTGATGCTATCTTTATAATCATCGGCGGAATGCTTTTTAGCCGTTTCACAAACATGAATAAATTTTTAGACGCCACGGTATACATGCAGTATGTGTGTATAGAGCGTCTTACTCTTATTGTTGCGATATCATATCCAGGTTATATCCTATGGTATGCTATTTTCCTATTAACCGTCTTTGTCACCTTGAGAAAGGATATGAATTTTGTTTTCCAGTCAACCTCTGTTAAGTGGAAAAACGTATTCCTTTATCTGGTCGGACTCTTCTACATCCTGGACTTACTCTATGCTGCATATTTCCTATTCCCAGAGCTTGGCACAGATGTTTTAAATGTTCAAAATGTTTTCTGGTTGGATTCAGTAGCAATGGTCAGCAGTCTGTTTGCACTTGGTTACGAAAAGATTGCTATTAGCGTTGCCAAGCAATACGATAAAAAACACGAATATTATGAAAAGCTTCAATCCAGCCAAGAAAATATCATCATAAAGCTCACGGAAATATCTGAGGCAAAATCTGGAGAAACAGGACAACACGTAAGAAGAGTGGCAGAGTACAGCAAATTGCTTGCCCGTACTATGAAATTGTCAGAAAACGAGGTTGAAAATATTAAAATCGCTGCTATGATGCACGATTTAGGTAAATTACTAATCAGCCACGACATCATCGAAAAGAAGGGTGAGCTTACCGACGAAGAATACGAAATTATGAAGGGTCATGCTCAATATGGTTGGGATATTCTGGCAAACTCTGAAGGTGAAATAATAGAAATGGCCCGCATTATTGCTTTAGAGCACCATGAACGTTGGGATGGTAAAGGCTACCCTCAGGGCCTTATGAAGAATGAAATATCTATCTATGCCCAGATAGTATCTGTTGCAGATGTTTTTGATGCCTTAACAAGTGAGCGTGCCTACAAAAAGGCCTGGGATTTGGAAACAGCAAAAAAAGAAATCATCCAGCAACGTGGCGAGCAATTCTCACCAACCGTTGTGGATGCTTTCGTTAGTTGCTTCGATGAAATTAAAGAAATCAAAGCTAAATATGTAGATTAATTTAAACTGTAAAATCGATTGTATCAATTACTTCCTTAAGTGTTCTTGCTGACTCCTGTAAAGCCTTAATCTCATCATCATCTAGAGAAATAGGTACCTTTGTCTCTAATCCGTCTGCTCCTACAATGGCTGGCATTGAAAGGCAAATATCTTCAATGCCATACTCACCGTGCATCATAGATGACACAGATAGAATTGAGCGCTCATCACGAACGATTACTTCGCATATACGTTTTACAGCAACTGCAACACCATAGTATGTTGCATGCTTTCTCTTGATAATCTCGTAAGCAGCATTCTTTACACGGTCTGCAATAATCTTCTCGGATTCATCATGGTTAAAATGACCTCTCATCTCACAGAAATCATTTACTGGGATACCAGATACATTAGCACTTGAGAATGCAGCAATCTCACTATCACCATGCTCACCAATAATGAAAGCATGCACTGAGCGGCTATCAATTCCTAAATGCTCACCAAGCTCTGTCTTAAGACGGGCAGAATCAAGCACTGTACCAGAACCAATTACACGGTTCTCTGGCAAGCCTGAAAGCTTAAGTGCTGTAAGTGTGAGAATATCAACTGGGTTTGCCACAATAAGAAGGATTCCACCGAAATCTCTCTTTGCAATCTCAGGAATAATAGATTTAAAAATGCCTACATTCTTATGAACAAGGTCAAGCCTAGTCTCCCCTGGCTTTTGACCTGCTCCTGCAGTAACTACTACGATTGCAGCATCTGCAATATCATCATAGTCTCCTGCGTAAATCTTAATTGGCTTAGTAAATGGAGTGCCGTGGCTGATATCCATAGCTTCTCCTTCTGCCTTTTCATGGTCCGCATCGATAAGAACCATTTCGGAAAACATACTGCTTTGTGATAATGCGAATGCGGTTGCAGAGCCAACAAAACCTGCACCAATTATCGCTACTTTTCTTGGGTTAACTTCTACTGCCATTTACACCTCCTGGTCCGTTTGTTACGCATACAAGTTGCCTTATAGTGTTCCGTGCTCCCGCAGGTCACCTCCCATTGTGGTCAAGGGAACCTCCCTAAAGGGTTCCTCCTTAACCACATGGGCCCCCCTGCTCGCGCTCGCCAAAGTTGAGTACAACTTGTCTGCTACAAACTCTTCTAATGATATAATTGTTAATATAATTTACCCCAAATTAGCTCAATGCTGCTACGAGGGTATCGAGAGCAGATTCGGTTGAAGGATTTAGGGTGGATTTGATTGTTACTACGGGGTCGATGAACTCTAGGTTCTTCATTGGTTCTAGGATTGCTTTCATGCACTTAGCTGCCTGAGGAGCCCATGTGCCGTTTTCAACGAAGGCTACCTTGCGATTCTGGTAAGCCTTAGCTGTAAGATGATGTAAGAAATCCTGCATTGGTGGGAACAATCCACCATCATATGTAGCTGCAAGGCAGACCATCTTGTCATAGTAGAATGCTAAAGCTACAGCCTCTGACATGCTGTCTCTTGTAATATCGATAAACTGTGTCTTAACACCTGCCTGCTGCAGCTTTTCGTTGAGCTTAAGAGCAGCTTTCTTAGTGTTGCCATGAATAGAAGCTGATACAACAAGTACCCCCTCTTCCTCTGGCTTATAGCTACTCCATGTATCATAAAGGTTAATATAGTAACCTAAATTTTCTGTCAAGATTGGACCGTGCAGTGGACAAATTGTCTGTATATCAAGATTTGCAGCCTTTTTCAACAATCCCTGCACTGAAGCGCCGTACTTACCCACAATATTAAGATAATATCTACGGGCTTCATCTATCCATGGTTCATCCACATCCAGTGCTCCAAACTTTCCGAAGCCATCTGCAGAAAACAGAATCTTTTCCTTAGATTCGTACTCCACCATTACCTCTGGCCAGTGCACCATAGGTGCCATCACGAATGTAAGCTCATGCTCACCTAAGGAAAGCTTATCCCCCTCAGCCACAACCTGCTTTCTATTTTCGAAAAGACTCTCGTCCATAAACTGTGCCATCATAGGAAATGTCTTGGCATTTCCAACAACTGTTGTATTTGGATATTTCTCTAAAAATACCTTGATAGAACCTGCATGGTCTGGCTCCATGTGAGATACCACCAGGTAATCTACGTCTCGTCCAGCAAGCTCTACATCCAGGTTATTGAGCCATTCATCTGTAACACGTGGATCTGCAGTATCCATAACTGCTACCTTCTCATCTAATATCACATAAGAATTATAAGATACCCCGTTTGGTACAGGATATTGACTCTCAAACAAATCTATTGTCTTATCATTACAACCAATATATTTTATTGAATCAGAAATTTTAATTTCCATCTATTTAAGCCCTCCTTACTCATTCTACCTTTATCTTACCAAATACTGCTTGTATACTCTATTAAAAATTTGTGAAAAAAATAGCCTTCCCCCTCTGGGGTTGCTAGGCTCCAGTGGAGCCTGTTTAGCAACGACCGAGTCGGAAGGCGAGACAAGGTGTCTGCTTAGCAGACGGATGAGGGTCATCTATATATAACTCCGCATCTGTCTCTATCTTATTTCTATTTTACACTTCCATTATCTTCCTAAACGCCGGTATAATCTGTGCCACTACAATTGCCTTAACCAAATCAAGCAGAATAAATGGAACAAACCCTGTTAAAAATGCAGTCTTAAGATCATAGCTCATAGAATGCTGTAAATATAGCATACCAATTACATCGATAATAAGTACACCAATGATGCCACAGAGTGTGTACCAAATTCTGTTATACTTCTTGCCACGGATAAGTGGAAGTACGATGAGTACAATAGGAAATGCCCATGTGTATGCCCCATAAGGTGCAATTAAATATCCAATTCCGCTACCACCACCGATGAATACTGGAAGTCCTACTACTCCAAGCAGGAACCATACTAATCCAATCAAGAATGATTCTGTAACTGGAAACAGAAGGGCAATTAAGAAGATTACAAAATTCATAAGTGTAATCTTAGGTGCCATAGGAAGTGGTGTTGGAATACTAAGGTATGCTGATACACATAGAAGTGCCGCAAACAATGCACATATTACCATACGCTTTGTAGAAAGCAGTTGTTTTGACTGTGGTTGATTAAAAGTGTTATCCATTATATATATTTCTCCTTGTGTAAATTTTTTTAAGCATGTATATGATAATAAATCAGCTTTTATTTGTCAACCTTATCATTATTATAGGTTGACATTTCTCCGTTTTGATTTAAGATTATAAAAGTAACAATAGACTTATACACAAACGGAGAATAATAACATGGAAATCAAGGAGCTAACTAAAAGAATTATTGCTGGCGAAAATATTACAAAAGAAGAAGCCTTAGAGCTTGTGGACGCACCACTTGAGGAGCTTTGCGCTGGCGCTGACGAGCTAAGAAAACATTTTAACGGGGACGAATTTGATATGTGTGCCATCCTCAGTGTAAAGGGTGGACGCTGCTCAGAAAACTGCAAATTCTGTGCCCAGTCCAGCTGCTCTTCTGCTAACATCGAATCCTTCGCAGTAAGAGATGCAGACTATGTATCTGCTGACGCAAAGAAGTATGACGGAATTGGCGTTGCAAGATACTGTCAGGTATCATCTGGCCGTCGCCTTAACAAGGCTGAGATAAATCAGATTGCCGAAAACATTAAACGAATTGTAAAAGATACAGGGCTAAAGCCTTGCGTATCCCTTGGGCTTATTGATAAAGAGGATTTACAGTTACTTAAGGAAGCTGGCCTTCAGAGAGTTCACAACAATATTGAAAGCAGCCCAGAGTTTTTTAAAAATCTTTGCAGCACTCACACCACCGATGACAAAATTAAGGTAATGAAAATGGTTCACGAAGCCGGCTTAGAGCTTTGCAGCGGCGGTGTATTCGGTGTAGGCGAAAGCTGGGAAGACAGAATCGATATGGCATTTGCACTTACAGAGATTCAGCCTGAATCAATCCCTATCAACATGCTAAAACCAATCAAGGGCACTCCTATGGAAGATAGAGATATGCTTTCAGAGGAAGAGCTTCGCAGAATAATTGCCATCTTCAAATTCATCCTGCCTAAATCATTTATCCGATTTGCTGCTGGCCGCGATGTACTAGAAGACTCTGGCATGAAATGCTTCACTGGTGGCGCCAACGCCACCATCACCGGAAACATGCTCACCGTAAAGGGCGTTTCTATGGAAGAAGATTTGAAGAACATAAGAGAGCTTGGGTATAGATTGGCTGAATAGCCAATCTATACCCAAACATCAATTATCATATAGTTCATCTATTTTATTTTGCAGTGTACCTTCCTTCGCAAAAGGAAGTGCATCAACTTGCTTGAAATTATGCTTAGTTATTTCTACATCCTCGTCGAAACCTAATATAAAGCTAGTAGCAATTTTATATATTATTTCAGTAGGAGCTAAGCCGTAAACTTGCTTTTCAAATATATGCTTTAGCCTCTCATTCTTATCTGGGTACGCCTTCTTTAAGCCTTCACTTTGATACAATCGTTTTACTATTTCAGTAATATATAAACCAGACTTCATATACAAATCAATGAATGTCTTATCAGGATCATCAAAGCACCCTGGATTTTCTTCTTCCAGCATGTCAACCATACGCTTAACAACATCCTTTGGTGTATATATCTGATTAGTCTTTTGTGTAGGAATATAATCAAAAATATCCTCAACACTCTTTTCATCAAAATAATCAGCTAGTTTCTTTTTTAACCCAAGAAATTCCTTTACTGAATCATCAAATACTACTGAATCAAACAAATGACCATTGAAATACCTTTTCTCTCCTGTTTCTGAATCGATATATTCTCCACCATCTCTTAAAAATCTAAATTGTTCGAGAGTGATACTTGTTACTTCTAAGAAGACTTTGTCTGGAATAATATTGTCAAATGTAGCAAGTGTTACCGAATCATCGCCATAGGCCATGAGGAATGAAGGTATAGTCCTAGAGAAGCCTCTTAGATGGTCACGTACTCCGTCTTCTATTTCATCACGTTCTCGTTCCTTTACTTTTATCTCTATAGTTTTGGTTGTCTCTATTCTAGAATCATCCTCAAATTGTTCCATAACCTGTGACAATCCTGTCTTGAACTTTTCTTGAGCCTCCTGCTTCTTTTCAGCAAATTCTTTTTCGATTTCATCTGTACTTCTGCCAGTCTCATTTCTTGTTTGCATTGCCTCCATGCGGTCATGTTCAATGAGATTTTCTTCTATAGTATAGTTAGAGACTGCCTTTTCTACTATCCTATCTACATCAGCAATTAGCTTTGCCGACAACTGTTTTTCATCAGATTTTCTGAGAGTATCTCCATAATTATCTTTGGTGTCTTCTACAATCGCATTTACGATAACATTTTTAGCATAATCTTTTATGACTTTTGCCATTTTTTTATTTCTGTCATTATCTGTTGCAATGTTTTCATCAATACATGTTTCAATAATGTCGTCTACTTCTTTTACTGCAACACGCTTCTCACCAAATATGTCTTTAGATAATCCAATTACATACTCATCTGATAACTGAACTTCTCCATTTTCATCTAGGGATAAGTCCTTTTTAACTTCTTCTGTAAGCTTTACATTAGTCTTAGGTTCAGAAACTGCTGTAAACTGCTCTATGATATCCATAACTTCCCTTGGAGCAGAAAAGACATTGCCGATATTCTGAAATAGAAAGTTGCTCATAAATCCGCGACGTACAACTTCCACAGATTTTATCTTTCTAGGTATAGTGAGTACTGCCTCTGCATCCAGTTCTACAAGCTCGCCATCTTCATCCTCTCCAATAACTGGAAAGAAATTTAAAAGCTCTCTAATATTCTCTTTTCTCGCTTCAATGTCTCCACGACCTGCACTTGTATAGATAGATAAATCATTAGCAAACTCTTCAAATATTACTAAAGTTCTTGCTGGATCAAAATCAAATACATACGCATTTTCTTTGCGCTTAAATACCCCATCTTCATTAAACAGACATGGATTTTGCGCACGAAAAGCTGCCTGCATGTATAATGCAGGAGATTTAACATTAGAAAGCATTAACACAGCAGTCCACTCAGGTATGGTAATTCCTGTTGTAAGTTGCCCAACTGATAATGTTATTGTTTTTTCATACTTTTCGATTGCAGCTTTTACCTTATCATAGGATTTTTCATTTTCATCATCGTCATCTATTTTGCCATCACCTGCTGCAAGTATAATCTCATATTCTGCAAACACTGGATGTTCTTTTAATTTCTTTGCAAGGCATCTAGCACTATCTACCCTATCAAGCAGCCAGAATGTATGCTTTAACTCATCTCTTAATTCAGGTGTAGAAAACGGAAATTTCTTTTGTACTGTCAGCGCGTCCAGGAATTTATCTACTGAACTATCATGTACAAACTTCCCATTATTAGTGCTAAAGAACTCATTCAAATCAAATGCATACTCAACAGTCTCTCCCTGAATTTCAATACCCTGAGACAATTCGTCCTTGATGATTTCACTCATCTGATAAGTATATAGATTAAGCTTTGGCAAGTTACTATATGGATTTTCATGTTCATCAGTCAAATCCCAATCTCTTTTTCGCTTTTGCTCATCTGCATAGGTGTAATTATAAATCGCTGACTCATCAAATTTATTATTGGCAAGAGCCTTAAATGGAGTACCTGATAGGTGCAATGTAAACTTTCTATTAATCTGGTCAAAAGCTACATCAGTCTTGTATGTATCTACACCTTCATGTGCTTCGTCTACTACAAGAACATCCCATACCATGCCCTTTGCTTTACTTATTTCTGCAAGCTTATCATACTGTCCACCGAAATATATTGAGCCTTTCATATCCTGAAGGCTTACAAATTCTATACAGCCTTTATCATCATCTCGAGATGCTTTAGTGTACTCATTTCTTGATAATACGCCGGGTCTCCCCTTAAGTGCTTCAACCTCGCTAACAAAATAGAAGCCTGACTCTGTACCCATGAATTTCATATAATCTGAATACCATGAGTTAGCTATTGCTGGTCTATTTGTTACGATTAATACAGTAGACGCATTAACCTGCTTACAAAAATCATAAACAGCCAGTGTTTTTCCAAAACGAGGCTTAGCATTCCATAAGAATTCACCCTCGGCATTGGAATCGTGATATTCTTTTGTAAGACGTACTGCCTCCTGCTGCTCTGGGCGTAGTTGGTATGGAATTATCGCATTTACGGTTTTAAGAATTCCATGATTTTTCCTAAAGACATTAAATTTATCATTTGAATCTGGACCAGTTATTTTAAACCATTCATTATTCTTACCTTTCTCCTGTTCAACACCATCTTTCCTAAGGTAAGCATGAAAATCTTTATCAGTAAATCTTTCCTCTGTGCCATCATCAAATACTGCTCTTCCTTGCCACTCCAAGTTATATTCAATATCAGCAGTATGGGTTTGTTGCTCTATTCTTGTAATTACATCCTGCTCTGTATATCCTATCTTTGTCCACCCGTTATGACGAGCAACCTCTGGGGTGGTATAGGCATATATCATTGGAACAACCTGGGTGGTTGATTTGATTTTTGGTGTAATCATATAATCTTCTCCTAATTCGAAACTATTAATACCTATTTTTTATTCCATAGGTTTGACATGTGTTTCAATAAATTCAATTTCTTCTTCTGATAATCCGTATTTACGATATAGTTGCTGGTCAATCTCTGGTATTGACTTAGACCAATCGATATCGGAGGATGATGTGAAATCTTGGAGTGGGACGTATTTCCATTTTGGTGCTGGCATATCTTGCGTTATTTTTAGAACCCCCAACAATGCTCTACAGAATTTGCTATTAACATATTTATTAGTATTATGTACAGCTTCTTCATTATCAAAACATCCTACGCTTATAAACGTTTGAGTATATCCCATACCTGGCTTCGAAATAGATGAAGGTCCCATTAATTCTCCAAATTCACCCATCCCGCTTGCCTTAGGTAATAATAACGTGTAACTATCTAACGTACCCGAAGAATCTTTTATGTAATCTTTTCTTATATATCTCAAAACTCTTTTTCCATTAAGCAATCCAATCATCCTAATATAATCCCTGTTATCTTCGGGTTTGTTTTCAAAGAAAATTTCTTCAAGATTAACAAAAGCACTTGACCTAAGTCTATCAATCATTTTGGGATTCTCTATCTTCATTTTTTCTGTCAGTTGAAAGCTTAATGGCGAAGAAATAATTTCTTCCATTGACGCTTCTATTTTTGCATTTACTTTTTTTAGAATAGCATTAAGTTCATCATATTTTGTAAATATTCCTATACTCCCATAATCCTTGCTTTCGTCACGATAAGAAACCACTACCCCACCTTTTATGTCTGTGTTATGAAAAACATTTTCACTTATAGGTTCGTAATACTTTATTTTAAAATGCATATCATTTAGCATTTTTTCATTCCATATTTTAGGAGTATAACCAGCATTAAATAAGAATCTAGCAGGTGTAATTAATTCTACTGCACCTGCAATTTTAAATGCTTCGTCCATAAATAAGTTATATACTGGTGGTTTTCTTGTACTTTCACTATCTGTTTCCTCTTGGTATGGTGGATTACCAATTACATAATCAAACTTCATTTTTACATTCCCCTCGTAATATGTATTTGACATTCTGTAGATGTCATTATAAGCATTAATTTAGAGCCATACACAAAGTGGCTCTATGGCATCTAGTGAATGTCATTCTTGTTTTAAATTAATGACATCTCAGCAATGTCATTTTGAAATATAGGTTATGTCATTTCATACTTAAATATACCGCAAAATTTATCTTGTGACAATCAGTGAATGTCAAGGAGGATAATTGAAATGTATAAAAATAAAGCATCTGATGGTTGGAATAATATTTGTGGACATAATGTAGCCACTTACAGACAACAATTAAGATATTCTCAAAATGATTTAGCCGAAGAACTTCAAGTAATCGGCCTTGATGTCGATAAAAACGCTATCCAGCGTATAGAATGTGGAAAAAGATTTGTTACAGATATTGAATTGCAGTATTTAGCCAAGGCTCTTCACTGTGGCATACTTGATTTACTTAAATAAAAATATTCAGTACTGTTTGCCTATTAGTAAATAAAATATTCCCTCTAAATCTTATAAATAATAATAGATTTAGAGGGAGTATTTTCACATATGAAACAAATCATCCATAACAACTTCATTTTGGATAATACTACTGTATTCGTTCTTTTTAACACCATAGGTAGAAATCATTACCAGTTGAATTGATTCAGTACATTTTGTAGCCAGCTTAAAAGCTTCAATTTTATTCCTAAGGTTTAAATCATAGTCCTTTGTTATAGTGTATTGCCCATTTGAAAACTTGATTTCACAAATGGTAATCACCCTATCACCACGATGAATTAGTAAATCGATTTGTGCTCCTGAATCAACTTCGCTATCCTTAGAACGCACAAACCAAGATGATTCCTCAGTGAGAACCCCTGATATTCCTAATTTATGTTTGATAGCAGGTATATGATCCCTACATACTTGTTCAAATGTGAGTCCTTCCCATGCTCTACGTGATGGATTGTCTGTGGAATGACTCCAAAAATGTTCATCCTTACCATAATTATCCTTGATATATCGCATATAAAAGGCTGTGTAATAATCCCTCAATTGAAATATGGCATCCTTCTTTTTCTTTTTATAGTAGTTAGAAATACGAATAAATCCAGAAAGTTCGAGATTTTTTAAAATCAAGCTTAGATCACCATTATTCTTGAGCTTAGTTTTTGTCACTAACTCAGCTCTGGTCATGCCACACCTTTTTCGACTAAGTGCATCCACAACTTTTATATAATTCTCACTATTCGAAAATAAGGTGTTATATAAATGCTCAAACTCATCCCACAATTCGCCACCCTCAGCAAAAAATAGATTATCTATATTCTGTGAAAGTGATAGTTTAGCATTGAGCAGACTTAAGTAGTAAGGAATTCCACCCATAATCATATATAACCGAACAATATCATTTCTAGACCATCTAATATTATGATTTATAAGATATTCTTCTACCTCGTACAGCTTAAAAGGTTTTAAAAACAACTTGCGAGTAAGTCGATTAAACAATCCGCCTTTATTATTTGCAATTTTTTCATCCATCCATGATGTAGCAGAACCGCTTACAATAAACACAAGATTATCCATGGTAGAAGCCCAGTCATTCCAAAACCACTCAAAGGTTGATAAAAAGTCTGACTTAGGATTGTCGAGCCACGGTAGCTCGTCGAAAAATACCACCTGTTTTTCATCTGCTGGCAATAGCTCCAAATAATCTCGCAACCTTGAAAATGCTTCTCTCCAGTTGGTAGGAATATCCTGCATATTCTTAGATTTCCTATTAAGCTCTAAAGCAAAATTTTCCAACTGAACTTCTTTTTTCTTTCCATAGGTTCCTGTCAGTTTGAAGGCAAAGTTGTTGTTAAAATATTCATTAATTAGAAACGTCTTGCCAACTCTACGACGCCCATACACAACTATAAGTTGAGCCCTATCCGACTCCATGCATAAATCAAGCTTTTCCTGTTCTTCAATTCTTCCAATTATCTTCTTTTTTCCCATGTATATATTTTATCAAAAAATTGTCGAAATGAAAATATATCTCCTCTAAATCTCGTAAAAAAAGATAGTTTTAGAGGAGGCATGTAAAAATTGATATCTTGTTATGTTATTCATTACCCCATATTTTTAAGCCTATTTATATGGAAACTATTTCACGAAATTTATCCCCTAATACTCTTATAAGTTATCACTGTTTTTTCTGTCCAGTCATATATCTTGCAATCGACCTGCTCAGGCTCTGTATCATTTATACCTTGTTCATAGTCAAAGAAACTCATTTGATGAAATTCTTCTGTTGGTTTACCAAATGGTACTGTGCCTGTAATCCCATCCATCTGCCAAAAATTCCAAACTATTATCTTTGTAATCTCATTTAGTTCTTTGGCAACTGGCTGTCTGCCCAATTTATCCAGCATATAATCAACAAAGGTTGTAAGTAGATTGATTCTAGCGATTAACAGATTATCCCCTTGAAATTCATATCCATAAACACTTTTGAAAGCTTCATAAGTCCATTTCAACCAGTCTTTTTCATCATTAGCATTTTCCGCTACAACCCTAAGTTTTCGATCCAAAATACCAATGCGCTTTTCAATAGGTATTATCTCGCCTGTAGCTGCATCATATCTGGATACTATATAAGGAGCTTCCCCGCAAGTAATTTCTAATCGCTTGGATTTAACGTAGTCCTTCCAATCTTTTTCTGATGGAAAGTCTATTTTACCGACTGTGGTAGTCCATTTTTCACCATTCTCTATGTTAAATACATTTTCACGACCAAACCATTCTGCATCACAATGATTATTCATTTTATTACAAATCCATGAAGGGGTAAAAACTTCCGCTTTCTTCCTGGTACGGTCACTTTGTACATTTAGAGCTTTCTCCACACGAGGACAAATTTCGTATTCTTTGCTATTTGAGAGAATGTATTTCTCTGTTATTTCATCTTTAGGATTACCAGTATATATATCTGTAGCAAAGATAATATTTTTTCCTGTGGTATTATCCTTTAGAAGTTTCTTTAATACATTATTAGTGGGATATTCTCGATAATTTATTAGCATTGATATTAACACTCCTTGAGGCTGTGACATTCACAAGATGTCAATCTTGATAAAGCAAATGACATCTTGTGGATGTCATTTGTCACTTTTCAATATACCCCAAAGGAGTCATATAATCAATTTTAAATTATTTCCCCCCTAAGCTCTTCTTCAAGAACACCACTAGGAATACCACTGCTGCAACTATTCCTACTGGATACGCAATAGCGGTGGAAAGGTTCAGGCACTCTGGTGCACAGAAGAAATAGGTAACAGATACTGCGGACATGAATGTGGCAGGGATTGTTGTGAGCCAGTAGTTTTTGCCATTCTTGTATAGGTACATAGATGCTGTCCACAGTGCTATCATGGCAAGGGTCTGGTTAGACCAGCTGAAATATCTCCATACAACATTGTAATTAAGCTGGCTGATTAAAGCGCCGGCTCCCAGCAACGGGATACAAATAAACAGGCGGTTTTTATAGGATTTCTGATTAACGTTGAACCAGTCTGCAATAACAAGCCTTGCTGAACGAAAGGCTGTATCACCTGATGTAATAGGACATGCAATTACACCAAGCATTGCAAGAACTATTCCTACTCCACCCATTGTCTTGGTGCAGATATCATATACGCAGGCAGATTGCCCACTTGCTAGCATCTCGGTAAGTCCTGTGGTTAATCCCCCTGTTCTTTCGTAGACAGCACTTCCTGCTGCCGCCCAAATAAGTGCGATAATTCCTTCACTTACCATAGCTCCATAAAACACCATGTGACTTTCCTTTTCTGACTTGCAGCACCTGGCCATCAGTGGGGATTGGGTAGCATGGAAGCCTGAGATGGCACCACATGCAACTGATACAAACATCATTGGCCAGATTGGTGTTTTATCAGGATGAAGATTTGCTAATTCTATTTCAGGGATAGTATATCCGTTAGTAAAAATACCTACAGCTACACCAATTGCCATTACTATTAGGCATATGCCAAACACTGGATAGAACTTTCCTATAACCTTATCAATTGGAATAAATGTTGCAATGAAATAATAGATTAAAACGATTGCCAGCCAAAAATATGTGTTAGCTATTAAACCAGTACCACCCTGATTACCTATCAAAAGAGAAATCAATCCTGCGGGTCCTACAGCAAAAACAGTGCCAATCATCACAAGCAGGACAACACTAAAGACGCGCATTATATTCTTCATAACCTTGCCAAGGTACATGCCGGTAAGCTCTGATACACTGGCTCCATCGTGGCGCATGCTCATAAATCCTACAGAAAAATCATGAACACCACCAGCAAGTATAGTTCCAAGTGTAATCCAAAGGAATACACTCGTACCCCACTGTGCACCTGCCAAGGCGCCGTATATAGGTCCAAGTCCTGCGATATTAAGAAGCTGAATCAAGAATAGCTTCCATCTAGGCATTACCACAAAATCTACCCCATCATTTATTCTTACTGCTGGGGTTTGCCGGTCATCAGGGCCATATATCCTATCAACCAGCTTACCATAGGTGAAATATCCTATAACAAGTACCACCAAACAAATCATAAAACTGAACATAAAATTCACCCCCAATACAACTTTAACTACCCTTATTCTATCCCTCTATGCCCCCAATTTTCAATAGTTGTCGTAAATCAAGAGGTAAAAAAAAGAGATATCACCCGAAGTGATATCCCTTAGTAATCGTACTTATTTAGAGAGACGTTCCACAATCTTATCAAGGGTTTCCTTAGGAACTGTGCCATCACGGTACAGCTGGTTAATAGTGCTTTCACTACCAAGCAATGCTGTAGCGTCAAGCCAAGTGCCCTTTTGAAACTCTTCGTCAAAGACAGCAAATATTTTTCTGTTTTTTAAAAGCTCTGAAAGTGGGTATTCTCTGTAATCCATTTTAAACTCTTGATAAGTACTCTCCTGTTCTTGTATCAATCTTGATTGTTTCGCCGTTCTCAACGAAAAGAGGAACGTAAACAACTGCGCCTGTCTCAACAGTAGCTGGCTTTGTAGCACCTGTAGCTGTATCACCCTTGAAACCTGGCTCTGTATCTGTAATCTGAAGCTCTACGAACATAGGTGGCTCAACTGAGAAGATAGAACCGTTGTGTGAAAGCATCTTAACGATTTCGTTCTCCTTAACAAACTTAAGAGCATCACCAATCTGATCAGCTGTAAGAGCTACCTGATCGTATGTCTCAACATCCATGAAGTTGTAAAGCTCACCATCATTGTAGAGGTACTGCATATCCTTACGATCGATACGAGCTGCTGGGAACTTCTCTGTAGGACGGAAAGATGTTTCTGTAACACCACCGTTCTTGATGTTCTTAAGCTTTGTACGAACGAAAGCTGCACCCTTACCTGGCTTTACGTGCTGGAATTCGATAACCTGATAAACCTGATTGTCCATCTCGATTGTCATACCGTTTCTAAAATCACCGGCTGTAATCATTATAAAATCCTCCTTTAATGACTCCTCTGAGCCTTCTAACCTAAATCATTTGGCAAATTGCCACACTTGTATACATGATTTTACCCTAAAATCTCATTCATTTCAAGACATTTATATAATTAGAAGCTATGTTACGATAGATTTGGAGGTAAATTATGGAAATCGAAAGAAAATTTTTAATAAAAGAATTACCCGATTTGGGGAAATATGATTATGTAGAAATTGAACAGGGATACCTTTGCACTCACCCTGTTGTTAGAATCCGAAAAAAGAATGACAAGTACATCCTTACCTACAAGGGCAGCG
Source organism: Pseudobutyrivibrio sp. (assembly GCF_017471675.1). Classification (GTDB taxonomy): domain Bacteria; phylum Bacillota; class Clostridia; order Lachnospirales; family Lachnospiraceae; genus Pseudobutyrivibrio. The sequence continues at coordinate 39,393 of NZ_JAFUSK010000003.1, forward strand.
GTTTGCTTGCCCATGAAGAGATAGAAGCTGCTCTTACTGAAGAGGCTTACAACCATCTAGCTGAAAAGATTGATGGCTATCTTATTACCAAGCGCCGATACCTGATTCCTCTTGACCCATATACTATCGAATTAGATGTATTTGCTGGTCACATGGATGGGCTGATTATGGCTGAGGTGGAATTTCCTACTGTGGAGGAAGCCGATGAATTCACTGCCCCAGATTGGTTTGGGGATGATGTAACAAACGACCGCCGCTACCATAATTCTGAAATGATATTTGGGAATCCGTTGAAATAAAATTATCAAAAATAGAAAGGCTTCCCCTCAAGGGGAAGCCGTCACCGCAGGTAACTGATAAGGTGTTCTACAGTTAATTACACCTCATCCGGCCTTTGGCCACCTTCCCCTCAAGGGGAAGGCTATCTTATTTGATTAAATAATCTCGTATTCAAGGCTTTCAAAATCAGCCTTAAGAGTGATGGTATCAGCTCCCTTAGTCCATGTAAAGGATGTAACTGAACCTTCGGTATTAATAGATAATTCACTGTCAAATCCAAATGCAGGATGTGTCTTTCTAAGGCGAAGCAATTCAATCTGCTTCTTTACTACGTCCTTATTAAGGTCTGCTTCGATTTGGTCAAGTGAAAGATTGGTTCTGTTGATTTCCTTATGTCCACCTGCTCCAGCTCGCTTTACTGCTTCGTGGTCATTCTTTCCTGCAAACAAATCAAGATACCACACCTGTGGCTTACCTGGCATGAACATCTGAATTGCTCTGGCAAAGAGCATCTTCTTATCATCCTCACCAAGTGCGCTATAGTAGGTAGCATTAACCTGATAGTACATATTCTTAGCACCGTGAAGATCCTTAACGAATCCTCCACGTGCAACTAAAGTATCGATAAGCTTTTGAATCTCAGACTCAGGCAATAGTCCCTTCAAATCCAAAAGAGGAATACCATCGTGGCAACCAAGCATGTTAACCACCTTAATATCCTTTTCAATCAATTCCTTAGCCCAATTAACAAGAAGTGAGCTATCATGATTTTCGATTGCATGAATAAGTAAGCCTGGAAGGAAGAAATCGTATGTCATGTAACCTTTGCTTGCTACAAGCTCGTAAATCTTCTCACCGTAGCTTGCGTGAATCTCTGGAAGGAGTGTGACCCCATTCTTATCTGCAAGCTCTCTAACCCTCTGAAGTAAATCCCATGTACCTGGGTCATTCAAGAAGTTCTTCTCGCCTGGCTCCTTTGGTGCATAAGCAAATGCATCCAATCTGACGATTTTAGCTCCGTATGATGCAAGTGTCTTAAGAGTGTTCTCGTAGAATTCCCAAACAAGTGGAGATTTAATATTTAAATCCATCTGACCTAAATATCTACGGCTGCTCTCAAGCAAATCAACTACAGCATCACGGTAGCTTTCATATTTACCAAGCTCTAAATCAGCCACTGCCTTACCCTCAGCAATCTGAGTGTTAACACAGTCTGCCAATCTAGAAGCTGCCACGTACTGGATGTCCATCTTCTCCATAAGGTCCTCAGCCTCAAGCTTCTTATAACGAACCTCCTGGTAGAATGTGTTCCAATATGGGACATTTCTTCCATCTGGGAAACGAACCATAAGAATTGGTAAGCCTGGCTTTCTGAAGAACATATCCTTGATATATTTCTCCTCAGGCTGAATATAACCAGCCTCTGTCATTTCGCCGCAGCCTTCCCAGAATTTGTTCCAGTTGATAAAGAAATCCTTATACTTGGAATTCTCACCATTCTTAATAATATCCTGGAACTCCTTTGACAATACAGATGCATGATTGAGAATGAAATCAAGCTTAAGATCAATGTCCATAGCCTTGATATCCTCGATTGCCTTGCGGCTACCCAATTCTTCATTGATGCCGTAATCGATAACCGAGAAGCCTCTATCTAAATCTGTATTAAAAATGCTAGGCAAGATATAGAATGACTCGAAGACATCCTTTAAATCTTCCTTGCTCAAAACCTTTACAATATCATCAAGTGTGCCGCCCATAGAATCTGGGTAGGCATTTAACATAGGACCGTTCATTTTATTCCTCCATTAAAGTCCGCCTGCTATTCGGCAAACTGCTCCAAGTATTACATGCTCTCGGAAGCCATCTCCCATTTCAGTCAAGGGAACCTCCCTAAAGGGTCCCTCCTTAACTGAATGGGGCCCTCTTCCTCGCGCTTGCCAACACAATGACAGTTTGCTGTTTACCAGGCTCATATAAATATTAAAATCTACTTCATAAGCTCCTCGTACTGGGCGTACGATAGGAGTTCACCTGCTTTAGAAAGAATAATTTTTGCTTTGTGGGCCTGTGATTTTAAAAGGTTTTGCTCAATCTCTAGAACAAGCATGGTGAATGCGCTATCAGTTTTGCCATCGCGGTTTCTAGCTTTACGATGAGCTAGAGTTTCCTCTGGTGTACTGTTGAGAAGGATTGGAATATCCACGCCTTCGTAATTGTCGCTGTTACCATGTGTCCATTCGATAACTAGAACTTTAACGTTCGTAAAATCAATCTGTTCATACCAAAGTTCAGAGTTGGTTCTACCCATTCTCTTAAGGTAGATTTTATTCTGGCCAGACTTGAAAGCCTTTACAATACCAGACACTTCATCGAAATCAATTTCGTTCTTAGTGCCAAGGTAACCTGTAAGACCCTTGCGACCGCCATCAATATAAGCCTGCGCCCATGGGCACTCACTTACATGAGCCTTGTCAGCATCAGTCTCCTCATCCTGCCATTTACGCAAGATTTCAAAATGCTCCATGCTTCCTTCGCCAGACTTAACTAAGTTTCTCACACCTTCGGTGCGGAAAATGCGAAGTCGCTCTGCATCGTTGTACATTGGAATACGTCTAGGATAGTTGTCGCCAGACATGGTGTAAGCACCAATGCCCTTTTCGTTCAGCATGTAGCTGATAAGAGATGCGGTCTCAGACTTACCTACTCCCGAACCGCCACAAACTGCGATGACTGCTTTGCCATCCTTAGCAAGAACTTCATCAAGCTGACCCATAAGTGAGTCCATGATTACATTCGCCTTCTTAACGTGTTCCTCTCCTATTTCTACCTTGTCACCTGGCATATCGCCATGTGGAATGTCTCTGTATTGTTTAAGATCAATAGCCATAATAATTTCCTCCTAATCACTAAAGATAAACATAAACAACACTTCATCATTATACATAAAAAAAAGAAATTACAAAATGCAATTTCTTTTTTTTATGTAAATTACCGAAAAAACTGTCCAATTATACAAAACATATTAGTAATTTAGTCCGCTTTGTTTGTTAACAAGCATCCTAGTGTTTCATGCTCCCGCAGGCCACCTCCCATTGCAGTCAAGGGAACCTCCCTAAAGGGTCCCTCCTTAACTACATGGGGCCCTCCTGCTCGCGCTCGCCAACTATTTCTAGCTTGTTAACCACAAAGCTCATCTATTACTTACATATAATTCTTCGCGTTGGATGCGTCAACCTTTTCAAATGGTACCCAGATGGAGATACCGTCATCAGTGAGGCCCTCAAGACCTGCTGCGGTGCCTTTGGTTACAAGGGCTTTTACGCATTTGATAGCCATAGAGCCTTGGCCGGCGGCTGACTGGTATACTGTAAACTGCATCTTGCCATCTATGATTGACTGGCAGCCACCTACTGTGGCATCAACACCTACTACAGGGATTTTACTAAGGTCGTAGCCGTGGCTTGCCAAATAATCAGCTGCGCCAACTGCCATAGAATCATTGTTACAGAACACTGCGTCAAATGACTGACCTGTTTTCTCAATGATTGCCATCATTTCTTTAGCTTCGTCCTCGCTCCAGTTTGCACTGTCATCAAATACTGTATTAACCTGCACTCCATTTTCTTTAAAGTATTTGTACACTGATACTGAACGTGCAATGGCAGCGTTATGTGTCAGCGGGCCACGGAGCATTACGACATTTATGCTGCTTGGTTTACCAAGGGCATTCCAAACATATTCAGCCTGATAGGTGCCTGCATCCTGCTCGTAGCTGCTGACTACCATATATTTATCCTTCTCCAGGAACTCCTTATCAGGTGCACCATTTACATAGATAATAGGAACATCGCCTGCTGCAACCTCAAGCTGAAGTGCAGTACTTCTATCAACTGGCAGACAAATAATTGCATTATATCCGCTACTTACAGCTTCCTTTATCTGATTTACCTGGTCATTAACTGTATTGCAGCCCTCTCCAATGTCAAATGTAACACCCTCTGCTGCTGCATTCTCCTGAAGAGATTCTTTTAACAAAAGCTTAAAATCATCATCTGGTGGTGCTGTATAGAATACCTTAACACCCTTACCAGAGCCAGAACCGCCGCCACTGCTGCTACCGCAGCCTGTTAGCATCAGGCCTGTTGCCATAACGATTGTCAAAAGAAGTACTACCAGCTTTTTCATTCTATTATTAGCTCTCATAATCGTCCTCCTTCACAATCTTAAACTGCTGTACATAATCTGTAAGAGTCTGGGATGTATTTGCCAGCTCGTGAGAATTGTCAGCCACATCCTGACTGCTTGCGGTAATGGACTGAGCCTGTTCTACCATGTGCTTAGAGGTCTCAAGGATTTCATCTGCACTAGCGGCCTGCTCCTCAGAAATAGCGGCTACGTTAGTAGATACCTCGTCAACCTTCTGTACATCCTGTATCATCAAATCAAGAAGCTCGTTTGACTTTTCAATATTCTTATAAATCTTATCGAATGTTTCAACTGCTGTACCAATTAATTCGCTGTTAGCTTCAATATTTCTTGCACTGTTTTCTGCCTGGGCAACAACAGAATCAATGGCCTTGCCTACATCATTGATAAGGCTTGCAATATTATCGGCACTATCTGCTGATGTCTGAGCCAGCTTACCAATCTCTGTAGCAACTACCGCAAAGCCCTTACCTGCCTCACCAGCACGGGCTGCCTCAATAGATGCATTAAGTGAAAGAAGATTTGTCTCATCGGCAATCTCTGCAATAAGTCCAACAATCTTTGTAATCTCTTCAGATGCCTTACCAACCTGGTTAATAGAATCAACCAAGGCATCGTTGCTGTTTTTGATTCCTTCCATGGCAATTGAAAGCTGCTCCATATCAGCACGTCCCTGCTTACTGATTTCAACAGTTTCCTTCATGCTTTCGTTAGCCTGATCAGAATTCTCTCTTGTATCAGAAACAACCATAGCAAGAGTAGTAGCATTTTCTGCAATCTCATTAACTGCAAGGGCTAGCTCATCAACTGTATTCTTCAGATTAACCATCGCATTTTCCTGTGACTGAGATGCATCAAACATATCCTTACTTACTCTATCACTGTTATCAGATTCCTGCTTTAGCTTATCAGACTCATCACTGATGCTAGAAAGCATCTTACGCATAAGCACAACGAACCTTCCAACCTGTTCACCCATAACACCGATTTCGTCGTTAGATTCCTTAGCAACTTCAATAGTAAAATCACCATCGCTCATTGCTGAAATATTCTGGGTAATAGATGCGATTGGTCTTACAACACGTCCAATGATTACGCTAATCATAATAGTAATCAGCGCCACTGCAATGGCACCAACACCAAAAAGAATAAGACCAAGCTTTTGTATATCCGCAAGAATAATGCTATTAGCAATATAAGAAACAAGCACCCAGTTTGTTCCTGATATTTCACTAAACGCTACTGTATATCCGCTGATATCCTCAGTTGCATAATCACCTGCTGAAATCTTCTTGTATGCACCCTTGAGAATAGAATCATTACTGCTATCACTAATTGTGGTTGATACCAGGCTATCATCTCTGTGGGCAAGAATCATCATATCATCTGTATCCACCAAAAATGAGCTGGCATTTTTCATCTTTACTCCAGAATTAACGATGATAGTAATCTGATCCAATGTAACATCTGCTGCTGCAACCCTTATATCATCACCATTGCTTTTAATAATTCCCGATGCAGAAATTACATACTGACCATCAGCATTTTTATATGGTCTGCCATAAGCCATGTTTACACGTGACAGGCCTTCCTTAAACCATTGCTGCTCTGTTGGATTAGATATAGAAATATCTGCACCATTTCCACAGAAAACCGCCCCGGTATTAGAAGCCACATATACACCATTAGGAGAATTAGTATTAGAACCCACATAAGAAGTCAGGTACTGTACCAAAACCTCGTCATCAGGCTGCATACCTTCAATTCCCTTTTTGACTGCGGCAAAATTCTCTAAGTTCTCACTTAACCATGAACTAATGTTATCTGCCTGATTTCCAATAGAACTTTCCAGGTAAGCCTGTGCCATCTCCTGCATCCTGTTTTTAGACAGCATCGAAGAAATCACTACCAGCACGATTATCATAACAATAACAGCTGGAATGATTAGTAATAGAAGCTTGTCCTTAATCTTCCTTACTTTTTCCTTTTTCTCTTTTACTTGTTTTGCCATAGCATCCTCCATCGCAATATACAGCACGTACTACACGCATTATCTGAATTTTATCACTAATTTGTGTATTAAGTGTTACAAATCGCCCCTTCGTTAATTTTTATCTCATTTTTTAACAAAAATTCGTATACCCTTCACTGATATACACAAATTTCAGGCTGTGGATTTAACCGCCTCCCGCCACGCCCCACTCCCAAGGCCAGCATAGCTATATCTTGCTGTGTCCGCCTTATGCATTAGACAGTGGCCCTAGCTAAGTGCATCATTGGAGATGAATTGCTGATTTTCTTAATGCCACAAACGAGCATACGTCACGTGTCCTTTCACGGCTTTGACTATTCGAAGGCACTGAATGTATCTCACAGACACTTGGTGTGTTTCATAATAGCAGTGGCGGCAATATTTGTATTAATTGCATTCATATTACATTCGCCAAGTAGAATTAAAAGCAGTTTTTGGATGTTTTCCTACCGGCTTCAAGCTCAGTCCTTTTCGCTATCAGCCTTGGGCTGCCGTCC
>NZ_JAFUSK010000030.1 GCF_017471675.1 Pseudobutyrivibrio sp.
CCAAAAGAAATAATTGAAAAACTTTTGCCATGGTCAAAAGAAATCCCAGACGAAATAAAAGCTCCTTCAAACTGCTAATTTAAGCGGTTCGAGGGAGCTTTTTAATATCCTAACACCGTAAGCTGTAACTACGCTTACGAAGTTCAATTGTTAATAGCATTAAAGCTTTTGAGAATAATCAAGAATTATTTGAGGTATTGATAATTGGATGTGCTTTAGAAAATAACATATCTGAAGGAGAAGCTAAAGATAAGGTTTTGGATATGTTACATAAAACAAGACATTTTCTTGAACATGAATATGATGCTATCATGGCTGATATTAAGCATAAGATTAATATCTATTTACAAATTGCCGTTGGCCGAGGACGGTTTTTAAGGAATAAGGGGGCTGATGTCCGAGGAAGCGTAGAACAGACAATTAAATATATTGTTGAAGAGATGGATGAATTGGGAATGAAGGATAATATGCCTGAGGAATATATGAACCTCTTTTCTCTTGAAAAAAATGAATTCATAGATTTAAATTCTATTCGCTATCCAGTTAAACAAAAAGCAATAAAAAAGAGTACTAAACAGGAATATGAGATACTGACTGACGAAGATAAGTTAAAAGCAATGCAAGAGCAAAAAAAGAGCGCTTTTAATCCTTATTCTAAGGAACGAATGAAACAATTCTTGGATAAACAATTGGATAGTAAGATATCTGTTTGCGCATCAGAATTACCACTTATATCAAAGGATGACATGCTTGTTAGTCTTTCAGCGGTTGCTTATTCTATGGATAACGGATATACGATAACATCAAAAGAGGGTTATGTTGAAAGCAATAATATGATTATCAGAGATTTTGAAATCAGAAGGGATAACAAATGATAGAAGAACATTGGGATAATTATACTTCATCAGAAAAGGAGCAATTTCAAAGAGCTGCTAGGCGACTATTAAAAAATACGTTTATTGTCAGGGATAAGGATGATGATAACAGGAAAATTTATTTTTTTATAGCAAAAAGGCCAGAACCGTTTAGAGAGTATTTCAAATATATTGGATTTGATATTTTAGTGGACAGGGAAAATGGTGTTGTAATGCTTCAAAACGATAGGAGTGTTAGTGAAACCAGGAGAATACAGGCAAATAGAATACAGCTTAAGAAATTTGAAAGTATTGTTTTATGCTGTCTGTGGACAATATATGTGGATAGGATATCAAAAGGCTCTTTAAAAAAGGATATATTTATTAATATAACAGATTTAAGATTTGAGCTAGAAAAATATGGGCTAAAAGACCAGATTGATAATAAAACACTTATGGCAAATACTCTTGATACGTTTAAGAAGTACAATCTGGTGGATGTAATTGGAAAAATAGGAGAAGTTGATTGTAGTATAAGAATTTATCCATCAATACAGTTTGCTTTAAATGGCGAAGAGTTCAAGCAATTTGTAGAACAGGCAAAAGAGCGATTTAAAGAAGTTGATGAAGATGATGGATTTGATGAGGAAGAGATAGATGAGTTCGACGAATAATAGAAAATCTGCCACAAGATTGCTGCTTATTAATTGGTCTAGGTTTCAATATGAAAATATAAGCTTAGATGGTTCAACATTGTTTACTGGTGTGAATGGTAGTGGAAAGTCAACAGTTCTTGATGCAATGACATATTTGCTTACTGGTAATACGCAGTTTAATACAGCTGCCAGAGACAAAGATAGGAATGTCAAGTCTTATGTAAGAGGTGACACAAAAAGCAATGGCACAAGCAGATTTCTTAGAGAGGGAGATGTGGTAAGTTACATAGCCATGGAATTCTTTTCTCCTGTTGAAGATACATCTATGGTTATAGGGGTAGAGATTGAGTCAGCTAGTGATAATGATGCTAGCTCTAACTGGTTTATTTTACGCGATGTTAAAATTGAAGATATTCAGTTTTGTGAAACGAAAGATGGAATAAGGTCTGTATATCCAAGGAATAGACTGATTGTAAAAGGAAAGAAGTTGACAAGAACAGATTTTATTGGTCGAGAAAAAGCTAAAGACCAAATAATAAGAGCTCTTGGAATGCGTTGTGATGCAGCCTTGTATAAAAAGAAGTTATTAAAGATGATGGCCTTTAATCCCGAGAACAATATTAATCAGTTTATTTCTGAGTGCGTGTTGGATGCAAATCCAATAGAATCTCTTAATCAACTACGTGAGCAAAAGGAATTATTCGAAAAAGTAAAAAATATGTATGATAATCTCCTTGAATCAAAAGGAGTTTTAACTGAGATAGAAGAGCTTGCTTCTGATTATGAAAAGAAGCAGCATAACTATCTGGTTAGAGACATGATTTTGGATTTGCAGCGTGTGAAAGTATGTGAAGAAGAAATAAAAAAGGTTGATGCTAGATTAATACATCATGAGCAGGAACTTAAAGAAAGCAACGTAAAAATAGTTGAGATTGAAAGAGAAAGAAAGCTTGCAGAAGAGCGATACAATGCTGCAATAAATAATACAGACTTTCAAAATTTTACTAAATCAATAGAAAATCTTAATAGGCAATTAGAAGAACTAGATAGAGAATTAGGAACGCAGGAAAAAGAAGTAACTAAGCTAAGGGGATTGCAGGAGCTTATTAATACTGATTTAGAATGGCTTGTACAAGGAAATGAAAATTTAATTAATTCAAATGATGTTTTGTATGATTTTTTATCTGAAAGTGTTTCTAGTAGCAAGAAAAGCGAGGTATTTATTAAGCTTCTCAATGTACATAAAGATGAATTAGAAAAATATTCTGAACTCAAATATAATAAAAAAAATGAACGTGCCAATTTAGAAAATCAGTTAAATGAACAAGAACAGATTATAAAAAAATTGGATGCTAACATTTTGCATTTACCTAAAAAGATTAGAGAAGCTAAGGTTATTATTGAATCTGAATTAGCAATTCAGGGAATAAAAACGGAAGTGCGGACCTTTGCTGAATTAGTTGCAAAGATAGAGGATGAAAGCTTTAGAGCATCTATAGAGACTTTTCTAGGTAGAAAAAGATATAACCTTATAGTTGATGCAAAATATTGCAAAAACGTTATTGAAATTGTACATAATAGAAAACTGTATGATGTTAATGTTGTTGTGACAGATAAATTGCCAGAATCTGATGTTGTGTTAGGTTCTGCAGCAGCTGCTTTAAGTATACCTAACCTTTTTGCGAGAAGATATGCTAATTATTTGCTAAATGGCATTCATCTTTGTGAAAATTTAGATGAACTCCATGAATATCCATTGGGCGGTTTGACTAGAGATGGAATGCTTGCAAAAAGTTATGCTATTTCCTACATGAATGTTGAGAAAACAGAAATGTGTCTTGGAAGTGATGCTATTAAATTTCAGAAACAGCATGCCGAGCAAGAGCAAAAAAGACTTATGGGAGAAATTGAAAGCTGTAAGTTAGTTGAAGAGGATTGTAAGATTAAACTTGATTCACTAGATAAGCTGGATACAAATATTGATAATTATAGATTTGATGCTCCATCACTTTTAATAAAGAATAAATCAAAAAAGGCTGAGATTGAAGCAGATAAAAAAGAGTATGAGCAGAATCCTGATTTTGCCAAAATTCTTATAGAACAGGAAAAATCAAAGCAGTTAAAGGATGAGATCGAAGAAAAATATGCGAAGCTCCTACAAGACATAGGTGGATTGAAAAGTAGCATCATTCAGTGTAAAACTGGCAAAGAAAAATTAAAAATCGAGCTTGAAAAATATATTGAGTTGTATGAAGCAAAGAAAAAATCTAATCCAGAAATTGTATTTGATGCTGAAAATGAATACGATAAAGCATTTGCTTCAAGAGGCACAATACGTGTTGTTACAGAAAATTATGTTAAGAATATGGCTAGCGATGTAGACAAGGCAGCCAAGGTGCTTGAGGATAAACAGCTTGAATACTGCAAGATAGCTGAGACTGATAACAGTAGGAGAGGCGTAGCCTATATTCCAATCTATAGAGAAGAATTGCACAATCTTTCTAATGTTAAACTTGAAGAAGCTAAAAACAAAATGTATGAGCAGGAGAAAAATCTTCAAAGTGCATTTATGCATGATTTTATTGGAGAAATAAATGAAGCTATAAGACTAGCTAAGGATGAAATTGGCGCAATAAATAGAGAACTAAAGCAAATACCATTTGGGCAGGATACCTATCAATTTAAAATGAAAGAAAAACCTGATAGAACAATATTTTTTAGAATCAGTGATAAACTTGCGGAGTATGCTGGTGCTGATTTTTACATAGCAAGTGGTTCTGATGATGAAGAAATGGAGCATGACATTAAGCAGTTCATGGATACCATTTTGGATGAGGAAGATGAACTTGAATACACAGATTATCGAAGATATTTTACATATGATATGGAGATTGCTAGAACAATTGATGACAAGCTTATAACATCTGACTTGTCAAAAAAACAGGGTTCTGCAAGCAATGGAGAAAAGCAAACTCCTTATTTTATTATTTTGGCCGCTAGTCTGATGCAGTGCTATCCTAAGAACCAATGTTGTGCTAGGCTAGCATTTATTGATGAGGCATTTGCTGCTTTATCGAGAGAACGTATCGAGCAAATGGTAAAATATTTTGAGGAGCACGATTTCCAGGTAATATATGCAGCTCCACCTGAAAAGATTGCAAGTATAGGTCAATTCATCACTACAACGGTATCATTATATCCTAAAGGAAATTATTCATACGCTATAGAGGGACAATATGCAGGATAAATTATCCAAGAATCAAAAGACAGTTTTTAATAAATTAATTGATAAATACGAGCGAAGTAAAATGTATGATGGCAATTGCAAGGTTAATCGCCATATATACTTGTTACCTACAGATGTTTTTACTGATTATGACAGTGATTTCGCAGATGTTGATAAGGTGAATCAGTTTGAAGATGAACTTCGTGAGCTAGAAGAAAAGGAATTAATATCAATTACATATGATAGGGATTCAGTAGTTAAGAAAATATATGCATTGCCTGAAAAGTGGGATATGTATTATAGTCTTTTGGGTAGAGTTACGAAAACTGATATTCTAGCAGAACAAAAAAAATATCTTGAAGAAGTACTTCATAACAATAAAGACAATATTCTTTGCCAGTTTTGCGATGAACAATTACAAAGATTACAGCAAGGTAAAAAGCCGTTATATAGTATTATTGAATTAAAGAATATTGTTGAGCTGATAGAAACAATAGTAGGAAATAAGAATACATTACTTGAAAGAGAATTATCTATTTTAAAATTTGGAGACAGTAAAGCATTTGAAAAAAGCTATAAAAGTAAGGTGTGTTCTATTCTTCGTAAATACGGTAATTATGATAATCGACTTGATGGTATTGACGTTAAAAGCGAAGTTGAACATATAATTCTAGAAGAACACTTGATTTTTGCTAACCCATCTTATATTTATTTCAAGGGAAATGGTACTATCAAGTTTAATGATGGACACCAAATTAGCTTGAATAATGATATTTCTATAGGACTTACATCAGATGCAATATTTGAAGTAAAAAGTATAGATATTATGGATGATAATATCGTTACAATTGAAAATCTGACTTCATTCAATAGGTATTATACGCTTAATACATTTAGTATTTATCTTGCAGGTTATCATAATTCAGCTAAGACTAATTTTCTGAAACTGATTTATCACAATAACTCAGACAAAAAATGGTATCATTTTGGGGATATAGATCCTGATGGATTTTATATACTGGAGCATTTGAAAACAGCTACAGGTATTGAGTTTAAGCCTATGTTTATGGAGAGAGAATATCTTATTAAGTATAAAAAATACACAAAAGAGCTGACTGAAAATGACAAGCTTAAGGCGAGAAGATTAATCGAAAGAGCAAAATATGTTGATATATTAGAATATATGCTTGAGTATAACTGTAAGTTAGAACAAGAAATAATAAGCTTGGAAAAAGCATTGTATAGAGAAACGTGACTAGATAAAAAAACTTGGAGGTTTCTATGGAACGAGATCCATTTGAAGAATATTACAGGCAGCTAGAGCCTAGCAAAAGAGAGAAAGGCAATGCATGGAATACGGCTATCGGACTACAAGCTGTCGATGGTTTGAAAACATCTGACTATTTGAAGGATACTATTCTAATTTGCAAAAAGGCATTCATGAGACAACAGAATATGTTGAGGTTTTTCTTAGAAATCTTTTGCTAGATGAAAACAATGAGTTGCATAATAGAGAAATGCATATAAGTGGAAAGTATGCTTTTGAGAAAAAACCAAACATTGAGACCCAAAAACCAAACATTGAGACCCAAAAACCAAACATTGATGGTGTGCAACCGCTGGATAATGTATCTGCAATTTCGAGAAAGCAAATACAAATGATTTATAATGAATTAGGAAAAAAAGAGTTTTTTGGAAGAACAAATGTAGAACAGTTATTAAATATAAAATCATTTAGAGCAAATGAAATTATCAAGTTAATGAAAGAATTGGATATTATCACACCAGTCCAAGGTAAGGGTAAAGGAAAATATCGATTTAAGGTAGGAAATAAATTATAAAAAAAATAATTGTTGACAACAGATATACCAAATGGTATAGTTACTTCAACACAATAAAGTATTAAACCGATGAGGGAGAGGAGTACCTCTTTGTGATTCATGATAGAGAGCCGCGATGGTGGGATGCGGTATGATAGCAATTAGGGAATGGACTCCTGAGGGCGTGAGGAAATGACAAGGTCAGAGTATTGCACGACGTAAGGCTTACGTTAGTAGCCAGGGGTATGATGGTATCCTGTAAGAGCATAGGTTTAGCCTATGAATCAAGGTGGCACCGCGGATTAGATTATTCGTCCTTGATAGAAACTAGAAACTGGTTTCTATCAAGGACTTTTTTTATACAAAAGTATGATAGAAACCCTCATCAGTCAGCTGCGCTGACAGCTTCCCCCTAAAAGGGGGAAGCCTTTACAGGAGGTAAACATGATTAAAGAGGCTATTGTAAAAATTGTAAACAAAGAGGACCTTACTTATGATGAGGCCTACACAGTAATGAACGAGATTATGGGAGGCGAGACTTCTCCAACACAGAATGCCGCATTTCTAGCAGCACTTTCTACTAAAAGTGCCAGGGCAGAAACAACAGATGAAATTGCAGGATGTGCAGCTGCAATGAGAGAGCATGCTATCAAGGTAAACACAGGTATGGATGTGTTTGAGATAGTAGGAACTGGTGGAGATAATGCACATAGCTTTAATATTTCTACCACATCGGCACTGGTGGCTGCAGCTGCAGGAATGAAGGTGGCAAAGCACGGTAACAGAGCTGCATCTTCACTTTGTGGTACAGCAGATTGCTTGGAAGCCCTTGGGGTAAATATAAATCAAAGCCCAGAGAAATGTGTAGAGCTATTGAATGAGGTGGGAATGTGCTTTTTCTTTGCACAGAAGTATCACACATCAATGAAATATGTAGGTGCTATTAGAAAAGAGCTTGGATTTAGAACAGTATTTAATATATTAGGACCTCTTACAAATCCTGCTACACCTTCAATGCAGCTTCTTGGTGTGTATGATGAATATCTGGTTGAGCCACTTGCACAGGTTTTAATTAATCTGGGAGTAAAAAGAGGAATGGTAGTGTACGGCATGGATAAGTTGGATGAGATTTCTCTTTCAGCTGATACTAAGATTTGTGAGATTAATGATGGATGGTACAAAACATATACAATCACTCCGGAGGATTTTGGATTTGAGAAATGTTCAAAGGATGATTTAAAGGGTGGCACACCAGAGGAAAATGCCAAGATTACAAAGGATATCCTAAATGGAGCAAAGGGTCACAAGAGAAATGCTGTGTTACTTAATGCAGGTGCAGCACTTTATATTGGCGGTAAGGCTGATAGCTTTAAGAACGGTGTAGAGCTTGCTAAAGAGATAATTGATTCTGGCAAGGCGCTTAAGACACTAGAAAAGCTAATTCTTGTAAGTAACGAGATTTCTGAGGACAAAATAGACGAGATTTCAAATGCTGTAAGTGGAGCTTGCTAAGGAGAGCCTATGAATATACTTGATCAATTAGCTGAGCATGCTAAAACAAGGGTCGCTGAGGGAATGAAAAATAAATCACTAGAAGTGATTAAGGAAGAGGCTTTAAGCCTTCCAAAGGGGAATTTTGAATTTGAAAAAGCACTTCGTAAAGACGATATCGCTTTTATCTGCGAGTGCAAAAAGGCATCTCCATCAAAGGGGATAATTGCAGAGGAATTTGATTACTTAAGTATTGCAAAAGAGTACGAAGAAGCAGGAGCAGATTGTATATCAGTTCTAACAGAGCCTAAATGGTTTTTAGGAAGTGATGAGTATTTGAAGGCTATCGCAAATACGGTAAATATTCCATGCATCAGAAAAGATTTTACTGTAGATGAATATATGATTTACGAAGCCAAGCTACTTGGTGCAAAGGCAGTGCTGCTTATATGTGCTATTCTAACTAAAGAGCAGATAGCAAGCTATATTAAGATTTGCGATGAGCTAGGAATCAGTGCTTTAGTCGAAGCCCATGATGAAGAAGAAATCAAGATGGCAGTAGCTGCAGGGGCTAGAGTAATTGGTGTAAACAATCGTAACCTGAAGGATTTTTCAGTAGATACATCAAACAGTAAACGCTTACGACAGATGATTCCTGAAAACATAATTTTTGTATCAGAAAGCGGAATCAGTACAAGTGATGATGTAAAAGCACTACAAGATGCCAAGGTAAATGCTGTATTAATTGGTGAAACATTAATGCGAGCTGATGATAAAAAAATGAAGCTAGCGGAATTAAGGGGGACATTAAGATGACAAACATAAAGCTATGTGGACTCACAAGAGAAGAAGATATTAAAAATGCTAATGAGCTAAAGCCAGAATACATTGGCTTTGTCTTCTACGATAAGAGTAGAAGAAATGTATCTAAGGCTCAGGCGAAGAAACTAAAAAGCCTTCTTAATCCTGAAATCAAGGCTGTTGGTGTATTTGTGGATGCACCTACAAGCACAGTGGAGGAGCTTTACACAGAAAACATTATTGATGTGGCGCAGCTTCACGGTCATGAGGATGAGGATTACATCAAAGAGCTTATGGATAACAATATTCCTGTTATCAAGACCTTTAATGCTAATTCTCCAGAAGAATTAATTAAGGCAGAAAAGTCAGCAGCAGATATGATTATGATTGATGCAGGAAGTGGTGATGGAGTGCCAATCAAAGATTTGAAGCTTCTTACATATCTTGATAGACCATTTATTCTTGCAGGTGGTCTTAATAAAGAAAATGTAGCAGATGCCATCGAGATAACAAAGCCATACGCAGTAGATGTCAGTACAGGTATTGAGACAGATAGTCACAAGGATAAGAATAAGATGAAGCAATTTGTAGAAGCAGTTCGAAAAGACGAGGTAGTAGAAAACAGCAATGGAAGATTTGGTGTACATGGTGGACAGTATATTCCAGAGACACTTATGAATGCAGTGATTGAGTTGGAGGAAGCCTACAATCATTATAAGAATGATCCAGAGTTTAACAGGGAGCTTACAGATCTTCTTAATAATTATGCTGGAAGACCAAGCCTTCTATATTATGCTAAGAAGATGACTGAAGACTTAGGTGGTGCCAAGATTTATCTTAAACGAGAGGATTTGAACCATACAGGCAGTCACAAGATTAACAATGTATTAGGACAGGCGCTTCTTGCTAAGAAGATGGGAAAGACTAGACTGATTGCAGAAACAGGAGCAGGTCAGCATGGTGTTGCAACAGCTACAGCTGCAGCACTCCTTGGAATGGAATGTGTTGTTTTTATGGGAAAGGAAGACACTGAAAGACAGGCTCTTAATGTGTATCGTATGAGACTTCTTGGAGCAGAGGTTATTCCTGTAACATCTGGTACTGCTACACTTAAGGATGCAGTTTCTGAGGCTATGAGGGAATGGACTAGCCGAATAGATGACACACACTACTGCCTTGGTTCAGTAATGGGACCTCATCCATTTCCAACTATTGTAAGAGATTTCCAGGCTATTATTTCTAAGGAAAGCAGAAGCCAGATTCTTGAGGCAGAGGGAAAATTGCCTGATGCTGTTATTGCCTGTGTTGGTGGTGGAAGCAATGCTATAGGAAGCTTTTATCACTATATTAATGATGAGGGAGTTGAGCTTATCGGCTGTGAAGCTGCAGGCAGAGGCATTGATACATTTGAGACAGCAGCAACAGTAAATACAGGAAAGATTGGTATTTTCCATGGAATGAAATCATATTTCTGCCAGGATGAATATGGTCAGATTGCACCTGTCTATTCAATTTCTGCTGGCTTGGATTATCCAGGAGTTGGACCAGAGCATGCATATCTTCATGATATCGGCCGAGCAAAATATGTACCAGTTACAGATGAGGAAGCGGTAGAGGCATTTGAGTATATTGCCAAGACAGAAGGAATCATTGCAGCAATCGAGTCAAGCCACGCTATCGCATATGCGAAGAAGCTTGCTCCAACAATGAAAAAAGACCAGATTATCATAGTTACAGTGTCAGGACGAGGCGACAAGGATTGTGCAGCAATAGCACGTTACAGAGGGGAGGACATCCATGAGTAAAATAGCAGAAGCATTTAACAATAAGAAGGCATTTATTCCATTTATTACATGCGGTGATCCTGATTTGGAGACAACTAAGAAGCTTGTTATAGAGATGGAAGCAAACGGTGCAGATTTAATTGAGCTTGGTATTCCTTTTTCAGACCCTACAGCTGAAGGACCTGTAATTCAAGGTGCAAATATTAGAGCACTTTCAAATGGAATTACTACAGATGATATTTTTGGTATGGTTGCAGAGCTTAGGGAAACAGTAAAAATACCACTTGTATTTATGACCTATGCCAATGTGGTTTTCTCTTATGGCAAGGATAGATTTTTTGCAAATTGTAAGAATGCAGGTATTGATGGAATAATCCTTCCAGATGTTCCTTTTGAGGAAAAGGCTGAGTTTGAGGCGGTTGCAATGGAATATGATGTTGATTTTATATCTATGATTGCCCCTACATCAAAGGAGCGAATCGACATGATTGCAAAGGAAGCGAAGGGATTTATCTATGTGGTATCCAGCCTTGGCGTTACAGGAACAAGAGCGGAGATAAATAGCAATATTAAAGATCTGGTAGAGCGTGTTAGAAAGAATACTGATGTACCATGCGCTGTAGGCTTTGGTATTTCAAATCCGAAACAGGCAGCTACTATGGCAGGTATTTCTGATGGCGCCATCGTTGGTTCGGCAATTGTAAGAATGGTTGAAAAATATGGTAAGGATTCACCAAAGGAAGTTGGCAGATTTGTTAAGGACATAAAGGAGGCTTACCATGCATCCTAGTATTGATGAGGTAAGAAATTTATCTAAAAAGGGAGATTACAAAAGAATCCCTGTAATGATTGAAATGCTTTCCGATGGCTACACCCCAATAGAGGTTATGAGGATTATCAGAAACACAAGTAATCAATGCTATCTATTGGAAAGCGCAAGTCAATCAGAAACATGGGGACGATATACTTTCTTAGGATTTAATCCTAAGCTGGAGATAACCTGTTCTGATGGCAAGCTGTTAATCAAGGAAAACAATGGAGGAAGCAAGGCTTTAATAGAAGAAAGAAATGTAAAGCATCCAAATGAGACCTTGAGGGAAATTCTTGCCAAATACAAGACTCCGAGGGTTGAAGGCTTTCCCACATTTACAGGAGGACTTGTGGGATATTTTTCCTATGATTATATTAAGTATGCTGAGCCTAAGCTTGGATTAAAATGCGATAGTGAGGATGATTTCAAAGACATGGATTTAATGCTCTTTGATGATGTTATTGCATTTGATAATTTCAGGCAGAAAATCTATTTGATTACAGGTGTAATGGTGGATGAAAAAATACCTTATACCGATGATTTTAATGAAGGATTTGACGAGCTTAATATTAAGTACGAAAGGGCTTATAACAAGCTTCTTGAGATTAAGTATCTATTACAAAATGGTGCCAAGAAGCATTTTGAACCAATCAGACTTAAGACAGAAATCACCCCAAAGTTTACACCAGAAGAATATGGTCAGATGGTAGAAAAAGCTAAGCACTATATTAAGGAAGGGGATATCTTTCAGGTGGTGCTTTCTAATCCGCTTAGTGCCAAAGCTTCTGGAAGCTTGTTTGATACCTACAGGTTGCTTCGTGCTAGCAACCCATCTCCATATATGTTTTATTTTAACAGCTCTGATATAGAGATTGCAGGTGCATCTCCTGAAACTCTTGTGAAGGTGGCTGATGGTAAGGTAAGCACATTTCCACTGGCTGGCACCAGACCAAGGGGCAAGGATGGGATGGAAGATAAAGCATTAGAGGAAGAGCTACTTGCTGATGAAAAGGAAAGAGCAGAGCATAACATGCTTGTAGACCTAGGTAGAAATGACATAGGAAAAATCGCGCGTCTTGGAAGTGTAGCTGTTGATAAATATATGGGAATAGAACGATTCTCTCATGTAATGCACATAGGCTCTACTGTGGTGGGAGCGCTTTCTGAGGATAAGGATGCTATAGATGCAGTGGACGCTATACTCCCAGCAGGTACTCTTTCTGGTGCACCCAAGTTTAGGGCTTGTCAGATAATAGAGGAACTAGAGCAAAGCAAACGAGGAATCTATGGTGGAGCTATAGGATACCTGGATTTTTCAGGAAACTTAGATGTATGCATTGCCATAAGGCTTGTGTATAAAAAGGATGACAGCATTTATATTCGCTCAGGAGCAGGCATAGTATATGATTCTGTGCCAGAAAAGGAAGCAGTGGAATGTATTAATAAAGCAAAGGCTGTGGTAAACGCCATCAAGCAGGCTGAGGGAGGAATAGAATGATATTACTAATAGACAATTATGACAGCTTCTCCTATAACCTCTATCAGCTTGTGGGAGAAATTAATCCTGATATTAAGGTTGTGAGAAATGATGAACTTCGTATATGCGATATAGAAAAGCTAAATCCTAGCCATATAATCATATCTCCTGGACCAGGCAGGCCAATTGAGGCAGGTATATGTGAGGATGTGATAGCTCATTTTGCAGGAAAGATACCTATTCTTGGAGTATGCTTAGGTCATCAGGCTATCTGTGAGACCTTTGGAGCTAATATCACTTACGCTAAGGAGCTTATGCATGGAAAGCAGTCTGATGTAAAGATAGATACAAGCTCAAAGATTTTTAAAGGCTTGCCAGATACTATAAAAGTGGCAAGATACCATTCACTTGCAGCAGAGGCTAAGAGCTTGCCAACAAATCTTAAGATTTTAGCCACCACAGATGATGGAGAGATAATGGCCGTAGCACATAAAGAATATGAAGTGTATGGCTTGCAGTTTCACCCAGAGTCTATACTCACACCAGATGGAAAAAAGATGATAGAAAATTTTGTTTCATAGAACTATCACTGTGCAGAAGATAAAATCTGTGTTATCATCAAAATAGATAATTGAAGGAGATAATATAATGCCAGTTATATCTAGATTTTTTGGAATTGATATTTTGATGTATTATGATGATCATAACCCGCCCCATTTTCATGCAAAATATGGGGATTATAAAGCTTTGATAGATATTAATAAAGCTAGGGTGCTAGAAGGAAATTTGCCATCTGCACAGATGAAATTAGTTTTAGCTTGGGCCATTATTCATAAAGAAGAATTGCTTGAAGACTGGAAATTAGCGCAGATGATGGAAACATTAACAAAGATTGAGCCATTGAGGTAAGATATGATTGAAATTGTTCAAGTAGTACCACAAATTAATTATAAAGTTTGGGTATATTTTGCTGATGGGAAAATAACTGAATATGATATGAATCCTAATTTGGATAAAGGTGTTTTTAAACAATTAAGGGATATTGATATATTTATTAATAGGTGCTGCATTATGAATGACACCCTAGCTTGGGATGTTGGTGAAAATGGAGAAGAAGACTGTATAGATATTGATCCAGTTGTTCTTTATTCAAGCCCAGAATTGATTAATGAATGTGCTTAGCTTTTAAGCAATTAATCAATACTTTAGTACAGTAGACTAAATAAAAAATGTAAATTAAGGTTGACATTTTATAAAGAAAACAGTTATATTATTTGCAATAAGGACGAAGGCGTCTGCTACAAGGTAGCAGGCGCCTTTTTTGTTTATAGCATTTGTTGCGCAAAAAGCTATATGCATACTTAAAAGGAATTAAAGAGAGGAGACTTTGATATGAGAAAAATGATACTTTCATTATTATTGGTGTTTGCGACTACAGCTACAATGGCAGGATGTGGTAGTAATTCTAAACAGTCTAGTGCTGAAAAAAGCACAGAAGCTACCACTACTACTGCTAGTTCAGAAAAGAAATGGGTAATTGTAACAGATACTGCATTCAAGCCATTTGAATATACAGACGATAATGGTGACTTTGTGGGGATTGATGTTGATATTCTTGATGCAATAGCTGCAAATCAAGGATTTGAATACGAGCTAAAGCCCCTAGGTTGGGATGCTTCAATTGCAGCATGCCAGGCAGGTCAGGCAGATGGAATGATTGCAGGTGCATCTATTACAGACGAAAGAAAAGCATCTGGATGGGTTTTCTCTGATGGATACTATGATGCAAATCAGTCTATGGCTGTAGAGGCATCATCTGATATTACAGGATTTGAGGATTTAAATGGACAGTCAGTTGCAGTTAAGACAGGTACAATGAGTGCTACTTACGCAGAGAGCCTTTCAAGTGAGTACGGTTTCACTGTTACATACTTTGAGGATTCTCCTACGATGTATCAGGCAGTTGTAGGTGGTCAGGTTGCTGCTTGCTTCGATGATACTCCAATTATGGCTTCAAATATTAAAGATACTGGTATTTCAATGAAGATTGTTGAGGGTACTGGTAATGAACCTGCTGAATATGGATTTGCGATATTCAACACAGACAACCAAGAGCTTATTGATATGTTTAATGCAGGTCTTGCAAATATCAAGGCAAACGGTACATATGATGAAATTATTGCAAAGTACTTAGGCGAATAGCATTAGATTAAAAGGGGCAGGGGGTTCCTGCCCTAATTGTTTTATAAAACCAGTTAGAAAGGGTTATTTTTTATGTTAACTATTATTACAGTTTATGGGTCGATGCTTCTTGTTGCTATGGGAAGAACATTGCTCCTTGCATTACTAGGCTTATTTTTTGCCTGCATCATTGGTATGCTTTTCGGAATTATGGGTGTAGTAAAAAACAGAGTAAGTAATGTAATTTCACAGATTTTCGTTGATGTAATCAGAGGGGTTCCGATGATTGTATTAGCCTTCTTTGTGTATTTTGGTATTCCTTATTTATTTAATACCATCATTGGAGGTTTCTCTGTTAGTATGACAGCACTTCAGGCAGGTACAATCTGTCTTGCATTGAACTGTGGTGCTTATATGGCAGAAATTATTAGAGCAGGTATTCAGTCTGTTGATAAAGGTCAGACGGAAGCTGCCAGATCTCTTGGTCTTACATACGGACAGTCTATGCGCAAGGTCGTATTACCTCAGGCTATCAAGACAATGATTCCTACATTCATCAACCAGTTTATTATTACACTCAAGGATACATCCATTCTTTCAGTTATCGGTTTTCCAGAACTTGTTAACACAGCAAAGAATGTACAGGCAAACACATTCATGTCATTCCAGACATGGGCTATTGTTGGTGTGATGTATCTTATAGTTATTACTATCCTTTCACGTAGTGCAAAGGTTCTTGAAAGGGGATTAAACGTTGGCAGATAAAGAAATCAAAATCAGTGTTAAAAATCTTAAGAAGTGTTATGGCGACTTGGAGGTATTAAAGGATATTTCTACAGATGTCACTAAGGGAGAGGTTGTTTGTGTAATCGGTCCTTCAGGTTCTGGAAAGTCCACATTTTTACGTTGCCTAAACAGACTTGAAACTGTTACAGCAGGCTCAATTGTTGTTGATGGAAATGATATTACAGACAAGCACATTAATATCAATAAAGTTAGAGAAAACATTGGAATGGTGTTCCAGCATTTCAATCTTTTCAACAACTTAAACATACTTGATAACCTTACACTTGCACCAGTTCAGCTTAAGAAGTGTTCTAAGGCTGAGGCAGAGGAGCGTGCTAAAAAGATGCTTGCAAAGGTTGGGCTTGAGGACAAGGCAACTAGCTTCCCTAGTCAACTTTCTGGTGGACAGAAGCAGCGTGTTGCTATCGCTCGCGCACTTTGCATGGAGCCAGATATCATGCTTTTTGATGAGCCAACATCAGCTCTTGATCCAGAAATGGTAGGAGAAGTTCTTCAAGTAATGAAGGATTTGGCTGCAGATGGCATGACTATGGTTATTGTTACTCACGAAATGGGATTTGCCAGAGAAGTGGCAGATAGAGTTATTTTTATGGATGGTGGTTACATTGTCGAGGAAGGCACTCCTTCAGAGGTATTGCTTAATCCAAAGGAACCTAGAACCATCGATTTCTTAAATAAGGTGTTATAAGAGGGGCATATGAAAAACATAATTACAATCAGCCGTCAGTTTGGTGCTGGCGGAGGTACAATAGGTAAGGAGGTAGCTGAGCGTTTAGGTTACTATTACTGCGATAAGGATATGATTGTTAGAGCGTCAATCGAATCTGGCAATCTTAGTCCAGAAGAGGTTCACTACTTTGATGAGAAGGTACCAAGAGAGTTTGGTTTGGGACAGAGTCTGTTTGATTTCTATAACAAGCCACTTGATGAGCGTCTTTACAATGCTCAAAAAGAAGCAATACGAAAAGTCGCCGAAAAAGGCAACTGCGTAATTGTTGGTAGAAATGCCAATATTATTCTTAAGGAATTTGATCGCTCACTTCATGTATTTGTTTCTGGTACAGAGCATTTTCGCGTTAAACGAATGATGGAAAGAATGCCAAGCACTACAGAAGAAAAGGTTCGAGAGGAACTTCACAATGTGGACAAGGCAAGAAACAAATACTGTAAGCATTATACAGGAACAGATTTCGGAAATGCTGTATTTTATGATTTGTGTTTAAAGAGCTCTACACTTGGGCTTGAAAAATGTGTTGATATTATTTGCAATACAGCGAAGATTTAAAATTTGATATATTTCTAATGGACAAAGGCGTCTGCTAATAAATAGCAGGCGCCTTTTGCAGACTTAGGAGGAAATTTAATGAGACCGGTTATAGGATTAATACCTTTATTTGATGATGAGAAGGAAAGCTATTGGATGCTTCCAGGATATATGAAAGCTATAGAGAAGTCAGGGGGAGTTCCTATTATGCTTCCTTTTTCGCAGGATGAAAATGAGTTGATAATTGCATATGGATTATGTGATGGAATCCTATTTACAGGAGGACATGATGTATCGCCTAAAATTTATGGTCAGGGTCCAACAGATAAATGTGGAATAACTTGCGAAACAAGAGATGCAATGGAAGGATTTTTACTAGATTTGTGTATCTCAGATAACAAGCCAATGCTTGGAATTTGTAGAGGCATCCAATTTATAAATGCATATTTGGGCGGTACGCTATATCAGGATTTGCCCACAGAGTATAAAAGCAATATAGAACATCATATGACGCCGCCTTATGATAATTCGATTCACAATGTTGATGTAAAGGATAAGAGTAAATTGGCGAATATTATTGGCGCAGGTATACATAGCGTCAATAGCTATCATCACCAAGCAATTAAAGAGTTGGCAGATGGACTTGAAGCTATGGCGATATCAGAGGATGGACTGGTGGAATCTATAGCAATCAAAAATCAGAAATTCGCAATTGCGGTACAGTGGCATCCAGAATTTTCATATGGCAGTAGTGAAGACAGTAAGAAGATTATGAAGGCTTTTGTAGATTCATGTATGTAAGAGAACAATTTATGAATAAAACAGCAAAAATCCCTAAAATTGGGATGAGAATAATTAAATCAGCAGTAGCAGTTTTTATATGCTTTTTGATTGATGATTTGAGGAATGAGGCTGGTATAGTTTTTTACTCACAGCTTTCAGCTTTATGGTGCATGCAGGCTAGTAAGAAAAACACTATAAAAAATGCAAAGCAAAGGTTCATAGGCACTATTATTGGTACTATTTTTGGCTTTATATATATAGTTGTCAAAATAAATCTGCTTAGGAATTTTAATCTTGACTATGATTACATAGCGGCAGCAGTAATTTCAGTAATGATTGTTGTAATAATATATACAACAGTTCTGGTGAATAAAAAACAAGCATCATATTTCTCTTGTGTGGTTTTTTTAAGCATTGCTGTAAACCATATAGGAGATATGCACCCATATCTATTTGTTTGGAACAGGTTTCTTGATACTGCAATTGGAATATTAGTTGGAGTAGGTGTGAATTTGTTGATTAATATAAAAGGAAGGGAACAATATGACTGATGGATTTATTAAAGTTGCAAGCGCAACATGTGATATAAAAGTAGCGGATACAAAATATAATGCAGATGCGATTGTTGAAAAGATAAAGGATGCTACAGATGGAGGTGTAAAAATTATCTGTTTTCCTGAACTTTGTATTACTGGTTATACCTGTGGGGATTTATTTTTGCAGGATACTTTACTTAAAGGAGCTATAGAGGCTGTTGAATATATAGCTTATGAAACAAAGAATATAGATATTGTAGCTATTGTTGGTTTGCCTTGTGTTATCAATCAAAAATTGTATAACATTGCAGTTGTAATTAATCATGGCAAGGTGCTTGGTGGAACAGCAAAACAGAATATACCTAATTATGGTGAATTCTATGAAATGCGGCATTTTACGCCTGCAAGTTTTGATTTTAATGAAGAGGTAACCTTTGGTAGAGCTAAATCGGCATGTATATGTTGTAATCAAATTTATTCTATGGAAGAAATGCCGAATCTGAAATTTGGTATAGAAATCTGTGAAGACCTTTGGGTTGCCGATAGTCCATCTATAAGGTTAGCGGAAGGTGGTGCTACAATTGTTTTTAATTTATCAGCTAGTGATGAAGTTATTGGAAAAAGAGATTATAGAAGAAATATCGTAAATGCGAAATCCGGCAGTTTGATATGTGGATATGTATATGCGGATGCCGGTGTGGGAGAATCTACTCAGGATATGGTGTTTGCGGGTCACAATATTATCTCTGAGAATGGAACCATATTAGCTGAATCAAAACTATTTGAAAATGAGGTGATTATTGCAGATATAGATGTTGATAAGCTTGCCTACGAAAGAAGGAGAATGAATACTTTTAAGCCTTGCGAAACTATATCAGAAATCAAGTTTTCTTTGACACACAAAACTACAGTGCTAGAACACGCACCGGCAAAATATCCATTTGTACCAGCTACGCAAAATAATCTAAACAATAGATGTAAAGACATTCTTACAATGCAAGCTGTTGGGCTGGCGACAAGAATAAAGCATATTGGATGCAAGAAGGTAGTGTTGGGGTTATCCGGAGGTCTTGATTCAACCCTGGCATTAATAGTAACTATACATGCATTTGATAGATTAGACATGGATAAAAGGGGAATTCATGCAATTACAATGCCAGCTTTCGGAACAACTGATAGAACATACAACAATGCTTGCACATTGGCCAAAAGCTATGGTGTTACTTTAAAAGAAATCGATATAAAGGAAAGCGTTAAATGTCATTTTAAAGATATAGGTCAATCAGAAGAAAATAAAGACGTTACATACGAAAATGCGCAGGCTAGAGAACGTACTCAAGTGCTTATGGATAGAGCGAACATGCTAAATGGCATTGTTATTGGAACAGGTGATTTGTCGGAGCTAGCTTTGGGGTGGGCCACATATAATGGAGATCACATGTCTATGTATGCAGTTAATGCTTCTATACCAAAGACGCTTGTAAGATGGCTTGTGGATTATGAGGCAAGGAATTCTGAAATCCAATTGAGAACTATTTTGTATGATATTCTTGATACACCGGTGAGTCCTGAACTTTTACCTCCAGACAAAGATGGAACGATAGAGCAAAAGACAGAGGATTTGGTTGGTCCATACGAGTTACATGACTTTTTCCTGTATTATATGTTTAGATTTGGCTTTTCCCCGGCTAAAATATATCGTTTGGCGACACTTAGCTTTAGTATGGATTATGAAAGATCAGAAATATTGAATTGGATGAAGGTGTTTTACCGTAGATTTTTCTTGCAGCAGTTTAAGCGCAGCTGTATGCCTGATGCACCAAAGGTTGGAACTGTAACCTTGTCCCCTAGAGGTGATTTTAGAATGCCTAGCGATGCAGTTTATAATTTGTGGCTTCATGAACTAGAGAATCTTTCTGATGATTAGGCAGGTGGATTATGAAAAAACTAGAAACCAATGATTGGATAGTACTTAACAATATTATATACAAAATATATACCACAGATAATTTGGATGAAATGAGAAGCAATTTATTTGATGAGTTAAAAATGATTATAGACTTTGATAGTGCAGATTTTTACCTGGCATCAAAGGAGCCGGGACATATGCTATGTAATCCTATCACCTACAATTGCGATTTGGATTTGTCTGAAATGTACGAAGACATAGATTACTCCAGGGGTATAGTTGCAAGTGGTAAAATGCTAATTTACAGAGAGACTGATATAATTTCTGATGAATCACGTATAGAATCTGAATATTATAAGAAGGTTTACAAGCCTAATAATTGGCATTTTGCGCTACAAATGGTACTTGCTAGACAAAAAAAGTTTTTGGGGGCAGTTACATTTTATCGAACCATTGGAAAAGAAAATTTTCACTATGATGATATTTTTGTATTGGATTTATTGAAGGATCATCTTGCTTATAGACTCGAACAATTCGAAAAACATAAAGAAATTGGAATTGAGAAGTATACAGTAAGTGAAGCTAAAGAAAAATTTGAACTTACTAGACGTGAGGGAGAAATTCTGAGTTTTTTGATGGAAGGAAAGGATAATGTGCATATTTGTGAGGAATTAGTAATAACTGAGAACACGTTAAAAAAGCATATACTAAATCTCTACAGAAAACTAGGAATTAATAGCCGCACGCAGTTATTTAAAATGATTAAGGAGTTTGATTAATTACTTATTTTTAAGTAGATAAATGGTAAAAAGTGTTAATTGAAGAGGGCACTTTATTGGTTTATAGTTTAGAAAACGTAAACAAATGAAGAGCAAAGGGGCTTATCCAATGTGGATAAGCCCCTATTTCTTTTGTAGAAGGAGGAAAGAGCATGAAGGAATTAGAAATTGTTATAAGACCAGAGAAGCTAGAAGACATAAAAAATATATTAGATGAAATAAATTGTGGTGGAATGACCTTATCCACCGTAATGGGGTGTGGGACACAAAAGGGTATAGCAACTGAGGAAGGGTCTGTAAATGAATTCAAGGGATTCAAAACCACCATCAATTTACTACCAAAGGTTAAGGTAGAGGTTGTAGTTGAAGATACTGAGATGGAAAGAATTATTGAAAAGGTTAGAGAAACCTGTGCCACGGATCATGTGGGAGATGGAAAAATTTTTATTAAAGATGTTGTTGATGTCGTACGTATCCGTACTGGCGAAAGGGGCTTGAAGGCATTGTAGTTGAGGTGATTGTATGGATAAAATCGTTGAATTAAATGGAGTCAATAAGGTATATGGAACTAATAGAGTAGTCAAGGATTTGAATCTCTTTGTTGAGGAAGGAGAGTTTCTTACACTATTAGGCTCATCAGGTTGTGGAAAAACAACAACTCTTAGAATGATTGCCGGGTTTGAAGAACCTACAACTGGAACAATTAAAGTACAGGGGGAAAATGTTGAAGCAAAAGAGCCATTTGAAAGAAACGTAAATACGGTATTTCAATCCTATGCGTTATTTCCACATATGACAATTTATGAAAATATTGCATATGGTCTAAAAGTAAAAAAGGTTTCAAAGGCTGAAATAAAAAAAAGCGTTTTGGAAATGCTTGATTTGGTTCAATTAAATGGTTTTGAGCATAGATACCCATCTCAGCTTTCAGGTGGTCAAAAACAAAGAGTAGCTATTGCAAGAGCACTTATTAATCATCCGAAGGTGTTGTTATTAGATGAGCCTCTAGGAGCCCTTGATTTGAAGCTGAGAAAGCAGATGCAGCTAGAATTAAAAAGATTGCAGAAGAAGTTAAATATTACTTTCATCTATGTAACCCATGATCAGGAAGAGGCACTTACTATGAGTGACAGGATAGCTGTAATGCACGATGGAGTAATAGATCAGTTGGCAAGTCCTACAGAGATATATGAGCATCCCAAAACAAAATTCGTTGCCACATTTATTGGTGAAACAAATATATATGATGGATGTATTACAAGTATAAAAGGAGAAATTGCCAATATTACACTTGAAAACGGGGAAGTTTCAGTAAAATGCCCAGAAGATTTTTCAATCTTAGAATATGCCTCAGTTTCAGTTCGACCTGAGAAAATGAAATTTTCTACAAAAAAAGTGGATGGATTTGGTTTGGTTGCTCAGGTGAAAGATTATGTTTATGTAGGCTCAGTTTTAAAATGCATTGTGGCTTTGCCTAATGGGAATGAATTGAAAATTGAAAGGCTAGCAGGACAGGAGCTGCCTAAAGTTGGTAGCAAATGCTATCCATATTGGAATCCTGAAGATGCAGTTTTAATCCATAATGAAAGTCACTATATCTTTGAAGCTTTGAATAATATAAAGCTTGCTTAAAGGAGGCAGATAACATGAGTAAAAGCAGATTAAATTTTAAAGCTAATACTTTACCTGCAATAGTTATGGTTGGACCTGTTGTGGTAATAATGGTTCTATTAATCGCAGTTCCTCTAATATACGTAGGAATTATGAGCTCTTGCTCTATAGATGAATTTTATAACGTCACTTATAACTTTACGCTTGAAAACTATATTAGGCTTGCAAATCAGGATTATTTAAAAATATATTCTCAATCAATATGTATTGCATTTATTACAACACTGATTTGCATTCTTATCGGATATCCATTTTCTTATTTTATTGCAAGGACTAAGAGTAAAAAGAAGAAAATATTATATATGCTTGTAATAATTCCTTTTTGGACAAATTCCTTAATACGTATATACGGATGGAGAACTTTTTTGGGTACTAATGGATGGTTAAACATAATATTACAGCTTTTGAATATTACAGATGAGCCAATAGATTTTCTATACAAAACTGGGGCTACTGTTCTTGGTATGGTATATTGTCTTATTCCATTTATGATATTGCCACTTTACACATCAATTGAAAAGCTGGATGTGACATTGCTTGAAGCATCATCGGACCTGGGAGCAGGTTCCATGAAAACATTTGTGAATGTTATTTTACCTCTCACATCTGGAGGAATATTTTCTGGAAGTCTGATGGTTTTTATCCCTTGCCTAGGATATTTCTTTGTTTCAGATATTTTAGGAGGGGGAAACTCGGATGTTATTGGTAATTTAATTGAAAGACAATTCCAAGGTGGTAATAACTGGCCACTTGGAGCAGCACTTTCAATTGTGCTTATTGTAGTAACTCTTGCTCTAGTAAAAGTATATCAAAAGCTTGGAGGGGATATGGATGCTTTAGGAGTGTAGAAGGAGAAAAAAACTATGAAAAAAAAGAAGCATAGTGGAATATTTAAGATTATTTTTTGTTTATTTGTGTATATTTTCCTATTTTTACCTATTGCAGTTATTGTGGTCAATTCATTTAATGCTACAAATTCCAAACCATATATGAGCTGGAAGGGATTTACTTTAGATTGGTATTTAAAGCTTTGGAGTAATAGTTCGCTATTGGAAGCCTTTGGCAACACAATGATTATAGCGATTATTAGTACATTATGTGCCACAGCAATAGGAACACTGGCGGCAGTGGGCATGTATAAATATAAATTTAAGGGTAAAGGCCTTATAGACGGGCTTTTGTATATTCCAGTAGTAATACCAGAAATTGTTTTGGGTATATCTCTTCTTACATTATTTTCAAAGGTAAATATACCACGTGGAATGATTACACTAATTCTCGCTCATGTAACATTTTGCGTTCCCTTTGTTATATTCAACGTAAGGGCAAGACTATCTGGATATGATAATTCTATAGAAGAAGCAAGTCTAGATCTTGGAGCAAATAGAATTATGACTTTTTTTAAAGTCACAATGCCAGTACTTGCACCAGGAATTTTCGGGGGAGCATTGCTAGCCTTTACCCTTTCTATTGATGATGTTATTATCAGCTATTTTGTTTATGGACAGACGAAAACATATCCGCTGAAGGTTATGGAAAGTGTGAAGAGTGGTGTTGCTCCAGACGTTAATGCATTATCCACACTTATATTAATTGGAACAATTATATTTGTAATTTTGACCCAAGGAGATTTGATTAAAAGAAAAAGCAAGTAGAAGGAGGAAATGCTTATGAAGAAATTTATATCAATTGTTACAGGAATGACTGTTGTATGCACATTCTTCATTGGATGTGGAAATACAAGTAAGACAGCAGAAAATGGTGAATTAAATATTTTTATTTGGACTGAATATGTATCTGATGCGGCAATAGAAGAATTTGAGGAGACATATGGGATAAAGGTAAATGTGTCTACATATTCATCAAATGAGGACATGCTTTCAAAATTAAAATCTGAATCAGCTGGAGCTTATGACGTGATTTTGCCAAGTGATTATGCTGTAGAGTATTTAATTGCTCAAGGAAGTCTGGAAGAGCTAGATAAAGATGCATTACCTAATTTGACTAATATAGCAGATGAGTATTTAGATGAAGCTTATGATCCAGGAAATGTATATTCCGTACCATATGAAGGCGGAGTTGCTTGCATTGCAGTGAATACCTCCAAGATTGATAAAGAAATAACTTCTTATGCAGATTTATTTGATGAATCATTAGAGGGACAGCTGGTTGTGTTAGATGATTATAGGGCTGTAATAGGAATTACAGAAAGAGCAATGGGACTTTCTATGAATGAAACGGATGCTGATACATTGGCTGACGTAGAAGAAAAATTGCTTACACTAAAAAATAATATAAAACTTTACGATTCTGATTCTCCTAAATCTGCACTTATTTCTGGTGATTGTAGTGTTGGTATGGTTTGGTCGGCAGAGGTGGCTCTTTCCATGGAGGAAAATCCTGATATTGAGATAGTATATCCAACTGAAGGGGCATATGTATTTTTAGATAACTGGTGCGTCCCTAAAGGCGCCAAAAATTATGATAATGCAATGGCATTTATTAATTATATGCTTTCAGATACAGCAGCGCAGATGAATCTTGAGGAGTTTCCATATCTATGTCCAAACACAGAAGCATTGAAACTTATGGGGGATGATTATTATTCAGATGAAGCAAAAAATGTGCCATCAGAGGTTATTGCCAGTGGAGAGTTTTTAAAATATTTAGATACTGATACACTAGCTATTTATGATGAAATGTGGACTAAGCTTAAAGAATAATTGGGAGAATAAAAATGTATCCAGAAATTGATTTTTTATATCTAAATGAAGAAGACATGATTAGAGCAGGAGTTCTTGATGCAAAAAGATGTATAGAAACTATGAGAGACACATTGTCTTTGTTTGGTAAAAAAGATTTTTTGCTGGGAGGTCCAAAAAGTAATGAACATGGTCTACAGATGAACTTCCCACAAAAATCAGATATTGAAGGATTTCCACTTGAGGATGGTCCTGATAGGAGATTTATGGCAATGCCCGCCTATTTGGGTGGTAGATTTCATATAGCTGGGCAAAAATACTATGGTTCCAATAGTCACAATAGCAACCTTGGCTTGCCTAGATCAATTCTTATGGTCACTTTATCTGATGTTGAAACTGGTGCTCCAAAGGCAATTATGTCTGCAAATTTGTTATCGGCAATGAGAACTGGTGCAATGCCAGCTATGGCAGCCACATACCTAGCCAATAAAGATTCAAAAGTTTTGAGTCTCATTGGTCCAGGAGTTATAAATAAATGTGCTTTAATTTGCTATATGGAAGTGTTTCCAAACATTGAAACAATCAAAATTCGAGGCAGTTCAAGGACATCTAAGACCGCTCTAGGGATGAAAGAATTTATTGAAGAGAATTATCCGCAGGTAAAGGAAATTGTATTGTGTGATTCCTTGAGGGAGGCTTGCCAAGATGCAGATGTTGTTTCTGAAGCGATGTCTGCCACGAAGGAAAAATTAGAAGAATTTAAGCTTGAATGGTTTAAAAAGGGAGCCACTGTATTTAGTATGGGTTCATTTTTATATCGTAAATACGATGATTTCCTTAATACTACTATGGTGGTTGATAATTATGGTATGTATGAAAAATACATGAGCAATTTTAAAGCCAGGGGAGAATATGATGAGTTTGGAAATAAACGTGAATGGGTAATCATGGGGATTCATTTTGTACATCTTGTGAATACCAATCAAATCCTACGAGAGGGTGTAAAAAATATTTGTGATATTGTAAATGGAAAAGAAAAAGGAAGAACATCAAAGGATGAAATCGTCATGTGTTCTATAGGCGGAATGCCCCTTGAAGATTTGTCATGGGGATATGATTGCTATGAAAAAGCATTGGAGCTTGGAGTAGGGCAGAAGTTAAAACTATGGGATGAGCCTTATATGAAATAAAAGCAGGAAGGAGTGAAACATATGAGCTATCCAGAAATTAGCTTTCTTTATCTTAATGAAGAGGAAATGATAAAAGCTGGTGTAAAGAATATGCATGACTGCATTGATACTATGGAGAATGTGATTAAGTGCTTGAATGCTGGGGATTATGTTATGGGAGGAGAAAATCATAATTCCCATGGTAGTCAAGTGTCTTTTCCTAAAGAGTCAAAATTTCCTAATATGCCAATTGATGAAGGGGATGATAGAAGATTTATGGCTATGCCGGCATATATTGGAGGTCCATTTGATATGGCAGGTATGAAATGGTATGGCAGCAATTCTAATAATAAAACTAAGGGACTTCCAAGATCTATTCTAACGTTAATGCTTAATGACAAGGATACTGGAGCACCAATAGCTTTAATGTCGGCCAATATATTAAGTGCTATGCGAACTGGTGCAATTCCAGGTGTTGGCGCTAAATATTTAGCAAAAAAGGATGCAAAGGTTTGCGGAATATGTGGACCTGGTGTAATGGGAAAGACTTCTTTAGAAGCAATTATCTCAAGCTGTCCTAATATCGAAGAGATTAAGGTAAAAGGAAGAGGGCAGAATTCTTTAGACAGGTTTATCTCATATGCGAAGGAGAAATACCCACATATTAAGAATATAAAATCTGTAGATACTATTGAGGAATTAGTTAGGAACACGGATGTAATTTCTTTTGCCAATTCTGGAAATACAGATCCTTCAACATATCCGTTTGTGAAGTATGAATGGCTAAAAAAGGGAGCACTAATTATAGGATTAAGCTGTTTTGATATGGATAGTACGGAAATGGCTAAATGCAAATTAGTAGTGGATAACACTGCTTTATATGAAACCTGGGCAGAGGAATTTCCGTATCCATCATTTGGAGCTAACAATATAATCGGTTCAAAATTCACGGATATGATACATGATGAAATTATAAAAAGGGAAGAGATGATAGATTTGGGGGACATAATAAATGGAATCAAAAAGGACAGAGATACTCAAAATCAGATAGTCATTTTTTCTGTAGGAGGTATGCCTGTGGAAGATGTAGCCTGGGGAAAGTATTGTTATGAAAATGCAATAAAGCAGGGGCTTGGAACAACTCTTAAGCTGTGGGATAAACCTGATTTAGCCTAGAGAAAGAGCTTACATAGAAAGGAGTCGCATTATGCCAGTAACACGAATAAAAGAACATCCAATACTTGGAGTACAGGAAAAAGGGAATAGAATTAGATTCACTTTTGATGGCAAGGAAGTGGAAGGATATGAGGGGGAACCTATAGCAGCAGCTCTTAAGGCCGCAGGTCTTATGGTCCACAGATATACAAAAAAGGAACATAAGCCAAGGGGAATATTCTGTGCTATTGGTAGATGCACAGACTGTGTAATGGTGGTGGATGGAATACCAAATGTAAGGACTTGTATCACTCCACTTAAATCGGGAATGGATGTGAGAACTCAGTATGGTGTTAGCGATAAGCCATTTGATAAACAGTAGTAGGAGGCATAAGTATGAATAGATACGATTTAATTATTGTTGGCGCAGGACCTTCTGGACTATCAGCGGCAATTGAAGCAGCTAAAAGAGGAATGAAAGTAGTTGTTTTTGATGAAAATGAAAAGCCAGGTGGACAACTATTTAAGCAAATTCATAAATTTTTTGGTTCAAAGGAACATAGAGCTAAAGTTAGAGGCTTTGTAATTGGACAGCAGCTACTTGATGAGGCAGATGAAGTTGGGGTGGAGGTTGTATTAAATGCCACAGTAATTGGACTTTATCAGGATAAGGAAGTAGTTGTAAAAATAGGTGATGAAGTAATCCACTACAAAGGAGATTCCATAATCATTGCGACAGGCGCAGCAGAAAACATGGTGACTTTTCCAGGCTGGACATTGCCAGGTGTGATTGGTGCTGGAGCAGCTCAAACTATGATGAATCTACATGGAGTAAAACCAGGACAGAGGGTACTGATGCTTGGTTCTGGAAATGTAGGCTTAGTTGTATCTTTTCAGCTTATGCAGTGCGGCTGTGAAGTGGTAGCTTTAGTAGATGCAGCA
Organism: Pseudobutyrivibrio sp.; assembly: GCF_017471675.1. Classification (GTDB taxonomy): domain Bacteria; phylum Bacillota; class Clostridia; order Lachnospirales; family Lachnospiraceae; genus Pseudobutyrivibrio. Next base: position 28,819 of record NZ_JAFUSK010000030.1, read on the forward strand.
CCTAGAGTAGGTGGTTATGGGGTTCATGCTGCCAAAGTGGCTCGTACAGGGGTACCTTTTTATTTATCACATACTATTGTTAAGGCTGAGGGAGATAATAAAGTAACAGGGGTGACCATCGCTCAGGTTGATTCTTCTTTTAAATTTATCCCTGGAACAGAAAAGCACTTTGAGGTGGACACAATTTGCCTTGCTGTTGGACTTTCACCTATGTCTCAGTTGCTTAAGATGGCAGGCTGTGAAATGGAGGATAATCCAAAACGGGGAGGTCAGGTACCAATATGTGATGAGTACGGACGTACTTCTATTGCTGGTATATTTGTAGCTGGTGATGTAAGTGGTATTGAGGAAGCATCATCTGCAATGATCGAGGGGCGAATGGCTGGAGTAGTGGCAGCAGAATACTTAGGATACGTAAGAGCAGAAGAGATGGAAGCAGAACTGTCTGTATTAGATAATGCATTAGATGGTCTTAGGCAGGGGATGTTTGCACCTAAAAATAGGGGAAAAGAAATTGCAAAAACAGAGGAAGGAATAGATATTTCAAAAAATCTACTATTGCATGGCTTCGTGGGTGATGATGAAATCGAAAGATTTCCTGGAGTAACACACAAAGTTGGAGTACATCCAGTAATGGAGTGTACTCAAAACATTCCTTGTAATCCATGTCAGGATGCATGCAAGAAGGGATGTATTTCTATTGGCGCTAATATTACTTCCCTTCCTATTGTTGTAGATAATAGCCAGTGTATTAACTGTGGAATGTGCGTAGCTAGCTGCTCGGGCCAGGCTATCTTTTTAGTTGATGAGGATTGTGGAGATGGAACTGCAACAGTCACATTGCCATATGAATTTCTACCACTACCTGAAGTGGGAGCTAAAGGAAAAGGCTTAGGTAGAAATGGCCAGATAGTCTGTGATGCACAGGTGGTTAGCGTTAAAAGTGCAAAAGCCTTTGATAAAACCAATTTGTTAACCATACGTGTTCCTAAAGAGTATGCAATGAAGGCTAGATTTTTTAAAGCCGTATAAAGGAGGAACGTCATGAATAGTATAAATGATAGAAGTAGAGACATAGGCGAGTTTAAGTCTATGCCAGATGATGATATGTTGATTTGTAGATGTGAGGAAATCACTAAGGGGGAAATCAGAAAGGCTGTACATGATGGAATGTGGACACTGACTGAAATTAGAAGATATCTTAGAACTGGTATGGGTTTATGTCAGGGGCAGACCTGCTCAAAGCTTGTTAAGGGAATTGTGGCAAGGGAGCTTGGAATTTCACCAGCAGAGTTAGAACCTGCTACAAGTAGAGTTCCTATGAGACCGATAGAAATGAAGGTATTCGCCAATGAAGCAGAAAAGTTAAAGGAGGCGAATTAGTATGAAAAATACAGCTGAGGTAATCATTATAGGAGGCGGAATAATTGGTTGTGCGGTAGCCTACTACCTTGCTAAGCGAGGTGTCACTGATGTAATAGTGCTTGAGGGTAGTGACCATATAGGAAATGGAGGATCTAGCAGAAATGGTGGGGGTGTAAGACAGTCAGGCAGAGATGTAAGAGAACTTCCACTTGTAATGTATGGAATAAAAAATCTGTGGCCAAATTTATCAGAAGAGCTTCAGGTGGCTTGCGAATATCATCAGGATGGGAACTTACGATTAGGGAAGACTGAAAAGCACAGAGAGATTCTCACTAAGCTGGCTAATAATGCAAAAGGGGTAGGATTAGATGTAAGAATGATAGATGGTGATGAGGTGAGACAAATCAATCCATATCTGTCAGACGAGGTAATATGTGCCAGCTGGTGTCCTACAGATGGACATGCCAATCCTCTTACAACTACACTTGGCTACTATAAGATGGCAAGAAAGATGGGCGTGAGATTTATTAGTGGTGAGCCTGTAAAGGAGCTGAGACTGATTAAGGGCCGAATTCGTCAGGTCATTACACCAAACAGTATATATGAAGGGGAGAGTGTACTTGTAGCTGCAGGTCTGGATTCAAGAGAGATACTTACTACTGTAGGAATTGATATTCCAATGACTAATTCATTATTAGAGTGTCTTGTAACTGAGGCTCAGCCTCATATGTTTGATCAAATGCTTGGAACAGCTGAAGCAGATTTTTACGGACATCAGACTAAGCATGGTTCTTTTGTATTTGGAGGTTCATCTGGGCTTGAAAGATATAATAAGGATAATGGAATGGTATCTAATAGCTCAAAGACTGCGCCATGCATTTGCCGAGGTATTATGAAATATTTCCCAAATCTTGCGAATGCAAAGATTGTTAGAACGTGGGCAGGTTGGATGGATGCCTCAGCTGATGGAGTTCCCGCCATAGGAAAGGTAGAGGAAATAAACGGACTATATGTGGCATGTGCTTTCAATGGACACGGTTTTGGAATTGCTCCTGCTGTGGGAGAGCAGTTGGCTAAGCTAATTACTACAGATACAACAGATATTGATTTATATGACCTTAGATATGATAGATATAAGGCTAAAATATAAAGGTATGCTATGAATAATTTTGATTTTAATATTCCTACGGATATACGATTTGGAAAAGGTAAAATTGCATGCTTGGCAGCAGAGCTTAGCAAGTATGGTAAAAGAGTGCTTTTAACTTATGGTGGTGGAAGTATTAAGAAAAATGGTATCTATGCTGAGGTGCTTAATCAGTTAACTGATTTTCAGGTATTTGAACTTGGAGGGATAACACCTAATCCTAAGCTTAGTATTGTTGAAAAGGGTACAGATATTTGCAAGAAAAATAATATCGATGTAATTCTAGCAGTTGGAGGAGGTAGCACTATAGATGCTTCTAAGCATATTGCAGCAGCTGCTTGCTATGATGGTAATCCATGGGATTTAGTTCTTGATAGGTCTCTAGTGAAATCAGCTTTGCCAATAGCTGTAGTGCTAACCATATGTGCAACAGGTTCTGAAATGAACTGTGGGGCGGTTATCACCAATGATGCTACCTATGAGAAGCTGGAGATAAACACTCCATTTTTATATCCTAGGTTATCTATATGTGATCCTACATATCTATTTACCCTACCTAATAAGCAAACTGCAGCAGGAGCAGTCGACATTATGTCTCATGTTTTAGAACAGTATTTTCAGCCTAATGATGAAGCATATATCACAGATGCCCTTAGCGAAGCTGTAATGAAGACTGTAATTAGATATGGAAAGAAAGCTATTGATGAACCAGAGAATTATGAGGCTAGGTCGAATCTTATGTGGGCCAGCACAATTGGTCTTAATCATTTGCTGACAGTAGGAAAAGGCGGTGCCTGGTCCGTACATCCAATAGAGCATGTGATTAGTGGGTATTATGACGTTACGCATGGTGTGGGACTTGCAATCTTAACACCTGCATGGATGGAATATGTATTGAATGACTTCACAAAACATCGATTTGCAAGATTTGCAAGGGTAATTTTTAATGTAAAAAAATTAGATGATATGATTGCTGCAAAAGAGGGGATTGAGTGTTTGAAGGAATATTTTAAAAGCATAGGAATGCCTTCAAGATTATCTGAAATTGGAATTGACAGTAGTAAATTTCCGACTATGGCATCTGAGGCAGTTAGAACAAGTAATATTTCTAAAAATGCTTATGTGAAGTTGGTGGAAGAAGACGTAATTGCAATATTAAATAAATGTGGGTAAGGATAGCGAAGAATAAATTAAAAATGTTCAAAGAGAACTTTTAACTATTATTTAAAAGATTTAACAATAATAAAAGTGCTTGCTATAATATGGCAGGCACTTTTTAGAGAGCATGCCCGTGAATAGAACGGATAAAGGATACTTTAACACATTAAACTAAAAAAGTGCTTGCAATCTTAGCCAAATAGTTGTATAGTTTTGCACAAGACAAAGGCGTCTAAGGAAATTCCCTTTAGGGGGAGTTTCTTTAGGCGCCTTTATTTTTATACATATAATGAAACTACGATGTGGAAGGAGTAGCGGACATGGACAATCAAAAGAAAGGTTTGTATGACCCTAGTTTTGAGCATGACAATTGTGGTATAGGGGCTGTTGTGTCTATCAAAGGAATCAAGACTCATCAGACAGTTTCAGATGCCTTAAAGATTGTTGAGAACTTAGAACATAGAGCTGGCAAGGATGCATCAGGTGAAACTGGTGATGGTGTAGGAATTCTGCTTCAGATATCACACAAGTTTTTCAAAAAGACATGCAGTGAGCTTAAGATTGAAATAGGCGACGAGCGTGAATACGGTGTGGGAATGTTCTTCTTTCCTAATGACGAGCTTAAAAGAAAACAGGCAATGAAGATGTTTGAAATCATTGTTGAAAAGGAAGGCATGGAGTTCTTAGGCTGGAGAGATGTTCCAACAAGGCCTGAAATCCTAGGAAAGCTTGCAGTGGATTGTATGCCATTTATTGCCCAGGCATTTATCAAAAAGCCTAAGGATGTAGAAAAGGGCCTTCAATTTGATAGAAAGCTGTATGTTGCAAGACGTGTGTTTGAGCAGACAGCAGAGGATACCTATGTTGCATCCCTTTCAAGTAGAACTATTGTATACAAGGGAATGTTCCTTGTGGATCAGCTAAGACTGTTCTTTGAGGATTTGTTGGATGAGGATTACGAATCTGCAATAGCAACAGTGCATTCTCGTTTCTCTACTAACACTAATCCATCATGGGAGCGTGCTCATCCAAACAGATTTATCGTGCACAATGGTGAGATAAATACCATAAAGGGTAATGCAGACAAGATGTTATCCCGTGAGGAGACAATGGTTTCCCAGGTGCTAGAGGATGAGATGACAAAGATTACGCCTGTATGCAATCAGGCAGGCTCTGACTCAGCAATGCTTGATAACGCACTGGAGTTTCTTGTAATGAATGGCATGCCACTTCCTCTTGCGGTAATGATTACTATTCCAGAGCCATGGGTAAAGAACAAGGCTATGGAACAGGCAAGAAGAGATTTCTACCAATACTATTCAACAATGATGGAGCCATGGGATGGACCAGCATCAATTCTCTTCTCAGATGGTGATATCATGGGTGCGGTGCTTGATAGAAACGGTCTTAGACCATCCCGCTACTATATTACAAACGACGATTATCTTATTCTTTCATCAGAGGTAGGTGTACTTCCTATTGAGGAAAACAGAATAAAGCTTAAGGATAGATTAAAGCCAGGTAAGATGCTTCTTGTTGACACTGTAGAAGGACGTTTGATAGATGATAATGAACTGAAGCTTACCTATGCAAATAGACAGCCTTATGGCCAGTGGCTAGATGCTAATCTTGTTCACTTAGGTGATATCAAGATTCCTAATGAGCCAGTGCCAAAGTATTCTGCTACAGAAAGAGACAGATTGCAAAAGGCCTTTGGTTATTCCTATGAGGAGATAAAGGATTCAATTCTTCCAATGGCACTTAACGGTGTGGAAAACACCGGAGCCATGGGTATTGATGTTCCACTTGCAGTACTTTCAAAGAATCATCAGCCACTGTTTAATTACTTCAAGCAGCTGTTTGCCCAGGTAACCAATCCGCCTATTGATTCTATCAGAGAGGAAATTGTTACAGCTACAACCATCTATCTTGGAACAGCAGGAAACGTCCTTGAAGAGAAGGAAGAAAACTGTAACATGCTGCAGATTAATAATCCTATCCTTACAACAACAGATTTGATGAAGATTAAATCCATGAAGGTTCCAGGACTTAAGACTGCCACTGTGCCTATTGTATATTACAAGAATACATCCCTAGAGAAGGCTATTGAGCATCTTTTTGTGGAAGTGGATAAGGTAAATCATGAAGGAGCTAATATCATCATCCTTTCAGATAGAGGTGTGGACGAAAACCATGTAGCTATCCCTTCACTTCTTGCAGTTGCAGCAGTACAGCATCATCTGGTACAGACAAAGAAGCGTACATCACTTTCACTTATCCTAGAATCAGGTGAGCCAAGAGAGGTACATCATTTTGCAACCTTGCTTGGATACGGCGCATCTGCAATCAACCCATATCTTGCACAGGAGACTATTGCGGAGCTTATTGAAAAGGGACAGCTAAAAAAGGATGTACATGCGGCAATTGATTCCTATAATGAAGCTGTAATTAGCGGAATTATAAAGATTGCTTCTAAGATGGGCATTTCTACAGTGCAGTCTTACCAGGGTGCTAAGATTTTTGAGGCTATTGGAATTAGCAAGGATGTTATAGACAGATATTTCACTGGCACCATTTCAAGAATTGGTGGAATAACTCTAGAGGATATTGAGTCTGATGTGGAAATGCAGCATTCTAAGGCATTTGATCCACTAGGCCTTGATGTGGATGAGACTCTTGATTCAAGAGGTCAGCACAAGATGCGCTCTGGTGCAGAGGAGCATCTATATAATCCTGCTACAATTCATCTTTTACAGCTTGCTACTAGGACGGGAGATTACAATACATTTAAGGAGTACACCTCACTTGTAAATGAAGAGGAAAATGTTAGAAACCTAAGAGGACTTATAGATTTTAATTATCCTAAGAAGGGTATTAGCATTGATCAGGTAGAATCTGTTGATTCTATTGTAAAGCGATTTAAGACTGGTGCTATGAGCTACGGTTCTATTTCAAAGGAAGCTCATGAGACTATGGCTATTGCTATGAATCAGCTTCACGGCAAGTCTAACTCCGGTGAAGGCGGAGAAGAGGATGAGCGTTACGAAATAGGTCCTGATGGACTTAACCGTTGTTCAGCTATTAAGCAGGTGGCATCAGGACGATTTGGTGTTACCAGCAAATACTTAGTATCTGCCAAGGAAATCCAAATAAAGATGGCTCAAGGCGCAAAGCCTGGTGAAGGAGGCCATCTGCCAGGTAAGAAGGTGTATCCATGGATTGCAAAGACACGTCTTTCTACTCCTGGTGTAGCTCTTATTTCCCCACCACCTCATCATGATATTTATTCAATCGAGGATTTGGCAGAGCTTATCTATGATTTAAAGAATGCTAATAAGGATGCACGTATTTCTGTAAAACTTGTATCAGAAGCAGGTGTTGGCACAATTGCATCTGGTGTTGCTAAGGCTGGTGCTCAGGTTATCCTTATTTCAGGATATGATGGCGGTACAGGTGCAGCACCAAAATCATCAATTCACAATGCAGGCTTGCCATGGGAACTTGGTCTTGCAGAGGCTCATCAGACACTTATTATGAATGGCCTTAGAAACAAGGTAGTAATTGAGACTGATGGTAAGCTCATGTCAGGACGAGATGTTGCAATAGCATGTGCACTTGGTGCAGAGGAATTTGGATTTGCTACAGCACCACTTGTAACTATGGGCTGCGTTATGATGCGTGTGTGCAACCTGGATACATGTCCTGTAGGTGTTGCCACACAAAACCCTGAGCTTAGAAAGCGCTTTAAAGGAAAGCCAGAATATGTAGTTAACTTTATGAGGTTTATTGCAGAGGAGCTTCGTGAATACATGGCTTCCCTTGGCTGCAAAACAGTGGATGAGCTATGTGGAAGAACAGATTTACTAAAGCTAAAGGAGACTACAAAGAACAGTCCATTTGAAAAGGTGGATTTGACAGCTGTACTTAGCAATCCATCAGGTGGAGAGAAGATTGAGTACGCTAAGAAGAATGTATATAACTTTGAGCTTGAAAAGACTGTAGATGAAAAGGTACTTCTAAAGGAGCTTAAGAGTGCAATTGCAGCAGGAAAGCCAAAGGAAGTGACAGTCGATATCGTAAATACGGATAGAAGCCTTGGAACACTTCTTGGAGCAGAGCTTACAAGAAGGTATGGTGAAAGCTTAGCTGAGGATACCTATAAGGTAAATTGCCATGGTGCTGGTGGTCAGTCTTTTGGTGCATTTATTCCAAAGGGACTTACACTTAAGCTGGCTGGTGATTCTAACGATTATTTTGGTAAAGGCCTATCAGGGGGAAAGCTAATAGTATATCCACCAGAGGGTGCTACCTACAAGGAGGATGAGAACATCATCATTGGAAATGTAGCACTGTATGGCGCTACCAGCGGCAAGGCATTTATCAACGGTGTTGCTGGTGAGCGTTTTGCTGTAAGAAACTCTGGCGCCACAGCCGTAGTAGAGGGTGTCGGTGACCATGGCTGTGAATACATGACAGGTGGCCGCGTGGTTGTACTGGGTGAAACAGGCAAGAACTTTGCAGCAGGTATGAGCGGTGGAATTGCCTATGTGTTAGATGAGGATGCTACCCTATACAAGAAGCTGAATAAATCTATGGTTAGTCTTGAGACAGTAACAGATAAGTATGATGTTATGGAGCTTAAAGATATTATCGGCGAGCATGTGAAGGCTACAGGCTCTAAGAAGGGTAAGGAAATCTATGATAACTTTAGCGATTATCTGCCTAAGTTTAAGAAGATTGTGCCATTTGATTACAAGAAGATGTTAGAGGCCATGGTAAAGATGGAGGCTAAGGGGCTTTCAGCAGAGCAGGCTCAGATAGAAGCCTTTAATTTGTTAATGAATGGTCAAGGTGCTTAAGGAGGATTAGTCATGGGAAAATCTACAGGATTTTTAGAATATGAGCGTGTAGAGGAAGTGGCTTCACATCCTCTGGAGCGTATTAAGAATTTTAATGAATTTCACACACCATTATCTACTGAGGAGCGTCAGCGTCAGGCTGCCAGATGTATGGATTGCGGTGTGCCATTTTGCCAGTCAGGAATGACTATTAAGGGGATGACATCAGGCTGTCCTCTTAACAATCTGATTCCTGAGTGGAACGATTTAGTTTATCAGGGAAACTTGGATATAGCTTATAAGAGACTACACAAAACCAGCAATTTCCCAGAGTTTACCTGCAGAGTGTGTCCAGGGTTATGCGAAAAGGCCTGTACCTGTAGCTTAAACGGTGAAGCTGTCACCACAAAGGCTAACGAGATGGCAATAATAGAGTATGCCTATGACCATGGCCTTGCGGATGCCAATCCACCAAAGCAGCGCACAGGAAAAAGAGTTGCTGTGGTAGGCTCAGGACCATCAGGTCTTGCTGTTGCAGACCAGCTTAATAGAAGAGGTCACAGTGTAACAGTTTATGAAAGAAACGATAAGGTAGGTGGATTACTTCGCTACGGTATTCCAAACATGAAGCTTGAAAAGCAGATTATTGATAGAAAGATTCATGTGATGGAACAGGAGGGCATTAGCTTTATCGTAAATGCGAATATTGGTGATAACGTAAAGTCAGCAGAGCTTACATCAAAGTATGATGCAGTGGTACTTTGCTGCGGTTCATCTAATCCTAGGGATATTGATGCAATTGGTCGAAAGGAAGCTAAGGGAATATACTTTGCTGTGGATTTTCTTGCCTCTACTACAAAGTGTCTGTGGAACAACAATATGCAGCTTGTGGACGGTCAGTATATATCTGCAAAGGATAAGGATGTGGTTATCATTGGCGGTGGCGATACAGGAAACGATTGTGTTGGTACAGCTATTCGTCATGGCTGCAAATCTGTGACTCAGCTTGAAATGATGCCAAAGGCACCAGATCAGCGAGCAGAGAATAATCCTTGGCCACAGTGGCCTCTTGTTTGCAAGACTGATTACGGTCAGGAGGAGGCAATTGCAAAATTTGGCCACGACCCACGTATCTATACCACTACTGTAAAGGAATTTAAGACAGACAAATCAGGTAATCTTAAATCTGTTGTTCTTGTATCACTGGAGTCAAAGGTGGATAAAAAGACAGGCCGCAAGATGATGGTTCCTGTAGAGGGAACTGAAAAAGAAGTAAAGTGCCAGCTATGCCTGATTGCAGCAGGATTTTTAGGCTCTGAAAAATATGTGGTAGATGCATTTAAGGTGGGATTAGATGCAAGGACTAACGTGGCATCTGTAGGTAAAGACAGCTTTGCCACAAATGTAGATAAGGTATTTACAGCCGGCGATATGCACACCGGTCAATCCCTGGTTGTTAAGGCAATTAGAAGCGGAAGAGACTGTGCAAGACAGGTGGATGAATATCTTATGGGGTATACAAACCTCTAGAATTTAATACCGTAATTTATTATTATGATATTAAAATAACCCTTAGGAGGGAAGGAAATGTCACATTTATCAATAGATGATATATTAGAGTTCGTTGAAGAAAACGACGTAAAGTTTATACGTCTTGCCTTTTGCGACCTTTATGGAAATCAAAAAAATATTTCTATCATGCCATCAGAGCTTAGAAGCGCATTTGAGGATGGAATTAATTTCGACCCATTTTTAATCCTGGGCTTTGAGGATGGGATGGGGAAGGATTTATTCTTAAAGCCTGATGCAGATACGCTTCATGTGTTGCCATGGCGCCCATCATCTGGCCGTGTAATCAGGTTTTACTGTGATGTGGTTTATGCAGATGGTACACCATTTTCAATGGACTACAGGCAGTTTTTAAAGGACACTCTTAAGCAGTGTGAAGACATGGGCTTTACTACCAAGATGGGACTGCGTTCAGAATTTTATCTCTTTAAAACAGATGATAATGGTATTCCAACAGATGAGCCATTTGATAATGGCGGATATTTAGATGTTGCACCTAGTGACAGAGGTGAGAATATCAGGCGAGAAATCTGTCTTAGCTTAGAGGAAATGGGAATTTCACCTCAGTCATCACATCATGAAAGAGGTCCTGGTCAAAACGAAATAGATTTTCAATCTGCAGATGCACTGACTACTGCAGATAACTTCGTGACCTACAAAAACGTAGTAGAAAATATTGCAGCAAGAAATGGAGCTTATGCATGCTTTGAGCCAAAGCCAATAGATGATGCACCAGGTAATGGCTTGCATATTCTCATGTCTACTCATAAGGGAGAGAAGAACCTTATCAGCGATGATAAGGAATTTTCTGATAGCTTTATGGCAGGTATTATCAATAGAATGCGCGACATTACAATCTTCTTAAACTGCCGTAGGGATTCCTATGACAGATTAGGTTATCTGGAGGCTCCTAAATATATTACCTGGTCTATGCAGAATAATTCCAGATTATTTAGAGTGCCAGAGATTAATGGTAGAAGAAAGTATTTTATACTTCGCTCACCAGATTCATGTCTTAATCCTTATCTTGCTACAGCAATTATTTTGCAGGCAGGAATTGCAGGAGTGAAGGGAAAGGAGCAGCTTCCACCAGCTCTAGAGTTTAAATCAAGGCTTCTTACTGAGGATGAATACTCTAAGCTTGATACTCTTCCAGCAACTATTGAGGAGGCTATTGAATGTGCTTCAAACAGCAGCTTTTTGAAGGAATCAACCTTTGCAAAAATCGCAGAAAATTATATTGAGACAATCAAAATGAGCATTTAGCTTTTAAGGAGTGGACTATGGAAAGAGCGTTAATTGTCTGCGATAACGAAAAGGCTAGCGCATTCTACAAATCCTATCTGAAGGAAAATGGGTATATTGATATGCTTTTAGTGGAAAGTATACCAGCAGCAAAGCGTGCTATCACTGACTATGATTTTGATATATGCTTTGTGAATCTGCCTCTTGGTGGCTCTAATTCCATCGAACAGGTTATAGATATAGCTGAAAAAAATGTGTGCCAGATACTGCTGTTTATTAAGGCAGATTTGTATGATGAGATTACAGATAAGGTGGCAGACTACGGCATTATCACTGTATCTAAGCCTATTAGCAAGCAGCTGCTTTGGCAGGCACTGCGGCATGCACTTGCGGCGCAAAGACGTATTGGAATGGCTCACAAGGAAAGTGCAAAGCTAGAGAAGAAGCTGGAGGAGCTAAAGACCATTTCAAGGGCCAAGTTACTTCTCATTATCAACGAGGATTTAACTGAGGAAGAGGCTCATAAGAAGATAGAGAAGAATGCCATGGACTTAAGAATATCTAGATATCAAATGGCAAAGGATATTATAAAAAAATATGGATAATTTGAAAAATAGTTATTGACAAATTATTGTCGAACGAATATTATACTAAACAAATAAAAATCAATGGAACGACAATGGCGTCGTGATTAGTGTTTATGCACCAGTCACGACGCCTTTTTGTTTTTCCTGGGAAGGTGATTTTATGTGTTCAATAATGGCTTTAAGTAAATGCCACATCGAGATGAAGGATTTTGAAGAGGCATTTGCAAAAACAGTAACAAGAGGACCTGATATGCAAAAGGTCATCACAGTAAACGACAGCGTGTTAGGGTTCCAAAGGCTCTCCATCATGGGTCTGACTGATTCAGGAATGCAGCCCTTTGAGCTTGATGGAAATTACGTAATATGCAACGGCGAGCTGTACGGATTTAAACAGGTGAGGGAAGAACTTAAGGCAGAGGGCTATCATTTCCTAAGCGATAGTGATTGCGAAATTATTCTTCCAATGTATCGTAAATACGGATGTCAGATGTTTAATAAGCTTGATGCAGAGTTTGCAATGGTTATCTATGACAAGGAATTAGATGACCTGGTGGCAGCAAGAGATCCAATTGGAATCAGACCTTTGTTTTACGGATACGACAGTGAAGGTGCAATCATGTTTGCATCAGAGGCAAAGAACCTGGTAGGACTTACCGATGAGGTGAAGCCATTTCCACCAGGACATTACTATTACAAGGGTGTGTTTACCTGCTATAAAGACCTGGCAAAGCGAATGCCTTACAGTAAGGATTCAATTGAAGAGGTTGCAGCAAAGATTAAGGAAAAGCTGGTAAGAGGTGTTGAAAAGAGGCTGGATGCAGATGCTCCTGTAGGCTTTCTTTTATCAGGTGGGCTTGATTCTTCTTTGGTATGTGCCATTGCAACTAAGCTTATGAATAAGCCTATTAAGACCTTTGCAATAGGAATGAATGAGGATGCAATTGATCTTAAATATGCCAAAGAGGTTGCAGATTACATAGGCTCAGAGCATCACGAAATCATCATCAATAAGGACATAGTACTAGAAAGCTTAGAAGAGGTAATAGCATCCCTTGGAACCTATGATATAACAACAATCAGAGCATCCATGGGAATGTACCTTATCTGCAAAGGAATCAAGAAGCAGTTTCCTGAAATAAGGGTTCTACTTACTGGTGAGATTTCAGATGAGATTTTCGGATATAAATATACAGATTTTGCTCCAAACGAAGAGGAGTTTCAAAGGGAAGCAGAAAAGAGACTTAGAGAGCTTTACATGTACGATGTACTTAGAGCAGACAGATGCATCTCAGTACACTCCATGGAAGCAAGAGTTCCTTTCGGAGATTTGGATTTTGTTGAATATGTAATGAGCATTAATCCAAAGCTTAAGATGAATACTTATAACAAGGGAAAGTATTTGCTTAGGCACGCATTTGAAGAAGGTGACTACCTGCCACATGAGATACTGTTTAGGGAGAAAGCAGCATTCTCAGATGCGGTAGGACATTCCATGGTGGATTATCTAAAGGAATATGCAAACAGCCTCTACACAGATGAGGATGTAAAAAATGCATATCGTAAATACGAATTCGCTACACCATTTACAAAGGAATCACTTCTCTATAGAGATTTGTTTGAAAAATATTATCCAGGGCAAGCTCACATGGTAGTGGACTTTTGGATGCCTAATAAAGCTTGGGAAGGCTGTAATGTGGATGACCCGTCAGCGAGAGTGTTAGCAAATTATGGAGATAGTGGCGTATAGGAAGTAAGACCCTCATCAGTCAGCTGCGCTGACAGCTTGTCTCGCCTTCCGGCTCGGTCGGTGCTAAACAGGCTCCACCGGAGCCTAGCACCCCCAAAGGGGAAGCCTTTAAGCCTTCCCCTTGAGGGGAAGGGGGACCACGAAGTGGTGGATGAGGTGTAAGAAAAGGAGGATAAAGATGAGTAAAGTAACAGAAATTTTCGGAAGCAAAGTATTCAACGATGAAACTATGAAGGAGCGTCTTCCTAAGGATGCCTACAAAGCCCTTAAAAAGACAGTAGAGGAAGGCCGTCCTCTAGATAGAGAGCTAGCCAACGTAATAGCACATGCCATGAAGGAATGGGCTATAGAGCTTGGTGCAACACATTTTACCCATTGGTTCCAGCCAATGACAGGTGTAACAGCAGAAAAGCACGATTCATTTATCCAGCCAGAGGAAGGCGGAAGAGTGATTATGACCTTCTCAGGAAAGGAGCTTATTAAGGGTGAGCCTGATGCATCATCTTTTCCATCAGGTGGACTACGTGCCACATTTGAGGCCAGAGGCTATACAGCCTGGGATCCAACAAGCTATGTGTTTATAAAGGATGATACACTTTGTATCCCAACAGCATTTTGTTCATATTCAGGTGAGGCACTTGATAAAAAGACTCCACTTCTTCGTTCTATGGAAGCACTTGATAAATCAGCAGTAAGAGTCCTTAAGCTTTTTGGTCATGATGATGTAAAGAGAGTTATTACAACAGTGGGTCCAGAGCAGGAGTACTTCCTTATTGATGAGGAGATGTATAACAAGCGCCCTGATTTAATCTATACAGGTAGAACCTTATTTGGTGCAAAGCCACCTAAGGGTCAGGAATTAGACGACCATTATTTTGGTACAATCAAGCCTCGTGTATCTGCTTTTATGAAGGAGCTTGACGAAGAGCTTTGGAAGCTTGGAGTTCTTGCAAAGACCAAGCACAACGAGGTTGCTCCAGCTCAGCATGAGCTTGCACCAGTATATTCAACAACAAATATTGCTACAGACCACAACCAGCTTACAATGGAAATGATGAAGGTAGTGGCAAAGCGTCATGGCATGACCTGCCTTCTTCATGAAAAGCCATTTGCAGGTGTTAATGGTTCCGGTAAGCACAATAACTGGTCGATTTCGACTGATACCGGAGTAAACCTGTTAGAACCAGGTGCTACTCCTTCCCATAATGCACAGTTCTTACTATTCCTTACAGCTGTAATTAAGGCAGTTGACGAATACCAGGAGTTACTCCGAGTATCGGTTGCTTCTGCTGGAAATGATCATAGACTTGGCGCTAACGAGGCACCACCAGCAATCATTTCTATGTTCCTTGGAGATGAGCTAGAAGCAATTGTAGAATCTATCATTGATGGAACAGACTACGAGGATATCAAAAAGAAGAAGATGTCTGTAGGTGCTGCTGTAATCCCAAGCATTTCACAGGATACTACAGATAGAAACAGAACATCACCATTTGCATTTACTGGCAACAAGTTTGAGTTTAGATCACTTGGTTCATCAGCATCTATTTCTGGTCCTAATGTAATCTTAAACACAATTGTAGCAGAGGAGCTTGATAAATTCTCAGAAGAGCTTGAAAAGGCAGCTGATTTTGAAAAGGCATTAGATACTTTATTAAAGAGAGAGCTTACAGCCCACAAGCGCATTATATTTAACGGAAATGGCTATGCAGAGGAATGGGTTAAGGAGGCTGAAAGAAGAGGACTTAAGAACCTTAAATCTACAGTAGATGCTCTTCCTGCTTTCATTGATAAGAAGGCTATTGATGTATTTACAAAGCATAACGTATTTACGGAGCAGGAGCTTTACAGCCGTTATGATATCCAGCTGGAGAACTATTATAAGGTAATCGATATTGAGGCTCTTACAATGGATGCCATGGTTAAGAAAAATATTATGGCAGCAGCAAATGATTATCAGTATTCACTTGCCGAGACTCTTAATGCAAAGGCAGCAACAGGCCTGGCTGTAGATTCATCTGTAGAAAAGAAGAGACTGGAGCAGGCAGCTAAGCTTACATTTACAATGGATGAGAGATTAGAGAAGCTTGAGGCAGATATTGAAAAGGCTAAGGAACTAGAAGGCTCTTATGAGCTTGCTAAGTTCCATCATGACGTAATTTTTGCAGATATGAATGAGCTTAGAGAGGTTGTAGATGAATTAGAGACAGTTGTACCTAGTGATATCTGGCCTTATCCTACATACGGTGAGATTTTATATTCAGTTAAATAATTTAAGTCAATAAATATTATTAATAATGCGATATAAATAATAATTATATCTTGACTTTATATGCGGCTAAACATATACTTTTACGGAAGAAAAGTGAATGTGCATAGCCGCATTTACATTTTTTTGACTAGAGTACTTTAACAGTGCAAAGCGTTAATACTTTAAACCAATATATTAAAATGCGCTTTAACTAATTCCTGGGAATAAGTCCCGTTTTAATTTCTGAGAAAAACTATCTGGTTTCTCATCTAGGTAGTTTTTATAAATACATTAAAGGGAGGTAATGACATGAGAAGAAGCTGGATACCAAAAAAGGTATTGTCAGTAATTATGGCGGCATCACTTGCGATGGCACCTACAGTTACTGCAGTAGCTAGTCCAGTAGAAGAACAGGTAGATGAAAAAGTTGTGGATGAAACAACTGAAGAAGCTACAGATGAAACATCAGAAGAAAAAGCTGATGACTCAGAAGAAAAAGCAGATTCAGAAGCGACAGAAGCTACAGAAGATTTACCAGTCTTCGAGGAAGTAGACCCTAAGGAAGAAGGGTTAGAAGATCCAACAGAAGCTTTAGCTGGTGAAGAGGTTGATGTACAAGCCAAAGAGGTGGATCCAAACGAGCAGACTCGTGTAATCATTGTTATGGAGGGCGATAGTGTCCTTGACAAGGGTTACGACACTGAGGATTTAGCAGATAATAAATCTGCTATGAAGGCTGCTGACAAGATTGAAGCAGCTCAGGAAAAGGAAATCACAAAGATTTCTAATGAGGCATTAGATGGGGAAGATTTGAATGTAAATTTCAATTTCTCAATTCTTGCAAATGCCATTTCAGCAGATGTTGCATTTAAGGACATCGAAGCTATTGAAAAGGTTGATGGAGTTGAAGCTGTATATGTTGCAACTCAGTATGAGCCTTGCGTAGAGGCTGAGCCAAACACTATTACATCTGGTGATATGGTAGGCTCTTACACTACATGGGCTACAGGCTATACAGGTGCAGGTACACGTATCGCAGTTATTGATACAGGTATCGATATCGACCATCCATCATTTGATGCAGATGCATTTGACGCTCATTTAGAGGAGACAGCAGAGGCAGCAAGTAAGAGTGTTTCTGATTATAATCTTCTTAATGCAGAGGAGATTGAAAATGTTCTTCCAAATCTTAATGCAGCAAAGAAGTATGAAGGTCTTACAGCTTCAGAACTTTTCAATAATGATAAAGTTCCATTTGCATTTAACTATGTAGATAAGAACCTTGATATCACTCATGATAATGATGACGAAGGGGATCATGGTACACACGTATCTGGTATTGCTACAGCAAACTACTATGTTAAGAACGCAGCTTCTGAAACAGGTTATGCAAGAGAAGCAGCAGGGGTTGTAGGTATCGCACCAGATGCACAGCTTATCTCAATGAAGGTATTTGGTACAAATGGTGGTGCATACACAGATGATTACATGGCAGCTATAGAAGATGCACTTCTTCTTAAGGCAGACGCAATCAACTTAAGCCTTGGCTCATCAGCAGCTGGTAACTCATCTGATGAAGAAGAGTATGTAAATGAAATTTTCAAAAAGCTTGAGGGAACAAGCACAGTAGTATCAATCTCAGCAGGTAACTCTGGACGCTGGGCAGATGATTCAGTATACGGAGTAAACCTTTCAAAGGATGTTAATCAGGATACTGTAGGTTCTCCTGGTTCATACACTAACGCATTTACGGTAGCTTCTGCAGTAAATAGCGGTATGACAGCTAACAACTTTACACTTGCTGATGGAAAGAACATTTTCTATACAGATGCAAATGATACACTTGCTCCTAAGTTCTTAACACTTGACACATCAGCTGACAAGAGTGGAACAGAATATCCATTTGTTTACCTTGACACAAAGGGTGAGGCAGCTGATTACGAAGGTGTAGATGTAAAGGACAAGATTGTATTTGTATACAGAGGTGCAATCACATTTGGTGAAAAGCAGATGAATGCTGAAGCAGCTGGTGCAAAGGCTGTTGTAATTGTTAACAACCAGCCAGGCTCAATTAGCATGACAATGCAGGGAAGCAAAGCTGTTATTCCAGCGGTTTCTATTAAGCAGACAGAAGGTGACGCAGTTAAGGCTACTGCAACTAAGGTTGCCGAAGGTGTATATGAAGGTACAATTACAGTCAACACAGCTGTTGCAACAGACAGAGACGCTGATGGCGGATATACAATGAGTGACTTCTCATCTTACGGTGTTCCAGGTTCACTTGATCTTAAGCCAGAAATCACAGGCCCAGGTGGAAACATCTACTCAACAAGAGACAATGGAACATACGGACAGATGTCTGGTACATCAATGTCAGCTCCATCACTTGCAGGTCAGAGTGCTCTTGTACAGCAGTACATCAAGGAAAATGACCTTGCTGCAAAGAACGACATTTCAATTAGAACACTTGCACAGTCACTTATTATGAGTACTGCAACACCACTTTATGAGGATAACGATAAGACAGGTCTTGAGTATTCTCCTCGTTCCCAGGGTGCTGGTCTTGCAAATGTTCAGGACGCTATTTCATCACCAGCTTACATCTTAGTAGGCGACAAGGAAGGCAATGACGGTAAGGTTAAGGCAGTTCTTGGTGATGACCCAACAAAGTCAGGTAACTACTCATTCTCATTCGATGTTTATAACATGGACGAGGATGCACAGTATTATGTACTTGATTCAACAGTACTTACAGAAGAGCTTTATGACAGAAACGGTACAACTTACATTTCAGGAAGCTCACACAAGCTTAACCCAGAAGTAACTCTTACAGCTGATGATACAAAGCTTGTTTACGATCTTAACGATGATGGCAAGGTAAACAACAAGGATAGAAAGATTCTTCTTCAGGTTGTTAACGGTTCACGTGACGTTGCTATCGTTGAACAGAATCAGGAATACTATGATTTCAACAATGACGGACTTGTAGATACAAAGGATGTTTACGCTTTATCTAAGCAGCTTAAGGGCGGTGAGGCAGTAGCTGATCTTGCACTTGAAGTAGTGGAGGTAAAGGATAGCACAAAGGTTAATGTAGCAATCAACCTTTCAGACAGCGATAGAGAATATTTAGCTGGCTTCGAAAATGGTATGTATGTAGATGGTTTCATCTATGTAAAGGGTGGCGTTGACATGTCAGTTCCATTCCTTGCATTCTATGGAAGCTGGATGGATTCTCCAATGTTTGAGGACTTTGATTTTGAGGAGTATGTACACAATGCTGACTATGCTGCAAATGCTATGACATATTCAGGTATTTCAAAAACAAACTTCCTTTCAATCTATCCACTTGGAATAGATAACGAGAAGTATTACATTCCAAATTACTTTGCAGATGATGCTAAGTATATTGCAGATAGAAATGCAATCAGCTCTGAAAATGGAACAAAGCTTGGTGCACAGTATTACTCATTAATGCGAAATGCTGGTAGATTGATTCTTACAATTACTGATAAGAATACCGGAGAGAAGTATTTCGAGCATATCGAAAAAGACCAGTACGCTGAGTTCTATAGCGCAAGCAAGGGAAGATGGCTTGAGAACATTGCAGCACAGGATCTTAACTGGGCTGGTACAGATGCTAATGGTAACCCACTTGCAGATGGTACAGAGGTTGAGATTTCACTTCAGGCAATTCCAAGCTACTACAATGATGTAGAAGATGTTTCTACACTTAATGCTCCTGGTATGTTTATCAAGACACCAATGGCAATTGATAACACAGCACCAGTAGTAACAGACGCTGTTAAGACTGAGGATGGTAAGTACTCTATCACAGCTTACGATAACCGCTACACAGCATCAGTTCTTGTAATCGCTAGCGATAAGAAGACTGTAATTGGCAAGTACGCTGTAAATCAGGAAGAAGCAGATAAAGATATGGAAATCCTTATCGATGCTCCAGATGATGTATTCTACGTAGAGGTATATGATTACGCTCTTAACGGAACAGTTTACAGATTCAACAATACAGGACATGCTGATACAAAGTTTGTATCAGATATCACAGTTGATAAGGATGATGTTGAGCTTAAGGTTGGAGAGCAGGCACAGGTTAAGGCAACAGTTGGTCCTAAGTGGCTTGCAGAAAACTACAATCTTGTTGAATGGTCAAGCGATGATGAAAGCATTGCTAAGGTTTCAGCAAACGGTGTTATCACAGCAGTTGCAGAAGGCGAGACAGTAGTAAAGGCAACAACACTTGCAACTGATAAGAAGGGTAAGCACCTTACAGCTGAAGTCAAGGTTACGGTTGTTAAGAAGGATAAAGATAAGTCTGATGAGAAGAAGGATGATGAAAAGACTGAGACAACTGATGACCAGGATAAGGAAGAAGCAGAAGAGGTAGTTGAAGATACTACTGAAGAGGTTACTGAAGAAGTTAAAGAGGAAAAGGTTTCCAATGAGACATCAACAGAGGGTGATGTTGCTTCTGAAGAAGAAATACAAGAAGGAGAAGAAAGTGATGAATAAATCAATCAAAAGAGCGGTTGTTCTTACATTGACAGCCCTTACAGTATTTACATCTACTCCTTACACAAATGTAGCTAAGGCTGCAAATGTAGCACCAGTACATACAACAGTTAAATCTACTGGCAAGGCAGATAGTCAGAAGATTACATACAAGCTTACACTTGATAAGACAACTGTGACAGATGGTAGAGTAGCTGTTGAATATGACCCAAATGTTTTAGTTCTTAAATCAGATTCTGAGGGAATTAAATTTAGTGATGTTGATGTAAATAAGAATTATGTAAATGAAGAGGCAAAGGGTATTGCTTACGCATTCGTAAATGATGCTCCAAAGACAGCTGCTGGTACACTTATGACTGTTCAGTTTACAGTTAAGGCTGGCCTTAAGGCACAGGATACTACAATTAAGACTAAGATTCTTGGTCTTAACAACGAGGCTACAGATGTGGTAGCTGCTACTGATATGGAAGATGCTGTATCAGTTGGTAGACCAATACTTAGCACACCGAAGATTAACGGTATTAGCCAGACAATCCTTGGTGTATATGTAAAGTGGTCTAAGGATGCTAACGCAGATGGTTATGTTGTTTACAGAAGTACATCTAAGGATGGTAAATATTCAAAGATTGCTACAGTAAGCGGCTTAAACGGCTTCTGGGATTTTACAGTAGCAAACAACAAGACATATTACTACAAGGTAGTTTCTTACCAGGGTAGTGGAAAGACAAGAGTATACTCTGAGGAGTCAGCTCCTGTTTCTATCAAAGTTAAAAAATTCTTTGGATGGTTTAGCTAAGATATAACAGGAAACTTAAGCTCTAAAGTAAACTTATTATTGGAGGTTCTGGTTAAGCTGGAACCTCCTTGTCTTTTCATAAGACTTGAAATACTAATCAGGCCGATTTTGGCGCTTTCATTTTTTCTTGGTTCATTTCTAATGGTATTTGTAAAAGTAACAATGGCTCTTGTTTCATCCTTTACAAAGCTGATTTCAACTGGAGAGGACTCATCAGCATATTTATCTATATTCGTAAATACGTTATTAAAGATTCTTAAAATGTCATCTGCATTTACTTTGATAGTGAAGCTTTCAGATGGCTCTTTAACATCAAATCTAAAGCCCTGCTCCATAAGAGGAGGGGTGAGCTCAGAAATAATCTGCATGAAAAATTCCATTCCATCATATTCCTCAAGAGCATCATCAGCTCTTTTTGGATTAGGCTCAAAGGCTAAGAAGTATTCAAATAATCTATCAGACATTTCCTTTATCTGATGGCAGGTAGTAAGTGCAGTGTTTAAATACTTATCTAATTCTTCCTGTGAATTGTAGTGATGCTCCTTTAGGATTTCAAGATATCCCATCTGTGTTGTAAGAGGAGTACGAAGGTCGTGGGACAATGCAGTGACAAGGCTGTTATTGGCCTGCAGCGCTTTCTTTTCATTTTCCATCTGCTGAATAACAGCAACACGCATGGAGTTAAGACTGGTTGCCACATTTGCAATTTCGTCATAGCCCTTAACAGGAATGTTGTAGTTCAAATCGCCACCCTCAAGAATGTTGATACCAGAGGTAACCTCTTTGATGTAGTGAATCTTTTTTCTTACAAGAATAGTGATTATAATGATTACCATTGAAGCACATAAGATAAAATTAATATTTTGAATTATGCTCATTAAAGCAAACTGAAAATCTTCAAAGCCTCTTAATGTACAATCTCCATCAGAAAGATGAATTGTGTATTTAAAAGTGTAAAGGTAATTCAGGTTGGAGTTTTCAAGAAGCTCTCTATCATATTCTGCAATAGTTGTTTCATCATCAGAGGTGTAATCAGCATAGTAGTTGTATACGATTTTTCCATCCTTTTGCATATAGAAATAGAATAGTGGATGTCTTTTACACCAATAGTAGATTTCTAGAGCATCATCAGATGAAAGATTATTTTCGTCAATATAGTTCTGTAGGTCTGTAATAGCTTCTTCTGTTTTGGCAGGAACATAATTTGTTTTTACCCATTTGGAATCGATGATTTTGTAATTTAATTTTTCAAGTAGAGTATATGAAACTACCCCTATTATAAGAGCTGCTAATATACTTGCCCAAAGCTCCAAGTATAGTGACTTCGAAAAAAACTTCTTTATCTTTCTCATTGTAATTTATATCCCTTTCCCCATACAGTAAGCAGATGTGTAGGCTTGGATGGATCATCCTCAATTTTAGTGCGTAGGTTTCTAATATGAACCATAATAGTTGCATTGGAGCTATAGAAATATGGTTCGTTCCAAATGCTTTCATATATAAGCTGTGCAGGAAATACTCTGCCAGGGCTTTCTATAAGAAGGCGCAATATTTGGTATTCTAATTCGGATAAATCGATTTCAGTTTGTTCACCGGTAGATGATGTGATAAATACTTCGTTTCTGTCCTTGGCCAATTTAAATATATCATAGGTAAAATAGTTGTTATTTGTGGTAGCTTCCTTTCCCTTATATACATAGTAGCGGCGAAGCATGGATTTAACCCTGGCTGTAAGCTCGCTGTGAGAAAAAGGCTTAGATAGATAATCATCAGCACCTATTAGAAGACCAAGTGATTTATCTGAATCTGTGCCCTTTGCTGTAAGAAACAGGATTGGCATTTGATAAGTTTCTCGAATCTTCTTACATACATCAAGACCAGATATGCCTGGCATCATAATATCAAGTATGATTAAATCAATGGTATCGTCTACAAGTGTAAGTGCCGTTTCACCATCTGGAGCTTCTATTATAATGTAGCCTTCGCTTTCTAATAATATATGAAGTATATTTCTGATTTCTTCATTGTCATCTACAACTAATATCTTTTGATTTCCCATAAAATCCTCTTAAATGATTAGTTTAGTTTATTGTTCTGATTGTATAGTATCACAAAATCTGCAAAGAAATATGAAAATCCTGTTTCTTTAGGTTTCTTTAGATTTACTTTAGGTATTTCTTAAGAGTTTTCCTTCATACTTTCTACTGTGGTTGAAAACAAAACCTATGGAGGAAAATATTAATGAAGTTAAAAAACGTACTTGAAAAGATTAAGTTTTGGAATAAGGAAGAAGAATACTTAGATGATGAAATAGATGAAAGCTTAGAGGAAGAGACATCTGATGCTGATAAGAGATTCTTTAAGAAGCTTAATAAAAAGATTATTGCAGCTATGGTTGCAGCAGCCTTAATCATAAGTGCCATTGTAGGAGTGACAGGTGTGAAAAATGTAATGGCTAAAAGCGATGAGGAGGCAAATAACATTGCTACAGTTTCAGTAGTAAAGCAGGATGTACAAAAGACATTATCTGCAACAGGCACTATAATCTCTGCAGAAGAAAGCGGACAGTTTGCAACAGTTACAGGCAGTTATCCTGTTGAAGAGGTGTATGTAAAGGTTGGAGACGTGGTAAAGAAAGGTGACCCTCTTTATAAACTAGATATGTCTACTATGGAAGAAACACTTAGCTTCCAGCAGCAGGCACTTGATTTACAAAACCAGCAGAATGCCATCTCTCAGCAAAATGCTGATAAGGCCTTGCAGGATGCTAAGGATGCAGGAGCAGTTCAGGTTAATGATGCCAACAGAAGCTTAGCACAGGCAAAGCAGGATAAGGCAGCAGCAGATAGACAGCAATCAAACAGCAACTCACAGCTTGATAGTGCAAGAAACGCAGAAAGTGATGCAAAGCGAGCTTATGATAACGCTAATTCTAATGTATCTTCTATACAAAAGAAGGTTAATGATATTCAAAAGCAAATAGATTCAGCAGATGAAAACACTAATGTAGATGAGCTAAAGAAAAGCTTAGATGCTGCAAAGGCTGATTTAAATAGTGCTATGTCAGATAGAGATGGTAAGAAATCAGCTTATGATTCTGCTGTAAGCAACAGACAGTCAGCAGAGCAGACACTTCAATCTGCTAAGGATAGCGCAGCAACTGCAGCACGCTCATTAGATTCTGCATCAGCATCAGCTGCTAATACACAAAACACTGCTAATAACAATATTATCAATCAGTATCAGACAGCAAAATCCAATGAGCTTTCCTCTAAGGCTAACACATTATCCAGCCAACAGGAGATAGCAAAATCAAAGGAAGAGCTTTCAAAGGCAGTAGTGCGCGCCAGCCAGGATGGAACAGTTACTAATGTAAATATTGTAAAGGGACAGACATATTCTGGAACAGATGCCGTGGTAATAGATAATGTAACAAGCCTTAAGGCCACAGCAGATATAGACGAAGCCCAGATTCCGCAGATTGCCATGGGACAAAAGGTGCAGATAAAGACAGATGCCACAGGAGATGAAATCCTAGAGGGAACAGTATCCTTCGTATCACCCACAGCGACAAAGAACAGTACTAAGACAACAGAAGGAGAATCATCTACAGCATCAGTTTCTAAAAGCCGTGCTACATATAGAGTAGATGTGACCCTGGATAACACTCATGAGAACTTAAGACTTGGCATGACAGCTAAGATGACATTTATTACAGCAAATGCCAAGAATGCATTAGTAGTTCCTACAACTGATTTGCAAACAGATGCAGATGGCAACAAATATGTAGTTGTTCAAAATGCAAATGGCTCTACCAAAAATGTGACAGTAACACCAGGTATATCTGATGATTTCTACACCGAGATTAAGGATAGCAAGCTTAAGGAAGGTGATGTAATTATCGAAGCAGGATTAGATGGCAGCGCTGATGCAGTACTTGATGACATGGGAGCAGATGGAGGTATCTATTTTGAGTAATGATATTTTGTTACAGGCCAGAGACATTAAGAAAAGCTACTATGTAGGTACTCCTAATGAACTGGAGATTCTTCATGGAATAGACCTTGATATAAAACGTGGTGAGTTTGTTTCTATAGTAGGTCAGTCAGGCTCTGGCAAAAGTACGCTTATGAATATTTTAGGCATCCTGGATAGACAAACATCTGGAAAATACATACTTGATGGAGTGGATATATCAAAGGCTCCTAACAAAGCGTTATCGTCTTTACGTAATAAACATATCGGGTTTGTATTTCAGACCTATAATCTGATAGCAAGAACAGATGCTATTGCAAATGTAGAAATGCCTATGTTATATGCAGGTATTTCTGAAAAGAAGAGAAGAGCCAGAGCAATAGAGCTTCTTGAAATGGTAGGAATGGGAGAGAGAATGCATCACACACCTGATGAGCTTTCAGGTGGACAAAAGCAGCGTGTAGCCATTGCTCGTGCTATGGCAAATGACCCAGATATCATTCTTGCGGATGAGCCTACAGGTGCTCTTGATTCTAAAACAGGACGTCTTGTAATGGATATTTTCCACGAGCTTCACGAAAAGCAGGGTAAGACTATTGTGCTTATCACTCATTCAAACGAGCTTGCAGCAGAGACTCCAAGAATCATAACTATTAGCGATGGAAACATTATCGCTGAAAAAATAAACGACAAGGAAGGTGTTGCATAAATGATTAAAGAAAATTGTAAGCTTGCTATCATAAGCATTAAAGCTAACAAGATGCGTTCCTTTCTTACAATGCTTGGTATTATCATCGGTGTTTGCGCTGTTATTGCCATTATGACTGTTGGTAATTCCATGACTGCTGATGTTAAAAAGCAGTTAGAAGGTTACGGTGTGCAAAACATCACAGTATATGTAAATCCAATTGATTGGGAAGCGGATATTACGGAAGCAGACTATCAGAATATGAGGCTTCGCCCTGAGATACTTCATAAGCTTTCTGAAAAATTTGGCAAAAAAATTAGTGGAATATCAGTAGAGTCGCAGATGGAAACAGGTACCGTTGTAAAGGAAGGCAAGACTGTAAACGTTAATGTGACTGGTACAAGCGCAGGATACTATAAAGCCAACAAAGTAAAGCTTATTAACGGAAACAGCTTTAATGAATTTGATTATTCTATGGGTAAAAATACCGCTATTATAGCTGACAAATTTATAGAGCAGTTATATGGCAAGGAGTTTAAGCCTGAGAATCTTCTTGGAAAAGAAATTGAAATAAATGTAGGTGAACAATATCTAAATGTGACAGTTGTAGGAATCTATCATTATGAGCAGGAAGGTAGTGTCAGAGGCGGTAACAAAAATATCACCACTAATGTCTATATTCCTCTTAAGACTGCATGGAATTTTACTCACATGGAAGAGTTTTTTGAGTGTACTGTGGTTGCAGCAGAAGGCGTAAATGCGGCAGAATTATCGGATCAGATAAAAGATTATCTTACAGAAGCCATGGCAAATAACCTTGGCGATAAATTTATGGTTGGTGCATATAGCAATCAATCTATGATTGAAGAAAACACAAAAACCATGAATCAGATGACTATGGCAATTTCAATGATTGCCGCAATCGCATTAATCGTAGGTGGAATCGGAGTAATGAACATTATGACTGTATCCATCACAGAGCGTACCAGAGAAATCGGTACCAGAAAAGCCCTTGGTGCACCTGATGGCATGATTATGCTGCAGTTTATCAGCGAGGCAATTATCATCTGTCTGATTGGAGGCATCATAGGTATTGTCCTGGGACTAATCCTGGGAAATGTGGCAGTCTATTTTATGGGCTATACACCACATATTTCAATTGCAAGTATCTATTTATCCGTAGGATTCTCAATGGCTATTGGCGTGTTCTTTGGTTACTCCCCAGCCAAGCACGCGGCCAATATGAACCCAATTGATGCTCTGAGATATGAATAGTAAACAATTTGCGAAGGGGCTGTTAAAAAACTCCCCTAAAAAAGGACTGGATTCAGTGACTATCCTCGGATAGCCCCTGAATCCTCTTTTATTTTGTTTTTGGATTTTCTTTTGCCCCTATAATTATAAAAAATAGAGTCACTAAGCAAAGCCA
>NZ_JAFUSK010000004.1 GCF_017471675.1 Pseudobutyrivibrio sp.
CGTTTCACTACGGTCGGTGCTTAACAAAGGTCCACAGGACCTTTAGCACCCCTGCTCGCGCTTGCCAACAACAATGTAGATTTGCTGTCTACCGGCTCATCTAGTAATAAACAGTCACTTGTTACGAATTAGCGAAGCGCTTCGCTATACCGTGAAGTACCTTAACTACGGTGTCCATGCCTTCGGCTGTGATGTGCTCCATTGGGCCGTGGAAGTTGTATCCGCCTGTTCCAAGGTTTGGACATGGCAATCCCATAAATGAAAGACGCGCTCCGTCTGTGCCACCACGGATTGCAACAGCCTTAGGATTCTCGCCTGCATCCTTTAATGCTTCAAAAGCGTAATCTATAAGGAACATGTGTGGCTTAATCATCTCAAGCATGTTCTGATACTGATCCTTGATAGTAAGCAGACAAGTACCATCGCCATACTTCTGATTAATGATATTGGCTGCATGCTCCATAACCTTTTTCTTCTCAGCGAACTTATCAGCATCATGGTCACGAATGATGTAAGAAAGTTCTGCTGATGCAACGTCGCCCTTCATATCTGTAAGATGGAAAAATCCTTCGTAGCCCTCTGTCTGGCTAGGTGTCTGTGTTGGTGGAAGCAT
The DNA here is from genome assembly GCF_017471675.1 of Pseudobutyrivibrio sp. Taxonomy (GTDB): domain Bacteria; phylum Bacillota; class Clostridia; order Lachnospirales; family Lachnospiraceae; genus Pseudobutyrivibrio. The sequence continues at coordinate 614 of NZ_JAFUSK010000004.1, forward strand.
GCTATTAAATTCCATTGCAACAAGTGCTGCATTTACCATAATATCCTTTGCATCGCCTGGGTGAATATTAACACCATTGAACTTAACTGAAGCTGCTGCTGCATTAAAGTTCTCATATTCTACAGCGTTTTCCTCGCCACCATCTACCGTATATGCGAAGTCAGCACCAAAACGCTCAACATCAAAATGGTCTGCACCAGCACCAATCTCTTCATCTGGTGTAAATCCAATGCAAATCTTGCCGTGTGGCATATCGCTATTAATAAGTTCCTCAGCAAATGTCATAATCTCGGCAATACCTGACTTATCATCAGCACCAAGAAGTGTAGTACCATCTGTGTGGATAAGTGTGCGTCCCTTTAATGTCTTAAGATGTGGAAAATCAGATACCTTGATAGTACGTCCGCTAGTTCCAAGTACAACATCTTCTCCATCATAATTTTCAACAACTACCGGATTAACGTTTTCACCGCAAAAATCTGGTGCTGTATCCATGTGGGCAATAAATCCTACAGCCTTTTTATCCTCGTATCCGGCTGTGGCTGGGATTGATGCATAGATGTAGCACTTATCATCAACCTCGGCATTAGTAACACCGATTGCGTGAAGCTCCTCAACAAGCATCTTTGCCAAATCAAACTGTCTGGCTGTTGAAGGTACTGTAGTGCTATCTTCATCACTTGTAGTATATACCTTAACGTAATTTAATAATCTCTCGTAAGCTCTCATAGTAATCTCCATTTCTTTTATATTAGTCCGTATGTTCTAAGTATGTATAACCATACAGTAAGTGTAAAAGCTGATAGTATAGTAGTCAGCATAACTATTCCTGCTGAAACGGTTCCATTATAACCCATAGATTTTGCCATGACAAATGTGGAAACTGTGGTTGGAGAACTGGTCATTATAAGCACTGCAACCAGCTTATCATGTGTGTATCCCATTGAAACAGCAATAGGTATTATTATCATTCCAAGGCCAATGAGTTTTAAAAAGGTAGCAAGTCCTGTAGGCCAAATCTTAGTGATTGCTTCTTTAAACTGAAAGCTGGCACCTAGCGCCATAAGTCCCAATGGCGTTGCCAGATTGCTAACATAATCAAGGGTCTTTGGTAAAAGTATTGGAACTGGAATAAATGCTCTAACAATACCAAGCATTACACCAATGATAATAGGGTTTGTAATAACACCCCACAGAGTCTTTCGCATTAATGCTCCAGTTATTTTGCCCTCGCCTTGTCCAAGAGTAAGAACAATCACGGCAAATACATTGTAAAGAGGTACTGCGCCAATAATCATAAGTGGAGTCATACCTGCATTACCGTAAAGATTAGTGGCAATGCCCACTCCTAAAAGTGCCGCGCTACTTCTATAGGTGCCCTGAATAAATTCTGGCCTTATTTCTTTTGCTTTGAAAAGAAAAGAAAAGATATATGCAATAACGATTGAAAGAACCGTTGCTAAAAAGCAAAAAAGTACGAATCTGGTATCCCACAATTCCTCTACATCAGAAGATGCTAGCTCTTTATAAACCAGTAGTGGAAGCGCTACCTTGAATACAAATCTATTCAATCCCTTAGTAAGTCCCTCATTGAATATATTAATCTTTTTGAAAACATAACCTAGAACCATTAATAGAAATATAGGTACTGTAGCATTAAGACAAAATAACAAATTCGCAAGCATCACTAACCTCTTTATCTACTCTCAAACAGCCATAAATAAGGGGTCCAGTATAAAAACCAGACCCCTTTATAATCGTTTTGAATTATTGTGAAATCATAAACTCCAAAAGTCTTTTCGCATCATCTGGCTCATAAGCAATAAGCTCAAGCTCAGGAATACTCTCGTCTGCCTGGAAGATGTTAGCAAGTGAAACAAACTGAGAAAGCTTTGACTTAAGATTAAGTCTATCACCCTCACCTGTTACAAGCTCAACTCTGCCCTGGCAGCTATCAATAACCTTAAAAAATGCTTCTGTGTCTTTAATGTTAGTAATCTTCATAAATACCTCCTTATAGGTAAAACAAACAATTAACCTTCATTAAATATATAATAGCAAAATTTTAGGCGTTATACAATCTGTAGCAGATTAAACATTAAATCTGAATGTAATTACATCTCCATCAGCAACAACGTATTCCTTGCCTTCCATACGAACAAGGCCTTTTTCCTTTGCTGCTGTCATAGAGCCATTTGCCATAAGGTCATCATAGCTAACAACCTCAGCCTTGATGAATCCACGCTCAAAATCTGTATGAATCTTACCAGCGGCCTGTGGAGCCTTTGTGCCCTTCTTGATTGTCCAGGCACGTGTCTCGTCCTCACCAGATGTAAGGTAAGAAATAAGACCAAGCAATCTATATGAAGCAGTGATAAGTTTATCAAGACCTGACTCTTCAAGACCCATTGCCTCTAAGAACTCCTGCTTCTCTTCCTCTGACTCAAGCTCTGAAATCTCCTGCTCAATCTGTGCTGAGATAACGAATACCTCTGAGCCTCCCTTTGCAGCGTACTCTCTAACAGCCTGAACATTCTTGTTGTTAGCGCCATCATCTGCAAGGTCCTCATCCTCTACATTAGCCGCATAGATAACAGGTTTTGCTGTAAGAAGATTGTACTCCTTGAAATAGCTTTCTTCATCCTCATCGTTAAGCTCAAAAGTCTTAGCCATGTTACCAGCTTCCATGTGCTCAAGAAGTCTCTTTTGCATAGCAGCTTCCTTCTGAAGAGTCTTATCCATACGAGCACTACGCTCTGTCTTAGAGTAACGACGCTCCATAACTTCCATATCTGAGAAAAGAAGCTCAAGGTTGATTGTCTCAATATCACGGAGTGAATCGATGCTGCCATCAACGTGAACTACATTAGCATCCTCGAAGCAACGTACCACGTGAACGATTGCATCTACCTCACGGATGTTTGCAAGGAACTGGTTTCCAAGTCCTTCACCCTTTGAAGCACCCTTTACAAGACCAGCGATATCTACGAATTCGATTGTAGCTGGTACTGTCTTCTTAGAGTTGTACATTTTTGTAAGTGCATCAAGACGCTTATCAGGTACTGATACAACGCCTACGTTTGGATCGATTGTAGCAAATGGATAGTTTGCTGCAAGTGCTCCTGCCTTTGTAAGTGAATTAAAAAGTGTTGACTTTCCAACGTTTGGAAGTCCGACAATGCCCAATTTCATGGTAATTTATCTCCTTCTAAAAGTAATGATTTACTATGTTTTCAATATTTATAACACTTTTGGTCATAGCCTTCTGTATATTACCACATTTCTATTTATTTCTCTACCCTGCATAATAAAAGGCCAGTACATATCAACCTCAGGGTACTGGTCTATATCTTATCAAATATCAACTTATCATCAATTGTGTTAAAGCAATCTACATACTAATATCTGAACTTTTTCTTTTCTAACATTTTTATTTTTACTATCATAATCAGTACACAATAAACCGCCAAGTGCATACATATCAGCATCATCTCTCTTGGTTCAAAATAACTATTGCTTCCCAAAGATTTTAGTCCATCAGTGATAGGCGGGAGTATAAAGTTCAAAATACTAAATGCTGATGAACAATCAATCAGTCCCTCCTTAGAGACTGCAAGCATGGAAATCGCTATTGCTCCTATTATCGCATCCCTTCTCTTTCTAAAAATTCTTGGGTGAAAAAAATCTCCTGTCATCATACCCCCGAGTCCACACATGAAAATATGTACCCCTCCACATGCAATATCTGCAAGTTCCATCTGCCTGGTAAATCTGCCATTATCCATCAAAAACAGTATCGTAGGCACTAATGTCAGCACAAGTGTATAGCATAAATCCAATGTAATTAATAACAGTTCGCGCGAAAAGTAATAGCTATGAATGTCCAAACAATGCAGGAATAGCGTTTCTTCATATATATCATTCTCTCCACCATTCAAGTATATAGACAGAAACAGACATATAAAGTATATGAAAAGCGCAGACAGTAAAAAACTACCACATATATCATGCGGTACTACAGAATACATTACTCCGAGAAAAATCAGAGTGACAACTGTAGGAATCGTTAATGTAGAGCTTTTCTTCAGCATTTTTAACCTTAATCTATATATTTCAATCAAGTTTCTCAATCCCAACAATTTCCCACCCCTCATCGTATAGTTTTAGCACAGTTTCCTTTAACACTGCTTCCTTTACCGTAATTTCATACCTATCACCATTACTTTTCATACCAAGCCAAGCTTGTAGCTTGGGGCATTTTCTAACATAGACCCAATATTGTAACTCTCCTGGGTTCTTTACTTCCATGAGTTTTCCTTTATCTATCGTATAGACCTTGTCAGACAACTCATTTATCAGCATCTTCTCATGACAAGCCATGAAGATCGTAACTCCCTTGTTCCTCAATTCATTCATTTTTGTTATGAACAGTTTCTGAGAGTCTGCATCCTGACCTGAAAGAGGTTCATCAAGAAAAATCACATCCCGCGGTGCAAGAATAGCCTGAATAACTCCCACTTTTTGAAGGCTTCCCTTCGATAGTTTGTTTAATCTTGTTTTGATCATGGATTCCAAGTAGAATTCACTGATCAGTTCATTCACTAGCGAAAAATCCACTCTTTCTATCCTGGCAATGCCTTGAAGATAATCAATCATCGATATTTCCATACCTGGAAACTTTTCAGGTACATAAGCGAATTTAAGTTTCTTTTGATACACTATTTTCCCAGAGCTTAACGAAACAATGCTAGCTAATAGCTTAAGCATTGTACTTTTGCCACATCCATTATGTCCACATAATGCTATGGATTCTCCTTCGGCAAATTCATGTGAAATATTATTTATCACATACTTACCATCATATACCTTTGAGGCATTTTCAAGTGTAATTACTTTTTTGTTTAGACTCATAATTATTCTATACCTTTAAATCATAATTATCTGGCTGCAACAAACATAAAAAAAGCAAATTCAGATTTGTCGATTTCACTGTCTTCAATTATACAGAATCCTCATCCAGTAAGGAATACACAATTTCAAAAGTGCTAATAACTAATAAAAAAAAGGACAGCTATCTCTTTCGAAATAACTGTCCTATGTAAAAAGCCTAGGTGTGGCTACCCCTCCTCAAGCAGATGTGTAACGCCGTAGAATTTATTCTTGCCCTTTTCGCTGATTTTCTTTATCTTTTAAAAGCTCTGGATATTCCTTTACAGCCTCTTCAATAGCTTTCAAGAACTGATTACCATATTTTTTCAGCTTGCTATCTCCCACACCTGATACTGTAAGCATTTCAGCATCAGTAAGTGGTACTTTTGCTGCCATTTCAATCAAAGTCTTGTCATTAAATACTATGTATGGAGGCATGTTTTCAGCTCTGGCTATTTCAAGTCTTAGCTCACGCAGCTTATCAAATAGCTTGAATCCATTTGAAGTAAGTGCACTCATAGAGGCTGACTTTTTGCTTTCCTTCTTAGCCTTGGCAGGCTTCTTATCTTCATCGGTGATTTTTACCATCACAGTAGTATTAGAATCTTTTAGCCTGCTGATATCACCTAGTCTAATGACATGATAATCCCCAACAACAAGATATTTTTCAAAAATAAGCTGCTCGATTAATCTCATCAGCATGTTTTTGGTGCTGGAATTAAGCACACCATAAGACTTGTAATCCATAGCACCAATCTCTTTTAGCCTTGCTGTCTTTGCTCCAAGTACTGTATCAACAATAATGCCTCTGCCATAACGTCCCCTGGCCTCGTATACGCAGTTAATGATTTTCTTGGCTGCATCAGTCATATCTATGGTTTCAAATTCTCTAAGGCAATTGCCGCAGTCTTCACATGGCTCATTCCTGTTCTCGCCAAAATATCTAAGTATATAATTTCTGAGACATTCTGTGGTATAGCAGTACTTTTCCATTGCCTGTAATCTGCTGTTGTCCCGTTCCTTGATAATCTCTAAATCTTCCGGGTCGATATCAAGGTCCTCTTTGTGTTCTAACAGATATTTGTTAATGATTACATCCTGTGGAGAAAACAGAAGAATGCATTTTGAATCCAGCCCATCTCGCCCAGCTCTACCAGCTTCCTGATAGTAGTTTTCCATACTCTGTGGCATATTAAAATGAATTACAAATCTAACATTTGATTTATCAATTCCCATTCCAAAAGCATTTGTTGCCACTACAATACTCTTATAATCAAATACAAAATCATCCTGCATCTGCTTTCTATCCTCAGCACTCATGCCTGCATGATATTTGGCAACGGAAACACCCTTAGCCAGTAGCAAATCGTATATTTTATCCACATTCTTTCTGGTAGAACAATAGATTATTCCACTTTCATCTGGATGCTTCATAATATAATCAACAACAAACTGCTCTTTATTCTTTGGACGCTCCACCTGGAAGAAAAGATTTTCTCTATCAAAGCCTAGCACTAATGTAAATGGATTGATAAGCCCTAGAGTGCATACAATATCTTCTCTTACATTTTCTGTTGCTGTAGCTGTAAAGGCACTGATTATTGGTCGTTTATCAAGCTCCTTTACAAAATCAACAATCCTTGTGTAGCTAGGGCGGAAATCCTGTCCCCACTGAGAGATACAATGTGCCTCATCCACTGTCACCATTGAAATTGATATGGACTTGGCAAGCTCAATGAAATCCTCTGTCATTAGTCTTTCCGGCGCAACATATAATATCTTAAAAGCTCCTGCCCTTGCCGCTTCAACAGTATTTGCAAATTCCATTTCTGAAAGGGCACTATTGATAAATGCAGCCTCGATTCCTGCCTCATTTAAGGATTTCACCTGATCCTGCATTAATGAAATCAAAGGTGATATAACAAGTGTAATTCCAGGAAGTACCACTGCTGGTATCTGATAACAGATAGATTTTCCTGCCCCAGTTGGCATTACAGCAAAAACATCCTTGCCCTCTAAGATTGCATCTATTATAGATTTTTGCCCCTCCCTAAAGGATTCATAACCAAACAGCTTCTTTAGTGCTTCTTCCGGTGTATTAAAATGCTCCATTTTCTACAATTCCTAACTTAAATAATTTTTCTAAAAAAATAAAACCTCGGTAATTATACAACGATTACCGAGGTTTATCATCATTCAATTTGTAAATTCTAGTTTGATGAAGAAGGATGTGGCATATAATCATACAGCTTAAGTGCTGTTGATGAAATAGGCATACTCTGTAATACCACCTTACCAGGACCTGTTACAACTGTGTTGAATAATCCCTCACCACCGAAGAGTACATTCTTTACACCCTTGATAGTGCGAATCTCCATATTGCAGTTTTCTGACATGGCAGCAAGATTACCAGAATCAACAATCTTTACCTGACCTGCTGCAAGTTCATAATCATGTGCTGAACCATCAATCTCAAGGAAAACTATACCAGTTCCAGTGAATTTTCTCATAAGGAAACCTTCCCCACCGAATAAGCCTCCGCTAATCCTCTTTTGAATAAATACTTCAGACTTAACATCTCCCATAGTTGCAAGATAAGAGCCCTTTTGAACTATAAGTCCATTACCAGGTGTAATTTCGATAGCTCTAATTGAACCTGGGAACTTAGATGCAAATGCAACCTCGCCTGCACGATTAGCAACGTAAGTATTTAAAAACATACTTTCACCAGTCACTAATCTGCCAAACATCTTGCCTAAGCCTCCGGCTTGTGTCTGCATCTCTATGCCCTCATCCATCCATGACATAGCACCAGCTTCACATTGGATTGCTTCTCCCTGATTAAGCTGACACTTAAGTACTGGCAAGCTCTCACCTTTAATTTCGTAATTCATAAAAACTCCTCCTGTTATCTTGTTCTAAAAACTCATTTTAGCTTCTATTTCCTTTATTAATAGAATACACATCAGCCCCATAAATGGCAATCCCCAAAACCTTTGTTACCATTTTTAATCCTTTTACATAGCCACCAGATTCCTAAAATCCACCATTCCATCAAGTTCCTTAGTGGCATAAGAAAAGATACCGATTCGATAGCCTACAAATAAATCCAAGGTATATTGCATTTGCAGTGCTTCACCAACTGATAGGAAGTTTTTGCCATCCACCGAATAATAAAAATATGCCTTATCATCATTTTCAAAATCAAATACAATCCTAAAGAATAAATGGCTTTCATCAAAGCCTGGGATTGCTGAAACTGCAAGACGCTCTTTGATTCCATCCTTAAATGTTTGGGCTATGAAAAACTCTCCCTTTTCCTTGGTTACTCCTATCTGACCGTACTCCCCCATAAAGGCAGCTAGTCCGGCATAATCCCCCTCCTTCAACTGAGAGAAATCCCCTTCTATCGTATATACGGATTTAGGTGTAACTGTTCTTTCTGTAAGAGTATTTCTTGCTGTAAGGAGTCCATCACATACCTGCTTATTCTTAAGACGCAAATATCCTGGCCTCTCAGTAAATGTCCATGCAGCATCTATAGGATTATGATTCCACTGAAACTGAAGTGGCAGCTTATTTTCCTTATGATTAAAGCTTTCGCTGATAACAAGAGGTGCCGTCTTTACCTCAGCCATATCTATCTCAAACTCTACTGGCGCCTTGCCATCTACACCAATCACTGGCCAATTATCCTGCCAGCTCATTGGAAGAAGATATGGAATTCTTCCAACTGCCCCATGATCTTGAAACAGCATACTTAGCCACTTATCGCCAGCATCTATTAGCACTCCTTGGGCTATACCGCAATTACGATAATTCATATCATCATCAAAAATCACTTTACGCTCAAATGGACCATCTAAGGATGTACTGCGATAGCTAACCTCTCTTCTTCTGCCATTTTCTACACCTTCCTTAGGCCATTCAATAAAGCAAAGATAGATAAAACCATCCTTAACGTAAGCTCTGCAGCCTTCACATCTAAGCATGATTCCATCCTTTGGTGTAGATAAAAGCAGCCTATTCACCCCGCCAGCTTTTATTGATTTTAAATCATCTTCAAGCTCAATGATATGAATATCACCATTGCCGTATACCAGGTATGAATGTCCTTCCCAAAACAGGAAGCTCATATCATGATACACACCATCTAATTCAACCCTATCCCAAAATGATTTTTCTATATCATCTGTGAAATAGATGTATGTCTTTTTCATATCGTTACTTGCAAAAGCAGCATAAAACATATCATTGTGCTTAACTAAAGATGTAGCCCACTGACCTGAGCCGTATGCATTTTTTTCATTTTTAAGTTGATATATATCATTATCAGCAATCTTATCAAAGATGTAGGAAACAATCTCCCAGTTCTTTAAATCCTTAGAACGTAAAACTGGTCCGCCTGGCATGAAAAACATGGTGGTACTTACCATGTAAAAATTGTCCCCGTCCTTAATGATATCTATATCTGGCATATCCATTTTTAATACTGGATTAGTTATTTTCATAATATTATGTCCCTTCTTCAAGTCAAAAATTTTCAGTAAGTTAAAGCTGATTTAGCAGCCCCTCTATTCCCTGTTCTTTATAAATATCCTTGTAGTATGAAACCTCTTCTGAAATAAGCTCATCTATGATTTCCATTCCAAGCAATTCCACAGGTGCCTTATCGTCAGTAAGAATCAGATTTCCCGGTTCATAGCTAACAAGATTTTCCTGTACCTTACCCATCATATAAAGCAGATCTTCATCTGATTCACTGGCAATCCCTGCTGCAAGCTTTTCAGCCATATTATCATTCATACTTGCATACAGAATCCTATTAGTATTCCCCTGTACATTGGCTGTCATAACAGATTTAAAAACATGGCCGATGGTGTCAGCCAGATAATAATTAATGTTATCAGCAGAATCACTTCGCATATTAAGATTTACCACCATCACACCATTATCTGTAAGATGGTCACGGACTAATGTGAAAAATTCTACACTGGACATTTGAAATGGAATGGTTATATCCTGGTAGGCATCAACCATAATCACATCATATTTTTCCTTTGCCACATTTAGATACGCCCTTCCATCGTATGTAACTACAGGCACATCCTCAGGCAGTTCAAAGTAATCATGGGCAAGAGATGTGATTTTCTCATCTATCTCTACTCCGGTAACCTCCACATTATCAAAGTACCTTTCACACTGGGTGGCATAGGTGCCAGAGCCATTGCCTAGCACAAGGATTTTGGTAGGTGTAGCTTTATCCTCATCTTCCCCCATATACACTGCTGCCATAGCATGGTCATAATAGTATCCTGTTGGTCCTTTTTCCTTCGTATATACGGATTGAGTTCCAAACAACACATTAGTGGAAAGGACCACCTGTCTATCGTCCTCATACACCTGTAGATAGTTATAGATAGATTCACCTTCATAGGTAAGGCCAGTCTGCCAAAAAGCAAAGCTATTGTTATGGCCAAGAAGACAGCAGACTAAAAAAAGAATAATACTAACAGGTACCTTCTTGGCCTTTGAAAAATTTATCCCAGAGCTTACAAAATAAATGATGCAAAGCACTAACAAAATGCCTGCAAAAATCAAAAATGTAATAGCTGTTCCAACCGCTGGAATACTGATGAATGTAGGCACAAATGTACCTATAATACTTCCTATCGTATTGCTGGCATTAAGCTTACCAACTACACTTCCACTATCATCTAAGCTGTCCACAGAAAACTTAACAAGTGAAGGTGTAACTGTGCCAAGCAAAAATAACGGAAATACGAATATTACCATGCAAGCCACAAAGCCTGCGATAACAAGAAAATTGCTGCTTACCGTAAAAATCAGCAGCGCAGATATTCCCATAATAATATATTTTCCAACCACAGGAATTGCTGCAATCCAAATAGCTGCAATGATGATTCTTCCATAAAGCTTATCCGGATTAGGATCCTTATCCGCAGCTCTTCCTCCATATAGATTTCCTAATGCCATAGCTATCATAATAGTCCCGATAATTATGGTCCATACAATCTGTGATGAACTGAAATATGGAGCTAACAATCTGCTTGCCCCAAGCTCCACTGCCATCACTGACATCCCCGCAAAAAACTCTGTTAGATACAGATACAATTTGTTCTTAAGTATTGGTCTCATTACATATCCTCCTAATGAACTAATTGTAATAAAACCGCCATCTTAAATCTACTATAATATTGACATTTTACTTAAGATATACATAATAATTAAGGAATTAAATTAAGATAAATTTGAAATTAGAAAGGATAATATTTCATGAGTAAAAACGACAAAATCAAAGGCATAACCTTTATCCTTTTAGCAGCCTTTGGCTTCTCTCTTATGACTTTCTTCGTTAGAATTTCAGGAGATTTACCTACCATGCAAAAGGCATTTTTTAGAAACTTTGTTGCACTTATAGTTGCAAGCTCTGCCATCATCAAAAGCGGCAAGGGCTTTCACATAGGAAAAGGAAATAGATTAGATGTGTTCCTTCGCTCAGCCTTTGGAACAGCCGGACTCATTGCTAACTTCTACGCAGTTGATAGACTGGGAATTGCAGATGCAAATATGCTTAACAAGCTATCACCATTTTTTGCTATTATACTATCTATTTTTATCCTAAAGGAAATACCTAGCCGATTCGACATTTTAACAACTATAATAGCCTTTATTGGCGCACTGTTTATCATCAGACCTACCGGTACATTCACTGCAGTCTTCCCTGCACTTGTCGGATTATTTGGAGGCTTTGGTGCAGGCACCGCATATGTATTCGTAAGAAAAGTATCTAACAAGGGGGTTCAAACTCCTGTTATCGTATTTGCGTTTTCCTTCTTTTCCTGCATTGTAACATTACCATTTTTGATTGCAGGCTATGTACCTATGACTCCACTTCAGTGGCTATACCTAATCTTAGCTGGCGTATCAGCTTCCCTTGGACAGTTTGCAATCACCACTGCCTACAAATACGCCCCTGCCAAGGAAATCTCCGTCTTTGATTACACCCAGGTAATCTTTGCCGCTCTTCTTGGTATATTATTCCTTGGCGAGGTTCCAGTAGCCCAAAGCATTATCGGATATACGATAATCATCGGCATAGCCCTAATCCGCTGGCACCGCAACCTCAAAGCCTAGTGGCGGGAAACTAGTTACCTAGGCATCTACGTAACGCTCCTTAGAACTTGCAAGTGAAGGTTATGATTCCATCTCGCCAGTTGACTTTGATGTCTCCGTGATAGCGTTCCATCAAGCCTTGGGCTATGGAAAGGCCTACACCGTAGCCTTCCTTGTCGATGTTGTGGGCTTCATCCCCACGGTAGAAACGGTCAAAGAAACGGTGATAGTCTTTGCCCTCGCCAGTAGCGTAGCTGTTAGATACACGAAGGTAGATGTTCTTTTTCTTCTTGTCAGTTCCAAGTCCGATAGTGACTTTTCCACCATCATCGCAGTATTTGATTGCGTTATCAATAAGCAGTGTGGATATCTGCCTGATATCTCCTTCGTGAGCAAGCATTCCTACTCCCTCTGCAATTGAGTATTCTATAGTTTTGCCATCTGATAATGCAACTGGCTCAAAAGTCTTTGCAGTATCCTTTACGATTGCAGTGAAGTCAATCTCTACCCTGTCTTCCTTGCTGTCCTTTTCGCTGGCACGGGTTACCAGTACCAGATTTTGGATAAGACCTGTAAGACGGTCAACCTGACGCATTGTAGACTGGGTCCATTCGTTTTCTGTGCCCATCATTTCCAGCATTTCTGTGTTTGCCTTAATTACAGCAAGTGGTGTTTTCAGTTCGTGGCTGGCATTGGTAATAAATGATTTCTGTAGCTCCGCATTTTTTATTTCAGGCTGAATAATTCTTTCAGCCCATACCCTGATTACAGATGTAGATATCACCATGCCAAGGCCTATCAGGATGCATGCCAAAAGCACTAATCTTCTGTTGATAGAAACCTGTGTACTGCAATCAAGTACAACAACAATCTTACCACCCTGTTCTCTATCAGCAACCATGTAGTAATAGTCGTCATAACTGCCAAATTTGAACCAGCGCTTCATTACCGTATTTGCGTAGGTAACTGCCTGAGTTGGTTCTACTGCTGCAGTATGGGATGTGATTACACGTTCAACCTCATCATCACTGGTAAAGGTTACAGCAAAATATCTTGTGGAATAATAGAATTCATCAGAAATATATCCACTTTCAACTCCAAACAGCTTCTCAAGCTGTATTATAAATTCATTTTTGCTAGCAATGGTCTGGCCTGCATCATGCATTTCTTCAGAATCAATGCTGTCACTATCATACTGCATCGGAAGCACACCATCATTTTCCACGATGTACCTAATGTTATCCTTGATTTGACTTCTAGTCATAAGAGCGTTGAAAACATAGATACATCCTGCAATAAAAGTCATGACAACAAAGAATGAAAGCATTGCTGTCATTATGAATTTATTTTTTAATCTCTGAATCGCTTTTTCACTCATTGACAACCACCTTAAAAGGACCACCCTTGTCGCCCTTTATCTCAACATTTGAATCCACATAAGAAAGCTTGCCCTGTAAGAAATTCACATAAAGCCAAACAGTCTCCTCCGAAACATCGTTTTCATCGTTCCACACATGCTCGATAAGATAATTATTATCCACCTCATGCTCCTGATTCAAAAGAAGTGCCTGCATCAAAGAAAACTCCTTAATTGAAAGTCGAACTGTATTAGATGCAATCAGCTCCAAGCTTTCTGATTTAAGAGTCAAATCTCCAAAGGATAATTCCTTGGCTGCATACTGACTTCCTCTTCTGGTAAGAGCCTTTACCCTCGCCATCAATTCCTTCATAGCAAATGGCTTAGTCAGATAATCATCTGCGCCTGCATCTAAGCCCTCTACTCTATCATCCACCTCTGCTTTTGCGGTAAGCATAAGCACTGGTGTTACTATATTTCTGCTTCTTATCTCCTTTAAAACATCCAGTCCTGACATCTTTGGCATCATTATATCTAAAACAATTCCATCATAGCCATTACTTAATGCAAGCTTAAGCGCCTCTTCACCATCAAATGCACTATCCACATCAAAGCCTTGCATTTCTAGCATTTGTGTCACAACCTTATTTAAATCTTTAGTATCTTCTGCAAGTAATATTTTCATATAAACCTCTTATAAATCATTTCTAATCATGTCCCTGATTGTTTGCATAGACATGTCTGTAGATGCAAGTTCATCGGCGCATCTTTTTAGCTCTGCAATTATCAGCTTATCCTGCTCGCTAGCCTCTTTCTTATAATGAATATGATGCTCAAGAGCAGCCCATGTATCCATGGAAATGGTACGAAGCTGAATCTCCACATAATACTTATTATCATATTTCAAAATCAGATGAAGGCTACGATAACCATTTGGCTTAGCATGCTTTATGTAGTCCTTTTCCTCAACTACTTCCACCTTATCCATTGCCTTTAGATGGTCACGCACCCTATAAACATCACTGATAAATGCGCACACAACCCTGATTCCGATTGCATCATGGATTACCTCCAGTGCTGACTGGGTAGTCTCCGGAATGCACTGACGTCTACATTTTTCACGCATGCTTTCCTCTGACTTAATTCTGGCTAAGCAATGCTCCACCGGGTCACTGCCATACTCCTCGGTCATGTTAGCCCTAAGCTCGTCCACAGAGCCCATTATAATATTCATAACATCAATCATAGCGTCCCTATGATTACCATAAATTGAATCTTCCAAAACATTCTCTCCTGTAAATAATACGGTAGTTTTACGGTAACAAAGTGCTTCAAA